>NZ_JBQFPA010000002.1:0-830305 GCF_056534105.1 Ruegeria sp. E5 | reverse complement strand
TCGTCAGGCTCATAACCTGAAGGTCGCAGGTTCAAATCCTGCTCCCGCAACCAACTTTAGAAAATCCCAGAGCAGCCCGCGCAGACTACAATTGATCACCCGGAGCAATTGCTTAACGTCTTCACCTCATCGCGCCACGCTCCAAAATCGACGCGTGAGGAAGAATGGGAGAATAGGGATGACCCTGAATCTATCGCTCTACGTGCTTCTGATCTCAACCCATTAATGGCGCGATATTGGTATTCTGCGCCAAGCGTTCCGATCGCTTAATGCCAATGCCGCGTTCAAACGCAGTTTGTTTGCATGAAAGCCCAATGATCAGCTTGATCCGTCTCGCAGCAGAGACGAATCAATCCGTGCGCTTCATTCCCATATTCAATCTCCTTTGCGGCAAAATGCCTTGAAAGGAGCGGTATCGACCAATCACACGTCCTAGTTTGTTCAAACCTGTAAAAGTAGTTTTGCGACGTCCAATAGTCCTGCTTGCCCAAAAAGCTCATCAGTGCTCGGTGTTGTATATGAGTTCATGGCATCTGGCTGCAAAGATGACCCTGCATCTAACCAATACCAGTGGTCTAGATTTAGTTTATTGGTATCAGCCGAAAAACCTTCGAAAATGTTCTTGACGTCAACACCTGACACCTTTGAAGTCGACTTGCGCTGCATCATCGCGATTGCACCGGCTACCAAGGCAGCAGCACCTGATGTGCCCCCAAATTCAGCATATAATCCCGAAGGATCGTCGCGCGCACTTTCTCGTTTCTTCACGGGGCCAGCGAATGTTCCTTCCACGTAGCCCCGCGGTCCTGGAACATCCAAGGAAAGCAACCGTTGTGATGCAAATGAAATTTCAGGGATATCATCATAAGGTGGTTCGCGCTTTTTGTGCACGTTCTCTACCCAGAAGTCGCCTGCTGAAGCAGCGCGACGGTCCAATCGGATTTGGTATCGGTTATATACTTCTCCGTCATCTGAAGGTGCGACTACGGTCAGATCACCCGAGTAGTTGGAATAACCCGATCGGTAGCCGTTGTAATTGACGGCGCCTACTGAAATGATACCGTTTGCGGAATTCGATGACAAACTGGCCGGGTAAATCAGTTCACTCCTGCCCTCATTACCTGCGGCGCATACAACAGGCGTCTGCTTGCTCACCCATTCTATGACTTTCTCAAGTAGAGCCCAGGCTTTTTGGATATCCAAAATATCTTCATGAACTTCTCCCGCCTTGCTTTTGTGAAGGCGGGTCTCTTCATCATCGTCAAAAGAGGTTGGATAGCCGGGCCAATACGAAGGGTCAGCGGCATCGCGCGGAAATAGAATGACATCCACACCTTTCGCTTCTGCATAAAGAAAGGCCGCTATCAGTTCTTCAGGGCTAGGAGATATTGAAGTTGTGATAGGAACTATTTTGCTTAGCGGGTCTACGCCAAAGTAAGGGGCAACATTACCCGCATTGCCGAACTGATCCAATTCATAACTGGTACCGCTCGTCAGGCCGGCACATCCAGTCCCGTGAGCGGCATACCGATCATCATAGGCATCGACGTAACGCTTGACGCCAAAACCGTTACTAATTCTGTTAATTATCTCGGTTTCTTCGGGGTCGAGACCAGGTATGACCAAAGCGCTGATTCCGGTCAAATGTTGTTCTGGTAGCTCGCGGTGTCTGTTTGCTGCAGGATATGCCGATAACTCCTCGTACTTTGCTCCATACGGGTGGCTCGCTAGATCAATTGCGTCATTCCAAATAACTTGATCTGGAGGGGGAAGGGGGGCCTCTGGCGCTTCTAAGTTTGGATGATGCCGGGCCACCCCCATATCAATGAGGCCAATTTTTACATCCCGTCCTGCAAAATCCCATTCGACACCAGTTATCGTCGGGCAAACCTCACCAGATGAGGTGCCAGTTGGTACGGAAATCGCATTGATCGCCACCAGATGCCAAAGATAGTAGTAACGTTTATATAACTCATCGCCAACAGGCATTGGCTCACCTCCCCTTTGTAGCTATCCCAGCCATTCGTCTTGGGCTTCATCCATCAATTCATCGAGTGCTTCTGTTAGATAAACCACTGTTTTCTTTGCGAGACTTCGTCCTGCAGCTGTATCACTTGGGTAGTGTAGACCTGCCCATTCTCGGTTCTCGGCAATACGCTGGGCGCGATGGAAAAGCGCTATCGTTCCCGGATGCTCGGGAACCAGCCGAGAGAACAGCTCTGCAATCGCGAATGATTGATAAGAATGGTTGGATGGATATGCAGCGTGATAGGGTACGGGGATGTAAGGACGGATAAGCGGCTGCACGATGTTTGGTCGAGGTCGGCTGAACCTATTCTTGTAAGTAAGGCCGATCTCGTTGGTGATTTCCAGCAGGATGACCATCAAGGCCTTCGTCGCATCAAATCCGCCCTGCTCGTCAATCCCTAAAGGGGTCAGGTAATCGTCAATTCCGAACTGCGCTTGTGCAACAATTTCGTCGCGACGGCGCACTTGATCTGGCTGTTTCAGTTGCTCCTGAAGCTCCAGCAGATGAGTGGTTTCGTTCAGGCTTTCATCGGGTCCTGGAGGTGGTAGAAGATCAATATTCTCCCAGATTTTCCCGAGAATACTTGTATCAATAGGAATGCCAATTTTACAGAGATCACGCATTTCGCGCCACCCAAATGAGGCATCGCTCCCACCGAAATCGAACTCAGTGCGGTTTCTGTTTCTATTTCGATTCCTATTTCTGTTTCTATTTCGATTCCTGTTTCTATTGCGGTTTCTATTTCTGTTGCGGTTCAGGGCAAAGGATGAAGACTGACCCATCGCGATTACAGCGGCTCCGAGTGCAGACCGGCTTCCAATTTCTGTGGCAACCGAATTAGCTACTTGTTCGTTCCGCTGAAGACGATCTACCAGAGTCATCTCATCAAAAAACAAATTCAATTTTTCAAGTGTTGGATCATCAATTATGTCGTCCTTGATCTCACGAATCGCATTGATGTACGCCCAGAATGTTTGCTGCTGTTCGTCATAGATTAGCGATACAAGTTCATCCCTATTTCGCTCAGGATTGTCCTCTGCGCCCAAGTTCGCCAGCTTTAAAACTTTACACGAAATCAATTCCCCACGCCGAACGAGCATACCGAAGTTGTTGAGAAAACTAACGTAATTCAATGAATCCCCCTCCCTTGATCGAAATACTAAATTTGTTTTGGCAGCCCGATACGGCTCAGACCATCCTCCATAAGTTTTGCGCTGAAGCGGGTTGGAACCGGAAACCAGTCTTCTCGAATACTTGTGAGAGACATGTCTGGCTCCAATTCGACAAGTCGATGTAACGCTTTCTCACCTTTGGTGTGATCGCCCAAGTGACCGTAAGATGCCGCCAGATAGCGCATAACTGCTTTAAACTGTGGTTGTACCGCCATTACGTTTTCGCCAAATTTGACGGCTTGTTCGAAGTCGCCATTTACCAACGAAGCTACGCAGCTTGCGCCGTCGAATAGATGACGATAAGGGCTGTGCCGTCCGATAACCCTAGCTTTGTTCGCGGCCTCCACTGCAAGCCTCGGACGATCGGTATAGCAATAGAGCATCGCAGCAGAATCCCAACACATTGCACGATATGGGCTCAGCTCCAGGGCTCTGTCAGAAAGGTCCTGAGCAATCGAAAACTCGCGGAACACGTAGGAATAGACGTGAGCGACAAGCCCTAAAACGGTCCCGTTATCTGCGTCAGCTTCGACTGCTCGCCTCGCAAGCTCTCGTGCTCTTTCTTCAAGCTCAATGTCCCACGTTCCGTAACGTTCGCCGATTTGGAACGTCGTAAAATATGCTAGCCAGGCCAAGTAAACAGGCTTGGGGTCGATTTCGTAGGCTGCCAATATGTCTGCCTGCAAATGGTCCAAACCGGGTCCGGACATTGTTAGCAAGTGATGGACTGCGGAGATCGCCGTCTTTGCAGCATGATGGGCAGCGGGGTCGCGCATATGACGCCCGTTCACCAATGCCGTGAGGAGCGCATCGGTAGCGTAGCTTACAAAAGCTGCAACGCTGGAGGTTGAGAGCCCAAGAAAGTCGCCCTGATCAGCCACCACATTCTGATTCCAAATAACTTTCCGGTCCTCGGGGCGCATTGCAGTGACAGAAACTTGAAGCATGCTTTCGCAGGCTGACGCTCTGCACTGAAGAAACAAGTCGGGACCAACACCGTGACTGGGGCTAGAGTTGTATGGCCCGGGCACGTTCGGGGTGCGATAGTCCTGAACAATCAGGGCCTCGGTTTCCGAAAGAGATTTTGATAGCTGCTCTGCGACGATATTTGCTACGAAAGAGGCTTTCTCCGATCCCGCTCCCACATCTGAGGCTAGAAGGCCAATTACGAAATTTGTTCTCGTAGTTTCTACCCATGATGCATTAGGCGTTGGCTGAGTTGTGAGATCGGTTTTACTTACTAGACTAGCACCATCTTGGTTGATGCATCGAACCGCAGACCGTTGATGCTGGAGCCAATCCATGAAAGCAGCACTGCGGCATTTGAAACCCTCCAACAGCCTATTGTTTGATGGTTCTGCTGTTGGCTCTGTTACGTCTATTTCCAACTCTTGTTGATTGAGGTAAATGAGATCTTTGTCGCGAACTAGACTGATTAGGGTTGCCAAACCGGTGTGTTCATTGGTGGCGTCGACGAGCCGCTCCAATAAAGCAGACCTTTCAGAAGTAGACTGGTCCTCCCAAATAATTTCGCCAGCCCGATGCGCTGAAAAAACACCTTGAGAGCAAGCTAAGAGCGAGAGAAGCATTGTCTGCTCGTTGCTTAGGTCCAGCAAAGTGTTTTGGGAGCCCCAATACTTCGGATACCCAATCAATTCGAGACGGGCCTTTGTCAGCGACCCTTGGTCCGAAACTCTGATCACCTTGAATAACTCGAGAGAGTTTCCCAGATTTTTTAGTGTTGGGTAGCCGATGGAGACAAACCGAAAGTCGTTTCCACCCCGAAGCGAATTTCGGACCGCACTGGAGACCAGGACGTCACCGGCCGATCCAGCACTTTCGATACGGGCCGCAGTGTTCACGGTGTTCCCTATGATTTGGCGGTCTATTTCAAATGTATCACCAACATGTACACCGATCCTGAACCCGCGATCATAGTTTCCGACTTGTTCAGAAAGAGTTTCCTGTACCCTCAACGAGGCTTCTACCGCGACTGAAACACTTCTGAATGTCGCGCAAAAACCATCACCAGCAATACCCGTGACTTCACCTCCAAGTGCGACCACTACTTCACTGGCTAGATTCAGATCCGCGCGAATAGTGGATAGGGTTCGCATTTCAGTTTCGCGAACCGCTAACGAGTACCCACATGCATCAATGAACACGATGGCCATTAGGCGGGCTTCGGGTGTTTTAGTCTTGGAAAACTTTGTCTGGTCTACCCCATATCTTGACCTCAAAGTAAATAGATTAAACGTTTCTAATGCCTAAAATTCGACACCCTGATCGATTGTTTTAAATAAAAATAACCCCACAGTTAGGCTCAGTAGTACACTAATCTCAGTAACTCGTCGACATTAAACGCGCTCGACATTTGCAATTGCGAACGCAGGTATTTGTTAAGTGCCAGATATAAATAAATAAATTTAGTGGTGGGCGATATGAACTGATACTTTCCGGTCATTGGTAGATGTTAAAGAGGGAAAGCTTCCGCATTACTTCATAAGTGCTTGATTCCGGTGAATAAGAAAGAAACGCACCGTCGCAGCGCGAGATAAGGATGCACATTAAGAGGTCAAAGAGTGAATGCCACTTGAATATCGACAAAAGGCGTTTCTTGACATCTTGTCATTGGATTCTATTTTTGCATCAACACGTACCAAGACTTCAAGCGCTGCTAATTCATCTTTCTCTATGACAACACAACGGTAAAACCCAAGGGTCGTGTTACAATTGAATTAGATCTTTGGATTTCTACCAATTGAAGCATTGTACTATATTTCGTCAAAATGGATGCTTATCAGTTGAAGTATATTGAACTAACCTAGAACTCCCCCGTTTTTTGTTTAGAACAAATTTTGCTCCCAAGGTTTGATGACTTGAACCGTTCTCTGGAACGAAGGATGCGCGATGGGCACAGATGGGGAAGCAAGATGCATTCCAGTTTAAAGTGTCAGTTCAGTAGCTCGGGAAGTGCCCATCCAGTGTTGGCCGTGCAATTCGGTTGAAGCTTGATGAGGCTATCCCTCATCCAATGAGAGGTATCGTAGTTTCTGCTGAGAAGGACACCAAGCAGCGATGGTCCGCTTATCGAGCCTTCTTCATAGGTGGAGAGAGTGTCGTCATAGTGTTATCTTTTGCATTCAAACTTTCATCACTGAGCACCTTCGAAGTGTAGGGTTCTCTGTGACCCCGAGAATCTTTCCGAAACATCTTGTTTCCAATTCGCGAACTAAGAGTTTCGAATTTAGCCGTGGACACATTTTTGCCATAATGCCATCCTGGCACAGTGGGCGGCATGTCTTTATTTTTAGCACTTTCTAGTTTTTCCAACTGGATTTGAGGGGGTTACCTAGTTCGATATGCCGCCCCACGAGCAGTCTTCTGATCGTCCAATGAATGAAGCGCATTTTCGGTGGCGTTGATACAATGCGCGTTCAAACCTTTTGTATCGCGCATCTCGGTGTAGTTATGGCGTACCTCGACAGCGCCATTAGATTCTATGGGCGCAGTTTCAGGTATCTTTCCATTGATCGTTGCGCGCCGAATGATGTGCAATCGGCGATGCAGAGGTGCAACAGGTCAAGATAGAAATGCCATCAGAACGACCCCAACTAACGTCCTGAGAGCGGTATCTGAGCAAGTAAGCGCTGCCTGGATAGCAAGTTTCCGCAACGTAAACATAAGCTCACTTTTCGCCTTTCAAGACTTGCTCTATGCCGGGTGCAGCATTCCGGTGGGGGCCGATATGAAACTTAGTGCGTTGGAAATCCTTTGCGTCATTTTGGCAAGTGTTGTGGCAGTGGCTGGTTTTGCCGGAGCCGTGAATGCGCTTGTTTCAGCGATCTAATGTAGCACCGCAAAGTTGTAGGGCCTTTAGGCGCATGTTGTCGCGCTCGTGACAACTGTTCTCTCGGGGTGTCGGTGGCTTTGTAGTAAGACATTGAAACTAAAAAATTAAAGAAACACCATGTACTTCTTTTTCGTTCATCGTTGACGCCGTCGTCACCCAAAGTGAACAGGTCTAGGGCCCGAAAACAAGCCCGCTTCGTCCAAATCTCGCGGTGGCGGTATTAGATTGAAAGCGTCGCCTCACATTCCACCTAGCAGAGGGGTTGGCGAGGGGGTCGAGCCAACCCCTCTGAAGGGGATACACGGAACAGTGAAAGTGGTCCGTTGAGCTCAGGTTATGCGATGCGTGTAGGCCCGTATATTGGGGGTTCCCCGTAGTTGGGAAAATTAATCTTTCAGACACATTCCGGACATCTCGCCCAGATACCAAAACGATACGGCGCGCCTAGAAGATGTCTGATGATTTCTTGAGGGGGTACGAGTTTGGCGCGTCGTACCTTGAACCTCGATGATTTCCCAAAAACCTCAAGCGAGGCTGATAACGATGCCCTGCTTCAAGGACGCGTCCGCCGCATCGGCCAGCAACTGAGCCCGCAGCCCATCGATGATACCTGGTGCAAGTTGTCCTGATCCGGACACAGCGGCAATGAAATGGGCCATCTCGGCTTGATAGGCGCCTTCGTAGCGTTCAAGAAAGAAATGCTGGGCGGGGGCTTTGCGGAAACCCAACGGAGTCGCGACCTCAACCGCATTCTCCAACATGTTTTCAGCCCGCAACATGCCCTTCTCGCCATGCACCTCGATGCGCTGATCATAGCCGTAGCTGGCGCGGCGCGAGTTGGAGATCTGGCAAATCTTGCCACTGGCCGTCGTCAGGGTTACGGCTGCGGTGTCGACGTCTCCGGCTTTGCCGATCTCGGGATCGACGAGCGATGATCCAACAGCGTAAACGCTGATAGGTTCTTCGCCCAGTAAGAAACGTGCCATATCCAAGTCATGGATCATCATATCGCGGAACAACCCACCTGAGCTTTCGATATAGCTGATCGGTGGCGGCGAGGGGTCGCGGGACAGAATGGTAACAATTTCGACCGCGCCGATCTCACCTTCGGCGATGCGGGATTGAATATTGGCAAAGCTCGGATCAAAGCGGCGGTTGAAGGCCGTCATGAAGGGCACGCCGGTGGCTTCGACCACCTTGATGCAGTCGCGGATGCGGTCAGCGGACATGTCCACCGGCTTTTCGCAGAAGATCGCTTTGCCGGTATTCGCCGCTTTATGGATCAGATCGTAGTGGGTGTCGGTCGGAGTACCGATGACGACAGCATCGACATCTTTGCTTTCGATCAGTTCGTCCGCCGACAGGATCTGTGCGCCAGTTTTGTCGGCCAGCATCTGAGCCGGTTCTGTGAATGCGTCCGCCACTGCGCTCACCCGTGCGCCATCAATCTGCCCGATCGA
The DNA here is from genome assembly GCF_056534105.1 of Ruegeria sp. E5. Classification (NCBI taxonomy): domain Bacteria; kingdom Pseudomonadati; phylum Pseudomonadota; class Alphaproteobacteria; order Rhodobacterales; family Roseobacteraceae; genus Ruegeria; species Ruegeria sp. E5. Next base: position 821,791 of record NZ_JBQFPA010000002.1, on the reverse strand, counting down.
GCGCGCATGAACCTGACCGATCCGCCCGCATCCCAATAGCCCAATATTCAGCATGTCATGCCCCTTTGAACGCTTTCAGTACTCGGCGCGTCGCCTCGACCACCGGTTCATGTGTATCTTTCAGTATTTGAACGCGGTCGAACCTGTCCGGATCGGCATTCACGGCCGTTCGCAGGGCATTCCCAAAGGCCATTCGCAGCTCGGTCCCGATGTTAAATTTGCAGATTTTCGATCCGCGCGCCAGCGCAGCACGTTGCGCAACCGGCACGCCCGAGCCGCCATGGATCACCAGAGGTATCTCGGTCACGGCTTCGATGGCGCGGATACGGGTCTCGTCCAGACCGCCCTCTTTGTTCTGCTGCAAGTGGACGTTGCCGACCGAGATCGCCATTGCATCCACGCTGGTCTCTCGGGCGAATTGCGCGGCTTCCGCCGGGTCGGTTCCGTCCGAACCTTCACCACCCGAATAGCCGACAAAACCGATTTCACCCTCGCAGGAGACACCAGCGGCATGGGCCATCTCGGCAATTGCAGTGGTCTCGGCGATATTCTGTTCCAAAGGCTTGCGTGAGCCGTCAAACATGACAGAGGTGAAGCCGCTGTCGATGGCGATGTGGCATTCGTCATGGGTGTAGCCATGGTCCAGATGCGCCACGACGGGCACGCTGGCACATTCGGCCAGATGGCGGAACATCTTGCCCAGAACCGGCAGCGGCGTGTGTTCGCGGCATGATGGGCCGGCTTGCAGGATGATCGGTACGCCTTCGGCTTCGGCAGCGGCCACGTAGGCACGCATATCCTCCCAGCCCAGCGTCACCAACCCTACCACGGCATAGCCGTCGCGCAGCGCGGGTTGCAGCACGTCCGATAATGTCACAAGGCTCATTTGAACTTGGCCACCATGTCCATAATGCCCGGGATCGTATGCAGCTGGGCTGCATGGGTCGGTTGGAAATACTGCTTCAGCGAGCGCTGACTGAGCCCGCCGAGGATGGTGAAATAGTACATTTCATACCCCGGCAAAACTGCGCAGGGGTGATAGCCCTTGTCCAGCAGGATCGTCGAGCCATCCATGATGTGATAGGCATCACCCGGCTTGTTGTCTTCGCGCTGCAGCATCTGGACGCCAGAACCATAGTTGGGCCGGAAGCGGAAATTATAGGTTTCGTCATGGCGGGTTTCGATCATTTCGCCATCGTCGCTTTTGCGGTCGGTGTCATGTTTGTGGCTGGGAAAGCCGGACCAGCCGCCCTGACCCACGGTATAAAGTTCAGACACCAGCAAGCGGCCGACCTTGTCGTGATGGTTCGCGCCCAGAATGTGTTTGATTTTTCGATGGGTTTTGGTGTCGTCCGATCCATACTGCACCAGATCCAGCTCGGGTACGCGGACATCAAAGGGTTCAAGCACACGGTCGAATTTTGCGCCCGCGATGAAGGTTTCGGTTTCATCCGTCATGCAGGTTATTCGAACCTTGGCGCCGACGGGAACGTATACGCCCTCGGGCTCGCCATCCCAGACGTCGATGGTGCGGTTGCCAAGGTTGGTATAGATCGCGCCGTCCACATCGACATCCACGGTACCGGTGGCGGGCACGATGCAGGTCTCATAGCCCGGCACGGCATATTCGAACACCTCGCCCTTTTTCAGTTTGACGATGTTGAAATAGTTTAGCGGCACCAGATCATGGTCGGCATCGACGATAGGTTTGTTCTGGTTGTCATGGGGCGCAATATGCATCTGCGTCTCCTTTCAGGTATCCGTGGAGCCCGGGTGTTGGGCCAGAAATTCGTCAAGTTCGGGCGTCGTCGGCATGGCCCCGGCGCATCCGGGTTTCGACACGACGATCGACGCGCAGGCCGAACCGCGCAGCACCGCATTGCGCAGGTCATGCCCGGCAGCGGTCGAGGCCAGCAGTCCGGCCAGAAAACTGTCGCCTGCGCCGTTGGGCTTCACGGCGGTAACGGGGTAGATACCGGTGCGGACCTCTTGTCCGTCTGCCAGCGTAATGGCCCCCTCATGGCCCATCTTGTAGATCACCATCTTGCCGTTGGCCGCCAATTCGCGGGCCTTGTCTAAACCTTTTTCGATGCCGCCCGCCATAAAGCCGAACTCTTCATCATTGCCTACGATCAGATCGCTTTCATTCCCTGCGCGGGTCAGAACCTCTGAGGCGACTTCGGGTGATGGCCAACTATAGGGGCGGTAATCGATGTCGAAGATCACCGGCAGACCTGAGGCGCGCGCATTTTCAAATGCGCGGAAGGTGGCCGAGCGTGAGGGTTCCGCAGCAAACACCGTGCCCGCCGTGATCAGGGCTGAGAAGGCGCTGTAGTCGACCTCATCCATATCCGCCTCGGTTACCTGGAAATCAGCGGCGCCGTTGCGGTAGATGACATTCTGAAAGTCTTCAATGCAACTTTCGTAGACAGCCAAGGACGTACGCGCCTCGCCACCCACAGCTCGGACATATCTCGTTTCAACGCCATAGTCCCGCAGCCGGTTCACACAGAACCGCCCCACGGCATCATCCGAGACCGAGGTGACCAGCGCCGCTTGCGATCCCAGCTTCACCAGTCCGGCGCAGATATTGGCGCTTGATCCGCCCAGATCGGCGCGAAACACTTGTGCGTCTTCGCTTTTGGTTCCGACCGGATCCGCAAACATGTCCATTCCGGCCCTGCCGAACACGGCAAAGCGGTTACCTTTTATACCTTCGATCAGAGTCACGTGCGCCCCTCGGTATTGCCTGCCCGCGCGGCATCCAGCACCTCGGGGTAGGGATAATTCAGGCCCAGCAACTGCCGCAGATCGGGACTTGCCTGATCAAGGAAATCCTGCGGTAGCGCAGCGGGCATATCTTCCATCGGTTTAACCCATTTGGGCAGATACTGGATCAGGATCGCGCTGCGGTCGTGATCCGCTTTGTTCGGCATCGCGCAATGCCACGTTACGCCATAAAACAGAGCAACATCGCCAGGCTCACCGGTCATCTGCTCGCATTTGTCATAGAACTTGTCTTCGGGCGTGGGATAACGAAGCTCTTTCTGCGATCCGGGTACATAGCCGGTCGCGCCGCTTTCCTTGGTGAACGGGTCCAGCAAAACCGAGACCTGTGCATTCATCGGAAATGATCCATTCAGACCGACGGGATGCGTTTCGGGGCTGTGAAAGTCCCAATAGGGATAGTCGACATGCGGCTCCTGCCCCGGCCCGCCCGGCAGGATGCGATTGGCAGCGATCGAGCCCATGATGAACTCGGTCCCCAGAAACTTGCGGAGGATCTTCATCAGAACCGGATGCGCAGCCATGCGTGAAAACACGTCGCCCTTGGCCAACAGGTTCCAGACCCGCCGCTGCAGGTTCAGTTTGCCATCTTCTTCCGCAGCGCCTTGGAAATGGGTCACTTTCTCGGCCGCCGATTCGGATTCGGCCATGACGATGGCACGTGCCTCGGCGATCTCTTCAGGGGTGAAAAGGCCCGAGATTGCGACGACTCCGTCACCGTTCAGCAATTCATCCACAATGACGTCTGGGTCAGCCGTTTCTGCCTTGAATCGTTTCATCAGATGCCCTTGCGTTGTTTTTCGCGGGTCGATTCCCATTCGACATGGGCATCACGAACCTTCTCGTTAGCCGAAGTGTGGGGTGTTCCAACCTCCCACCATGCATGGCCTTCAGTGGTCCAGCCTTCATAGGCGTCCACGTCCATCACAATCACATAAGTCTTGTCGCTGGCCTTGGCGCGCTTGAACGCTTCGGCCAGTTCCGCCGGGTTCGCGACCTTTTCGCTGGTGGCCCCCATCGAGGCCGCGTGGGCCGCGAAATCAACGCCAAAGGCTTCGGGGATGGTGGGGCAGTCTTCCAGCAGGTTGTTGAAGCTTTCGTTGCCTGTGTTGTTCTGCAGCTTGTTGATGACTGCAAAACCGCCATTGTCCAGCACCAGAACAATCATCTTCTTACGGCTCAGAACCGAGGAATAGATGTCCGAGTTCAGCATCAGATATGAGCCATCTCCGCAGAAGGTAATCGTGTCCTTATCCGGCTCACGCTCAGATTGGGCAATGCGCGCGCCCCAAGCGCCTGCGATCTCATAGCCCATGCAGGAAAAGCCAAACTCGACATCGACTGTGCCGATATCCAGGGTGCGCCAATTGGCAGTGACCTCGGCGGGCAAACCTCCGGCAGCGGCGATCAGACGGTCGCGCGGGTCGCAAAGTTCGTTCACAACGCCGATGGCTTGCGCGTAAGAACTAGGACGGTTCCCGTACGCGACATTCTCGGCCACATAGGCATCCCATTTACGCCGTTCGTCCTGCGCCAGAGATACCCAATCGGATGGCGCAGAGTAATCAATCGCCTGTGTTAGAGCCTGAATTGACAGTTTAGCATCCCCGACAACCGGCAATGACATATGCTTGCCCGCATCATGTCGCGCGGCGTTAATCGAGATGAACTGGGCGTCCTTGGAAAAGGCTGTCCATGATCCTGTCGTGAAATCCTGCAGCCGGGTTCCAATGGCAACTATCACATCGGCCTGTTCCGCAATCGCGTTGGCGCTGTCTGATCCGGTCACGCCAATCGGGCCGATATTCAGCGGATGAGTCGCAAGCATATTGGCGCGGCCAGCGATGGTTTCGACCACCGGAATCTGGTGACTCTCTGCGAATTCGGTCAGTTCAGCCACGGCTTGCGAATACTGCACACCACCGCCCGCTATGATGATTGGACGCTTCGCTCTGGTCAGCGCAGCGGCCGCATCGGCAATCTCATCTGCATCGGGTGTTTGACGGCGAATGCGATGCACCTTCTTCTCGAAGAACTTGACCGGATAGTCATAGGTCCAGCCCTGAACATCCTGTGGCAACCCGAGGAACGCAGGGCCGCAATCGCCGGGATCCAGCATCGTCGCAATGGCAGCGGGCAGCGATTGGATCACCTGCGCCGGATGGGTGATGCGGTCCCAATACCGACTGACCGGCTTGAACGCGTCATTCAGGCCAAAGGTTGGATCGTTGAAATTCTCCATCTGCTGTAAAACCGGATCCGGCAAGCGGGTGATGAAGGTGTCCCCGCACAGCATCAGCATCGGCAGGCGGTTGGCATGGGCCAGACCGGCGGCTGTCAGCAGATTCGCTGTTCCCGGTCCCGCGCTGGCAGTGCAGAACATGAATCGCTGACGCAGCCATTGCTTGGCATAGCCCGAAGCGGCGAATCCCATGCTTTGTTCGTTCTGCCCACGATACAGCGGCAGCTCATCCCGCACTGTGTTCAGGGCTTCACCCAGGCAGGTCACGTTGCCATGGCCAAAAATCCCGAAACCACCACCACATAAGCGATATTCTTGCCCGTCGATCTCGATGAACTGGTTCGACAGCCAGCGAATGATCGCCTGCGCTGTTGTCAGGTAAACAGTGTCGTGTTGCGCGGACATGTCTGCGGGCTCCTTTAGGAAAATTATGATGCAGTGCCGAATGCAGCTTGCGAGAGTCCTATTCTCACGATACAAGTTTTGCAACCGGTTGCAAATGGTTTTCAAGAAAAAGCGAGGGAGGACGTCGGAATGGCAGAGATCGGCATTGGCATTCTAGGCGGCGGATATATGGGCAAGGCCCATGCGGTCGCCATGTCCTCGGTTGGGGCGGTGTTCAACACGGCCTTGCGACCACGGTTAGAGATGGTGTGCGCCTCGTCACCGGAAAGCGCTGAGCGGTATCGTCAGGCCTATGGATTCGCGCGCTCGACGAATGACTGGCGTGTGTTGGTGAACGACCCGAAGGTCGAGGCCGTTGTGATCGCCACGCCTCCGGAAACACATCGCGAGATCGCTCAGGCAGCGTTTGCGCTGGGCAAACCTGTGCTGTGTGAAAAGCCTTTGGGCGCGTCGCTGGAGGATGGTGCGGCGATGTCAGCAGCGGCCGAGGCCTCGGGCTTGGCCAACATGGTTGGTTTCAACTATATCCGCACCCCGGCCAGCCAATACGCTCGCGCTCTGATAGCCGAAGGAGAGATCGGCGACATCACATGGTTTCGGGGTGAGCATACCGAAGATTTCTACGCGCACCCTCAAGCCCCGGCAACCTGGCGTACAACAGGAATGTCGAACGGAACGATGGGTGATCTTGCGCCTCATATGATCAATGCCGCACTGGCTTTGATCGGCCCGATTTCACGCGTGATGGCCGAGGTCGAAACCGTGCACAATAGCCGCCCGGGTGGCGAAGTTGACAATGACGACCACGCTCAGATGATGGTGCGGTTCGCGAACGGAGCAATGGGATCGATCTATATCAGTCGAATCGCGACTGGGCGCAAGATGGGCTATGCCTATGAGATCAGTGGCACCAAGGGTGCGATCCGCTTTGATCAGGAAGACCAGAACGTTTTGTGGCTCTACCGTATGGAGGGTCCCGAAGCTGAGCGTGGCTTTCGCAAGATCCTGACCGGCCCTGCGCACCCGGACTATGAGCCGTTCTGTCAAGGGCCGGGCCATGGCACGGGCTATCAGGATCAGATCATCATCGAGGCGCGAGATTTCCTGCGCGCGATCGAGACAGGTAAACCGGTCTGGCCGACCTTCCACGACGGGCATGAGGTCAACCGGGTCGTCGCTGCGGCATTGGCATCGTCAGCGGATGAAAGCTGGAAAAATATCGAAGATTTCTGAGCATCGGAGACAAGACAAGATGAGCATCAGAATTGGCAATGCGCCCTGTTCCTGGGGCGTGGAATTTGCGCAGGACCCGCGCAATCCGCATTGGAAAACCGTTCTCAGCGAATGCGCTGCGGCCGGGTATAAGGGTATCGAACTCGGCCCGGTGGGTTTCATGCCCGAAGACCCTGCGGTGCTAGCCGATGCGCTGGCCGAGCATGATCTTGAACTGATCGGCGGCGTTGTGTTCCGCAACTATCACGACCCCGACGCGTGGGAAGACGTGCTGGACGCCACCCACCGCACCGCTCGCGCATTGAAAGCGCATGGGGCGCAGCACATGGTGCTGATCGATGCGATCTCACCCCGCCGCGCGCCAACCGCTGGTCGCGCCGATGAGGCTGAGCAGATGGACAAGGCCGAGTGGACGGCGTTCCGGGATCGGATTTCTGAAAGCGCGCGGATCGGGTCCGAGGAATACGGGCTGACCGTTGGGATGCACGCTCATGCTGCGGGCTTCATGGACTTTGAACCTGAACTTATCCGTTTGCTGGACGAGGTCGATGAAAGCCTTCTTAAAATTTGCTTCGATACGGGGCATCACTCTTATGCCGGGTTCGATCCGGTCGGCTTCATGAAGCGCTACGTTGATCGGATCTCGTACATGCACTTCAAGGATATCTCTCCGACAGTGAAAGCGGATGTAATTGCCAATCGGACGGGCTTCTATGATGCTTGCGGGCAGGGGATTTTCTGCAATCTGGGCGACGGCGACGTGGACTTTCCGACCGTTCGCCAGGTGCTGCTGGACGCTGGTTTCACAGGATGGTGCACGGTCGAGCAGGATTGCGACCCAACGCTCGACCCTGATCCTGTAGGGGACGCGCGGAAGAATCGTGAATACCTTGAATCAATTGGTTTCAGTTAAGGAGGTCCAGACCATGACCAAGCTGAAATGGGGCATGATCGGAGGCGGCGAAGGCAGCCAGATCGGACCGGCGCACCGGTTGGGGGCGCTGGCGGACGGGCATTTCCAATTCACCGCCGGAGCGCTGGATCACAGGCCTGACATTGGTCGCGAATACGCCCAACGATTGGGTATCGCGGCAGACCGAGCCTACGGCGACTGGACCGAGATGCTGGAAGGTGAGCGCGGGCGCGAGGATCGGATTGATCTGGTCACTGTAGCCACTCCAAATGCGACGCATTTCGAGATCACCAAAGCGTACCTTGAGGCCGGGTTCAACGTGCTGTGCGAAAAGCCCATGACCATGACGGTGGAAGAGGGCGAAGAGATTGTCAAAGTCGCCGAGAAATCAGGGAAGATTTGCGCGGTAAACTACTGTTACTCGGCTTATCCGATGGTGCGTCAGGCTCGCGCGATGGTGCGCGCAGGTGAGATCGGCAAAATCCGTCTGGTCGTTACCAATTTCAGTCACGGCCATCACGGAGACGCCACTGATGCTGACAATCCACGCGTGCGCTGGCGCTATGATCCTGCGATGGCGGGTGTTTCCGGGCAGTTCGCTGATTGCGGTATCCACGCGATGCACATGGCCGGATTCATTGCGGATGATGAGGTTGAGACCCTGTCTGCAGATTTTGCTTCAACCATTGGCAGCCGTGAACTTGAAGATGATGCCATGGTCAACTTCCGCACGACAAAAGGCGCTGTTGGCCGGTTGTGGACCTCTTCGGTCGCCATCGGTCGGCAGCACGGGTTCGACATTCAGGTGTTCGGAGAAACCGGCGGTCTTCGATGGGCGTCGGAGCAGCCGAACCAGCTTATCTACACGCCTGTTGGTGGTCGCCTGCAGATCATAGAAAAAGGCGAAGGCGGGCTGCATGAAGACGCGCAACGACTCAGCCGGGTGGCGATTGCGCATCCTGAAGGGTTCCCGTTGGCGGTTGCGAATATCTATTGCGATCTCGCAGATGCAATTGCCGGGGAAACCCGCGACGGCTTGCCCAATGCGGCAGACGGCGTGCGGTCGATGGCGGCTGTGCATACAGCGGTCGAGTCGGCGAAACAGGGCAGCGCGTGGATGGATGCCCGGCCACCGATGTTTCGTTAACTCTCAGATACGGGGCGCAATGTGCCCCGTTCCACCACCGAGCATGGGAATATCCGTGCCTCCGGATATCGGTCGGGTTCGTTCAGGGTTGCCACCATCAGCTCGATCGAAGAACTCACGATTTGCCGGATCGGCTGATGGATGGTGGTGAGATCAATATTCTCCCACCGTGCCATTTCCATGTCGTTCAGGCCGATGATGCCGATGTCTTCGGGCACCTTTAGGCCACTATCCAGAATCGCGGACAACACCCCGATGGACAACACGTCATCGCCGCAGAAATATGCATCAGCCCGCTCAGATTGGAGCAAGCGTAGCATTTCCTGACGACCTGCATCGAATGAGTAAGCCTCAGCAAACGAGCAGGTCACATCAATGCTAGGATGCCGGGCCATCTCTGACATGAAGCCTGCATGGCGATCCTGAGTCGAGGTCGCCGCTTCGGGTCCGCCTAGAAAGGCTACTCTCGTATAACCACGCGCGACCAGCTCGCGGGCCGCCATGCGTCCGCATTCCACATTGTCGATCCCGACCACATGAACCTGCGGTGAAGAGGATGACCGGCCAAAGCTGTGCACCACTGGTACGCCAGCATCCCGAAACGCTTTTGCGAACCCGGGCGGCAAGGTCGACGACGCTACGACAACGCCATCGACCGAATATTGGCGCAGCATTCGTACCGAATTTTCGGGTTCAACCTCGTCGGTCAGATTCACCAGCAACGGGCGCAGGCCTCGGTCCTGCAGCCCCCTGGTAAAGAGGTCGAAAACTTCAAGAAATATCGGGTTGTGGAAGTTGTTCGAGACCAGACCGATCAGCTTAGTTCGGCCTGTGGTCAGAGATGAAGCCAGTGCATTTGGGCTGTATCCCAGCTCACGCGCGGCCTTCTCGACTTTTCGGCGCATCTTGTCGGAAACCGAGGCCCCATCGGTGAAAGTGCGCGACACCGCCGAGCGTGAAACGCCGGCGCGTTCTGCAACCTCTTTCAATGTGACAGCCATGATCCGTCTGACCTTCCTGCGTTTAGTGGCAGTCCTTTTACCTGTATTCTTTGGCAGATACAGTATGAAACACATCTGACACCGTTTGCAACCGGTTGCAAAATTTTGACAGATATGCTCTAACTCGAGTCGGAGAGGTGCGAAGGACTGCCTCAATCCGCGATAACATGAGTTTTGGGAGGACATCATGACTTCACTGACGAAGAAGTTGGCGCTGGCGGCGGCGGTAGCTGCGACGCCTCTGATCGCAGCCACGGGTGCTGCGGCGGAAGGTGAGAAATACATTCTGGTCAGCCACGCGCCAGACAGCGATAGCTGGTGGAACACGATCAAGAACGGCATCGCGCTGGCAGGCGACCAGATGGGTGTCGAAGTCGAATACCGCAATCCGCCCACTGGCGACCTTGCCGATATGGCGCGGATTATCGATCAGGCGGCTGCTTCGGGTCCGAACGGGATCATTACCACGTTGGCGGATTATGATGTGCTGAGCGGACCGATCAAATCGGCGGTCGATGCGGGCGTTGATGTGATCATCATGAACACTGGTACGCCGGATCAGGCCCGGGAAGTTGGTGCCCTGATGTATGTGGGTCAGCCCGAATATGATGCCGGATTTGCTGCAGGCCAGCGCGCCAAGGGTGACGGCATCGGCTCGTTCCTTTGTGTGAACCACTATATCGTTCAGCCCTCAAGCCAGGAACGTTGTCAGGGCTTTGCAGACGGCTTGGGCATTGAACTGGGGGATCAGATGATCGACGCCGGCCAGGACCCAGCCGAGATCAAGAACCGCGTGCTGGCCTATCTGTCGGCGAACCCGGATACTGATGCGGTTCTGACACTGGGTCCAACCTCGGCTGATCCGACAATTCTGGCGCTGGAAGAAAATGGTATGGCCGGTGACATCTATTTCGGCACCTTCGATCTGGGTGGTGAGATTGTCAAAGGCATCAAGTCTGGCGTGATCCAGTGGGGAATTGATCAGCAGCCCTTCCTGCAGGCTTACCTGCCGGTTGTTGTGATGACCAACTACCACCGCTATGGCGTTTTGCCGGGCAACAACATCAATTCGGGTCCCGGCTTCGTAACTGCTGATGGTCTGACCAAGATCGAAGAATTTGCTGGCGAGTACCGCTGATTCTTACAGCGCGGGCGCCCCGCCAAAGCGGCGCCCGCCAACAACTATCTGACGCAAAATCACTGCTTAACTCGGAGGGGCGTTCTAATGAGCGAGTCTGCTCAAAACACGGCTGTAACCGACGAACGGATTAAAGAAATATCGCCGCTGCGCAAAGCCTTGATCCGGCCTGAACTTGGCGGGATGGTTGGCACCGTTGCCGTCTTCACCTTCTTTCTTTTGTTCGCTTTTGACAGCGGCATGTTCAACGCACAGGGCATGATGAACTGGTCGGTTGTCTCGGCGCAGTTCATGATCATCGCCGTGGGTGCCTGCCTTCTGATGATCGCGGGTGAGTTTGACCTGTCAGTCGGGTCGATGATCGGCTTTTCGGGCATGATGATCGCAATTTTTTCGGTCACGCTCGCGTGGCCGGTCTGGATGGCAATTCTCGTCACGTTTGCAATGGCGGTGGCAATCGGCGCGCTGAATGGTTGGATCGTGATCCGGACTGGTTTGCCCAGCTTTATCGTAACGCTGGCCTTTCTGTTCATCTTGCGCGGCTTTACCATCTTCCTGCCGCAGGTGATCGAGCGCAAAACTATTATCGGCGGTGTGAAAGACGCAGCCGAAGGCGATTGGCTGGCGCCGATCTTTGGTGGTAAAATTTTGCAGGGATTGTTCCAATGGCTCGGGGATGCCGGGATCATCGCCGTATTCGAGCGTGGCACCCGCGCCGGTCAGCCGGTTGTGGATGGTATTCCAATGCTGATCGTCTGGGCGATCGCACTGATCATCTTTGGTCACGTGCTGCTGACCAAAACGCGGTTCGGCAACTGGATCTTCGCCTCGGGCGGGGATGCTGAGGCGGCGCGCAACTCGGGTGTGCCTGTGAACCGGGTCAAGATTCTGATGTTTATGTTCACGGCCTTCTGCGCCACCGTCTTTGCGGTCTGTCAGGTGATGGAGTTCGGATCGGCTGGTGCCGACCGGGGTTTGCTGAAAGAGTTCGAAGCGATCATCGCCGTGGTCATCGGCGGCGCGCTTCTGACCGGTGGATACGGCTCGGTACTGGGCGCGGCGCTGGGCGCGTTGATCTTTGGCGTGGTGCAACAGGGGTTGTTCTTTGCCGGTGTCGAAAGCTCGCTGTTCCGGGTCTTCCTTGGGGTGATCCTGCTGGGGGCTGTGATCCTCAACACCTATATTCGCCGCATCATCACGGGAGAGCGTTGATATGAATCCCGAACATGAACCCATCATCCAGATGAAAAACATCGAAAAGCACTTCGGCAGCGTGATCGCGCTGGCGGGTGTCTCGGTGGACGTGTTCCCCGGTGAATGCCACTGCCTTCTCGGCGACAACGGTGCGGGCAAGTCGACCTTCATCAAGACCATGTCGGGCGTGCACCAGCCCACCCACGGAGAGATTCTGTTCGAAGGCCACCCCATGCATTTCGCCGACCCGCGTGATGCCATCGAGGCCGGGATCGCAACCGTGCACCAGCATCTGGCCATGATCCCGTTGATGTCGGTCTCGCGCAACTTCTTCATGGGGAATGAGCCGGTAAAGAAGGTCGGACCTCTTCACTTTTTTGATCATGACTATGCCAACAAGGTCACGATGGAAGAGATGAAGAAAATGGGGATCAACCTGCGCGGACCCGATCAGGCGGTGGGCACGCTGTCAGGTGGTGAACGCCAGACCGTCGCCATCGCGCGGGCGGTGCATTTCGGGGCGAAGGTTCTGATCTTGGACGAACCGACCTCGGCCCTTGGGGTGCGCCAAACAGCCAACGTTCTGGCGACCATCGACAAGGTGCGCAAGCAGGGGATCGCGGTGGTCTTTATTACTCACAACGTCCGCCATGCACTGGCGGTTGGTGACAGGTTCACGGTTCTCAATCGCGGGCAGACGCTGGGTACGGCGCAGCGTGGCCAGATCACCCCGGAAGAGCTGCAGGACCTGATGGCCGGTGGTCAGGAGATGGTCGAGCTTGAAGGCAGTCTGGGCGGAACCGTCTGATTTTTTCTTGCCCCGCTGGCTGTGCTGGCGGGGTGACTACTTCTTCTCGAAGTACAATATGACTTCACCCAGCCTTACGCCAAAACGCGAAACATAGGCTCGGTTCAATAACCGGTCATCCGACAACAACCACATCCAGTCATCAAAATTGACACGTATGGTGCCGTCTTTGACGGGCAGGTCGATTTTGTACTTCCAGTTAAACGTATCGCCCCTTTCGACCCCACTGGCTGTGCCCAGCACACCGGGAGCGGTGCCGGTCCAGGTGTCATCGCCGGTCTTGGTCAGGGTCCAGATCCGTTGTTCGGTCGCACCATCGTCATAGACGAAATCTTCGACAAGCGTCAGAGTCTCTCCGTCCCATGTGCCGTCAATATCGACCTGGAAGCGACGCGGGACATTACCTAGTACATCCTGAAACTGACCATAAGCGACAGTCTTACCTTCGAAGAACTCTTCAAGGTTCAGCTGACGATCTGACAGAAACGATTTTGGTATACGCGGCTTGGCCGAGCATGCGGCGAGGATGGCCAACCCCGCGATCGCGACACCTGCAATAAGGGTACGGCGGGCGATCATTGCAAAACCCTCAGCTCAGAGTCTGCATCGTGGCCGTTTGCGCCATGCAGATGGGTGGATTTCACTTCAGGCGCAGGGCGCATCGTGGCGACCAGCTCGGCCACCTTGATCCCGAATTTTCGCATCTCGGACCGGTTTATGATTACACCGTTCTCCGTCAGATACATCCAGTCGGTCACATCCAGTGTATGCCCGCCCGCGTCCTCGGGCAGGATGATGCGATAGGTCAGCTTGACGGTTGAGCCCGAAATCACGCCTTTGCCCTCGCCGACAATATCGGCCGCTGTTGCGGTGAAAGTGTTGCCCGTGCCCAACGTCAGATGCCATTTGCGGGTCATCTGTTTGCCGTTGGAATAGGTGAAATACTCGGACAGCGTACCGGTGTTGCCGTCCCATTCGCCCACCATACGCGCGACAAAGCTGTTCGACATCTTGCCATTCGGGCCATAGATCAATCCTTCGGACAGGATTTCGCCATTCAGGTTCTTTTTGAGTGAAAACTCAGGTCCGGTTCCGCTGTAGTCGGAGGGTGATTGCGAGCGGAAACTGAGGAACCGGTTCTTCACAGCAAACAGCGCAAAAATCGCAAGCAGACAGATCAGGAGCGTTTTCATTTGGCAGAGACCTCTGTCGGGAGGGTCAGGACCATGCCAAACGCTCCGAGTTTCAAGATGCAGGGCAGCACCGCATAGGCGAGGGTGAGTGTATTCAAAGCCTCGGCAGAATTGGCCTGTCCAGGTGTAAAGCCGCTGCGTTCCAGTAGCGGCAGTGTGAAAAAGGCGGCCAGAGCTAGACCCAGCTTGCCTGCGAAGGACCAGATGCCGAACGCAGCAGATGCGTTCAGCCCGGCCCGGGTCAGAACGACCGAGAACATTGCGGGCAGGACAACCATGTCCGCCCCAAGCGCCGCGCCGGATGCGAGGCATATGATGGCGAAACCGATGAGATTCCCAGGGGCTAGAAGAGCGGCCCCGGCAAAGCCGAGAATGGCCAGCGGCATGGCGATCATCAGAGTCTGTTTCGGGCCAATCCGATTGCTGAGCCTGGCCCAGAACGGAACGCTGAGCCCGGCGCTGAGGAAGAACAGGATCAGCAATGGCCCCGCTTTGCCTGGCAGTTGCAGCCGATCTTCAACAAAGAACAGAAACAGGGTCGAGGTGATGGCGACGGGCAGGCTGTTGACCAACGCAAGGGCAAGCAGACGTAAAGCCCCAGCCTGTCCTAGGCCTGCAAAGGACAGCCCTTGACCGGTGATCGGCGTGCGTCGCCACATTGGCAGGGTAACAGCCAGAGTCACAACGCTCAGAAGCCCGAGAAACATTCCAAAGGCCGGATACCCCTGCGCGGCTGCGCCAAGCGCCACGAACACAGCGGGTGCTGCGGCTGCTATGATAACTCCGGTCAGTTGTCCGCCTTCGCGGAAGGCGGCCAGTGTCATCAGTTCCTTCGCGCTAGCCTGTTTCGCCAGCGTGGCGCTGCGGCCGTAAAGCAAGATGGTCCCAAGGCTGTAGGCCGAGAATAACAGGATCAGAATAGACACTAATGCGGCGATACTTACCCCTTCTGGCAAACCAAACAGCAATGGAAATCCAATTGCGAGACCCAGCGCAGCGGCGGCGGCAAATAACATCTGCCCACCGGGCCAGCGATCAATGGCCCAGCCAATCAGTGGATCTTGCACCAGGTCGACCAGCCGGATGACCAGCAGAATGGTGCCAATGACCCCCAGCCCGATACCGAGATTCACGGCGGCAAAGCGGGGCAGGTGGATGTAAAGCGGGATACCTGCTGCAGCAAGCATCAGCGCATAGAGGCTGACACGCGGGTACAGCATCACTGCCCCTTCAACTTCTGTGTGAACGAGGCGGATCGTGTATTGTTACCCAGAAAAATTGACATGAAGCTGCGTGTGATACCCGGATTTGTCAGGGTGCAGGTTTTGCTTCCGTTGCGCCAGAAGCTGACGCTATTGGGGCCTTGCGCGATGGCCAGATAGCTATCGCCTTTGCTGACCGCCTGAAAACAGCCCTGCAATTGGGCTTCCGTCGGCGCAGGATTGCCTTGTCGGGCCATCTCTTCCCGGGTCGACTCGACCAGCGCTTTTTGTTTCAGGTTTTTTCGATAGGTCAATTGTAGGCCGAAATTCTCGTTCCAGCTGAATGCGGCACCGCCGGGCGTGTAAAGCTTGGCGTCATAGAGCGGCAGCCCCAGAAAACGGAATGTCCCGGTGCCGCGCAGCTTAGGGTCTTTGATTGCATCCGACAAAGGCGAAGCCGCCAGTCCGCCGGGGACCATCAGCGCCAGTGACAGCAGCGCAGCGCAACAGGTTCTATACGCTGGCCGAAACAGCGAGGTCCGTTTCAGGGATACCATTGTCAGCTCCGATGCTCTGCGGGATGGCGGTGAGGCGCTCGACAACATGCATTGCGCTGGCAATCCCGTCTTCGTGGAAACCATGCCGGTTATACGCCCCGGCAAACCAGGTTCGGTTCTGTCCCTGCATCTCGCGGATTTGCCCTTGCGCGCGCAGGGCGGCTTTGTCGAACACCGGATGGGCGAACTCGACCTCGTCATAGATTTTGTCCGCTGGAATGTCTGATGCGGCGTTCAGGGTCACAAACAGCGGGTCACTGTCGGGGATATTCTGAAGCCGATTCATCCAATATGTGACCCCAACATTGCCCTTTTGCGATCGATAGGTCCAACTGGACCAGCAAGCACGCCGCCTGGGCATTTGGCGGGGATCACAGTGCAGGATAGCTTTGTTCGGTTGATATCTAATCGCGCCGAGCGCCGCTTTTTCCGCTTCGGTCGCTGCATCGCCCAGAATGGCGAGGGACTGATCGGAGTGGGTGGCTAGGATGATCTCATCAAACAGATCGGCGTCGCCGCCGGCATGCACCGTGACACCCAGATCGTGCCGTTCGATCCGCTGAACGGGCGAGGCCACACGAATGTCGGCCCCCCGCGTACGCAGAGCGGCCTCGATCCGGCGGACATATTCGATGCTGCCGCCTTTCACGGTGTACCACTGGTGCTGATTGGCACGGCCCGAGGCCAGCAGCGCGTGATTGCGGAAGAACTGCACCAGCGAGCGGGCTGGGAACTGATCGACGAACTCGACCGGAGTTGACCAGATCGCGCCGCACATCGGCATCAGATAATTGTGCCTGAACCAGTGGCCGAGACGCAGCTGATCCACGAGCTCTCCGATCGTGGTGTCGTCGTCCTGTGCGGCTTCGGGGGCCTCTTTGCCAAACCGCAGGATATCGGCGATCATCTTGTAATAGGCTGGACGCGCGAGGTTGCGCTTTTGCGCGGTCAAAGTGCGCAGATTGTTCAACCCATATTCAATGCGGCCATTGTCGATAGTTGCACCAAAGCTCATCTCACTTTTGGTGACCGGCACGTTCAGCTCATCAAACAGCCGGGTCAAATAGGGGTATGTGACATAGTTGAAGACGATGAAACCGGTATCTACCGGCTGATCTCCGTTCTTTCCGGCCATCACCGTGCGGGCGTGGCCGCCCAGCCGAGGTTCAGCCTCGAACACGGTTATATCGTTGTCTTCGGAAAGGTAATAAGCTGCGGAGAGACCTGAAATGCCTGCGCCTATGACTGCGATTTTCTTGCGTACGCCCCGGGTTTCGTCGAACATTCCATCCTCGTTATTCGGTATTTACAACAAGATACGCAGGGAATGAGCCTTTGGATCAACCGCGTTAGAAGTTTTTTTCCGACGCGCTATGTAGTGTTATCTGGCCGAATGCTACGAGCGCTGGGCGTGATCCATTGCTGCTGTCAGAACGTATTCGACCTAGTAGTACGAAAAAAGACTTACGCATGAGCAGTTTTGACGGAAAAACCTATTGGATCATTGGCGCCAGCGAAGGGTTGGGCCGTTGCTTGGCCGAAAAGCTGAGCCGCGAAGGCGCGCATTTGATCCTTTCTGCTCGCAATGCCGAGCGATTGGATGAAATCTGTGGCACCTTGCCCAATGCACGTGCTGTACCGATGGATGTGACTGATCTCGACAATGTGCGCCGCGCTGTGGTGGAGGCTGGCTCAATTGACGCGCTTGTCTACAACGCAGGCGCCTATGAGCCGATCAGTACGTCAGATTGGGACACCGATGCCGCTTTGGCGATCAGCGATGTGAACTATTCCGGTGCGCTTCGGGTGTTGGGTGAAACCGTCCCAGGATTTGTGGGCTCAGGCAGTGGTGATATCACGCTGATCGGGTCGCTTGCCGGGTATCATGGGCTTCCCAATGCGATCTCGTACGGGGCCAGCAAGGCTGCGCTGATCTCGCTGGCCGAGACCATGCGGCACGATCTGGCAGGGTCAGGCGTGACGGTGCGCATTGTCAATCCGGGGTTCATCAAGACCCGTCTGACCGACAAGAACAGTTTCAAAATGCCGATGCTGATGACACCCGAAGATGCGGCCGATCGCGTATTGCGCGCCATGTCCCGTCGCCGGTTTCGAACCGATTTCCCGATACCGTTCTCATGGGTTGTGCGCTTGATCGATTATTTGCCCGATATTCTGGTGTACCGGGGAAAGTGACCCTATCCGCAAGTAAGCCTCTGAATTGTGCCTGCGCCGTTCACATAAACGTTCAGCCGGTCGATGCGATAATCCTGCGTGGCAATATCATCCGGGCCCAGAACGCGCGACCGTTCAGGCAGTTGGGCTTGTATGGTTGAAACCGGCTCACCAATGGTGTTCGCAAACGGTTCTCCCTTACAAAATGCAAGATCAACCGGTGCCTCCTCTAGTTCAAGCGCCGCGTCCTGCGGTGCAGAGGTCTCAGAACATGCGGTCAGAAGAATTAGGATCGGAAATAAACGGTACATTGGCGCAGGGCTTTCTGGTGATGTCGTTTCTGAAATATCAAAGATTTAGCCAACCTGTCATGAAAGCGCAGTTGAAAAAACCCTGTATTTGACGCAGGGTCGGGCAAAACAGACAGGGAGACAAGCACCATGCGTACCCGTGCCGCCGTCGCCGTTCAGGCAGGCAAACCTTTGGAAGTGATGGACGTAAACCTTGAAGGCCCCAAAGCGGGCGAGGTTCTGGTCGAGATCAAGGCGACAGGCATTTGCCATACCGATGAATTCACCCTGTCGGGCGCCGACCCTGAAGGCTTGTTTCCCGCCATTCTGGGCCATGAAGGCGCAGGTGTCGTGCTTGAGGTCGGCCCGGGTGTAACCAGCCTGAAACCCGGCGATCACGTCATCCCGCTCTATACGCCCGAGTGTCGTGAGTGCGAATACTGCCTGCATCCCAAGACCAACCTGTGCCAGGCAATTCGTGAAACCCAAGGCCAGGGCCTCATGCCGGATGGCACCTCGCGTTTTTCTACGTTGGATGGCGATCCGATCCTGCACTACATGGGCTGCTCGACCTTCTCGAACCATACGGTTCTGCCTGAAATCGCGCTCGCCAAAGTGCGTGAGGACGCGCCCTTTGACAAGATCTGCTATATCGGCTGCGGCGTGACCACCGGAATTGGCGCGGTGATCAACACTGCAAAGGTAGAAATTGGCAGCCGTGCCATCGTGTTCGGTTTGGGCGGTATCGGCCTGAACGTGATTCAGGGCCTGCGTCTGGCTGGCGCGGATCAGATCGTGGGCGTTGATTTGAATCCAGCCAAGGTGGAAATGGCGACCAAGTTCGGCATGACGGATTTCGTGAACCCCTCTGAGGTCGAAGGTGATCTGGTGCCGTATCTGGTCAACCTGACCAAGGGCGGCGCGGATTATACCTTTGACGCCACAGGCAATGTCGGCGTAATGCGAGCGGCACTGGAATCGGCTCACAAGGGCTGGGGTGAATCGATCATCATCGGTGTGGCACCTGCGGGCGCTGAAATCTCGACTCGTCCATTCCAACTGGTAACAGGCCGCTCATGGCGTGGCACCGCGTTTGGCGGAGCGCGTGGACGCACCGACGTCCCGAAAATCGTGGATTGGTACATGGACGGGAAGATCGAGATCGACCCCATGATTACCCACACCATGGGCCTGGATGACATCAACCACGGTTTCGACCTGATGCATAAGGGCGAGAGTATCCGATCAGTGGTCGTCTACTAAGGCTCTATAAGGGCTGAAATGGATTGCACGGCGCGCTGCAATGCGCGCCGTTTCTTATTCTCCGGGCCTCGTCGCTCCAGTATCTGACCGGGGCGACCTGACGCGCAGCACAGGCGTATTAGCAGAGGTAGTGTTTGATCGGCTCTCTCGCCAAACCACGAAAACACCTGATGCGATGATGATACTTGCGCCAACGGCGACCCAGATATCCGGGTGCTCGCCGAAGAAAATCACGCCGAAGATCGTGGCCCAGATGATCTGGCTGTATTGACTGGGGGCAATGACGCCGGCGGGGGCGGCGCGATAAGCAAGGATGATCAGGTGCTGTGCGATTACCGAGAACACCCCGACAAACGCCATCATCGCCAGATGCAGCAATGATGGTGGTTGATAAACTGCCGGTTGGGCGACGCTCATGACGGCGATGGCCAGCAGCATAGGATAAAGGATCAGGACGGCAGAGCGTTCTTCATTCCCGATTTTGCGGACAAGAACCGAAGCAAATGCGCTGCAGAAGGCTGCTGCCAGGGCCGCTAAATGGCCTGGGGTGATTTCGGTCGCGCCAGGGCGCAGGACGATCAGGACGCCGATCAGGCCGACGCCCACGGCCGCCCACCTTTGGGCACGGACCACCTCACCCAGAATCGGAATCGACAGAACAGTTACGATCAGCGGGAAGGAAAATAGCAGGGAATAGACTTCGGCCAGCGGCAGCACCGAAAAAGCGTAGAAGGCACAAGACATGGCCATGATCATCGTCGCTGATCGCAACAGCACCAACCACGGATGCCGCGGCAGGAAATTCCCAGTGGTCCGATCGGCCAGAATTGTTACTGCCATAGGGACAAAGGAAAACAGCGTCGCAAAGAAGATGATCTGCAAAACCGAATAGGTGCCACCCAGCACCTTGATCAGCACGTCATGCGTCGCGAAGACGGCAAAGCCTAAGAACGCAAAGGCAAGCCCACGAAGGGTGGAGTTCTGAGCGCTCATGACAAAAGCCTCAATCATAGATGGATCGTTTGGGGTGTTTGATGTTTGCTTAGACCCAAATTGGTCTGACGGGTAGCCCTTATTTTATCGCTAACATTCTTTTGCAAGCAGGGTTGCAGATTTTGCAATACGCAGGAAACGGGTCGAGTCCAAAACAAGCGATTGCCATGATCATCTCAAATCAAGGAGAAACATCATGCACGGAATTTCAGCCCTACCAACACAGCAGGTTCAGGCATATCGCGCCGGTGCGCCGGATGGATATGGAAACCCACCAGAGCGTGCGATTTCCAATGGGGCGGGCAACCCATGCCGTCATTGTTTGAAATACATACCGGAAGGCAAAGAGATGCTGGTGTTGGCGCACCGACCCTTCCCGGAAACGCAGCCTTATGCAGAGACTGGACCGATCTTCCTTTGTGCCGACCCCTGCGCGCGCTATGAAAGTGAGGATGTGCTGCCCGAGGCGTTGACCGACTCGCCCAACTACCTGATCAAAGGGTATGGTCCGGACGACCGAATTGTCTATGGAACCGGGATCATCACCCCACAGGCGCAGTTGCATGAGGCGGCTAAAAAAATCTTCTCCCGCGCTGATGTCGCTTACATCCACATCCGATCTGCTCTGAACAACTGTTATCACGCACGGATCGATCGTGTCTAAAGCTTGACGCGGTGCATCCCCCGATGTGGTTGGTTCGGGTCGTTGACAGTTGCGTCGTCGACCCGACTGGAGGTCAACGCAAGGAACACATCCTCAAGATCAGCTTCTTCAGTGCGGACGTCCTGGATGCGAATATCGGCCTGACGTACAGATTCCAGCACCTGCTCGGCTGTAGTTAGGTTGCTGTGGTATTGCAGCACAAGGTCGCCGTTCTCACGTTGCGCTGCAATCACGTTATCCGCTACAGGCAGAGTCTGTATGGGGCTATCCGGCACGATCACCATGGTTCGGCTGTCCATGCGGCCCAGCAGATTGGCCGTGCTGTCTTGTGCGATCTTTTCGCCGTGATTGATAATGGCGATCTCGTCACACATCTCTTGCGCTTCTTCCAGATAGTGCGTGGTCAGGATGATGGTCATGCCCTGTTCGTTCAGCTTGCGCACATTGGCCCAAAGCATCTGTCGCAGTTCAATATCCACACCCGCCGTGGGTTCGTCGAGCACCAGAATCTTGGGATGGTGCACCAGCGCCTTGGCCAGCAGCAGACGCCGCCGCATTCCGCCCGAAAGCGTGCGCGCATAGGCCTCGGCCTTGTCGGCAAGGCCAACGAGGTCGAGGATCTCATCGCTTCGCCGATCAGACTTGGGAACACCGTACAGCCCGGCCTGAACTTCTAATGCGCCTCGAGGTGTAAAGAACGGATCAAGGTTCAATTCCTGAGGCATCACGCCGATGGCGGCGCGGGATTGGCGCGGGTTTTGATCCTGGTCGAAGCCCCAGATCGAGACGCTGCCAGACGTTTTGACCACCAGCCCCGCCAGAATGTTGATCAGGGTGGATTTGCCGGCTCCATTCGGGCCAAGCAGACCGAAAACGGACCCCTGCGGTACCGTCAGGTCGATCCCTTTCAAAGCCTGTTTCTCGGGCTGGCCCTTGCCGCCGCGATAGGTCTTGCGCAGTGATCTGATTGTGATTGCCGCATCGGACATGTGGCCCTTGCCCCCGGTTTGCTCATCGCCCATAAACGCACCTAATACATGCCCGCGAGGCCGACAACCAAAGAAGGATCGCCAGCCGTGACCATCGAAGCGCCGGAAACCAAGATTGTCGAAAATACCCGCGTCGCCTGCGATGGTGGCGAGGGTGCGCTGGGTCATCCGCGCGTCTGGCTGCAGATTCCCGAAGACACTGGTTGGGTCGAGTGCCCCTATTGCGATTGCAAATACGTGCTGCGTGGTGAGGACTCTGGTCAGGACGCGTAAGGGCGATCAGGACGGCAGGCGGTCGTAACTGGCGAGGATGGATAATGCTGTTCACAGCCAAAACGATTGACCTTTCCGACAGCCAGCCAATCGCGAACGGGACTGTGCGCAGTGTCTATGACTTTCCCGGTCATCCTGACCTTCTGATCAAAGTTTTTACCCGGTCCCAAGATCGTGTCTCGCACAGGCTTGGCAAGCGACTGGCATGGAAACTGTTCCCCGAGGCGCAGTATCGCAGCACGCTAAAAGAGCTGGAATGCGAGCTGCGGGTATCGCTGAAACTCGGGACGGAAATTGAGCGTTCACCCCTGTCCAGGATGTTGGGCGTGGTTCAGACGACGCATGGGGCGGGGGTTGTGGTTGAGCGCATTTCTGGCCTTGATGGCGGGCTTGCACCCAAGCTTTATGAAGTCTGCCGCAGTGGATTGGACGCCCCGGTTTTGGAAGCGTTGAATGCATTCGTTGCGCAGATGTTTGACCTTCACATCGTCGCGCGCGACGTCAAAAGCTCGAACATCGTCTATGGAACGCGGGGGGCGGGCCCAGCCTGTTTCCTGATCGATGGATATGGTGAGCGGAACCTCATCCCACTGCGCAGCCTGTCCCAACGTCTGAATGATCGCTCGCTGAACAAACAGTTCTCGTTGATCGCGCAAAAAGCAGGCTTGGCTTGGAATGCGGATAAGCGCACTTTTTCGAATAGCTAAGGCCAGACCACGGGCAAATTAGGTCGCAACGAATTGGCCAGGTGGCCTCGTCTTTCGTGCAGCCCTTCTGTACAACTTGGCGCAACCCAGCGCAGGAGCCTCATATGACCACCACCCAATTCGGAAAAGGCTGCCATCTGCATCTGATTGATGGATCAGCCTTTATCTTCCGCGCCTATCACGCTTTACCGCCGTTGACGCGGAAATCGGATGGGCTACCAATTGGGGCCGTGTCGGGCTTTTGCAACATGCTGCAGAAATATGTCGAAGGGAACGCCGGGCCGGATGCGCCGACCCATGTTGCGGTGATCTTCGACAAGGGCTCGCATACGTTCCGTAATGACCTGTATGATCTCTACAAGGCCAACCGTGAAGCGATGCCCGAGGATTTGCGCCCGCAAATGCCGCTGACTCGCGAAGCCACCAAGGCGTTCAACATCGCCTGCAAAGAACTTGAAGGCTATGAAGCCGACGACATCATCGCGACCCTCGCCGTTCAGGCGCGTGAGGCCGGTGGGCGGGTGACCATCGTCAGTTCTGACAAAGACCTGATGCAGCTTGTGGGCGGCGGTGTCGAGATGCTGGATGCGATGAAGAACAAGCGGATCGATCGCGATGGGGTGGTTGAGAAGTTCGGCGTCGGGCCCGAGCGGGTTGTCGATGTGCAGGCTTTGGCCGGGGATTCGGTGGATAACGTACCGGGCGCTCCGGGCATTGGTGTGAAGACGGCGGCGCTGTTGATCAATGAATATGGCGATCTGGAAACCCTGCTGGATCGCGCTGAAGAGATCAAACAGCCCAAGCGCCGCCAGACTCTGATCGAAAAGCGCGACCAGATCGAGCTTTCGAAGAAACTTGTGCAATTGGATGAAAACACACCGTTGGATTTCACTCTGGATGACCTTGAGGTGAAGGATCCCGATGCTGAGACTTTGATGAAGTTTCTGGCAGAGATGGAATTTCGTACGCTTACCAAACGCATTGCTGACAAGCTGGGCGTCGAGTCCCCCGTCATCCCCGAGATATCCACGCCTGAGGCGGAGTCACAGGCCGAAGACGCCCCATTTGATGCATCGAAATACGAATGCGTGCGCGATGCAGCGGCATTGCAGAAATGGATCGATCAGGCCTACGAGCGCGGCTGGGTTGCGGTGGATACCGAGACCACCGGCTTGAATGAGATGATCGCCGATTTGGTCGGGATTTCGCTATGTGTCGAGGCGGGTGAGGCTTGTTACATCCCGTTGACTCACCGTGAAAGCGCGACCGATGATCTGTTCGGATCGGATGCGCTGGCCGATGGACAGATGCCGCTGGATGCGGCTCTAAACTTGCTGAAACCGATGTTTGAGGATCCGTCGATCCTGAAGATCGGACAGAACATGAAATACGATGCCAAAATCTTTAAGCGATATGGCGTCGACGTCGCCCCCATCGACGACACGATGCTGATGTCCTACGCCATGCATGGCGGTGAGCATGGGCATGGCATGGATACGCTATCTGAACGCTATCTGAGCCATACGCCGATTCCCATCAAACCTCTGCTTGGCTCGGGCAAGTCTGCAATCACTTTCGACAAGGTGCCGATTGACGAGGCCACGGCCTACGCTGCCGAGGATGCGGACATCACCCTTCGCCTGTGGAAATTGTTCAAGCCGCAGTTGCATCAGGTGCAGGTGACGACGGTGTATGAAACACTTGAACGTCCATTGGTGCCGGTTCTCAAAGAAATGGAGATGCATGGCATCAAGGTCGATCGCGATGTTCTCAGCCGAATGTCAAATGCATTTGCGCAGAAGATGGCCGGATTAGAGGCTGAAATCCACGAATTGGCGGGTGAGAACTTTAACGTCGGTTCGCCAGCGCAACTGGGTGAAATCCTGTTCGACAAAATGGGGCTTGAGGGCGGCAAGAAGGGCAAGACCGGTAAGTACTCGACCGGGGCGGACATTCTTGAGGACCTTGCGACCGAACATGAACTGCCGCGCCGGGTGCTGGACTGGCGGCAACTCTCCAAGCTGAAATCGACCTATACGGACGCGCTGCAGACCCATATCAATCCTGATACGGGCCGGGTGCATACGTCATATTCGATTACGGGGGCGAATACGGGCCGTTTGGCCTCGACCGATCCGAACCTGCAAAACATTCCGGTGCGGACTGAGGAAGGTCGGCGCATACGTGAGGCGTTCATTGCCGAGCCGGGCAATGTGCTGGTCAGCCTTGATTACAGCCAGATTGAGCTTCGGATTCTGGCCCATATCGCCGATATTCCGACCCTGAAACAGGCGTTTGCGGATGGTTTGGACATTCACGCAATGACGGCGTCCGAGATGTTTGATGTTCCGTTGGACGAGATGACGCCGGATATCCGTCGTCAGGCCAAGGCGATCAACTTTGGTGTGATCTACGGCATTTCGGGCTTTGGGCTGGCGCGCAATCTGCGCATTCCCCGGGCGGATGCGCAGGGTTTCATCGATCGCTATTTCGAACGTTTCCCCGGTATCCGCCGTTATATGGACGACACGATCGCGTTTGCCAAAGAGAATGGCTATGTCCAGACCCTGTTCGGCCGGAAAATCCATACACCTGAGATCAATGCCAAGGGGCCGCATGCGGGGTTCTCGCGTCGTGCTGCGATCAATGCTCCGATCCAAGGGACGGCAGCAGATGTGATCCGGCGCGCGATGGTGAGGATGCCGGATGCGATCAACGGCTTGCCCGCCAAGATGCTGTTGCAGGTGCATGACGAATTGCTGTTCGAAGTGGCCGAAGAGGCCGTGGATCAGACCATCTCGGTCGCGCGCGCGGTGATGGAAGGGGCGGCTGATCCGGCAGTGAAGCTGGATATCAAGCTGGTCGCGGATGCCGGACAAGGCGCGAACTGGGCCGAGGCCCATTAGGGGCGGTGCAGCTTATCAAGCCCTGCGGGCCCTCTTTGCAGCGGGTCAGGCTTCTGGCCTGACCAGGCGGGCGATCAGGCGTTTTACGAAAGGGCCCAGCGTCAGGATGACGGTAAAGGCGATAGGCCAGCAAAAGGCCCAAGAGGCCATCCAGTCTCCGAGTGTTGAAGGGCTGAAGCCGATAGCTTTGAGCGTGGCTATGCCGGTGACGACGCAGGACATCAGGCCGGACATGATCAAGGCGAACAGGGCATTGGCATAGCGGGCAGATATCATGCGGGGCATCCTTGGCGTGTCGATGCCCTCAATTGCGCCATTTCAGTCTGAAAATCCAGCGTTCATGCAGGGTTTAATACTGTATCCAAGCCAGTGAGTCCTCAGTCCGCCGGGTTGAGGGGTTGTATTCGGCGCTGACCCAGCCGCTGTAATCCGACTGGTCCATCGCAGCAAACAACGCGGCAAAGTCCATTGTACCCAGCCCGGGTTCCGAGCGATCCGGCGCAGCCCCGATCTGTGCATGGACAATACGGGGCTGAAAACGGAGCCAAATCGCCAGCGCGTCGCCGTGGATCATCTGCGCATGAAAACTGTCATATTGTAGGCCGACATTTGCGCGGTCGACGCGGTCCAGCACTTCGGCGGCCAGATCATAATTGTTCAGGAAGTAACCGGGTTGCGATACGGGGTTGAGCGGTTCGATTGTAAACCGCTGTGCCGGCGCGAGGTCGGCGGCCCATTGCAGGTTCTCGACAAAACAACGCAGGGCCTCGGGGCCGGAAGCGTATCCGGCCATAACGTGAATCATCTCTGGCCGCAGCACATCCGCGTAGCGCAGAACGCGCCGGATATCGGACTTAAACCTGTCAGAGCTGCCGGGCATGGCGGCGTAACCCGGTTCACCGCCGGTATAATTCGGGGGCGGGGCGTTGATCAGCACCAGATCAAGCCCGCTGGACAGCAGCGCGCGGCGGGTCTCTTTGGCCGCGAGGTCGTAGGGGAAGAGAATTTCAACAGCCGTAAACCCGGCCTGCGCGGCGGCTTGAAACCGGTCGAGATAGGGCAGTTCTGCAAACAGCAGTGAAAGATTGGCGGCAAATCTGGGCATCGGGCATCCGGTGTCGAACTTTGCAGAGCCTAGCGATCACGACGGCCACGTGAAAGAGACTGAAAACGACAGATTGTCGAAAATCGGCCAGATAAAGGCTTTCGAATCAGGGACCATCAGGCTCGAGCGGTATCCCGTTGCGAGGGCCGCGCCAACAATAAGGTCTGATCACGATGGCCATGAGCCCTGAACCCGCGCGCGGGACCGCTATAGCTGTATCTGACGGTCGACAGACCGCGTTCACCGGAAATACGCTGGCGGTGGCTTCGATGCTGACGTGGGCGGCGGGTTTCCCGGCGGCTGAGATCCTATTGCAAAGCTGGCCACCTATCGCCCTGTTCGCAGCACGGATGTCTCTTGCGGTGTTGGTCATGGTACCAATCTGGCTGATTCTGGACGGACCGGCTCAGGTATTGCGCGCCCGTTGGGGCCATGCCCTCCTGGTTGGAGGTTTGGGGCTAGGGTCGGGGATGTTCCTGATCCTTGTGGCGCAGAAGCTGACCGACCCAGTTACCGTTGCCATTATCGCCTCGTGTGCGCCTTTGATCGCTACGATCATGGAGCTTGTGGCGGGAACGCGGCGATTGCGCTGGAGCTTTGCGCTGGGATTGGTGATTTCAATCATTGGCGGCCTGATTGCCACCAGCGCGGTGGCACCGGCACAATTAGGACTGGGTGCGATGTGCGCAGTGGTGTCTACCGCGCTGTTCTGTTGGGCCAGCATGGCCACTGCGCGCGACTTCCCCGAGCTTAGCCAGTTGGGCCGTAGCACCATTACCTTGGTCGGAGGATTGTCGACCGCAGCCATTCTAGTACCGTTAGCCGGATTGCTGGGGCTAGAGGTCTTGCCTACACGCCCCGTTGATGTGGCGCAGATGGGTATGTTGGTGTTCTACGCACTGTTCTCACTGGGCCTGAGCCAGTTTTTCTTCATAGCATCAGTAGGAAAATTAGGGGTCGCCCTGGCGTCATTCCACATCAATATCGCGCCATTTTATGTGATGGTGATCATGATGGCGCTGGGCGAGGACTGGAACTGGACCCGCGCGCTGGGCGCGTCGCTGGTGGCGCTTGCAGTCGTGCTGGCGCAGGACCGCAAGCCGCGACCGGTTCAATCCTCTAGCACATCAGATGCGATCAGTGGGAAAAACTGGCCGTCCGACCAGACACCAAACCAACCGTCGTGATGTCTGGCGATCTCGACCAACCGGTAAAAGCTCTTGCGATCAATGCGCGCCTCAAGATTCGCGCGCATCAATATGTAGGGTGAGGGCTCATCAGTTTCCGTATTTAGGACAATGCGGATCGGGTGATCGGGCCCGGCGATGGCTGTATCGCCCACTTGCGTCGTAAAAGTCAGACGTTGGGCTTCGCCTTGTCCCTCATGCTCAAAATCAACGGCAACAAACGGCGCATCCTCGACGGTGATTCCCACCTTTTCAGCGGGAGTGACGAGAAAGTACCTACCCTCTTCTTTCTTAAGAATTGAGGAAAATAGCTTAACAAGCTCGACCCTGTTGATCGGTGACCCTAGATAACTCCAAGTGCCATCTTTGGCGATCCGAATGTCCAGATCGCCACAAAACGGAGGATTCCATAGGTGAACGGGCGGCAAACCCCGCGTTTTGGCCGCTTTGACCGAAGCCGCCAGACCGTCTGGTGAAGGGGTCACGGGTTTTTGTCCGCTCATTGCTTTTGCCATTTCCTCTCAGCGCGATACACTTCAATCATAACAGTCCACGGAAGGGAACCTCATGTCCGAACCTGCCGACCTCGTGTCCGAGATCGAAGCGCTGGAAAACAAGCTGCAAGAGGCCAAATCCTCGATCACCCGCCGCTTTATCGGGCAGGAGAAGGTCGTGGACCTGACTCTGACCGCGCTTTTGTGCGGCGGTCACGCGCTGCTGATCGGTCTGCCGGGGCTGGGCAAGACGCGGTTGGTCGAGACGCTTTCGACCGTGATGGGCCTGCATGGCAACCGCATCCAGTTCACGCCGGACCTGATGCCTGCTGATATTCTGGGCTCGGAAGTGCTGGATACTGCCGAAGATGGCAGCCGCCATTTCCGCTTCATCTCCGGCCCGATTTTCTGTGAGTTGCTGATGGCGGATGAGATCAACCGTGCCAGTCCCCGGACTCAATCGGCACTGTTGCAGGCGATGCAAGAGCGTACGGTGACAGTCGCGGGCGAAGACCGCGAATTGGGCGTACCGTTCCATGTGCTGGCAACGCAGAACCCGATTGAGCAGGAAGGGACCTATCCATTGCCCGAAGCTCAACTGGACCGGTTTCTAGTGCAGGTCGACGTGGAATATCCGGATCGCCAGACCGAGCGTGATATTCTGCTGGCTACCACGGGTGTCGAGGAAGCCGAGGCGCATCAGATTTTCACCAAAGAGGAATTGCTGGCCGCACAGGTTCTGTTGCGCCGGATGCCTGTAGGAGAGTCGGTTGTCGAACTGATCCTCGATCTGGTCCGCGCCTTCCGCCCGGATGAGGCAGGTGTGTCAGAGCGGGTGAAGGAAACTGTTGCCTGGGGTCCCGGACCGCGCGCTGCGCAGGCTCTGATGATGACCGTGCGCGCAAATGCGATGCTGGAAGGCCGTTTGGCCCCCAATGCCGAGGATGTTCTGACCATGGCGCGTCCGGTTCTCAGCCACCGTATGGCGTTGAACTTCGCGGCGCGGGCACGTGGTGACAGCCTCTCTGACCTGATTGAGTCCACCGCTACTGGGCTGGTCCGAACTGAGGCCGCGGCGTGAGCGTCGCCCAGACCCTACGCGAACGCTCCGAGGCCGAGGCGTCCCGGTTGCCGCCGTTATTGGCGCGTGCCGAGCATCTGGCCGGAACCGTGTTATTGGGCGATCACGGGTGGAGACGCTCGGGTCTGGGGGATGATTTCTGGCAGTACCGCCCTGCGCAGATTGGCGACAGTCGCCGGTTGATCGACCATCGCCGTTCGGCCCGTGGTGATCAGCAGTTTGTACGTGAGCGCGAATGGCAGATTGCACAGTCGATCATGCTTTGGGTCGATCAGGGCGCGTCGATGCGGTTTGCTTCGGACAAGAACTTGCCGACCAAGGCCGATCGTGCGCGCCTGCTGGGGCTGTCGACCGCTATCCTGCTTGTGCGTGGTGGCGAGCGCGTTGGTCTGACTGGCACGACGCTGCCCCCGCGCAGGGGGAATGCTCAGATCATTCGGCTGGCCCAAGCCTGGTCTGAAGATGCGCAAACCGATTACGCGCCACCCGAACACCGCGCCATGATCCCGCATGCGCGTGCGGTGTTTATCTCGGATTTTCTTGGGCCGCTGGACGAGGTCGAGCTGGCCCTTACCAAAGCCGCTGACCGGGGCGTGCGCGGCGTGTTGCTGCAGGTTCTGGACCCCAGCGAGGAGTCCTTTCCCTATTCGGGACGTACCATTTTTGAAAGTGTTGGTGGCACCGCTCGACATGAAACCTTGAAGGCCGCAGACCTGCGTGATCGTTATCTGGATCGCCTTGCGCAGCGTAAGGACGCGCTGACGCAGCTTTGTCGTGCGACCGGATGGCAGATGGGGCTCCATCACACCGGTGACAGTGCTCAATCGGCTCTGTTGTGGCTTTATCGCGCCTTAGATGGGGGTGCGCAATGACGGTTCTTGCAGGCATCGGCTTTACCGCGCCATGGGTGCTGCTGGGCCTTTTGACCCTGCCGATCCTGTGGCTGATCCTGCGCGCTGTTCCGCCTGCGCCGATCCGCCGACTGTTCCCTGCGGTTACCTTGTTGCTGGGCCTTAAGGATGATGAAAGCGTTTCGGACCGTACACCATGGTGGTTGCTGCTACTGCGGATGCTGGCAGCCGCAGCGATCATCATCGGGCTGGCAGGGCCGGTGCTGAACCCCTCACGCGATGAGACCGGATCCGGGCCGCTACTGCTGGTGCTGGATGCAAGCTGGGGGGGCGCGACACGTTGGTCCTCGACACTTGATCAGATTGATGCGCAATTGACGGAAGCCGGGCGGGCGGGTCGTCCTGTGTCGATCTTGCGTCTGACTGAGCCTGAGGCACCTGTGTTTCAGGCCGCCGAGGCGTGGCGTGGGCGTCTGCCGGGCCTTACACCGATGCCGTGGCAACCAACCCAAGCGCAGATTGACCAAACTCTGATCGCGTTGGGACAGGTTGAAGGTGGTTTCGACACCCATTGGTTCAGCGACCGTCTGTCCTATGTCGGCCATGATCGTTTGACTTCTGCCCTTCAGGCGCGTGGGGACGTGATTGTCTACCAATCCTCTGCACCTGTCACCGCGATCTTGCCCGCCACCTATCAGGACGGCGCAATCCGACTAAGCGTACAGCGCGCTAATCCAGGACCAGATGAAAGAATTACCGTTCTGGCGCAAGGGCGCGACCCGGCAGGAGCAATGCGGGTGCTGCAATCGACCAGTCTTGAGTTCGAAAACGGCTCTACGCAGGCGGAAATTGATCTTGCGCTTCCATCGGAACTGCGCGCACGCATTACACGGTTCGAGATTCAAGGCCAGCGCTCTGCCGGTGCCATTACACTGACAGATGACAGCCTGCGTCGGCGCGAAGTGGCATTGATCGCAGGCACCCTGAACCGCGAAGGGTTAGAGTTACTGTCGCCGCTTCACTACCTGACACAGGTGCTGATTCCGACCGCTGATTTTGTCGAAGGCGGCCTGGCCGAGGTTCTCCCCGCTAACCCGGATGTGATCGTATTGGCGGATGTGGCCAAGCTGTCCGATTCGGAACAGGCTGAAGTCGTCGAATGGGTTGAACAGGGCGGCCTACTGCTGCGCTTTGCCGGCCCACGCATGGCCGCCAGCGATCTGGGGCGCGATACTGAGGATGCACTGTTGCCGGTTCGACTTCGTAGCGGTGGCCGCTCGGTCGGCGGCGCCATGAGCTGGGGTGAAGCGAAAGGGCTTGCTCCGTTCACTGAAAACTCGCCGTTCTATGGGTTGGAGATTCCTGCGGACGTCTCTGTGACCACTCAGGTCATGGCACAACCAGATCCTAATTTGGCGGATCGGGTCATTGCGTCACTGTCGGATGGCACACCATTGGTGACCCGAAAACCGCTGGGGCTGGGGCAGGTGGTTCTGTTCCATGTCACGGCTGATGCGGAATGGTCCAGCCTGCCGCTGTCCGGGCTGTTTGTCGAAATGCTCGACCGGCTTGCCGTTGCCTCTGCTGCCAAATCGCGTCAAGAGGCTCAGATGCAGGGCACCGTATGGGAGCCGATTCAAATAATGGATGGCTTCGGTGTTTTGACTGACGCAGGAACGCTGCCCGGTGTCGATGGAGTCGAACTGGTTTCTGGGCAAATCGGGCCGGACCTGCGCCCGGGGCTTTATGAAAACGGCAAGCAGAAACTGGCGCGGAATGTTCTTGCCGAGGATGCTGTACTATCCCCGGTGGTCTGGCCGTCTGACGTCCCAATCCGGGGTCAGGAGATCAGCAATGAGACTCCGTTGGAAGGGCTGTTGCTTGGCCTTGCACTGTTGTTGCTGACAATCGATGTGATTGCGTCTTTGGCGTTGTCGGGGCGCTTGGCCAAGGCAACCCCTGTTGCATTTGCGCTTGCTGCCGTGTTCCTTGCCCCCGAGGCGCGGGCGCAGACCCCTGAAGACACCGATTTTGCATTGAACGCGACGCATGAGCTTGTGCTGGCCCATGTACTTACCGGGAATGCTCAGGTCGACGATATCGCGCTGGCCGGGCTGCGTGGGTTGGTGCAGACGCTGCATTTTCGCACTTCGGTCGAACCCGCCGACCCGATTGGCATCGACCTTGAACGTGATGAGCTTGCATTCTTTCCGCTGCTCTATTGGCCTGTTACTCCGGACCAGCCGCAGCCCTCGGTTGAAGCTTATGCAAAGCTCAACGCCTATCTGCGGTCGGGTGGGATGATCCTGTTTGACACGCGCGATGCCGATATCGCCGGTTTCGGGGCGTCCAGCCCCAATGGGCGCAAGCTACAACAGCTGGCGGCACCGCTGAATATCCCCTCGTTAGAGCCTGTTCCGCGTGACCACGTGCTGACTCGCGCCTTCTACCTGTTGCAGGATTTTCCCGGACGATATTCTGGCACCGAGGTCTGGGTCGAAGCCGCGCCACCCGATGCCGAGCAGATCGAAGGAATGCCCTTCCGAAACCTCAACGATAACGTGACCCCGGTGGTGATCGGCGGTAATGACTGGGCCGGGGCCTGGGCGGTGGATCGCAACGGTCAGTCCCTGTTGCCCGTGGGTCGCGGTTATGCCGGAGAACGACAGCGCGAGTTGGCCAATCGGTTTGGGGTTAATCTGGTAATGCATGTGCTGACCGGGAATTACAAATCCGATCAGGTTCACGTGCCCGCGCTTTTGGACAGGTTGGGACAATGACCGGAACCGTCATCTTTGACCCGCTAATCCCGTGGCCGTTTCTGGCAGCCGTGGCATTGATTGCCATGTCAGGTGTGGTTCTGGCGCTTTGGCGCGGTCTGTCGGGCTGGGCCCTTCGCGGCTTGGCGGCCTTGGTCATCCTCGGGGCGCTTAGCGGTCCTGTCTATCAGGTCGAAGATCGCGCGCCGCTTACCGACATCGTGTTGATGATCGAAGATGAAAGCGCCAGTCAAACCCTATCGGATCGTGCCGAACAGACTGCTCAGGCTGCCAACGACCTCGCGACCGAGATCGAAGCCCGAGACAATACCGAGCTGCGCCACATCCAGGTTGGTGACGGCGATGGTGACGAGGGCACGCAGGTCATGGCTGCGCTGAACGCGGCACTGGCCGAAGAACCCCGTGCGCGGATTGCGGGCATTATCGTTGTGTCAGACGGCATCGTTCATGATGCAGACCTGGCACCCGACCTGCCTGCTCCAATGCATCTGTTACAGACCGGGCGCGAAGGCGATTGGGATCGGCGCCTGATCGTGCGTAACGCCCCAGCCTTCGCCATTATCGGTGAACCCGTGACCCTGACCCTGCGCGTCGAAGATACTGGCGCTGCGCCTGCCGGAGTTGCAAACGCTCCGCTTGAGATTTCCGTCGATGGAGGTGAACCCGAGCAGTTCACCATTCCAATCGGTCTGGACGTCGAGCTCCCGATCACGCTGCCGCATGGTGGTCGGAACGTCATCCAGTTCACGGTCCCGCAGGCCGAGGGTGAGCTGACTGACCGCAACAACACGGCTCTGATCCAGATGAACGGCGTGCGGGATCGCCTGCGTGTTCTGCTGGTTTCGGGCGAGCCGCATCCGGGCGGGCGTACGTGGCGCAATCTGTTGAAATCCGACAGCTCGGTTGATCTGGTCCATTTCACCATCCTGCGGCCACCGGAAAAGCAGGACGGCGTTCCGGTGGACGAACTCTCATTGATTGCCTTCCCGACGCGGGAGTTGTTTCTGGAGAAGATCAATGATTTCGACCTGATCATCTTTGATCGCTACAAGCGGCGCGGCATCCTGCCTGCGATCTATCTGGACAATGTTGGCGACTATATCGTCAATGGTGGCGCGGTGCTGGTCGCTGCTGGTCCTGATTTTGCCACGGCTGACAGCCTGTACCGATCCCCGCTTGGGCCGGTCCTGCCCGCAAAACCCAGTGCGCGGGTTTACGAGGAACGGTACGTGCCCATGGTCACCGATCTGGGCCAGCGTCATCCGGTTACCGCTGATCTGGGCGATGCTGAGACTTGGGGCGCTTGGCTGCGCCAGATCGATGTCAGCCAGCTGTCCGGCAATATGCTCATGACCGGCGTGGATGATCGTCCGTTGCTGCTGTTGGATCGCGTGGGTGAAGGCCGTGTGGCGCTGATGGCATCAGACCACGCCTGGCTATGGAGCCGCGGCTTTGAGGGCGGTGGCCCGCAGTTGGAACTACTCCGCAGGCTGGCGCATTGGATGATGAAAGAACCCGAGCTTGAGGAAGAGGCGCTGTGGGCCGAAGCGAACGGCCAGTCCATGCGTATTATCCGTCAAACGCTGGAGGATGAGGTTGGCCCGGTCACCGTCACCCTCCCCAACGGCGACACCTTGGAGATTACGCTAAACGAAGTCTCGCCCGGTCGGTTCGAGGCGCAGTACTTCGGCCCTGAAATTGGCCTGTACCGTCTGGAAGAGGGTGCGCATTCTGCCGTGATCGGTCTTGGTCCTGCTGCACCAAAGGAATTCGAGCGCACGATCGCGACCGATGAGATTCTAAGCCCCGTTCTGGCCAGCCTGCGCGGGGGAACGATCCGGTTGGAAGAGGGTCTGCCCTCAATCCGGAATGTCCGTGCGGGCCGACCGGCAGCAGGTCGGGGCTGGATCGGTCTGACCCCGCGCGACGCCTATGAAACCCGCGATGTTACACAGGCCGGGTTGCTTCCACCCTGGCTGGTGCTGTTGCTTGCCGGTGGGTTCCTCTTGGCCGGTTGGTTGCGTGAGGGACGTCGCTAACGCTGCTTAAGCACTTTTTCATGCTCTACCGCGATGCTCTGAGCAGATTATCGCGGGAAAACTTTACATGAGTCTTGCTGAGAAACTGGCGCAGGAACGGCGCGCACGACTGGCGGCCGAGCGGTTGTTGCATCTGAAACAGGCCGAGTTGTCTGCTGCCAACCGCAAATTGGGACGCCATGCTATCGCATTGACACGTCAGATCGATGAGACTCAGGCCGAGGTTGCGACGGTTCGCGATGAAAACGAAAAGGTCAAATCCGATCTGACCGTAGCCAATGCCAAGATCGAAGTGGCTGAACGCCGCCTGTGGCATTCGATCCAGACCATCCCTGACGGGTTTGCCTTTTTCGACGGCAACAACACACTGATCGGTGCCAACGCCGCTTACCTAAGCGTTTTCGATGGGCTGGAAGAGGTCGCGCCGGGGATCAGCTACACGCGTATTCTCGAAATTCTGACCCATGAAGGGATCGTGGACATCGGCGCGGAAAATATCGCGGACTGGCAGGCGCGTATGCTTGCACGCTGGGCGCAACCGCACCCCGAACCCGAGGTGATCCAGTTGTGGAACAGCCAATATATCCGGCTGATTGATCAGCGGGGCCACGGCGGTGACGTGCTGAGCCTGGCGTTGAACATCACAGCCTCGGTCCGGCATGAGGCCGAGCTAAACGCTGCACGTGAACGGGCCGAGGCCGCAAACCGCGCCAAATCCGCCTTTCTGGCCAATATGAGCCATGAGATTCGCACGCCGATGAACGGGATCGTCGGTATGACCGAACTGCTGACCGAAACCCCGATGAACGAAGAACAAAGGCTCTATGTAAGCACAATTCGCAATTCGGGCGAGGCTTTGCTGGTCATCATCAACGATGTTCTCGACTATTCCAAGATCGAGGCCGACAAGTTGACGCTGCACCCCGAACAGTTCGATTTGGAGCGCTGTATCCTTGAGGTCGCGATGCTGTTGCAACCCAGCGTACGCGACAAGGGCCTGACCTTGCTGGTGGACTATGACCTGTTCCTGCCGACGCTTTTTGTGGGTGATCCGGGGCGGATTCGGCAGATTCTGACCAACCTTGTCGGCAATGCAGTGAAGTTTACCGCGCAGGGCCATGTCCTTATCCGGGTGACCGGTGTTCCTGACGCGACAACTGAAACCTGCGACATCCACGTGGCCATCGAGGATACGGGTATCGGAATCAAAGCCGACAAGGTCCCGCACATCTTTGGTGAATTCAATCAGGTTGAGGATGCCCAGAACCGCCAATTCGAAGGCACGGGTTTGGGGCTGGCAATCACCAAGCGGCTGATCTCGATGATGGGCGGTGCCGTCTGGGTCGAAAGCGACGCGGGCAAAGGATCTTGCTTTGGTTTCCGTATCACACTGCCCACGGCCGAAGGTCCGCAGCCCGTTCCGCCCGATCTGGCGGGGCAGTTGGGCCAGGTTCTGGTGGTCGAGGATATGGCCGTCAACCGCGCCATTCTGACCAAACAACTGAGCCGCCTTGGGTCTCAGGCGCTCACCCGTTCAACAGGGGCTGAAGCGCTTTCTGCAATGGACAAAACTATTGATCTGGTGCTGTGCGATCACGATCTGCCGGACATGGACGGTCTGGAACTCGCCACAACACTGCGCGACAAAGGATGGGGTGATCTGCCAATTGTGGTGATGTCGGCCAATCCGGGTGTGATTCATGCCGACCCGGCCCATCGCCTGATTGACGGCGTGTTGCAAAAGCCCATTCCTCGCGCCGAGCTGTATTCACGGCTGATGGCGCTGGGTGCTCCTGTATTCAAGTCGAATCGCAGTGACGACTGCGTCGCTGATCCCGAGACTCATGCGCAAGTTCCGCAGAATCAGAGGCTGATGCGGGTTCTGGCAGCCGAGGACAATCGAACCAATCAACTGATCCTTCAAAAGATGACCAAAGATCTGAAGATCGATTTGAAATTCGTCTCCAATGGGTTGGAGGCGATCGAAACCTTCGCCAGTTTCGACCCGGACCTGATTTTCATGGATATCTCGATGCCCAAGATGGATGGGAAAGAGGCGACGGGTGAAATCCGGCGGCGCGAGATCGGAACGGATCGACATGTTCCCATAGTGGCCCTGACGGCCCATGCCATGACAGGGGATGATCAGGGCATACTGGCAGCCGGGCTTGATCATTATCTGACCAAACCGTTGCACAAGAAACTGATCCACAAGATGATACTGGAACATCGTCCAGCCGATGCCCAATTGGTCGGTGCAGAAGGTGAAAGTACGGTATAGGATCGATTTATGTCAGATGAGCGCGGTTTTCGCCCCCGGGGATTGGGTGAGATTGCAATTCGCTGCGCCGATATGGCGGCAATGGTGTATTTCTATGAGAAGGTGATCGGGTTGCAGCGATTGCAAGGCGACCATAACAGCGCCATCACCTTTTTTCGGATTGCCGAAGGGTTTGGTGGACATACACAGGTGCTGGCCCTGTTTCACCAATCTGTTGGCTCTGAGCGTGGATCGGGCCAGACTGGCGCGGCAGTGCCAGTAACAGGGGGCGCCTCGGCCCTGCACCATATCGCGCTGTCGCTGCCCTTTGTCGAACAGGATGCTGTCATGCGCTGGTACGACCAGATCGACCAGCCTTATCGGGTCGAGCATTTCGGCTGGATCGGCTGGCGCGGTATCTTCACCCAAGACCCCGAAGGGAACACCGTTGAGCTTGTAGCCTACGACCCTTCACTG
The DNA here is from genome assembly GCF_056534105.1 of Ruegeria sp. E5. Lineage (NCBI taxonomy): Bacteria > Pseudomonadati > Pseudomonadota > Alphaproteobacteria > Rhodobacterales > Roseobacteraceae > Ruegeria > Ruegeria sp. E5. The sequence goes on along the minus strand of NZ_JBQFPA010000002.1, from coordinate 783,437 downwards.
CTCGATCAGGCCTGATAGGGGCGAACAAACACAGGTTTGTAGTCGTCAGACAGATCTGCCCTGTATTCATAACCACAGCTGTCGAAATCCAACAGGCCAATGGGATCGGTCAGGCGGTGCTGGATGATGTAGCGTGCCATCGCACCGCGCGCTTTCTTGGCGAAGAAGCTGACGATCTTGGGGGTGCCGCCCTTGTCCTCCATGAAGACCGGGGTCACAACGGGCAGCTTCAGTGCTTTCAGGTCGACCGCGCCGAAGTATTCCTGACTGGCGCAGTTCACCAGAACCTTGCTGTCAGTTTCGGCGGCCTGCGCGTTCAGCACCTTGCTTAGCTGATCGCGCCAATATTCGTACAGGTTTTTCCCGCGTCTGGTTTTCAGTTTACTACCCATCTCAAGCCGGTAGGCCTGTATGGCATCCAGCGGGCGCAATACGCCATAAAGCCCGGACAGAATGCGCAGGTGATCCTGTGCCCAGGCCATTTCGTCGGCATCCAGCGATGCGGCTTCAAGCCCTTGATAGGTATCGCCCGCAAAAGCCAGTGCGGCAGGGCGCGTCGTCTCCGCATCGGGCGCGTCCGAGAACATACGATACCGGTCGCGGTTCAGGCGAGCCAGATCATCGCTCAGATCCATCAATTTTTTCAGATCGCCCAATGTCAGATTGCGTGCGGTCTTCGACAAGCGGATCGCGTCATCCTGAAAATCGGGTTGTGTCACTTCGACGTTTCGTTCAGCCCAATCCAGCCGCTTGGCCGGGGAAATCACTACCAGCATATCCGCCCTCGTTTCTCGCCTGCTCAGGCGTATCTAGCCCGCCTGTTGCAGCACGTCCAGAAACGCCGCGCCAAACCTTTCGTGACGACGGTCACCCAGAACCTGCTCCATCGCTCGTGGATCATCCGGGTGCAGTTGTGCCACTTTCGCCAATTGCGAGGCCGTGCAGCTTAGCGGTTTGTCGATCCCGTCGGGGCCACGCGACAATTGTGATTGAACCTCAAGCAACTGATCGTAAATGTCGCCCTGATTGCGGCCGGCAAGCTTGCGCCGCGCCGGGTGCAATTCTTCTACCGCGCCGGTCAGCACCTCAAGGAAAGTGGATCCATAGCGCTCCAGTTTCTTTGACCCGATACCGCTGATCCGCGCCATGTCATCCAGATTTGCAGGTCGGGTTTCTGCCATCTCGATTAGGGTGCGATCAGGAAAAATGACATAAGCCGGGACCCGAGCGGCCTCGGCCAGTGCGCGCCGCTTGGCCTTGAGCGCCGAGAGCAGCGGCGCGTCTTCCTCGGACACCATCGATTTGACAGCGGGTCGTCGGGTGGCTTTGCGGATGGTATCCTTGCGCAGATCGATCTGCGCCTCACCTTTCAGGATGGGTTTGGCGGTTTCTGTCATACGCAGCGCGCCGTGGCGTTCAGGGTCGGGGCGCACCAAATCATGGCCCATCATCTGCCGGAAGATCGCTTGCCATTGTGGGCGCGACCAGTCCTTGCCGATGCCGTAGGTGGACAGATTGTCGTGTCGCCGTGCGCGAATTTTATCGGTCTCGTTGGCAAGCAGAATGTCGATCAGATGACCTGCGCCGAACCATTCCTCGGTGCGTAGAATGGCGGACAGAGCCATGCGGACGGGCGTTGTGCCGTCGAAGACTTCAGGCGGGTTGTCGCAGAGATCGCACTTGCCGCAGGGTTCAGTCTGTTCCCCAAAATACCCCAGCAAGCTCTGGCGGCGGCATTTCAGTGCTTCGGCCAATCCCAGCAGCGCGTTAAGACGCGCATGATCCGCCATGCGCCGTTCAGGTGGGGCCAGCCCTTCGTCGATCTGTGAGCGTCGTAGTCGGATATCGTCAGGCCCGAACAAGGTCAGGGTCTCGGCTGGTCCACCATCGCGCCCGGCGCGACCGATTTCTTGATAATAGGCCTCGATCGATTTCGGCAAATCCGCATGGGCGACCCAGCGGATGTCCGGCTTGTCGATACCCATGCCAAAGGCGACCGTAGCGACGACAATCAGCCCGTCCTCGCGCGCAAACCGAGCTTCCACGATGCGGCGATCCTCGGCCTCCATCCCGCCGTGATAGTGGCAGGCCGTGTGACCTTCGGCGCGCAGGGCTTGCGCCAGCACCTCGGTCTTGTTGCGGGTCCCGCAATAGACGATGCCGGATTGGGTTTTGCGCGCGGCAGCGAAATCGAGGATCTGTTTGCGCGGTCCATCCTTGGCGGCAAAAGCCAGATGGATATTGGGCCTGTCGAACCCCCGCAGGAACTTGCGCGGCTCAACACCGTCGAACAGTTTTTCGACGATCTCGTCCTGCGTTTCCGCATCCGCTGTCGCGGTGAACGCGGCGAGGGGCACATTCAAAGCGCGCCGCAGCTCTCCGATCCGCAGATAATCAGGGCGGAAATCGTGGCCCCATTGGCTGACACAATGGGCCTCATCCACCGCGATCAGATTGACGTTAATCCTGCGCAGCATCCCCAGCGCCGACCCGGCGGCCAGACGCTCGGGCGCCATATACAGAAGCTTGAGCCGCCCAGCCTCTAATGCGTCCCATACCGCATCAGTTTCTTCGGGGGTGTTGCCCGAGGTGAGCGCGCCCGCCTCGACACCGGCTTCCTGCAGCCCACGCACCTGATCGCGCATCAAGGCGATCAGCGGAGAGATCACAACAGTCACGCCGTCTCGCAGCAACGCAGGTAACTGAAAACATAAGGACTTGCCCCCACCAGTGGGCATGATCGCCAGCACGTTTTCACCTGCGGTCACGGCGTCGACGATCTCTTCCTGACCGGGGCGGAAGTCGTCGAATCCGAAAACGTCTCGCAACAAGGGTGCGGAGTCGAACATGCGACGGAGGGTCCTGTTTTATGGTTTATCTGCTCTTAAGACAGGACCATCACATACTAAGATTCGGTGAACAAGAGGTCAGTAGAAATAGACCGCGTTGTTGATCAGAATGATCCGCAACGCATAGACCCCGATCAGCACCACCAGAGGGGTCAGATCCAGACCGCCCATGGCGGGTAGAATGCGGCGAATGGGGCCGTAGATCGGCTCTAACAAACGGTTCAGTCCGTACCAGATTTGCGCCACCAGTTGCTGGTGCAGGTTCAGCACCTGGAAGTTGATCAGCCAGCTCATGATCACATGGGCAAGGATGATGAACCAGACAATGTCCAGGATCAGCAGAAGGATTTGGATCAGTGACAGCATGGGCACTCCGTTCGTCAATTGCCCTGAGACCTAAGCGTCACAGCCGCAAAGAGCAAGTGCGCCCCAACAGAACGCTTGCGAATTGACCCAAAGCCTCGTCTTATGATCGCAACAATAATAATATGGGGCAGAGATGGCGGAGATTTCCAAGCGTAAGCGCATCTGGGGCTGGTGGTTTTTCGACTGGGCCAGCCAGCCGTTCCATACATTGCTGGTGACCTTTGTCTTTGGCCCCTATTTCGCCGGGGTGGCGGCTCAATACTATGCGAATACCGGATTAGACACCGATGCTGCGGCGGCGCAGGCGCAGACCGTCTGGGCGAATTGCCTGACCATAACTGGGCTGATCATCGCGTTCGGAGCGCCCCTGTTGGGCGCGATGGCGGATGTTTCGGGTCGGCGCATCCCGTGGATTCTCGGGTTTTCGGTGATGTACGCGGTGGGGTCTGCCGCGTTGTGGTACACGATGCCCGATGGCTCGAACATGTGGTTGATGCTGTCGGCTTTTGGTCTGGGCTTTGTGGGCGCAGAATATGCACTGATCTTCATCAACTCTCAGCTGCCCGATCTGGGTGACGATAGAGAAGTGGGCGAGATTTCAGGTTCGGGCTTCGCCTTCGGCTATTTCGGAGGCCTGCTGTCGCTGGCCATCATGCTGGCGCTGTTTGTTGAACAGCCCAACGGCAAGACCTTGATTGGTATGGATCCGTTGTTCGGGCTGGATGCGGCAACGCGTGAAGGGACGCGGTTTGTCGGCCCCTTCACCGCTGGATGGTTCGTGTTGTTCATGGTGCCGTATTTCCTGTGGGTTCGGGATGATCCTGAGACCAACAAACAGGGTAGCGTGGGTGAGGCGCTGCGCTTGCTGGGCAAGTCCGTGGCGGCTTTGCGTCACCGGGTCAGTCTGGCGACCTATCTGGGGTCGTCGATGTTCTATCGCGACGCGTTGAACGGGCTATACAGTTTCGGAGGCGTCTACGCGCGGTTGGTGCTTGAATGGGACCTGATAAAAATCGGCGTATTTGGAATCGTCAGCGTTCTGGCCTCGGCCATCTTTGCGTGGATCGGGGGCAAGATGGATCGCAAGTACGGCCCTAAACCGGTGATATTGGTTGCGATTTGGGTTCTGATCTTTGTCTGCGTAACGGTTGTGTCGATGGATCGAACACAGATCTACGGAATTTCATTACCCGTAGGCTCGGGCCTGCCGGACATGGCGTTCTTCGGGTGCGGAGTTCTGATCGGCGGCATGGGAGGTATTCTGCAATCCGCCAGCCGTTCAATGATGGTACGCCATACTGATCCCGCCACCCCGGTCGAGAGTTTTGGGCTGTACGGGCTTTCGGGTCGGGCGACCGCCTTTGCAGCGCCGCTATTGATCGGAATAGCAACAGCAGCAACCGGTAGTGCAAGACTGGGGGTGTCACCGATCATTCTGTTGTTTATTCTGGGCCTAGTCCTGATGCGCTGGGTGAAACCGGAAGGGGATCAGAGCAGATGATTTTACTACGTTTTTTGGCCGTTCTGGCCGCAATAGCACTGGCAGGCGTGGCTACGGCACAGCCCTTGGCCAAACAGTTATTCGGAGCCCAGAAGGTTGGGTCGCAGCAAAAATCTGCCGCATTCGGCAGTTATTCGCGCGGGTGCGCCGCCGGGTCGGTGCAACTCCCTGAAACCGGGCCAACTTGGCAAGCCATGCGCCTGTCGCGCAATCGCAATTGGGGGCATCCTCAGGCGATCGACTATGTGCAGGATCTCAGCCGGTTTGCCGCGAAACAACCGGGGTGGAATGGTCTCTATATCGGGGATATCAGCCAACCGCGGGGTGGGCCGATGACCTCGGGCCATCGTTCGCACCAGTTGGGTTTGGATATCGATATCTGGATGCTGCCGGGCGATAACATGCGCCTAAGCCGCAAAGCACGCGAGAATATCTCGTCTATATCCTTGCGCCGCGCGAACGGCGCGTATGTAAACGGCAACTGGACCAAGCAGCACCATGCGGTATTGCGCGAAGCCGCCAAGGACAAGCGCGTTGCCCGGATCTTCGTATTCCCGGGTGCAAAGGTGCAGATGTGCAATGACGAGAAGGGCAACAAAGCCTATCTGCGCAAGATCCGGCCATGGTGGGGACATCACTATCATTTCCACGTGCGGCTGAAATGCCCGAAAGGATCGAAAGGCTGTGTAAATCAGGACCCGCCACCCAAGGGTGATGGTTGCGCCGAGGCGCAGCAATGGGTGCGCAATATTCTGAACCCACCGCCACCTGATCCAAATGCGCCGCCGCCCAAGAAACGTCGTGAATATCGAATGGCGGACCTTCCCCAGCAATGCGCCGCAGTCTTGCAATCCAACTGATTGTTGCAACGCTGTTGGCCAGTGCCGTTTCGGCAGTTGGTACCAGCCCGGCAACGCTTCTAGCCCGATTTGACTGGAACAACAGTGCCGGTTGGTTTGGCGGGTTCTCGGCCCTTCATTTGTCGGAAAACGGCCGGCAAATGATCGTGCTCGGCGACCGGTCGAGGCTTGTGACCGCGCGGATCAACCGGGATGGAGACCAAATCAGGAATATCCAGATACTGAGATACGGACCCATCTTCTCGAGCAAAGGGCGCAGCCTGAGCGGTCGGGCAGGGGATTCCGAAGGGATCGCTGTCGCTCCGGATGGGAGCCTATATATCTCGTTCGAAGGTGTGCACCGAGTGGTCCATTATTCCACACCGGGGGCCAAAGCCAAGGTATTGCCCCGCCCGGAGGCTTTTCATGATTTAGAGCGCAATGGCTCGTTCGAAGCATTGGCGATCGATGATCGGGGCAGGCTTTACACCCTGACCGAGAAATCCCGCACCGCAGACGGTAAAATCCTCGTCTATCGGTGGGATGGCCACCACTGGACAAGGCCGTTTGTTTTGCCGCCGAGTGGAAGGTTCCTGCCGGTTGCGGCAGATTTTGGGCCCGATGGGCGTTTGTATGTGTTAGAGCGCGCGGTGTCATTTTTCGGCTTCCGCTCGCGACTGCGGCGCTGGGTGATCGCAGATGATGCACCCGTGTCACAAGAGATTCTGTTCGAAACCAGCACCGGGACGCATGACAATCTCGAGGGCCTTTCTGTCTGGCGCGATGTGCAGGGGCGGCTGCGCGCAACGATGATTTCCGACGACAACTTCTTCTTTCTGCAACGCACTGAATTGGTCGAATACTTGCTGCCTGATTGACAGGCGGCAGACAAAGGTCTAAACGCACGGCCTGCCTCGGGATGAGCCTGGGGCCAAGTCGCCGCTACCTTGTCAAAACGGGCATCTGAAAATGCAACGCAGCTTTATTCCCGGCATCCTTGCCATGGCCTCGATCGTCGTGGCCTCAAACATCCTGGTCCAGTTCCTGATCCTTGACGGCCTGTTGACCTGGGGTGCCTTCACCTATCCGTTGGCCTTTCTGGTCACCGACATCATGAACCGCGTCTACGGCGTGGGTCCGGCCCGCAAGGTCGTATTCGCCGGATTTGTCACCGGTATCATCTGCTCGCTGATCGGCAGCCAGATCATGCTGCAGGGTGACGGCTTCACCTATGCCGCCGTGCCGCTGCGCATCGCAGTCGCTTCGGGCACCGCCTTCCTGATCGCGCAATTGACCGACGTCACTGTGTTCAACTCACTGCGTGGTGGCCGCTGGTGGCGCGCGCCGCTGGTGTCGACACTGGTCGGTTCAGCGCTGGACACCGCGATCTTCTTTACGCTGGCGTTCTCGGCCTCGGTTACCGTCTTTGGTGCCAATGCAGACGCTGCGATCAACTGGGCGTGGGAGCCTGTGCCCTTCATGCTGTCCGGCCCGATGGCCCCGCTGTGGGTGACGCTGGCCTTCGCTGACTGGCTGGTGAAACTGTCGCTGGCACTAATCGCCCTGATTCCGTTCAAGGTGATCGTCGCCCGTCTGACCGCTGCACAGCCTGCGTAAAAAAGTTCTTTGAGATTGGCACAACTTGTGTCACGCTCCTTGTTAACCGCAACAGATAGAAAAGGAGGTGATCCAGTGTCGAGAAAGAGATTGGAGAGAGGTGTTGGAACAACCGGGGGGATCGCCTGTTAAGGCAGCCCTTGGCGGAGCGCTCGCTCCGGCTGGTCGATTGATCTAACCGACCCAACCTCCTGAACTTTCGAAGGGCCGTCCCGCCGGGGCGGCCCTTTTTGTTTTCAACTGCGCCCTGTAAGGTCCGATCCATGTTGCGCATCACCGACGATATCGCCCTGCAAGACTGGGAAATGACCGAAAGCTTCGTGCGGTCCTCTGGTCCGGGTGGGCAGAACGTCAACAAGGTCTCCACCGCCGTTGAGCTGCGGTTCGAGGCCGCGCGCTCACCCTCCTTGCCTGATCCGGTCAAGACACGTTTGAAACGGCTGGCCGGACGTCGCTGGACCAAGGACGGCGCCATCATCATTCAATGTGAAGAAACACGGTCTCAGGCCCGCAACCGCGACATCGCGCGCGCCCGGTTGGCTGAACTGATCACGCGGGCTTTGGTCAATCCCAAGCGCAGGATCGCGACCAAACCCACTTATGGTTCGGTCAAGCGAAGGCTTGCTGCTAAGAAAGCCCGCGCGGATGTCAAAGCCCTGCGAGGCAAAGTGTCCGAAGATTGATCTGGCAGTTTCGCTGCACGTTGCTACTCTGCCGGTGCAAGACGCAGGGGAGGTAAAGCCATGAGGCTTGAGGGAAAAACCGCCATCGTAACCGGCGGCGCATCCGGGTTCGGCGCAGGGATTGTGCAAAAATTCTTGGCCGAAGGTGCCCGCGTGATGATCGCAGATATCAATGGCGAAGCGGCTTCCGACATGGCGTCCGCGGAGGGCACGAATGCCATCGCACAGCACGTTGATGTCTCGGATGCGGCATCGGTTCAGGCCATGGCACATGCGGTATCGGAAGAATTCGGAAAACTTGATATTCTGGTGAATAATGCGGGCGTGACGCACCTGCCGGCCCCACTTGAGGACGTCGATGACGATGAATTCGACCGCGTCTTCGCCGTGAACATGAAATCCGTCTACCTGACCGCGCGCGCCTTTGTTCCGCAGATGAAGATACGCGGCGCGGGGACGATCCTGAACGTGGCCTCAACGGCAGGCCTGTCGCCGCGCCCTAATCTGAACTGGTACAACGCCTCCAAAGGCTGGATGATCACCGCGACCAAGACGATGGCCGTCGAACTTGCCCCCTCGGGCCTGCGCGTTAACGCGATCTGCCCGGTGGCGGGTGAAACCCCGCTGCTGAAATCCTTCATGGGTGAAGACACCCCGGAAATCCGCGCCAAATTCCTGTCGACGATCCCGCTTGGTCGCTTCTCAACCCCCGAAGACATGGCAAACGCCGCCTGTTTCCTCTGCTCGGACGAGGCCAGCATGATCACCGGCACAGCCCTAGAAGTGGACGGAGGCCGATGCATCTGATCCGCCCTTCATCTGGCCATAAATATCTCCGCCGGAGGCAGCGCGCGCCAGCGCGATTTCCGGCCCAGTGTGCGAGACGAAAATGAACCCCGGACCCAGAAACCTGATCACTGATGTCGCTGGCCTCATGGTTGGCAATGCGCACGATGATACGCTTAAATCAGGCACAACTGTCCTGACGGCGGACGACCCGTTCACAGCTTCGGTTCATGTGATGGGCGGCGCCCCCGGCACGCGTGAGACCGACCTTCTGGCGGTCGACAAAACTGTTGATCGGGTCGACGCGATTGCCTTGTCCGGCGGCTCGGCCTTTGGACTGGATGCGTGCTCGGGCGTTTCAGACGCATTGCGCGCTCAGGGGCGCGGATTTCAGGTCGGTTCGGCCGTCGTGCCCATCGTGCCGGGCGCGATTCTGTTCGATCTACTCAATGGTGGAGATAAGAACTGGACCGAAAATCCTTATCGCGATCTGGGGAAGTCTGCGTATCTCACCGCCTCACCAGAATTTGAACTGGGCTCGGTGGGGGCTGGTACCGGCGCATTGGCCGCGATGCACAAGGGTGGCTTAGGCTCGGCTTCGTTAAAGCTTGAGGGTGGCGTAACCGTCGGTGCGCTGGTTGCGGCCAATCCGCTTGGCAGCGTAACCACACCGGGTGATCGGCATTTTTGGGCTGCGCCGTTTGAGATCGATGACGAGTTCGGTGGATTGGGGCCAGACCCGGCCTCGGGCCTTGGTTCCTCTCTTGTCAGCCGCAAGGCGCAAATGATGCATTCTGTTCCGCCAGATCGCGCAAACACCACGATTGCTATAGTTGCAACTGATGCAGCGCTGACCAAACCGCAATGCCAGCGTCTGGCGGTAGCAGCCCATGACGGCATCGCCCGCGCCATCGTGCCTGCGCACACGCCTGGCGATGGAGATCTGGTATTCGGTCTCAGCACCGGCGCGCGCACGGTTGGCCCCGAGGCGATGGCGATGATCGGCCATGCGGCCTCGATCTGTCTTGCGCGCGCGATTGCACGGGCTATCTATCTGGCTTCCCCCCGCACTGGCGACCTGCTGCCCTGCTGGTCGCAGTTACATGACTTCGGTTAAGTACGACACCGATCGCCTGTGACACAGTGCCGTCGCGCGGCAATCTGCGCGTTGACTCTCTGCTGTGCCAGCGATCCATTCGGTGCAGCCAATTCATATCGGAGCAAAAGCTATGAATCGTATCCTTGCCACCGCAATTGCCGGTCTGCTGGCCCTTCCTGTCTATGCAGAAGGTGATGCCGAAGCGGGTAAGAAGACCTTCAACAAATGCAAATCCTGTCACATGATTGCTGACCCTGCGGGTGAAGTTATCGTTAAGGGCGGTAAGACGGGTCCGAACCTGTACGGAATCGCAGGCCGCACCGCCGGCACTGAAGAAGGCTTCAGATACGGCGACAGCATCGTGGCCGCGGGCGAAAATGGGCTGGTCTGGGATGAAGAGACTTTCGTGGCCTACGCCCAAGACCCCAAAGCATTCTTGAAAGACTATTTGGGGGAAACCTCGGCCAAGTCGAAAATGACCTTCAAGCTGAAGAAGGGCGCCGAAGACGTTTACGCCTATATCGTGAGCGTTTCGGGAGAGTAACTCCGCCAACAGGTTTACAGACGAACTTCGAAATGCCGCAGCCCCTGCGGCCTTTCGTGCGATTGATTGACATTGTAATCAGCGCCACTTTGGGGAAAACCGGTAAGGCCATGTGCACCGGAGATCGCCAACAGGAGACGACAGATGGGAATCTTGATCCCGGCTTGGGTTGAGGGCGAACTGACACCCGTCGACAAGCTGGAGGCGCATGAAAAGGGGCTGCGACACAAGGCTGTGTCCGTGTTTGCCGTGCGCGGGACCGAGATATTGCTGCAACGCCGGGCGATGGGCAAATACCACACGCCGGGTCTATGGGCGAATACCTGTTGTACGCATCCGGATTGGGACGAAAGCGCTTCGCATTGTGCCGTCCGGCGCCTGCGCGAAGAATTGGGCATCACCGGGCTTTATCCCGAATATCGGCATCGATTGGAGTATCACGCCGATGTCGGCAATGGAATGGTCGAGAACGAGGTGGTCGATGTCTTTCTGGCCCATGTGCGTGGAGCCTTGAAAATCGAGCCTAACCCGGAAGAAGTGATGGATATCCGCTGGGTCGATTACCACGATCTGCTGGCCGAGGTGAAGCGGCACCCCGACCGTTTTACCCCGTGGCTCAAGATTTATCTGCACAATCACGCTGACACGATATTTGGACCTGACCTGATAATCTCGGCCAATTCATAACCCTGCCTTGCAAGGCGGACGCAAGCGGCATACATCAACGCGTCATGGCCAAGCAGAAGCAGAATACTGACCCGAATTACAAAGTGATCGCCGAAAACCGGCGTGCGCGCTTCGACTATGCGATCGAAGACGATCTCGAATGCGGTATTGTTCTGGAAGGGTCCGAGGTCAAATCCCTGCGTGCCGGTGGGTCGAACATTGCTGAAAGCTATGCGTCCGTCGATGATGGAGAGCTATGGCTAATCAACAGCTATATCGCGCCCTATGAGCAGGCCAAGGTCTTCAAACATGAAGAACGCCGCCGCCGTAAACTGCTGGTGTCACGCAAGGAACTGTCGAACCTGTGGAACGCGACCCAACGCAAAGGCATGACGCTGGTGCCGCTGGTGCTTTATTTTAATCACAAGGGTCGGGCGAAGCTGAAGATCGGCATCGCCAAAGGTAAGAAGCTGCACGACAAGCGCGAAACGCAGGCCAAGCGCGACTGGTCACGGCAGAAACAGCGCTTGATGAAGGACCACAGTTAGAACGCCATGGCCGCCTGAACCGCGCGTTGCCAGCGTGCATAGGCCGCGTCTCGGTCAGCTACGGGTTTTGCAGGCTCAAACCGCCGGTCCAGATCCCAGGTTTCGGCGAATCCGGCCTGATCCGGGTAGACACCCGCTTTCATGCCCGCCAGCCATGCGGCACCAAGCGCGGTGGTTTCCTGCATCACCGGGCGGTCGACCGGGGCGCCCAGAATGTCGGAAAGCCCCTGCATGGCCCAGTCCGAGGCGCTCATTCCGCCGTCGACGCGCAGGATCACGTCAGTCTCTGCGCCCCAATCGCCCTGCATGGCGTGCCACAGGTCGCGGGTCTGGAACGCGATGCTTTCCAGCGTGGCGCGCGTGATTTCGGCGCGGCCTGAATTGCGAGTCAGGCCAAAGATTGCGCCCCGGCAATCGGGTTTCCAATAAGGCGCGCCCAGCCCAGTAAAGGCAGGGACGAGAACAACGTGCTGGTTCGGATCAGCTTTGGCGGCCAGTTCACCGCTTTGCGGTGCGGTTTCGATGATTTGCAACGCATCGCGCAGCCATTGCACCGCCGCACCGGCAATGAAAATCGAGCCTTCAAGCGCATAGGTTTTCTGCCCGTCCAACTGATAGGCAATTGTCGTTAGCAGCCGGTTTTTCGATTCAACTGGCTGCGTACCGGTGTTGAGTAGTGCGAAACAGCCCGTGCCATAGGTGGATTTCATCATGCCCGGCTGGAAACAGGCCTGTCCGATGGTGGCAGCTTGCTGATCCCCCGCCACGCCGAGAATTGGAATATTACCGCTAAACAGGGAGGTCGATCCGAAGTCTGCGGCGCAATCGCGCACGTCGGGCAACAAAGCTTGGGGGATGTCCAGCAAGTCGCAGATCTCGGTACTCCATTCCCCTTTGTGAATATCGAATAGCAATGTGCGGGCCGCATTGGTGGCATCGGTGGCGTGCACGCGCCCTTCTGTCAGTCGCCAGATCAGGAAGGTATCGATTGTGCCGAACAGCAGCTCTCCGGCGGCGGCACGGTCGCGTGCGCCGGCGACGGTATCAAGCAACCATTTGACCTTGGTGCCTGAAAAATAAGGATCTAGCAGCAGACCGGTCTGGGCAGTTACGTCATCCTCGCATCCCGCTTTGCGAAGACGCTCGCAAATCTCAGCGGTGCGACGGTCCTGCCAGACGATTGCGTTGTGAATGGGGGTCCCGGTGGCGCGATCCCAGATGACAGTGGTTTCGCGTTGGTTGGTAATCCCGATACCAGCGATCTGTGCCGCGGATACACCTGTCGTTTGCATCACTTTACGGCAAACCGTCAGAACGCTGTCCCATATCTCCTCGGCATCATGCTCAACCCAGCCTTCCTGTGGGAAATGCTGTGTAAACTCGTGCTGCGCAGTGCCGACACGCTGCATTTGCGCGTCGAACAGGATTGCACGAGACGATGTGGTGCCCTGATCGATTGCCAGTATATAGGTCATTCCTGCGCCCCTCCCGCTTTGGTTTTGCAGGACTTTAGCGCAAACACAACCAAACGTACCAGAGGGGAAATCAGACCGGAGACACCGGTAGATTGTCGATCAGCCGCACGCCGTCGACCAAGGCTGCCGCAAACAGTCGTGCGGGTCGTTTGGCATGGGTCATAGGCTCCAGCGTTTCAGCGCAGCGTAGTTGCAGATACTCCACTTCGTTGAAGCCGGCGGCCAAAAGATCGGCCTGTGCCTGAGAAGCCAAAGCTTCGAATTCTTCGCCGTTTTCCAGCGCCTGAACAACTGCACGCATGATACGATGTTTTTCGGCTGCGATGGCCAGACCATCCTCGGATAGCCTTTGATTGCGCGAAGACATTGCGAGGCCCGAAGGTTCACGCACCGTGGGGCAACCAATCACCTCGATAGGGATATCGAGGTCGCGGGCCATCCGGCGGACGATCATAAGCTGCTGATAGTCTTTTTCCCCGAAATAGGCTCGATCCGCTTGCGTTTGCAGGAACAGCTTGGCGACAACGGTTGCCACACCATCGAAATGACCCGGGCGGAATTCTCCCTCCATCGCGTCGGTCAGACCCGAGACCGAGACTGTGGTGGCGAAGCCATCAGGGTAAATCTCATCCGGGTCGGGCACGTATATCGCATCGACGTTGTAAGGCGCGAGTTTTTTTGCGTCTTCCTGTTCGGTGCGCGGATAGTTGGCGAGGTCTTCGGGGTTGTTGAACTGCTTGGGGTTTACAAAGATCGTCACGATCACCCGGTCGCAAGCCGTCTTCGCGGCTTCGGCCAGCGACAGATGCCCCTGGTGCAGCGCACCCATGGTGGGGACAACTCCGATCACCTCACCATTCAGATGCCAATCACGGGTCAGAGCGCGCAAGTCTGCCAGTCGACGCAGAATAGGCGCGGTCATGACTTGGGTCCTTTGACGGGTACGGCATCGGCAAAGACATGTTCGTCTGCCGGGAAGCTTCGCGCACGAACCTCGGTTGCGTATTCAGCAATGGCGGCTTCGGCCAGCGGGCCAAGATCAGCATAGCGTTTGACGAATTTCGGTTTGAAGGCGGTGAAAAAGCCAAGCATATCGTCCACCACCAGAATTTGCCCGTCGCACCCGGCCGAGGCACCAATGCCGATTGTGGGGATCGCAATCTCAGCGGTAATCCGGTTGGCCAAACCCTGCGGAACTTTCTCTAACACGACCGAAAACGCGCCTGCTTCGGCGACGGCCCGGGCGTCGGCCAATACGGCATCGGCCTGTTCGTCGCGCCCTTGTACCTTATAGCCACCCAAAGTGTTTATCGACTGCGGTGTCAGGCCAATATGTGCCATCACCGGGATCCCGCGTTTGACCAGAAACCGGATGGTTTCAGCCATCTCGACCCCACCTTCCAGCTTAACCGCCCCTGCCCCTGTTTCCGACATCAGCCGGGCTGCGTTGCGGAATGCCTGAGCCGGGTCATGCTCGTAGCTGGCGAAAGGCATGTCGATCACCATCATTGCCTTGTCCAGACCACGGGCAACGGCCTGGCCGTGCATGATCATCATCTCCATCGTCACACCAAGGGTCGACGTCAACCCGTGCAACACCATGCCGACGCTGTCACCGACCAGAACGAAGTCACAATGCGCATCCATCAACTGCGCCATCGGTGTTGTGTAGGCGGTCAACGATACCAGAGGATCAGTACCTTTCCGGGCGCGGATATCCTCGGCGTTCGGGGCTTTCTTGCGGGCGGTGGCGCTCATGCTCGCTCCTCGCAGGGTTCATGTTGCAGCGCGGCATAGCAGATGCGGCAGGCGCAAAGAAACCCCGGTTGCGCCAACAATTCCTTGATTGACCTCGGGTTTGCGAGGACATTGGTCGCAGATCGGCCCGAAAAAAGCAGGGCTAGCCAATTTCAGTGGGGAGAGATTTTCATGACAAAGCAGCGCTTTCGCTCGTTCGCGTCGGCCCTGGTCCTTGGCGCGGGCCTGTTTGCCACGCAGGCCATGGCCAAATCTGACATTACCATCGCCATGCAGCTTGAGCCACCGCATCTGGACCCGACCAGCGCTGCGGCGCAGGCTATCGATTCGGTTGTCTACACCAATATCTTCGAAGGCCTGACCCGGTTCATGGGGGATGGCTCGGTGGTGCCGGGGCTGGCCGAAAGCTGGGAAATCTCGGATGACGGTACCGTTTACACATTCAAGCTGCGCGACGGTGTGACATTTCACGATGGCACAACGATGGATGCCGAGGACGTCAAGTTCACCCTTGATCGCGCCACGGCAGAAGACAGCGCCAACGCGCAGAAGGCTTTGTTTGCGGGCATTAAAAGTGTCGAGGTAGTGGACCCCCTGACCGTTCAGGTGACGTTGAATGAGCCGAACGGGAACTTCCTTTTCAATCTCGCCTGGGGTGACGCGGTGATCGTTGCGCCCGAAAGCATCGAGAATATCAAGACCAATCCGGTTGGCACGGGGGCCTTCACCTTCTCTGACTGGCTGCAGGGTGACAGCATCATCCTGAATCGCAACCCCGACTATTGGGGCGAACAGCCCGCGTTAGAGACCGCAACGTTTAAGTTTATCTCGGATCCGACCGCCGCCTTTGCCGCCATGATGGCCGAGGATGTGGACGTGTTCGACAACTTCCCCGCACCCGAGAATCTGCCGCAATTCGAGGCTGATCCGCGCTTTCAGGTTCTTGTCGGCTCGACCGAGGGGGAAACCATTCTGTCGACCAACAACAAACAAGCCCCGTTTGATGACATATTGGTCCGACAGGCATTGGCCCACGCGATTGACAGGCAGGCCATCATTGATGGGGCTATGTTCGGCTATGGCACACCCATCGGTACGCATTTTGCTCCGCATAACCCGGCTTACGTCGATTTGACCGGCAATTCGGCCTATGACCCGGAAAAAGCCAAGGCGCTGCTGGCCGAGGCCGGGTATCCCGATGGGTTCGAGACCACGCTGCACTTGCCGCCGCCTTCCTACGCCCGACGCGGGGGTGAAATCATCGCTGCGCAACTGGCCGATATTGGCATCACCGCCGAGATCATCAATGTGGAATGGGCGCAGTGGCTGGAAAGCGTGTTCAAGGGCAAGGAGTTTGGCCTGACCATCGTCAGCCATACCGAGCCGATGGATATCGGTATTTATGCCCGGCCCGACTATTACTTCCAATATGACAGCACCGACTTTCAGGCATTGATGGACACGCTGAATTCGACCACGGACCCTGATGAGCGCACACGTTTGCTGGGTGAGGCACAGCGCTTGATTTCGACCGATTACGTCAACGGGTACCTGTTTCAACTTGCCAAGCTTGGCGTGGCCAAGGCCGGTGTTGAGGGGCTATGGGAAAACGCACCCACCGCAGCGATCGATCTGACCGGGATCAGTTGGTCCGAATAGAAGAACAGAGTTGGACCGGGGCGATGGCCAGCGCCCCGGCGCGAACTGTTGCACCATGAAACCCACAAGGATTCTGGTTTGGCGGGTTTCTTTTTGTCTATCTTCTCGTGCCTTAGGCGCTGGACCCACACGGGATGTGACCCTAACGTTTCCAAATGCTCCGCTACGCCCTCAAACGTCTGCTGTCGCTGATCCTGAGCCTGGCCGTCGCCTCGGTTGTCATCTTTGCAGTGATCGAGGTCGCGCCCGGTGATCCGGCGTCGTTCATGCTGGGCGTGAACGCGCAGGCCGATACGTTGACTGCGCTGAGAGCTGAACTGGGCCTCGATGTCTCGAAGATCGAGCGGTACTTCAACTGGGTCGGCGGGATGCTGGTTGGGGATTTTGGTACGTCCTACACCTATCGCACACCCGTGTCGCAGATGATCGCAGATCGATTGTGGGTGTCATTGCCGCTAGCTTTATACGCGCTGACCCTGTCCACGCTGATTGCTTTCCCCGCCGGTATCTACGCAGCCTCACGGCGCGGCAAACCGGGTGATCTGACCGTGATGGGTGCGACTCAGCTTGGTATCGCGGTGCCAAATTTCTGGTTCGCGATGATGCTGGTGCTGGTCTTTGCCATCAACTTGCGCTGGTTCAATGCCGGCGGTTTCGCGGGTTGGGAGAACGGCATTTGGACCGGTCTACATTCGCTGACCCTTCCAGCCATTGCATTGGCCCTGCCACAAGCGGCGATCCTTGCGCGGGTTATGCGCTCGGCTCTGTTGGATATTCTGGCCGAGGATTTTTTGCGCACTGCACGCGCCAAGGGCCTTTCGCGTCGGCAGGCGCTTTGGCGACACGGAGTGCGGAATGCGCTGATCCCGGTACTGACGATCATTGGACTCCAATTTTCCTTCCTGCTGGCGGGTTCGATCATCATCGAACAGGTGTTTTATCTACCCGGCCTCGGGCGGCTGGTTTTTCAGGCCATATCGGCGCGCGATCTGATCGTCGTGGAATCGGTCGTTATGCTGCTGGTCTTTGCCGTCATCATGGTGAACTTTTTTGTCGATCTGGCCTATGCCGCAGTCGATCCAAGGCTGAGGAGCAGGACATGAGCCGCAACCTGATCCTTGGCGCGACGCTGTCCTCACTGGTGGTGCTGGCAGCGCTGGTGTCCTTTGTCTGGACCCCATACGACCACGCCGCGCTGAACATTCCCGCCAAGCTGGAGCCACCCAGCGCGCAGCACTGGTTCGGTACCGATCATTTCGGACGCGACATGTTCTCGATGATCATGGTTGGTGCGCGCACCTCGATTGCGGTGGCGCTGGTCGCGGTCGGGATTGGCATGGCGCTGGGCGTTCCCTTGGGTCTGGCCGCCGCTGCGCGCAGTGGATCGTGGCTAGATGAATTCATCATGCGCGGCAATGATCTGGTCTTTGCATTCCCCTCTCTCGTCATCGCCATTCTGATCACTGCCGTCTTTGGTGCCGGGGCCATTAACGCGATCATCGCCATCGGTATCTTCAACATCCCCGTTTTTGCCCGCATCACTCGAGGCGCAGCTTTGTCTCTTTGGGAGCGCGAGTTTATCCTTGCCGCCCGTGTGTCAGGCAAAGGCGCGGCACGGATATCGGCTGAACATATCCTGCCCAATGTCGCCAATCTGCTGATTGTTCAGGGAACAATCCAGTTCTCACTTGGCATTCTGGCCGAGGCTGGGCTGTCCTATGTCGGTCTTGGTGCGCAACCCCCTACGCCAAGCTGGGGCAGAATGCTGGCCGATGCGCAGACGATGGTTAGTTTTGCCCCGCATTTGGCTCTGATTCCAGGTCTTGCCATCATCGTGACGGTTCTTGGCCTGAACCTTCTGGGTGATGGCTTGCGCGATTGGTTGGACCCTCGGATACGGGTGGCCCGCGCATGAGTCTTTTGCAGATCAAGGACCTCTCGTTGGCTATCCATGGCACGCCGATTTTAAAGAAGATCAACCTGTCGATTGCCCCTGGGCAGATCGTGGCTGTGACCGGAGAAAGCGGTTCGGGCAAATCAATGACAGCCTTTGCCGTGATGCAGTTGCTGCCAAACGATGCCGAAGTAGATGGGGTGCTAGAGTTAGAGGGCCAGAACCTGCTGGACCGGTCTGAGGCCGAGATTTGTGCGTTGCGGGGCGCTGCGATCGGAATGGTTTTCCAAGAGCCGATGACTGCCCTGAACCCGGTGAAGACCATCGGCGATCAAGTTATGGAGACTATCCTGATCCACAAGGCCATGCCCCCGGCCAAAGCGCGCGCTCGGGCCGAAGAGGTTCTGGCCCGGGTTGGATTGCCAACCAACAGGTTTCCGTTGAAGCGTTATCCTCACGAACTGTCAGGCGGTCAGCGCCAGCGAGTGGTGATCGCCATGGCGATTGCACTGCGCCCCCGACTGTTGATCGCGGATGAGCCGACAACGGCGCTTGATGTGACCACGCAGGCGCAAATCCTTGATCTGCTTAAAGGGCTCGTGTCGGAGTACGGCATGGGTCTGCTGATGATCACGCATGATTTGGCGGTGGTTGCAGACATGGCGGATCAGATTGTGGTCATGCGGCATGGGGAGGTTGTTGAAACGGGCGCAACAGATCATCTCCTGCGCCATATGCAGCACCCTTACACCCGTATGCTGTTCGAAGCTTCGGGGCATCAAGTCAACCTGCCGACCTCTCCTGCACCGCGAGCGTTGCTTGAGGTCGAGAACGTGGTGCGGGACTACCGTCTGCCCCGAACGCGCCTGTTTGCCACGCCCGGTCATCATCGGGCCGTCGATCATGTCAGCTTTACCCTGAATCGGGGGGAGCGTTTAGGGCTGGTTGGAGAGTCCGGTTGTGGAAAATCGACCCTAACACGAGCTATTTTGGGCTTGGAGGAGGTGCAGCAAGGTCGCATTTCCCTTGATGGCCAGCCTGTTTTCACCGGCCACAAACCCAATCTGGCAGTGCGACGCAAGATGCAGGTGGTGTTTCAGGACCCCTACGGCAGCTTCAATCCTCGCCACCGGGTCGCGCGCCTGATCACCGAGCCATTTCATTTGCTGGACACCCCGCCAACCGGTTCTGAACGGCAGGATCGCGTCGCTGAGATGCTTACCGCCGTTGGCCTAAGCCCCGATGATGCGGGCCGCTACATTCACGAATTCTCGGGTGGGCAGCGGCAACGTATCGCTATTGCGCGCGCTCTGATTATTCGACCCGAGTTGATCCTGTTTGATGAGGCTGTCTCGGCGCTGGATGTCTCGGTCCGCGCCCAAGTTCTCGACCTGCTGGCCGAGCTTTGTGCGGCTTACGATCTGACTTACCTGTTCATCAGCCATGACCTGAGCGTGGTTCGAACCATCACCGACCGTGTGCTGGTAATGCAGGCCGGCAAGATTGTGGAACAGGGTGAAACCGAGCAAGTCTTCACAGAGCCTCAGCATCCTTACACAAGAACTCTGATCAATGCGGCACCGAAATTGCCGGAGACTGGACGAGGCGCTGCATGAAAACCCCTGTATAGAGCCTGCTATTGGAGCTTCCGATGACTAACCCACTCTGGTTCGATCCCAACCTTTGCCTGATCGGCGGAGAATGGAAAATGCCCGCGTCAGGTCAAACCTTGCCGCTGGTGAATCCCTCGGACGGTTCCGAAATTTGCCAGATCGCTCGAGGTGGCGAAACCGATATCGACGCTGCGGTGCAGGCCGCCCGATCCGCGTGCGATGGCGATTGGGGTCGCATGACGGCCCTGGAGCGAGGGCGTATTCTCACCCGACTGGGGCAACTGGTTCTGGACCGAGTGGATGAACTGGCACAGCTAGAGGCGATGGATGTCGGCAAACCGCTGACCCAAGCTCGGGCAGATGCGGTAGCATTGGCGCGGTATTGCGAATTTTATGGTGGTGCTGCGGATAAAGTGATGGGCGAGACCATTCCCTATCTGGATGGCTATACCGTCTACACGTTGCGCGAGCCGCACGGTGTGACCGGCCACATCGTGCCGTGGAATTATCCGATGCAGATCATTGGCCGTTCTGTCGGGGCGGCGCTGGCAATGGGTAACGCCTGTGTTCTGAAACCGGCGGAAGAGGCCTGCCTGACCGCACTGGCCTTCGCGCATCTGGCGATACAGGCGGGCCTTCCGCTTGGTGCCCTGAATGTGGTGCCCGGCCTGGGGGCTGAGGCGGGCGCGGCCCTGTCGGCACACCCGGGTGTGGATCACATTTCATTCACCGGTTCGGTCGCGACAGGCGCGTTGGTTCAGCAGGCGGCGGGTCGAAACGTTGTTCCGGTGACACTGGAACTGGGCGGCAAGTCGCCGCAACTGGTTTTCGATGACGCCGATCTGGATGCCGCGCTGCCGTATCTGGTGAATGCGGGTATACAGAATGCGGGCCAGACCTGCTCGGCCTCGTCGCGCATTCTGGTGCAGCGCGGTGTTTATGATGCGGTGAAATCCCGTATGGCCTTGGCATACCAAGAGCTTACCGTCGGTCCGGCGATCCGGGATTTGCGCGTTGGTCCGCTGATCTCAACACGGCAAAAAGAAATCGTGACCGGTTTCCTTCACCAAGGCTCGGACTTGGCGATTGCCGCCGAGGGCCAGATTGCGGCTGGCGCACCCGAATCCGGCGCATATGTCAGGCCCACATTGTTTTCGGATGTGCCGCCCGATCATGCCTTGGCGCGGGATGAGATCTTTGGCCCCGTACAGATTCTGATCCCGTTTGACACCGAGGAACAGGCTCTAACCATAGCAAATAGCAC
This sequence comes from Ruegeria sp. E5, assembly GCF_056534105.1. NCBI lineage: Bacteria > Pseudomonadati > Pseudomonadota > Alphaproteobacteria > Rhodobacterales > Roseobacteraceae > Ruegeria > Ruegeria sp. E5. Next base: position 762,276 of record NZ_JBQFPA010000002.1, on the reverse strand, counting down.
CGAATATGGCCTTGTTGCCAGCGTCTGGACCCGAGATGGTGGGCGGCAGATGCGGCTGGCCAAGGGTTTGCGTTCGGGGCAGGTGTTCATTAACAACTACGGCGCGGGCGGAGGTGTCGAGCTGCCTTTTGGCGGCGTTGGAAAATCCGGCCACGGCCGCGAAAAAGGGTTCGAGGCACTTTATGGTTTCTCACAACTGAAAACGGTTGCGGCCTACCACGGCTAAACGATCACTTCGATCGGCTCCTGCGCTCCAACGCCAAAGACGCGCTTGTACCGCTCAATCTGCTCGGCGGGTCCCATCGCCTTTTCTGGGTTGTCAGATAGTTTGACCGTCGGGTAGCCATTGGCCGAGACCGCCTTGCAGACTAGCGAAAAGGGAGCCAATGCGTCATTCGGTACAAGTTCGCGGAAGTCATTGGTCAGCAACGTACCCCAGCCGAACGAGACATTGGTTTGATCCGCGAACTGAGCGTGCAATTCGCGTATCTTGTCCACATCTAACCCGTCCGAGAAAATAACCCGCTTCTGCGTCGGGTCTTCGCCGCGTGATTTCCACCAGTCTATTGCGATTTTTGCGCCGGTAGCGGGGTCGCCGCTGTCAACGCGAATGCCGGTCCAGCCTGCCAGCCAGTCAGGCGCGCGGTCCAGAAACCCTTTGGTGCCATACGTGTCGGGCAGAATGATGCGCAGATTTCCATCATGTTCCTCGTGCCAGTCGCTAAGGACGTCATAGGGCGCCTGCGCAAGCGCGGCGTCGTCTTCGGCGAGCGCAGAATACACCATAGGTAGTTCATGTGCGTTGGTGCCAATAGCCTCAACTTCGCGTCGCATTGCGATCAGACAGTTGGACGTTCCGGTAAAGGACGAGCCCAAACCTTCAATCATGGCCTGCACACACCAGTCCTGCCAAAGGAAGGAATGCCGCCGCCGCGTGCCGAAATCCGCGATCCCAAGCCCCTCAATAGTGCGAAGCTGGGCTATCTTTTCCCATACGCGTGTCATTGCACGGGCATAGAGCACCTGTAGTTCGAACCGGCGCATATCGTTCAGAACCGCGCGTGAGCGTAATTCCATCAGTACGGCCAGCGCCGGGATCTCCCATAGCATGACCTCGTGCCACTTACCCTCAAAGGTCAGCTCATACTGATCACCCTTACGCTCCAGGTGGTAAGGGGGCAGGCGCAGGTTCTCGAACCATTCCATGAAATCCGGGCGAAACATCTGACGCTTGCCGTAGAATGTATTGCCCCGCAACCACGTGCTTTCCCCACGACTCAGACTTAGCGAGCGGATGTGATCCAACTGCTCGCGCAGCTCGCCTTCATCGATCAAACGGGCCAATGGCACGTGATTCGACCGGTTGATCAGCGAAAACACCACATCGGTTTGGGGCTTATTTCGAAACACTGACTGGCACATCAGCAGTTTGTAGAAATCTGTGTCGATCAATGACCGGATAATCGGGTCAATCTTCCATTTATGATTGTAGACCCGCGTCGCGATATCGACCATGGGGACCTCCTGCAATTTCCGTTGTTAGATCAATCGGAGCACGAAATGGCAAGAGTCGCGGAATTGGGAACAATGCCCACGACAGAACACATTACGGGCTTATTGTGGGTTTCCTTCACGCTTTAGTGAGGGGTGGGGATGGAACTGAAGGTTGAAGTTAGTGAATGAGTCTCGAGTACGATTTTGACATTGTTGCAATAGCTCCGGATGAGGTTGATCCTGAGCATGGGCAAACATCGATAACTGGGCGGCCCCCGGTGCGGGCGCGGTTCAGGGATATCAAGACGGCAGACGCATTGCGCGCTGCATCGCCCAAGATTCGCAGAATATTTCTGGAATCAGGATTTAGCCTGGACGAGTCGGATGGGCATCTTGCCCGAGGTTATTTTCGGCCAGAAGAGGCTGAAGATCGCCTCCTGATCCTAAAGCGGCTTTTTGCGAATATCCGGAATATGGGTGTCCAGGGAGAGTATAGTGGTGAGTTCGATTTCCATCACTTCTTGGGCCATATCAGGACCGCAAAGCCCGGGACCGTGAACCGGAAAATGCCCGAGCGACCATTGCAAGCGCCACGCCCAAGAACAGTGCGTCCAAAGCGTCGCACGGTTTCTGGGCGTATCGGTTTCGCGTTAGGTCTTGCCGTGATCCTGTTTGTGTTTCTGAAACTGCTGGCCGAGCATGGTGCCGCGCTTTGATCCTCAGGCCAGTGTCACACCTGCTGCGCGCATGGCCTGCTCTGCGACAGCCAAAGATCCGTCCATATCAATGGCGCGGCACAAGTTGCTTAAGACGGTGACATCAAACCCCAGCTGTGCCGCATCTACCGCCGAATAATGCACGCAGAAATCTGTCGCCAAACCGACCATGGTCAGCTGCGTGATCCCGCGCGTCTCAAGATAGCCTTTTAGACCAGTGGGCGTGGAATGGTCGTTTTCGAAAAACGCGCTATAGCTATCGATAGCGCTGCGAAATCCCTTGCGGATGATCAGATCGCCATCTGTTCGCAAATCCGCATGGAAGTTCGCGCCTGCGCTGCTCTGAACACAGTGATCGGGCCACAAGACCTGAGGGCCATAAGGCATGTCGATCATCTCGAACGGCGCTTTGCCAGTATGAGAACTGGCGAATGAAGAATGCCCCGACGGGTGCCAATCCTGTGTCAGGATCACCGTATCGAACGTATCCATGATCGCATTGATCGGTGCGACGATCTCGTCCCCTCCGGCAACAGCAAGCGCGCCGCCTGGGCAGAAGTCATTCTGAACATCGATAACGAGCAGGGCGTGGGACATGCTGGCCTCCTAAAGTCGTGTTATCGGTATGGTGCGCAGCGGGTATCGTCAATCCGGTCTCTTGTGTGTTTTTGCCAAGGGCATTAGATCGCCCACATGTACACAATCGCTGCCCTCTATCATTTCACGCGTTTTTCCGACCCCGATGCGCTGCGCCCGGCTTTGCACGAGCTTTGCCGCGCGCAGTCGGTAAAAGGCACCCTGCTGTTGGCGCAAGAAGGGATCAATGGCACCATCGCCGGACCCCGCGCAGGTATCGATGCGGTTCTGGCGCATATCCGTGCGTTGCCAGGATGCAGTGATCTTGAGTGGAAAGAGGCGACCTCGGACCACCCGCCCTTCGGCAAGATGAAGGTGCGGTTGAAGAAAGAGATCGTGACTATGGGCCAGCCCGATGTCGATCCCCGCGCAAATGTCGGGAATTACGTCGAGCCTGAGGACTGGAACGCGCTGATCCGTTCGGATGATGTGGTGGTGATCGACACTCGCAACGATTACGAGGTGGCGATTGGCACGTTTGAGGGTGCAATAGACCCTAACACAGCCAGTTTCCGCGATTTCCCGGCGTGGTGGGAACATAACAAGGACCGCTTTCACAACAAACGCGTTGCGATGTTCTGCACCGGTGGCATCCGGTGCGAAAAATCCACCAACTACCTGCTGGGGCAAGGGGTCGAAGATGTCTATCACCTGAAAGGTGGCATCCTGCGGTATCTGGAAGAAACGCCACCCGAAGACAGCACTTGGCAGGGTGAGTGTTTTGTCTTCGACAACCGCGTCTCAGTTGGTCATGGTCTGGTCGAAGGCCCACACAAGCTGTGCCATGGTTGCCGTCGCCCGATCCTGCCCGAAGATGTGAAACGCCCTGAATACGAGCATGGCGTATCCTGCCATCGGTGTATCAATGAGACTTCAGAACAGGACAAGGCGCGGTTTCGCGAGCGGCAAAAGCAGATACAGCTGGCCCGCGCGCGGGGCGAGGAACATCTGGGCTCTGACTGAAATCAGCTTGCAGGCTGCGTTTGAAATCGGATGATTGTGCGCAAGCCCAACCGACGGAGCGCTCATGACCCACGAACCCAGAACCCTGGAAGAATGGAAATCAACTTTGCTGGCGGCGCTTGGGCTGGTCTTGGCAAGCTTTCTTGCGTGGTACGGTCTGTCGCGCCTGAACGAAGCTACTGCAGGCGACACCATTGGCACTCTTTCTTCGGTAGGCCTTCTGATCTGGATCGCCTCGCAGTCCTGGTACTACATGACCCAGGTGAAATCTCCCCGGAGGTTGTTGTTCCTGATGGGGGTGTCCTTCATCCAGGTCGTGCCATTCCTGTTCGCAGCCGTCTACGGCGCGTTTGGATATAACGACCATTGTGTGATCGGCGCCGAAGGGCCAGCCGATATTCTGTATTTTTCATACGTCACCTTCACAACGGTCGGATATGGGGACATGTCCCCAACTGGCTTTTGCCGTGGGCTGGCTGTGGCCGAGGCTGTGACGGGTTACATCCTGTTGGGCATGTTTGTGGCCGCCGCCGTCGCGCTATACGCGCGCAACCACGGCAAATAGAGCGATCTATTTATTATGATCGATCCAGCGCGACATCATTTGTTTGTCGCGGAAACATTCGGACGGGATCGGGCGGCGCTTGCTGCGCGAGATACGTTCGGCAAAAGCAACCTGCTTACCTGTTGGGTAGTTTGCAAAGGGCGACGGATCATGCGGCTTATGGGCTGAAATCCAGTCCGACAGGGATTTGCGGTCACGCTGCGCCTCGACCGGAATCTCAAGCGCTGATTGTTGCGCGATGGCGCGGGCAAAGCGCATCTGCCGATCTGTAACTGGCAGCAGGTGATAGTCGTTTGTCGGGCCGCTCAGGGCGGTATTTCGCATGTTCTGGGCCATCGGGTAATCCTCTGACTATGTAGAACATAAATAGAACATTAACCTTTCGTTTCAAGGGAAGACCCTTTGGGTTAGGCGAGAACCTGCCAATCCGCGGCTTGATTGACTGATCAGTCAATAATCGATAATTCGATCCTCAACGCACGCGATCTTTTTGCCTAAAGAGATTTCTGAACACAGAGGGAACCGGCATGAAATTTCAACCTAAGGCCAGCCATTTCATCGATGGCGAGTATGTCGAGGACACCAATGGCGCGCCCATCGACGTTATCTACCCCGCCACCGGAGAGGTCATCGCACGGCTGCATTCCGCCACGCCTGAGATTGTTGAAAAGGCTCTAAACAGCGCAAAATCGGCCCAAGCGGCCTGGGCTGCCCTATCGGGCACCGAGCGAGGCCGTGTGCTGCGACGCGCGGCCGACATCATGCGGGATCGCAATCGTGACTTATCGATTATCGAAACCCATGATACCGGCAAACCTTTGCAGGAAACGCTGGTGGCCGACGCTACCAGCGGCGCGGATGCGCTGGAGTATTTTGGCGGTCTGGCGGCCTCGCTGACCGGAGAACATATCCCTCTGGCAGACGGGGATTTTGTCTATACCGTCCGCGAGGCGCTCGGCGTTTGTGTGGGCATTGGGGCATGGAACTACCCGACGCAGATCGCTTGCTGGAAGGGTGCCCCGGCGTTGGCGTGCGGAAACACAATGATCTTCAAGCCTTCCGAGACTACTCCGCTGTCGGCATTGCAAGTAGCCGAGATTTTGATCGAGGCAGGTGCACCCAAAGGCGTCTATAACGTTGTTCAGGGCTACGGTGATGTAGGCGCCAGCCTGGTGACCGACCCCCGAGTGGCCAAGGTCTCGCTAACAGGGTCGGTTCCAACGGGCCGCAAGGTGTACGCTGCTGCCGCCGATAGCATGAAACATGTCACCATGGAATTGGGTGGCAAGTCCCCGATGATCGTGTTCGACGACGCCGACATCGAAAATGCCGTGTCAGGCGCCATTCTGGGAAATTTCTACTCCTCGGGACAGGTCTGTTCCAACGGCACTCGAGTTTTTGTGCAAAAGGGAATCAAGGAAGCGTTCCTTAAGCGCCTGTCTGAACGCCTTGCTACGGCGAAAATCGGCGACCCGATGGATGAAGAGGTCAACTTTGGCCCGATGGTCAGCGAAAACCAAATGAATATCGCGCTTGGCTATGTCGAAAAGGGGAGGGCCGAAGGCGCGCGGCTGATCTATGGCGGCGAACGGGTCCAAGGCGATGGTTTCTACATGCAGCCCACGGTTTTTGCCGATGTTAAGGACGATATGACAATCGCGCGCGAAGAGATTTTCGGCCCGGTGATGTCGGTGCTGGACTTCGACACCGAAGAAGAGGTTCTGGCCCGTGCCAATGACACCGAATTCGGTCTGGCCGCCGGCGTCTTCACCAACGACCTGACCCGCGCCCACCGCATCGTGGCAGGTTTTGAGGCGGGAACTTGCTATATCAACACTTATAACCTGGCCCCGGTAGAGGCGCCTTTCGGCGGCTCCAAGATGTCGGGCGTAGGTCGCGAGAACTCGAAACTGGCAATCAACCACTTCAGCGAGATGAAGACAGTCTACGTCTCGATGAATGATGTGGAGGCCCCATACTGAGTAAATCCGGTTGAATAGTCTCTGTTCTTGATGGTTCACGTCGGGGACAGAGCACATGCTGGCTCGTACATATGACTAAATTCCTCAAGACGCCTCCTCCGCAAACCGGAGATCAGCCTGTGAAAACACACGCCCAAGCTTTTGTGATCGGTGCAGTTTGATCCTTTATCATCTGGCCAAGTTTGGTTGGATTGACGTGGCGATGCTGGAAAGGGCGAGCTATCTTCGGGCCAACCCCAGACCATGTCCCCGGCACAATACGCAATGCCAATTGTAGCGATTGTTTTGGCGGTGCATGTTCGCATCTGGGCTGAACACATTTCTGGGGCGGGTCTGCCGGATCCCGATGTGGCAACCGTAGTGCCCTGGAATACGGTTTCAGAAAGTCCGAGTCACTCGGCCCGGTTTACCAAGGGCAGATGTGGTGATCGTAATCTCAGATAGAGTTGTCCAAGAACCAGCACACTTGAACGCGTGCGGTGGTCCTGAATGATCATTGAGCCAGCTGAAGATCTTCGACACGTTCACTGAGTTTACCGCCACTGTCCGATGGGCATCATTGATTGATGCATAGGAAGTCAAAATGAATTCAATACCCTTGTTAGAGGCTGATTTTGGCGTCTATCAGCCTACAGGCCAAAGCAGTTACACTTGTCTCTGCAAGAACAGACTTCCAAGGTTCAATTCGGGTCGATTGCGCGCACTGTCTCAAGCATTTCAATGATCTGCGCGCGTGCGATGGTGCTGTCCTGTATTAGCATTGCGGCGTCCGACAATGGCTTGTCCGGCTGTCGCGCAACCGGCTTGATCAGGGATGTTCGGATGCGGGACAAATCGGTGAAGGTGTTTGACCTCTCTTCATCCGCACCGCCGGAGCCCGCCAACCAGTTGTATCGAGCGGCCATCTCGTGCTTCCCGCCTGCCTGCAATGCGCGCGCGGCGGCATCGAAATCCTGTGTTTGCATCATGGCCTGGGCGCGCAACTCTTGCGCGGTGTCCGAGGAATCGTCCGCGATTTCCAGCAGCGCCTGACGGGGACGGTTGTCCATCAGAGCCGCCTTTGCCCGAAGCCGAGCACGATCACGGCTGCGTTCCCGATCTTGCGGTCGGTTTGCCAGCGCGTAAGCCTGCGCTGAAAACCCAAGGTCAGCCAATCGCTCTGCCATGGACACGGCAGTTTCGACCGCCAGCGCGTTGCGTCGCCTGTCCTTCAATTCCATCACATGGCGCAGGAAAGTAATGTCGTCGGCCCGCTCCGCCAGCAATTGGAACACCTGATCTCGTGTCCTCTGCCATTCGTCGGAATCTGAGACATCCTCAAAACCGGCAAGAGCTCCGGTAAAATCCTGGGACAAAGCCATCGCCAAAGCGTGAGCACGCGCCAACATCGGGCCAAGTTCGGACTTCCGAAGCTCGCGCGCATAACTTGCAGCTAAATCGAGGTCGCGGGGCGAGACCGTACCCCGGTCCGACCACCGCTTTTCGATCAACCGCGCAAGTGCTAACGGCGCATCGGTTGCGGCATCGGGCGCCGATATGACCTCGGTCAACAGCGTTTCCGCGGTATCGGTATCCCCTGCAGCATCCGCGATTCTGGCTTGGGCAAAGGTTACATCAGCGGGTTCGTCCTCTAAGATCCGTTCGACCGCACGCAAGATCCGTCGCGATGCTTCAAGCCGGCTTGCCGAGACAAACATCTCGGCGATATCCGGGCCGAGATGTTGCCTGAGATGCCACGGCAGCCGACCAAAACTGCGTTCGATCGCTTTCACATGCACATCGGATTGAAGTTTACCCTCACTCAAAAGCGCCCAGAGTGCGGCGGCACCATCACATCTTTGCTGCCCTTCCAAAGGGTTCGGCGTCGGTGCAGGCAACCCGTCCATCACTGATGCGATGGCCGCTACTCTGCGCTGCTCAACCGAGGTCTCCGACAACAAAGACAGGGCTTGGTGCGCTTCTACACCGAACCCGAAATACGTATAGAGCTTCGCCAAATCCATTGCATACGCCTGGTCGACACGATCGAATTCCTGAAATAGCCCGACCCGCAATTCGGCCACATCCTCGGAAAATGATCGAGCGCCCGACCATGTCTCAAAACCCAGTTCGCTGTCCGTGATACATTCCGGTTTGCTATCAATCTGAGGAACTGCCAGATTGCCTAGCCCCGAAACCCCATCGAGCACTGAAGACAGTCGCAGATTTGGCACCAGCTTTTCCGAAGATCGCAGCGGACCAAAACTGGACGATTCCCTGCGTCCGACACCTGCCAGTTCAAGATCAACAACCTCTCGATCAGCGCTTTGCAATATACGTGATGCCAACTGCTCCTCAAAATTTCGTTGATTTAACTGCAGCAAAGGCAAGGCCAGTTCGGTGGCTGGAATATCAGTAGGTAAGGGTTTTGGGGCCGGGATACTTGCAGTCCTGGGAGGCGCCTCTGGCTCTACCGGGTCATTTGCAGGTGTACCCTGGTCGGGTGCGATATCTATGACCACCATAGTTTGGCGATGCAGAAATGCCGTTGCCACGCAGTCGCACCCAAATGTCATCTCCAACGCTGCACCTGGCCCGACCTGTTGAAGCGATTGCAGACGGTTCCCCGACAGGCGGTCGAAGACAGCTGCAGTGTTGAATGTCGCATTATCGATGCCAATGCTCAGCCGCGCGCCGTTCTCGACCGGATCCAACATCCAACCGGTGCCAGAGGGGACCTGTACCACCAGACGCGTGTATCCCTCATGCTCGCCCGATCGCACGGACAAAGCCTGTGCTGACGCGCTTGTGCCCCATGTGAGCAAGACCAAAGACAATGCGCGGATCATGCTGCAGCCTGCTTGAGTTCCTTAAGCGCGTCTTCAAGTTCCGAGAAACCGGGCCGGTTGTGGGTCGGTGTGTTCTGGCGGCCGACCTCTATACACATGGCCGCGTTGTGGTTGTGAAGATTAGCCACCAGAACCTCTTTGATGAGTTGATAAAAGTGGTTGTCTTCTTCGACAACAGATTTCAGCTTGCCCGCAAAAGGGCCCACCAATCCATAAGCCAGAAAAACCCCCAGAAACGTCCCAACCAACGCGCCGCCGATCAGCTTACCTAGGACTTCCGGTGGTTGGTCGATTGATCCCATCGTCTTGATCACACCCAGAACGGCGGCCACGATCCCCAGAGCGGGCAACCCGTCAGCAACGGTTTGCAGCGCGTGGCTTGAATGCATGGCATGGTGGAAGTTCGCCTCCATCCGCTTCTCCAGCACCTCCTCAACCTGGTGCGGGTCGTCATAGTTCATCGCCGCCGAGCGCATGGTGTCACAGATCAGGTCCACCGCTTCTTTGTCGGCTTGAATCTTGGGATATGCGGAAAATAGCGATGAGCTTCCTGGCTCTTCAATGTGCTGCTCTACCTCGACCGGGTTCGCGCGTGCGATCCGGATCAGAGAGAATAACAAGCATAACAGATCGCGATAATCCTCGGGCTTCCATTTGGGTCCTTTAAAAACTTTCGCGATATCCTTGGCGGTGTGTTTTACGCCGCCGATATCATTGCTGATCAGAAATGCGCCGACTGCGGCCCCTCCGATCATCATCATCTCGAAGGGCAGTGATTTCATAATGATTGCCATCTTACCGCCTGCGGCAAGGTAGCCGCCGAATACCATGACAAAGATGACGGCAATTCCGATGAGCCCGATCATGAAAGGTCTCCAGCGTTGAGGGTGCAGATAGATATGGCCATGAGGGTCATTCCTGTGGGGCACGTGCATTGCGCCCGGCCATGATCACGCTGATGGTGTAAGCAGCCTCGGGGCTGAGACCGGCCATAACTTCAGCGGCAGCTTCCGGTGGCATGCGAGACAGGAAGCCAGCGGCGAATACCGCGTCCATCGTTTCGAACAACGCGGCGGCATCTTTGGGCTTCATGCTCTGATACACGTCAGTCAGTTGTGTCAGATCGTTTTCGGCGGCCTTTTCGGCAATCGCCACCGTTTCACGCAGAGCGTTCTCGGCGTCCTCCAGCATGGTGAGCCGGGTTTCGATGGCCTGATCGGCAATGTCGAGCGCCCGTTCCCGGTCCAAAATCGTGCTTTCACGCTGGTTTAGAGTCTTTTCACGGCGCAATAGTTCCGTAAGCAGCAATTGTAGATCTGCCGCATTCGCCTCTTTGCGTTCACCACCGGCGGGCGAGGCCATGTTTGGTTCCGCGCCGCGGGCAAGTGCAGGCCCGGCCTCAAGCCCGATGCGAATAATCGCAGAGCCGACCATCAGCAAGGAAATGACGGTCAGAACACCGCCGCGCGCTCGGCGATCAGGCGCTTTTGCCCGGTTGCGACTCATTTCGCTGCTCCGCCAGATGGAGCGGCGTGCCGAAAGAACATCAGGCCTTCTGGTTTCTTTGCGGGCGGCTCTGGTGGTGCTTCCGATGGCTCAGTCGAGACCTCAGTTGGTTCACCAGACGGATCGGATGCAGTTTCTTGTGCTTCGCCGGGCTGCTCAGACCTGTCCTCAGCAGGTGCGTTATCTGGCTGATCCATGGGAGCGTCTGGCTCAGAGGGCTCTTCCTGAACGACATCGTGCATCGAGGCCATCATAAGCTCCAACCGTTGTGCGACGGTTTCTGCCCGTTCGGTCAGCGTCTGCAACGCGGTGCCGGAATCATCCGAAGCCTGACGCGCGCTATCCAGCGATTTTCGCAACTCTTCTGCTTGCGAGGACAGCACAGAAACGGCGCCACCCACACCCTTCTCAAGATCGGTAAACCGCTTCAGGCGTCGCGACAGAACGAAACAATACAGACCAGCCCCAAGAGCGCCCGCAACCAGCAGAATATCGGCAATCAACTCCACCATCGCCTCCTAATTCAGTACAAATTCCATGACCAGAACGTCACGCACGCGGCCTTCGCCAACGACGATCCCAATGCGTCGTAGCAGGTGTCCGCGGATCCTCATCAAAGCCAGAGAATCTTCCAGATCGGTTAACTCAAGGGCGCGCAAATAGCTGTTCAGAACGTCCATGATTCGCGGCTGCATCTTTTCAACCTCGGCGGCGTAGCCCGCATTCACTTCAAGCTGCGCGTGAAATTTTAAATGTCGCGAATCATCTGACTTGACCGAGATGATCACCGGCGGAAGATCGACAAATTTCACATCGGGAAGTGCCTTTACGGAAGCGTCTTCGCCTTTCTTTTTGGCCTCTTTCACCATCTCGGACCCACCTATGGGAAGCAGGCCGGATGCAGTTATGAAATAGCCACCAACACCGCCCGCGACAGCCAGAATCAGCCCAAGCAGAAGGCCTTTTTTCCCTGATTTTTTAGGGGCTTCCGCCTCATCTGCAGTTGCGTCGGTCATGCGGTCCTCATGAATCTGTTCGGCAACCGTCATAACCCCTCAGGGACTAACCGATTGTTAAGGGCAATCGTCCAAACAAGGGCAGAGCCGCACAGAATGTCGGTGAGTCGGAGGTAAGCGTGCAGCAGATCGGAACTGTCTGGGCTAGTTTGGACAGGCGCAAACAAATTATCGTGGCCGGTGCCGTGGCACTGGTGTTTCTGGGTGTGCTTGCGATGTCACGGATTGTGACAGTGCCGTCGATGACGCTGCTTTATGCGGGGCTCGAAAGCGGTGCAGCCGGGGATATCGTGCGGGCGCTGGACCAGCGTGGTGTGAATTATGAAATAAGGGGTGGCTCGATCTACGTCCCCGGCGTTCAGCGGGATGAGTTGCGGATGACTTTGGCCAGCGAGGGCCTGCCTGCGAACGGCAATCGCGGTTACGAACTGCTGGATTCGCTCAGCGGCTTTGGCACTACGTCGCAGATGTTTGATGCCGCCTATTGGCGCGCAAAAGAAGGAGAGCTGGCGCGCACGATTGTGGGCAGCCCGCATGTCAGCAAGGCCCGGGTGCACATCGCCAACAGCTCCTCCAACCCGTTTCAGCGCAGCATAGCACCAACCGCTTCGGTTTATCTGGTCCCGTCGGGTGCACCGATTAACGGAGATCAGGCAAAGGCGATCCGGTTTTTAGTGGCGTCGGCGGTTAGCGGGCTGGCACCGGAAAACGTCACTGTGATTGATTCAAACGGGGCCGTGATTGGCGCGCAGGACACGGCGGTGGCAGCCGATACTGCAGATGATAAGGCGCGCCAATTGCGTGAGAAAGTCCTGCGTCTGGTCGAAGCCCGGGTCGGGGCCGGCAACGCGGTGGTTGAGGTCAGCGTAGATACGGTGACCGAAACCGAGTCTATCCGGGAACGTCGCTTTGACCCCAAAGGCCGTGTTGCGATCAGCACGGATGTTGAAGAACGGTCGGACAGTGCGCGTAATCAGTCGGCGGATGTGACAGTGGCGTCGAATCTGCCGGATGGCGACGGGGCAGGAGGCGATGAATCCAATTCGAATGCCACTCAGACCCGCGAACGGGTGAATTATGAGGTGTCAGAGACCGAGTTGGAAGTTCATCGCGCGCCAGGTGCGATCAAACGTCTGACTGTCGCGGTGCTGGTCAATGGTGTTCGAGCGGCAGGTACAGATGGCGTCGAGATTTTTGAACCCATGCCGCAGCCCGAGCTTGATGCACTGCAAGAGCTTGTGGCTTCTGCGGTCGGGTTTGATGCTGAACGCGGCGACGTCATCACACTGAAATCGCTCGACTTGCCCATGGTTGAACCCCAGGGCGAGTTGGTGTCCGGGTCGATTTGGCAGAACATGCATATCGACGCTATGTCGCTAATTCAGATGGTGGTTTTGGCGCTGGTTTCCCTTGTTTTGGGTCTGTTTGTCATACGGCCAATTCTGACGAAATCTGCGGCATCGGCGCTGCTGCCAGCAGGTGCACCGGTCGAGGTCGCCCCAGCGCCTTCCCTGACCGGAGAAATTGCGACCGCAGATGCGCCGGACTTTGCACCGCTCGCGGATGCGGCGCAGCCGAATGTTCCGGCGATTGCCGCTGCGCGTGGGGAAGATCCTGTCGACCGTTTGCGCGCCATGATCGGCGACAAGCAGGAAGAGACGGTAGAGATCCTGCGCAGCTGGCTTGAAGAAGGCGAGGAGAAGGTGTGATGTCGATCGCTCATCTTCTTGAAGACTTCAACGCCTCTGCGGCTGGGGTGGCCGTACATCTACTGGATGAAGACGCACTGGAAGAACAGCGGCTTGCTGCATTTGAACAAGGCTATGGGGCGGGCTGGGAAGATGCGGTTCAGGCACAGGAACAGACTGGCACACAGCTAAGCTCCGATCTGTCGGCGACGTTATCCGACCTGTCCTTTACCTATCAAGAAGCATTGACCCGCATGACCCTGTCGCTGGAACCGATGTTCCAGAGCCTGGTTCAGACTATTCTGCCTGAGACGATCGAGCATGGCTTTGCGAAGCGATTGACCGAGCAGCTTTGCGACATGGCGCGTGAGCAGGTCGGCCAGCCATTGCAGCTGACTGTCCCGGCGGGCACCTGGGATCAGGTCGAGGCGATGCTGCCGCAGGATATCTCGCCGCGTCCCCAGGTCATCGAGGATGTCTCGCTCCAGCCGGGACAGGCGCGATTGCAGGTGGGGATCGCCCAACGCGAGGTGGACTGCGCTGCCTTGCTCTCATCCATTGCTGCAACGTTCGACGCATATCTGTTTGAAGCAAAAGAGGCTTTGTCAAATGAGTGATCCTCAACCACCGAAACCCGAAAAACCCAACCCGTTCGAGACTGTTCCGATCGAAGTCACCGTCTCGGTCGGGCGTGCGCGGCCTTTGATCCGTGACCTGTTGAGCATGGGCGAAAATGCCGTACTGACACTGGACAAGCGGATCGAGGATCCGGTTGACCTCTATGTTGGGGACCAATTGGTAGCGCGCGGTCTGTTGGAAGAGATGGAGGGCGACCAGTCCGGGCAACTGGCTGTACGGCTGACCGAAATCTCGGATCTGCAGAACGGGATCGGATGATGCGCTACCTTTTTTGGCTGGCATTTTTGCTGGTCATACCCTCCGGTGGCGCGGCGCAAGAACTGTCGCTGTCCCTGGGCGAGGGCGGGTCGATCTCGGCCCGGACCATCCAGTTGATTTTGCTGATCACGGTGCTCAGCCTGGCACCGGGACTGGCGATCATGATCACCTGTTTCCCGTTTTTGATCACGGTTTTGGCGATCCTGCGGCAAGGAATCGGCTTGCAGCAGTCACCGCCAAACATGTTGATCGTCAGTCTGGCGCTGTTTCTGACCTATTTCGTCATGGAGCCGGTTTTTACCGAGGCGTGGGAGACCGGGATTCAACCGATGGTCGAGGAAACGCTTGACGTAGAGCCTGCGCTGGAACGCGCGCTGGTGCCGTTTCGCAGTTTTATGGCAGCGCGTATTGATGCCGACACGTTTCAGGCCATGGCAGACCTGCGCCCAGATGATGCTGCGATCCAACTATCGCCCGAGGCCCCGTTATCCGTGCTGATGCCGTCCTTCATGTTGTCGGAAATCGCGCGGGCCTTTCAGATCGGGTTCCTGATTTTCCTGCCTTTCCTGATAATCGATCTCGTTGTCGCAGCGGTTTTGATGTCGATGGGAATGATGATGGTGCCCCCGGCTACGGTCTCGCTGCCGTTCAAATTGGCGTTTTTCGTCATCGCTGATGGCTGGGCCTTGATCGCCAGCGCCTTGGTGCGCAGCTACGTGCCATGACTATTGCCGGGTGATCTGCAGGCGCGCGCGCAGGCCCTGATCTCCGGCCTCGAAACTCAGCGTTCCGCCGTGTTGTTCGGCAACGGTGCTGACAATTGTCAGGCCCAATCCGAACCCATCCGAAGATCCGATGTTTGATCCGCGCTGGAACGGTGCCAGTAGCGCCTCGATATCCGCGACCGATAGGTCGGTGCCCTTGTCTTCGACGATGATCGTGGCGGTCTGAGCATCAGTTTCCAGTTCAACCTCGGCGTGACGACCGTATTTCAGGGCATTGTCGATCAGATTGGACAACGCTCGTTTCAATGCGATGGGCTGACCCGTCACCAGGATGCGCCGCGTTTCCGGCAGCGACGCATGCCCACGGCGTGACATGAAAACAGACGACGCGCTTTCGACGACAACGGGATCAACGGCTTTCAACGACACTGGCCGGTCCATATCCTGATAATCGGCCACAAGCGATTCAACCAGCGAGGTCAACGATATCTGGCGCGGTTCCTCGACGCTGAGTTCCGATCGCGTGTAAGTAAGCACGCTTTCTATCATGCCGGTCATCTGGTCCACGTCGGCCTCGAGCTTTTCGCGCAACTCACCATCGGGAATCAGCGCCGCACGCAGCCGGACGCGGGTTGCAGGTGTCCCCAGATCGTGGCTGACGCCCGACAGTACAATGGCGCGTTTCTCAAGCTGCGCACGTTCGGCATCCAGGTGATCATTCACCGCAGTCACGATATCGCGCAGCTCTTCGGGCCCGTCCGCGTCATAGCTTTGCGGCCCGCCGCGACGTCGGCGGTCGCCTAGTGCCTGAGCGAAACGTGCGAAACTGTCAGAAACATTCCCGACCGAGGTCAGAAGCACCGCCAAGGACACAATTCCCAGCAATATCGCGGGCAAACGCAGATCAACCGGCGCAGCCTTACAGCCCCAGATTTCGGTGCCGTCGACTTGCTGCCAGACTCCGCGCCCGAACTGCGCGATCAGGATAGGTTCGCTGCAATATGTGGCCAACAGACGGGTCAGGTTCCCCATCTTCTCGGGGCCGGTCTGATCGCTGCCAGATACGATGTCTGAAACCGGATAGACCAGTCGATCCGATAACACCGCAAGCGTCAATTCGCGGCCACTCAGGGGGGCTGAACTGTCGGTCAGAATCGACAGATTGGTGACAAAGCGGCGATCCGCAAAGCCGGGCATTTGCTGGAACGCTCCCCTATCAGCAAGAGCGGCTGCCTCGGTTGGCAATGGGTTGATCAATAGGCCGGGTGGCGGCGCCATCCCCGTTCGCAAGTCTTCGTATATGGTGAAACCGGCAACAAATGCTGCGGTCTGATACCGGTTCCAAGCCTGTGCCGAGGTGAACCACATCCCGGCAGCCACCAGCCCCGCGACAAAGGCGGACAGGGTCCAGAGCCACCCAATACTGCGCAGGCGCAGGGTCATGCGTCCTCATCCACCATAACGTCAGCGGTAAACAGATAGCCAACACCGCGCTCGGTGCGCAGCATCTGGGGGTCTTTCGGGTTGGCCTCGATTTTCGACCGCAACCGCCCCACCAGCATATCTATGGCACGGCCTTGCGCCTCAGGCTTGTCGGCCTCACCGGTTACATCCAGTGCGGCGGCGATCTCATCACGGGTCAGCGGAATATGCGGGTTCGCCAGCAAAACCTTCAACAGGGCGGTCTCCCGTTGGGACAGGGAAACCAGATAGCCTTCGGGCGAATGCACCTCGTCCCGTTTGCCGTCAAAGACCCAGCCGTCAAAGTGAAAGGTGCGCGTGCGGCGGCGGTATGCCAGCGAAGGCGTGCGTCGGGCGCGTTGCATCACCGCACGGACGCGGGCCAGTAACAGTTGCGGGTTGAATGGTTTGGCGATGTAATCGTCTGCTCCAACCTCATATCCTGCCATGCGCTGATGATCCGCCGACAGGGCCGAGACCAGAATGATCGGTACATCCTGTTCGGCCCGCAACCGGGCACAGATCTCGACGCCGTTTTCATCGCCCAGCATCACGTCCAACAGGATCAGGTCGATCCGCCCCGAGGTTAGATGCGTGCGTATTTCACTTTCGGAACTGGCAGGCAGAGCAATATACCCGTTCTGCTGAAAGAACTGGGTCATCATCGACCGCATCTCCGAATCGTCATCCACCACCAGGAGCCGGGGAATGCCCACTCTGTTTCTCCTCCTCAGGGTTCTCCGTCGCCGCCAATTGTAACGAATGGAAACGGATTCAAGGCCAACGTAACACGGGGTAACAAAAGCGGTGAAAATTTCCACCTTGTCAGGATATTGCATCGCATTCTGCGTTGCCATGCGGCATTCCGTTAGCGCTATATCACCTATGGCCGCCCTTGGGGTGGCACCGAATTCTCAGGGAGGAGAACAAAAAATGAAGCGTTTTGCATTTGCCACCGTGTCGACCTTGGCCGTAGTGGCCGGGTCGGCTGTTGTGGCTGAACCAAAGGCCGAAGTTCTGCACTGGTGGACATCCGGTGGTGAGGCGAAATCGGTCGCGGTTCTGCAGGAAGAGTTCGCCTCGAACGGCGGCACATGGACCGATATGCCGGTCGCAGGTGGCGGCGGCGATGCGGCCATGACTGCGCTGCGGGCCCGGGTTCTTGCGGGTAACGCGCCGACTGCTGTTCAGCTGAAAGGACCTGCCATTCAGGAATGGTATGAAGAGGGCGTTTTGGCAGACATTTCATCCGTGGCAGAAGCCGAAGGCTGGGCCGATGTGCTGCCAGCATCGATTGCAGGCCACATGATGTGCGAAGGTACGTGGTGCGCAGCACCTGTGAACGTGCACCGCATCGACTGGATCTGGGCCAATGCTGACGTTCTGGCCGCCAACGACATTGAAATGCCCACAACTTGGGAAGAGTTCAACGCCGCTGCCGAAAAACTGCAGGCTGCCGGAGTGATCCCGTTGGCCCATGGTGGCCAGGCGTGGCAAGACGCCACAGTGTTCGAAGCGGTTGCGCTGGGACTGGGTGGCCCCGAGTTCTATCAGAAAGCCTTTGTCGATCTCGACCCCGAGGCGCTGACCTCGGACACCATGGTTCAGGTCTTTGATCAGATGCGCACCCTGCGCGGTTATGTGGACGAAAACTTCTCAGGCCGCGACTGGAACCTTGCCACCGCCATGGTGATGAATGGCGAAGCAGCCTTCCAAATCATGGGTGACTGGGCCAAGGGCGAATTCCTGGCGGCTGGCAAGAAGCCCGGCGAAGACTTCCTGTGTGCCTCGACCCCCGGCGACGGATATCTGTACAACGTCGACAGCTTCGCCATGTTCGAAGTGGAAGGTGACGACAACCGCGCTGGTCAGGAATTGCTGGCCAAGCTGATCGTCGCGCCGAAGTTCCAGGAAGTGTTCAACCTGAACAAGGGCTCGATCCCTGCGCGGACTGATGTGGCGCTGGATGCGTTCGACATCTGCGCGCAAATCTCGGCCGAAGATATGGGTTCGACCTCGGCAGGCGGTTCGCTGCTGCCGTCTTACGCCCATGGTATGGCGCTGCGCGGGTCGCAGGCCGGTGCGATTACGGATGTTGTGACCGCACATTTCAACTCGGATATGTCCTCGGCTGACGCGGTTCAGCAACTGGCGGACGCGGTAGCAAACAGCTACTGATCCAATACGCTCTGCCCCTATAGTGAGGGGCAGAGCATCTTTCCCCGGAGGCTAAAATGTCCGAATGGCTGGAAAACCACCTGCCCAAGGTGGTGCTGGCACCGTCGTTCATCGCCGTATTGATCTTTGTCTACGGATTTATCGGATGGACCGCATGGGTGTCGCTAACCCGATCGAAACTACTGCCGAAATACGAGATCAAAGGCTTCATTCAGTATGAACGCCTGTTCGACTCACCCCGCTGGGATACGGCGATCAACAACCTGTATATCTTTGGCGCGCTGTTCATCGTGATCGCGATGGTACTGGGCCTGTTGCTGGCCATCCTGCTGGATCAGAAGATCCGCGTCGAAGGCGCGATCCGGACGATCTACTTGTACCCGATGGCGTTGTCGATGATCGTGACCGGTACGGCGTGGAAGTGGATTTTGAACCCGGGCCTGGGCATCGAATCCATGGTGCAGGGGTGGGGCTTTCCGAATTTCGAATTCGACTGGCTGGTGAACCCTGACTATGCGATCTACACTATCGTGATCGCCGCGATCTGGCAGAGTTCCGGCTTCGTCATGGCGTTGTTTTTGGCCGGTTTACGTTCGGTCGATGGCGAGATCATCAAGGCCGCACAGGTCGATGGTATCCCCACTTGGCGCATCTATACGGCGATCATCATCCCTTCGATGGCCCCGATTTTCCTGTCTGCTTTCATCGTGCTGGCGCACCTCGCAATCAAAAGCTTCGACCTTGTCATCGCCCTGACTGGTGGCGGTCCGGGCTACGCAACCGATCTGCCCGCTACTTACATGTACGCCATGGCGTTTTCGCGCGGCGATATTGGTCAAGCAGCCTCGTCCGCGATGATCATGATGCTGGTCGTCTTTGCCATCGTGGTTCCCTATCTTTACTCAGAGCTGAGGGCGAAAAATGACTGATCTGTCGATGCCCCAAACACAAACCCGCACCCAAAGCGCTACGGGCAAGATTGCCCTGCGTTGGTTGCTTTATGTCCTGCTTGGCCTGTTTGCACTGTATTATCTAATGCCGCTCTTCGTGATGTTGACGACATCATTGAAAAGCCTTGAGGAAATCCGCACCGGCAGCCTGATTTCGCTGCCGCGAGAGGTCAGCTTTGACGCCTGGAAAACCGCATGGTCCGGCGCTTGTACCGGTATCCAGTGTGAAGGTTTGCGACCCTATTTCTGGAACTCGGTTCTGATCGCGGTGCCTGCGGTATTTTTGTCGACCCTGTTGGGTGCGCTGAACGGCTATGTCGTGGCGCAATGGCGGTTCAAAGGGGCCAATATCATCTTCTCGCTGATGCTGTTCGGTTGCTTCATCCCGTTCCAAGTTGTTCTGCTGCCAATGGCACGTCTGCTGGGTATGATGGGGATTGCCGGAACCATTCCGGGCCTGATCTTTGTCCATGTGATCTACGGGCTGGGCTTCACCACGCTGTTCTTCCGCAACTACTATGTCACCATTCCGGCCGAGCTGACCAAGGCGGCGCGGGTTGATGGGGCCGGCTTCATGCGGATCTTCTGGTCGATCTTCCTGCCGCTGTCGCTGCCCATCATCGTGGTGACCGTGATCTGGCAGTTCACGCAGATCTGGAACGACTTCCTGTTTGGCGTGTCGTTCAGCCAGGCAGGGACACAGCCCGTAACTGTTGCGCTCAACAACATCGTAAACTCCACCACCGGCGTCAAAGAATACAACGTCGACATGGCTGCCGCGATCATCGCAGGGCTGCCGACGCTGCTCGTCTATGTCGTTGCCGGTAAGTATTTCATCCGCGGCCTGACCGCTGGCTCAGTGAAGGGATAAGACCCATGGCTCCCATCCTTGATATCAACAAACTCTACAAGAATTACGGCGCGACCGAGATTCTGAAAGACATCAACATCTCGATTGAACCGGGCGATTTCCTGGTGCTTGTCGGCCCCTCGGGCTGCGGTAAGTCTACGCTGCTGAACTGCATTGCGGGACTGGAAGAGATCACCGGTGGCACATTGTCCATCGGCGGCAACGACATGACCCATGTCAGCCCCAAGGATCGCGACATCGCGATGGTGTTCCAGTCTTACGCTTTGTACCCGACCATGTCGGTGGCCAAGAACATCACCTTCGGCATGAAAGTGCGCGGCGTCGATCAGGCCACGCAGGAAGCTAAGCTGAAAGACGTCGCCTCCTTGCTGCAGATCGAGCCATTGCTGAACCGCCGCCCCAGCCAACTGTCGGGTGGTCAGCGTCAGCGGGTCGCGATGGGCCGGGCGTTGGTGCGCGACCCCAAGCTGTTCCTGTTCGATGAACCGCTGTCGAACCTTGACGCCAAGCTGCGGGTCGAGATGCGGACCGAGATCAAGAAGCTGCACCAGACACTGGACGCCTCCATTGTTTATGTCACCCACGACCAGATCGAAGCGATGACGCTGGCCACCAAGATCGTGGTCCTGAAAGGCGGGGTCGTGCAGCAGATCGGTACTCCGGCCGAGATCTACAACAACCCGGCCAACCTGTTTGTGGCGGATTTCATGGGCTCACCTGCGATGAACCTGATCCCGGCACAGGCATCGAACAATGGCTCGGGAACGCAAATCTCTATTGCACGCGAATCCGGTGAAACGCTGGTTCTGAACGATGCACGCGACTTGTCTCTGCCGCAGGATGTCATCCTTGGTCTACGCCCTGAAGATATCGCCGAGGCGGGGTTCCGCGCTGGCGCAGGCGTGCAGGAAGCCGCCTGCATGGTCGATATGGTCGAACCCGCAGGGGCAGATACCTATGTGGTGTCGGAATTGGGTGGCAAGCAGGTCACGGCGCGGCTGCATGCTGAAACCAGCGCGCAGGCCGGTCAATTGCTGAACTTGGCGTTCGACATGAGCAAGGTTTCCTACTTTGCCAAGGAAACGGGTGAACGGCTGAACTAAGGGACCGTTGGCCCGCACCAACCCGGGGTGGGCCATAGCAATCACGGTCGGTTTTGGCCGGTTAATTTGAAATATGCTATCTTGGGACGTAGCGAAGGGAGGCGCGCTATGTCCGATCCGTATTCCGATCTGGCCGGGCAGGATATCTCGGTCCAAGAGCGTATCGCCGAAGCTATGGAAGCGCGGTGTCTGGAGCCGGCGCAGAAAGAGATCAGGGATAGCTATCTAAGTGATCTGATTGTCCCTGAGGGCGGGTTCGCGGTTGAGCTGGGTTCAGGCACCGGGCACATCACGCAAGAGCTGCTGTCAGTTGGCGGGGTGGAGCGCGCGCTCGGCATTGAGCCCTCACCGGTTATGGTCAAACGTGCGAGAAACGGCTTCGCCAGCGAGAGCAATCTTGTTTTTGAAACCGGCGATGCAAAGGCAACCAGGCTTGAAGATAGCTCAGCAGACCTTGTTCTGGCGCATACACTGTTGTGCCATGTACCCGGCCCCGACGATGTGGTTTCCGAGGCCTTTCGGATACTGAAACCGGGCGGGATATTCGCGATTTGCGATGGGGACTACGATACCGCCACAGCGCAGATTGCCGATTTTGATCCTCTGGATCAACTCATTCGGTTCATGATCAATCAGAACGTCACAAACCTTTGGATCATGCGCCAGATTGGCGGTGTACTCTCTCAGGCAGGTTTTGAGCTGGGCCGTCGCCGGGGACACGGTTATGTAGCCGAAGGAGAGGCGACTTACTTTCTGACCGTTATCGACCGTGGTGCGGATCGAATGGCCGAGACCGGGTTGTTGGCGCCTGAAACGGCACAGGCGCTGAAATCCGAGGCCCGGGCGCGTGTGTCTGCAAACACGTTTTTTGGCTACATGTCTTATGTCAGCCAGATCGCGCGCAAGCCTGCAACCTGAACAAAAAAGCCACCGCGCGAACGGGTCGAGCGGTGGCCGGCGTAGGGTAATACCTCTGATCAGCCAGTCTTTTTCAGATCTTTGATCAGGCGATTCAGGTCGCCGCCGCGCGCATCCAGCATTGCGCCAATCTCTGTGCGCTCGGTCAGCAACAAATTTACACCTTCGATGAACATGTTGTAGAACTTGCCACGGCCCGATTTGTCGGACACCAGGAATGTCACTTCGAACGGGGATGAGCCGCGCAATTTGACCGAGGTTCTGACCTCGTATCCGGTCTTGATCTTGCGCGCGTTACGCACGGTGACCTCACCGCCGATGAACTCGCGGAACCGGCGACCATATTTGCGCGAAATATAGCCTTCGAACGCTTTGGTGAACTGACGCAGCTGTGCGGATGAGGCTGTGCGTGCATCCGCCCCCAGCGCATAGCGGGCCATGATCGGCACATCACCGTATTGCACAAAGATCTTTTGAAAATCACGTAGCATGGCATTTTCGGATTTACCCGAGTCAATGATACGCGTGATATCGGCCACAACGCTGTTGACCAGCTGTTTGGCCTGCGCTTCGGTCAGCGCGAACGCGGGCAGAGGCAATGCGGCAACTGTCATCCCGGTCAGGGCGGTGGCCACAAAACGGCGTCGGTTCAACAGGTTATTCGGCATAGGGGTCCTCGTACGGGTCAAGATAGGGGTCTCTGACAGGGTCGGTCCCGGTGGTGGCGTAGGGATCGTCATACAGACCCAGATAGGCGTCTTCATCATCCCTTGCCAGTTCAAAGCGGCGATTTTGCAGGTAGATCGTGCGCGCTTGCGCGTAACTGTCTGCACTTTCGTACAGAATCGAATCAACTGTATCCGAGAACCGACCGCGATCTCCCATCCGCCGCACGACCTCGGCATAGACACCAATATTGTCGACCGGGCGGGTCGGGCTAAAGTTGATCGGATTCGAGAACAGGTTGACCACAACGCCGACCGCATCGCGCGCGGTGGACGGGCCGTAGAAGGGCAGTTCCACATAAGCACCTTCGCCCACGCCCCAGACATGCAGGGTTTCGCCGAAATCAGTATCAACAGACGGCAGGTTCAGCTCATCAGCCGGGGCTGACAGGCCAAAGCCGCCCACGGTCGAGTTGATCAGAAAGCGCAGCAGCGCATTGCCGGACTGTTTCAGATTGCCTTGCAGCAGATAGTCCAGCGCCTGCCCGGGCATCGTCAGGTTTTCGGCAAAGTGATTGAAACTGGTAACCATCGGATCTGGTACGATCTTCACATAGCCTTTCGAGGCCGGTCGGAACAGGAATCGGTCCACACCCAGATTGAACTTGTGAATGCCCCGGTTGGTCCCTTCATAGGGGTCAAAAATCTCACCCCGCGCCGCTGCGTCCTGAGGCTGCGTCGCGCATGCCGATAGGACCGTCAGGATGGCGAATATGATCAGGTGCTTCAGACGAATGTAACTTGGCACTGTCTTCGTTACTCCGAAAATTGCCCAGCGGTATCCGGGCCTTCAATCAATACAGCCTTTGCACCCTTGGTGGCGCAATTGGTCTCACATAGAGGTTTCGCGCAGGATTTGAAACAACAACTCGCGTTTACCTCAGCCGATGGGGCGACGTAAAGTGACACGAATTCAACACTTCCTGAATAAGAGAAGACCTGCCCAGTTTGCAGGCAATGGGAAAAATCCCGCTTTCCCGCTTTCGGAAACAGGTTTTCCCGGGTAGCGTCCGCGCTGAATCACTACGAGATGAGGATCAATCATATGAGCATCGCAGCAAAACTGGACAGCCTGGGTGTCAGCCTGTCGGACGCACCTGCTCCGGCAGCGAACTACGTTCCTTTCGTGCGCATCGGCAACATTGTCTACGTGTCGGGCCAGATCTCCAAGGCGGATGATCTGATCACTGGTAAGCTCGGTGATGATATGGATGTTGAGGCAGGCGCCGCTGCAGCCAAAGTCTGCGCCATCAACCTGTTGGCTCAGGTCAAAGCGGCTTGTGGTGGCGATATCGACAAGCTGGTGCGCGTGATCAAGCTGACCGGTTTTGTAAACTCGACCGCTGATTTCACAGAACAGCCGAAGGTGATCAACGGGGCCTCCGACTTCCTGGTCGAAGCGCTGGGCGACGCCGGTCGTCATTCGCGCTCGGCCGTCAGCGCAGCCTCATTGCCTTTGGGTGTTGCCGTTGAAATCGAGGGTATTTTCGAGGTTCAATGAAACCGTCCCTTCCGTCTGAGTTCCTGCAGCGCCCGATAGCACATCGCGCGCTGCATGACATTTCTGATCAGCGGCCCGAGAATAGCCGGGCCGCCATTCGTGCCGCAATAGACGCCGGTTATGGGGTCGAGATTGATCTGCAACGCACCCGTGACAATCGGGCCATGGTGTTTCACGACTATGACATGACACGTCTGACCGGGCAGCCCGGACCGATCCAACAGATCACCGAAACACAAGCGCGGGCCCAGACGCTTCTGCATTCTGACGGTGAAGGTATCCCCTCGCTGGAAGAGGTGCTGGCCATTGTTGCAGGACGGGTGCCCTTGCTCATCGAGCTGAAGGATCAAGATGGTGCAATGGGCCCCGATATCGGCGCTTTGGAAGCAGATGCTGTAAGCGCACTGAAAGACTATGAAGGCCCGGTCGCGCTGATGTCGTTCAACCCGCATTCAGTCGCAGAGATTGCACGCCTTACGCCACATTTGCCGCGCGGTCTCGTTACCAGTTCTTACGAGCCCAAAGTCGAGCTTCTGCCGCAAGCCGTCTGCGATCATCTGCGCAACATCCCGGATTTCGACCGCGTTGGAGCCAGCTTTATCAGCCATGAAGTCATCGATCTTGACCGCCCCCGGGTCGCTGAGTTGAAGGCACAGGGTGTGCCGATCCTGTGCTGGACCGTGCGCTCGCTTGAACAAGAAGCAGAGGCACGCAAGGTTGCCGATAATGTTACGTTCGAAGGCTATCTGGCCGAACATCCCGCTTGATCCCGGCGCGCGCGATCACAGATAAAGGTGCAGCGCGGAGGGGATATGGATCAGGCACAGATTGAGGTTCGGGTTCTGACATCGGTCTCGCAGATTTCCGCGAGCGACTGGGACAGTTGCGCCTGCCCCGAGGTTGCCGATGGCGGGCGACCGTTTGATCCGTTCACGACACATCGGTTTTTGCTTGCCCTGGAAGAAAGCGGCTCGGTCGGGCGCGGTACTGGCTGGCAGCCGCAATACCTGACAGCCTATCTGGACGGGATGCTGATTGCGGCAGCCCCGATGTTTGCCAAGTCGCACTCCCAAGGTGAATACATCTTCGACCATAGCTGGGCTCATGCCTATGAAAGCGCGGGCGGGCGATATTATCCCAAGCTGCAGATCGCGGTGCCCTTCACACCCGCGACTGGCAGGCGTTTTTTGGTGCGACCCGGCTACGATGCTGTCGGGATCTCGGCGCTGGTGCAAGGAGCGGTGCAACTGGCCGCCGAGAATCGAATTTCATCGCTGCACGCTACTTTCTGCACCGAGGCCGAAGCGCTGGCAGGTGAGCAGATGGGCCTGATGGTCCGCCACTCGCAGCAGTTTCACTGGCTCAATGATGATTACGCCGATTTTGACGAGTTTCTGGCTGCGCTGTCCTCGCGCAAACGCAAGAATATCAAGAAGGAACGCACGCAGGCCTGTGATTTCGGTGGGCAGATTCGAACAATCACCGGCGATGATCTGCGACCCGAGCATTGGGACGCGTTCTGGCGGTTCTATCAGGATACCGGCGCGCGAAAATGGGGCTCGCCCTACCTGACGCGACAATTCTTTGATATCGCTCAGGAAACCATGACGGATGACATCGCCTTGGTGCTGGCCGAACGCAATGGATACCCCGTCGCCGGTGCGTTAAATTTTGTCGGGCGGGAAACGCTGTATGGCCGGTATTGGGGCTGTGTCGAACATCACCCCTGCCTGCATTTCGAACTGTGCTATTATAGGGCGATCGACTTTGCCATTGCGGAAGGTCTGGCGCGGGTTGAGGCCGGTGCGCAGGGCGAGCACAAGCTGGCGCGCGGCTATCTGCCAACCCGCACGCATAGCTTGCATTGGGTTGGCGATCCGGGTTTTGCTGATGCGGTTCAGAAATATCTGGACGCCGAGTCCCACGCAGTGGGAGAAGAGATCGAGATTCTGACGGATTATGGCCCGTTCAGGAAATCGAACCCGGAGGAACAGCAATGACCGAACTTCTGTCAACCGAGACCCGCGGCCCGCTGCTGGACCCGCTGTTCAGAAATGGCTGGACCATGGTCGAAGACCGCGACGCGATCACCAAGACCTTCATCTTCGATAATTTTGTCGCCGCCTTTGGCTGGATGACGCAGGTGGCGATCTGGGCCGAGAAATGGAACCACCACCCCGAATGGTCGAATGTCTACCGCACGGTAGAGGTGGTCCTGTCGACCCATGATGTTGGCGGTCTGTCTGCACAAGACGCCAAGCTGGCGCGTAAGATGGACAGCCTGCTAACGGTCTCCGCGTGAACCCGTCCCACCGGCCAGCAATGTTGCCGTTCCCAGCTGCTTGAATTCTGCCGGAGTGATCGTGCCGTCGCTGACATTGATATTGCCCGGAATTCTGATCGTACGGGTGCCGACGGACCGCACGCTGCGGGCCGCCGGATTGATGTCGAGACACCGATTTTCATAACAGGTCAGACCGCTGGTATTGATCTGAATCTGCACCTGACCATCAGGGCCGCTGATCACCGGGGATTGCTGTACGTCACATGCGGCCAAAGCCACCAGGCTACCGAGGCAGATCCATTTATTCATGACACGCTCCTGCCAACCAAGTTGGCGTTTAATCTAAGAGACCGTTGCCATCCTTATCCGCAGCGTCAAAATCGTTCTGCATCTGGCTGACATACTCTGCCTTTGAGATAAGACTGTCGCCATCCCGGTCAACGGCTTCGAACTGTTTGATATCCAAGAACGGTTTTGCTTCGCTCAGGCCCAGAGTGCCGTTCTTGTCTTCGTCCATTGCCTGAAATGCATAGTCCGAGAAGGCGTTGAATTCGTCCTTGGACAGGAAGCCGTCATTGTTGGTGTCGATGTTATTCAACTCGGCCTCGTGCAGTTCTGCGACAGTCTCTGCGTTTGCAGCAGCAGCCATCACGAATACGGTGGTGATAATCAATACTCGTTTCATCTCAAATCTCCTCAGCACGCGTAACGTTCGCCAGACACGCCACCCGCAGCGGCGCCCGCCGCCGTCAGGATGGTCTTGCCTGAACCACCGCCAAATTGATTGCCGATCACTCCACCGATCAGGGCGCCGCCTATGGTACCACTCAGGCAGGCGATCTCGTGCTGTCGCGCAGCCTGTTGTTGGGGTGTGGGTGCAGGTCCGCACGCCGCCAGGGCCCCGGCGGTGCCAAGAATCAATGTAAGAAATTTCAGTCGCATCAATGAACTCCCCAGTTGTATGGGCCAAGTATTGGCGCATCGGGGCGTTGCATCAAGTTAAATGCGTTTCACGTGGCCCCGGTCAAACCGGGGCCGACAGGGATCAGATACTATCAAGCAGGCCTTCACCAGCCGAGACCTCACAGACACCGGGGTTTTCTTCCAGATTCATCGCCACAACCTTGCCGTCTTCAACCAGCATTGCATAGCGTTTGGAGCGTGCAATCAGGCCTACGGGCGGGGCGTCGAAATCCATGCCGATGGCCTTGGTAAACTCGGACGCTGCATCGGCCAGCATGGTCAGCCCGGCCGCTGTTGCACCGGTGCTTTCTCCCCAGGCGCCCATCACGAAAGGGTCGTTGACCGAGATACAGATGATTTCCTCTACACCCTTGGCATCGAACTGGTCCTTGGTCCGCATGAAGCTTGGTACATGAGCGGTTGTGCAGGTTCCGGTGAACGCACCGGGTACAGCAAAGATCACAACCTTGCGCCCTTTGGTCTTGTCTGAAATCCGAACCTCCTCGGGGCCTTCGGCACCCATCTGGATCAGCGTGGCCTCGGGCAGCATGTCACCTGTTGCAATCATTTTTACGCTCCTGTCATTTGGATTTGCAGAGTCGGGCTTTGCCGCAATATAGGTGGTCGAAACAAAGTAACCACGTGAATTCTGCAGGGTGAGCGAAACATGAGCCATATTGTCGTGATCGGGGCAGGGCAGGCCGGTGCTTCTTTGGTAGCACGGCTGCGCAAGGACGGGTTCGAAGGTGACATCACCCTGATCGGAGCCGAGCCGCATTTGCCCTACCAACGCCCGCCCTTGTCCAAGGCTTACCTGTTGGGCGAGATGGAGCTGGAGCGCCTGTTCTTGCGGCCCGAGAGCTTCTATGCCGAAAACAATATCACCCTACGGTTGGGTCAACGTGTGACGGCGATTGATCCAAAGGCCAAGACGGTGACCCTCGGCGATGAGGTGATCACCTATGATGAACTGGCGCTGACCACTGGGTCCGACCCACGCCGCCTGCCCGCAGCGATCGGGGGCGATCTTGAGGGTGTCCATGTGGTGCGAGATCTCGCCCATATCGACGAGATGGAACCTCTGGTATCGGATGGCGCCCGCGCGCTGATCGTTGGTGGCGGCTATATCGGGCTTGAAGCCGCCGCCGTTTGTGCCAAGCGCGGGGTCAGGGTGACCTTGGTCGAGATGGCCGACCGCATCCTTCAGCGTGTTGCGGCGAAAGAGACAAGCGACTACTTTCGCACGCTGCACACCGAATACGGGGCCGACATTCGTGAGGGCGTCGGGTTGGATCGTCTGGTTGGTGAAAACGGCAAAGTGAAGGGTGCTGTTCTGACCGACGGCACCGAGCTTGAGGTGGATTTCGTCGTGGTTGGCGTCGGCATCGCGCCGTCGATTCAATTGGCTGAAATAGCCGGGTTAGAGCTGGATAACGGCATCAAGACCGACGCCCATGGCCGCACCTCAGATCCGTCGATCTGGGCGGCGGGCGATTGCGCGTCGTTCCCGCATGGCGAAGGCCGTATCCGCCTGGAAAGCGTGCCGAACGCCATTGATCAGGCCGAGATCGTGGCCCAGAACATGTTGGGCGCGGCTAAGGATTACACTGCAACGCCATGGTTCTGGTCCGATCAGTATGACGTCAAGCTGCAGATCGCCGGGCTGAATACCGGCTACGACCGTGTGGTGACTCGCAAGGGTGAGGGCGCGACGGTGTCCTTCTGGTACTACAAGGGCGATCAGCTGATCGCGGTCGACGCGATGAATGACCCGCGCGCTTATATGGTCGGCAAACGCCTGATTGATGCGGGCAAGACCGCTGATCCGGCTGTTGTTGCCGACCCAGAAGCGGACCTGAAACCGCTGCTCAAAGCGTGAGGATCATCGCCGGAGACTTCCGGGGCCGGGCTCTGACTTCGGTTGGCAAAGGCGATGCCGGTGCGCATCTTCGCCCGACCACTGACCGGGTAAGGGAAAGCCTGTTCAACGTTATAAATCATCAGATCGACTTCGACGGCTTGCAGGTTCTCGACCTGTTTGCGGGCACCGGTGCATTGGGACTTGAAGCGCTGTCTCGAGGCGCGTCCCACGTCACGTTTGTCGATGATGGGAGGGTCGCGCAGGGTCTGATCCGCAAGAATATCGCCCTGACCGGAAGCGCCAGCCAGACCACTTTGATCCGGCGGGATGCGACCCGTTTGGGCGAAAACCCGGGCACTGTTTGTGATCTGGTTTTTCTGGATCCGCCTTACGGAAAAGCTCTGGGTCAAAGGGCACTGGCCGCGGCTACCCAAGGTGGTTGGTTGTCTGATGACGCTCTGATCGTCTGGGAAGAAAGCACCCCCATGCTCGCGCCCGAGGGCTTCACGCTGCACGACGCGCGGAAATATGGCGACACGCATATCTCGCTGATGTGGCGCACAGGGGGCTGAGATGCACGATCTGGTTATCTTTGATTGCGACGGCGTTCTGGTCGATAGCGAGGTTTTGTCCAATCAGGTCATGGTCGACAATCTCGCTGGCCATGGTCTGCACTTGTCCTTAGCCGAATGCATGTTCCTGTTTGTCGGCGGCACCATGACCGGTGTGCGCGACAAGGCGCGCGAGCTGGGGGCTGATCTGCCGGATGACTGGACTGATCAAATCTATGCGGAAATCTACGAGACGCTGAAAGCAGGCACGCCTCTGGTCGCGGGTATCCGTGAATTGCTGACGCAACTGGATGCAAGCGACATTCCCTATTGTGTCGCCTCAAATGGGCGGCCTGAGAAAATGAAGATTACTTTGGGCCAGAATGGTCTTTGGGAGCGTTTTCAAGATGTGATGTTTTCGGCGCAGGTGCTTGGAACGGGCAAGCCCGACCCGACCCTGTTCCTGACCGCTGCCCAGCATTTCGGCGCAACGGTGCCGGTTGTGATCGAAGACAGCGAAAACGGTGTCACCGCAGCAATGCGCGCCAATATGCGCTGCCTGGGCTATGCGGCCCATGATGATGGTGCGCGATTGGAAGAACTAGGGGCCGAAGTGTTCTCCGACATGTTACATGCGCCCAAGCTTTTGGGACTTTGAGCCATAAACGTGTTATGCTTGGTCCATGGACCGCGCTATCACACCTCCGCTCTGGGCTTTTTCGAAAGACGCCGACACCACAACTGGGCCTCCGCCCAAACCGATGCGCGCGCCGGTGTTCATTCACGACGCGGTCATCCCGTGGCGGGATGAAACCTTGCTGCTGAAGCTATTACGCGATCAGGCGACCGATCAGGACGAATAGGTCGGGTGATATTTGCCGCCCGGTGACAAGGTGAAAATCTCAACCCCATCTGCGGTCACACCGACCGAATGCTCGAACTGCGCCGACAGCGATTTGTCGCGGGTCACGGCAGTCCAGTCATCGGACAGAGTCTTGGTTTCGGGACGCCCCAGATTGACCATCGGCTCGATGGTAAAGAACATGCCCTCTTCCAACACAGCTCCGGTACCCGGACGACCATAGTGCAGGACATTTGGTGGCGCGTGGAACACCCGGCCCAGACCGTGGCCGCAGAAATCGCGTACAACGCTCATCCGATGCGCCTCGACATAGGCCTGAATGGCGTGGCCGATATCGCCGAAGGTATTGCCCGGCTTGACCATCTCGATACCTTTGAACAGTGCGTCGTGGGTCACCTGAATCAGCCGTTCGGCCTTGCGCGGCAATTTACCCGCCACATACATGCGCGACGTATCACCGAACCAGCCATCAACGATGACGGTCACGTCGATATTCAGAATGTCGCCATCCTTCAGCTTTTTGTCACCTGGAATGCCGTGACACACCACGTGGTTCACGCTGATGCAGCTGGCGTGCTGATAACCCTTGTAGCCAATGGTTGCCGATTCCGCACCTGCATCCTCGACCATCTGAGTGATCAGCCCGTCAATCGCACCGGTGGTCTGGCCGACAAAAACATGTTCAGCAATGTCATCCAATATCCGCGCAGCCAGCGCCCCTGCCGCATGCATGCCGGCAAAGTCACTCTGTTCATAGATGCGGATACCGTCTTTGGTCAGACGGCCACGATGTTCTTTCATCGGTGCGGGACTCCAAATATTTCACGCAGCACTTCTTTTACGCTGCTTGTGCAGAAAGTACCAGAGGGCTCGGTTTTCAACTAGTAAATAGGGTCTAACAAAGAAGTTTCTAGCCCGCGCCCCATTGCCGAGCGGGCTCAACCCAGACGCCTTCGGGCGTGATCCGAGTTCCAACGACAAAGCGTTCAACCCCAATCGCTGCCTCAAACGCCGCCGCATAGGCTGGGTCAATATCATCGGCCAGTGCAAACCGATCGCAATCGGTCCTTTGCACCAGATAAAGCATGATCGCCCGATGGCCCTGTACGGCCATCTTTGCCAGTTCGCCCAAATGTTTGGTGCCGCGTGCGGTGACGCTGTCGGGAAACTCGGCGAGGCCCGCTTGGCGTGAGAGGGTGACGCTTTTGACCTCGACATAAGCATCGGGTAGGCCCGGCCCGGTCAGTAGGAAATCGATACGGCTGTTTTCACCGTATTTGACCTCGGGGCGCACGGTTTCATAGGCGGCCAGCTCGGGGATTTCACGCGCCTCGAGCGCCAACCGAAGCGCCTTGTTGGGGACTGATGTGTCGACCCCTGTGAAATGCCCGTTCTCATGATCGACCAGCCGCCAGCCGTATTTCAGCTTTTTCTTCGGATCGTCGTTGGGCTCCAGCCAGATTTTCTCACCCGGTTCTGCCAGCCCCATCATTGAGCCCGGATTGGCGCAATGGGCTGTCACCTCGCGCCCGTCTTCCAGCCTGCAGTCTGCCAGAAAGCGTTTGTAGCGGCGGATCAGTCGAGCGGGGACAAGGGGGGTTTCAAATCGCATGGCCAAGGGCCTATACCTGCCCTAACGGTCGATCAAGAGGGAGGGCGCGTCATGGCCAATCCAACCGCTGCAATGTTGGTGATCGGGGATGAGATCCTTTCGGGCCGCACCCGCGATGCCAATATGCATTATCTGGCTGGAGAGCTGACCAAACACGGCATTGACCTGAAAGAGGTGCGCATTGTCAGCGATGATGCACCCGCGATTGAGGCAGCCGTAAGGGCGCTATCAGAGGCCCATGACCATGTGTTTACCAGTGGTGGTATTGGTCCGACCCATGACGACATCACCGCCGATTGCATCGCCCGTGCCTTTGGTGTGCATATCGATGTTCGCGACGACGCGCGTACATTGCTTGAGGCGCATTACGAGAAATCCGGGCTGGAGCTGAACGACGCTCGCCTGCGCATGGCGCGTATTCCGGAAGGGGCCGAATTGATCGACAACCCGGTCTCGACCGCGCCCGGCTTTACCATCAACAACGTCCATGTCATGGCCGGGGTGCCTTTGGTTTTTCAGGCCATGGTTGCAAGCGTTCTGCCTTCGCTCATCGGAGGTAGCCCGCTTTTGTCGCAGACGCTGCGTGTGGATCGGGGTGAAGGCGATATTGCAGCAACTTTGGCCGCACTGGCCAAAGACTTCGGCGATCTTTCGATCGGCTGTTATCCGTTTCAGACGAATGGCGTCTTCGGAGCCAACGTCGTCGTGCGCGGCACCGAGGGTGGACGGATCGATGCCGCCATGACCCGCCTTGCGAAAGAGATCGAGCTTTGAATCCCGATTGGGCCGCTGTTGTCGATGGCACATGGCCTGCCGCCGGCTATCAAACGCAAGGCCCATTTCGACTGCGGCAAGGACAGGGCGGAGGTTCACGCGTCTCTGCCGCCAATCGCACCGGGGACGTCACCAGTGCCGATATCGATGCGGCCGAAAGCGCCATGCAGGCGATGGGTCAAAAACGCCTCTTCTGCCTGCGGCCCGGAGATGAGGCGCTGGATGCCATGCTTGCGCAACGCGGCTACAACATCCTTGATCCGGTCAATATTTATTCCTGCCCGGCGCAGCAGTTGACCGATATCCCGATCCCGCGCGTGACTGTTTTCAACATCTGGGAACCGCTGGCCATCATGCGTGAGATCTGGGCGCAGGGCGGTATCGGCCCCGAACGGATTGCGATCATGTACCGGGCACCGGGCCGAAAGACCGGCCTTTTGTTGCGCCACAGCGATCAGCCCGCAGGAACCGGCTTCGTGGCGATCCATGAAGGTATCGCGATGGTTCACGCGCTGGAAATCCTACCGGATCACCGCCGCAAGGGGTTGGGCCAGTGGGCCATGCGCGCCGCGGCCTTTTGGGCGCTGGACAATGGCGCGCAGACGCTTAGCGTGATCTGTACCAAGGCGAACGCGGGGGCCAATGGCCTCTACCACTCGCTTGGGATGAAGATCGTCGGAGAATACCACTATCGCCAGCGCGTCTGAGGAGGACGAATTGACCAAACAGGACATGCCCACTGCCTTGGATCTGCCAATGGTGGACCCACTACCGTCAGAGACGCAGAAATACTTTGATATCTGTGTTGAGAAACTGGGAATGGTGCCGAATGTCCTGCGCGCCTATGCCTTCGATATCGACAAGCTGAATGCCTTCACTTCGATGTATAATGATCTGATGCTGGCCGATAGCGGGCTGACCAAGCTGGAACGCGAGATGATTGCGGTCGTGGTGTCCTCGATCAACAAATGCTTCTACTGCCTCGTGGCTCATGGCGCAGCGGTGCGGCAGCTTTCGGACGATCCGCAGCTGGGTGAGATGCTGGTCATGAACTACCGCGTCGCCAAATTGGACGCGCGCCAACGTGCAATGCTGGATTTCGCAGCCAAGATGACCACCGCCAGCACCACAATCGAAGAGCCCGATCGCCAGCTTTTACGCGATGTCGGGTTTTCGGATCGCGATATCTGGGACATTGCCAATGTCACCGGTTTCTTCAATATGACCAACCGCGTGGCCAGTGCCACTGCCATGGTCCCGAACCCAGAGTATCATGCGCAGTTCCGATGATCCGTTTCCTGTTCCTTAGCCTCCTTTTGGCCGTGCCTGTGCAGGCGCAGGATCTGACGTTGCCCGCCAGCGCCCGGCAGATTTCGGATCGCACCAGTGCATTGGACAGCTACGACCTGCCAACCGGCGTGTTTGCCGACGGCGCGGTTCCATCCCGCACTGTCGAAGGGCGTGTCGAGCGGCTAACATGGCGTCTGCAGGCCGGGTCCAGCACGACGCTGCAAATTCTTGCACCGCTTCGGGATCAGCTTCAGGCGCAAGGTTTCGAGATCGCGTTTGAATGCGAGGCACGCAATTGTGGCGGTTTCGATTTCCGCTTTGGCACCGAAGTGGTGCCGACGCCTGACATGTATGTGGCGATCCACGATTACCGTTTTCTATCCGCCTCCCGCGGTGACGAAGTGCTGAGCCTGCTGGTCAGCCGCAACCCGCCGGATGGCTATGTGCAGATGATCCGGGTGACCCCGCAAGGTACGCTGCCTGCGCAGCCACTTGTGATCGAGGAAACCGTTGAGGGCCCTGCCGGGTTGCTAAACGATCTCAGCAGTACCGGACATGTCATCCTTGATGACCTGCACTTTCGCACCGGCGAAGTCGCGCTGGGCGAAGGGTCGTTTGCCTCGCTTGCGCTGCTTGCGGGCTATCTGGCCGACAATCCTTCGACCCGTTTGGCGCTGGTAGGGCACACGGATGATACGGGCGCATTGCAGGCCAATATTGCGGTCAGCACCAAACGGGCGGAAGCCGTGCGTGCGCGCCTGATCGAAGCGCACGGTGTTGCCGCCGACCGGATCGAGGCGCAGGGCGTAGGCTATCTTGCGCCCATCACCTCTAACGCTACGCCCGAGGGCCGCGATCTCAATCGCCGGGTCGAGGCGGTGTTGCTGGTCAACTAACAGGCGCGAGCACCGCGGACACCCTGTGTCCCCCTTGCCCTGATGGCGCGGCCTGATGCACACTTGCAGCTAATCGGTGCGTCTGTCTTGCCATCAGGCCTGTTGGCAGGCAGTCCCACCAGTCACCATGCTTTGGGAGGAATGCGTCATGGCATCCAAAACCGAAGATACCACTCCGCCGGATAACACGGTCCCACAGCAATCCATGCCCGAGGTTAACAGGCTGACGGCCGAGGATATTACCGCATCGCTGAAGGCCGGGTTTTCCGACTTCCTCGCACACCCGGTCATGAGCGGCTTTTTCGGCCTGTTCTACGCGGTTTTCGGCATCCTGTTCGTTTGGTGCCTGGTCGGGCTTGGCAAGATCTGGATGATCATTCCTGCCGCCGTAGGCTTTCCGCTGGTTGCCCCATTTGCGGCCGCCGGGCTTTATGAAATGTCCCGTAGGATGCAGAAAGGGGAAAGCTTCGGTTGGTCCGAAATCCTCAGCGTCATGGCCCATCAACGCAAGCGCGAGATGGGTTGGATGGCCTTTGTCACCCTGTTCATTTTCTGGGTATGGACCTACCAAATCCGCCTTTGGCTGGCGATCATCCTGCAAAAGGCGTCCTTCTCGGATTTCGAAGGGTTCATGAACACCATCTTCTTCACACCGCAAGGCTGGACCTTTCTGGCGGTCGGCACCTGTATCGGCGCTTTTTTGTCGGCGGTCCTGTTCTCGGTGACTGTGGTGGCCATGCCCATGCTTATGGATCGGGAAACCAACTTTGTTTCCGCCATGCTCACTTCCATTCGCGTGGTCGCTGAAAGCCCGGTGGTAATGCTCAGTTGGGCGGCGATCATCTCGGTCACCATGCTTTTGTCGCTGGTTCCGGCGTTTCTGGGGCTGATTTTCACGCTGCCGATCCTGGGCCACACCACGTGGCATCTGTATCAGCGGGCCGTATCACCAGAGACTAACTGATGCATCGCTAGACAAAAAAAACCCGTGCTATTCAGCACGGGCCGTTTAGGTGCCACAGGGAGAATTCTACCAGTCCATCGGACCCTTTTCAGCAAAGGATTCGACAAGAAAATCAATGAATGCCCGCACCTTGGGCTGGGTAAACCGGCCCGGCGGGTACACTGCATAGACGCCCTGAACTTCATCCGGCAGCGAAGGCATGGCGTCCACCACCTCACCCGATTTCAGTGCGTCGGCGTATAGATAGCTGGGCAGATGTGCGATCCCCAGCCCAGAGATGGCTGCGTTCAGCAGCGACTGCCCGTCATTCACGCTCAGCCAGCCAGCAGTGCGGACCTGACGCTTCTCGCCCGAAGGCGCCGTCAGCTTCCACACGCTGCCCGAGGATTGGCTGGAGTAATGCAGCAGTTTGTGTTCGTTCAGATCGTCGATCTTCTGCGGGCGTCCGAACTGCTCGATATATCTCGGCGACGCGACCATGCGTTTCACTGTTTCGGTCAGCTTACGGGCGCGCAGCGTGCTGTCTTCCAGCTCGCCAATGCGCACGGCCACGTCAAAGCCTTCGGAAATCAGCTCAACATAGCGGTTGTTCAGAACCATATTCACGGTGATGTCCGGATAGGCCGACAGGAAGTCCGACAGGACCGGTGACAGGTGATTGACGCCAAAATCTGTTGCCACAGAGATCCGCAGCAGACCAGAAGGCGCAGATTGCATCGAAGTCACCAGCGCATCCGCTTCGCCTGCGTCGTTCAGCACGCGACGGGCGCGATCATAATAGGCCAACCCGATCTCGGTTGGCGAAACCCGGCGCGTTGTCCGGTTCAATAGCCTTGCCCCCAACCGCGCCTCGAGGCTCGAGACGTGTTTAGACACGGCTGATTTGGAGATGCCCATTTTCTTGGCCGCGTCGGTGAAACCACCCTGGTCCACCACGTTGGAAAAGGCCTCCATTTCAGTTAGTCGATCCATTCTCGTTCCCCAGGTCTTCCGTTCGTTGTCTCTTTATCGCGATCAATCTGGGCAAGAACTGGGCAGACATGGGATAATATCAGGGTTTTGAATCGGATCGTTTGCAACTAGGAAACGCCCGGGCCTATATGCCGCGGACCATGCCTTTCGATGCAAAACCCCGTTTTCTGGACTTTTTTCCAATCGTGCTATGATGAGAATGGCATTTTTGTGACCACGGAGGAGACTATGAAAGCCCTATTTGCTGTCATTACCCTGTGTCTGACCGCCAGCCTCGTGTGGGCCGGGGGGGAAACACCATCGAATCCAGATGCGAAGGTCTATTTCGTGAACTTGTCTGACGGGGACACCGTGCAATCACCTGTGACCGTAGTCTTTGGCCTCAGCGGCATGGGCGTTGCCCCTGCAGGAACCGAGAAGGAAAATACAGGGCACCATCACCTCCTGATTGATCGCCCACCACTTGGGCAGGGAGAAGACGGTGCGGACGAACTGTCATACGGTCTGCCCGCAGACGACAATCACATTCATTTCGGTGGCGGTCAGACTGAGGTGACTTTGGAACTTGCTCCGGGTGAGCATACTTTGCAGCTGGTGCTTGGGGATGCAGGCCACGTCCCTCATGCGACGCCCATTGTGTCCGAGGTGGTTACGATCACAGTGGAGTAACAATTTACCTCCGCCGCAAAACGCGATTATGCGGCGGCAGGCAGCAGGAATATATCGCGGGCAAGCTGCGTGTTGAGACGTTCCGCAGAATACCATTGGTTGAGTACTGACTTGGCCATCAGGTCGGAATTTTCCTGTGCGAAACTCTTAAAGTCAGTAGCTTGCGTGTTGGCCAGCCGCTCTGCGATCAGGCTCATGAATGCGTAGGTGATTGTCAGATTGAACTTGTTCGGTGCGCCTGCGTTCGCTGCTAACGTGCGAATTCCCTTGGCGTAGATCGCTGCGGCATCGATGAAATCATACTTGCGTAGCAGGTCATAAGCGACTTGCACATGTTCGGCGTGTCCGAACGTTGCGTTGTCGATTGCGTGTGCTTCAAATGCGATGGTGACGTCGGCGTATCGCGATGCGCTCATTCTTCATCCTCCTTGAAACGGTGGCTGTCTTCAGCTGTCCAATCGAAGTCGTAGACACTTTTGAGTTGTTTGATCTTCTTCAGCGTCTCTTCAGAGAAGGCTGGCTTGTTCTCAAAGCTGTGCAGCGCGATGCCCTCAATCAGGTCGCCAAGGGTCATGTCCAGCGATTCTGCCAGCCCTTTGAGAACTTTCAGAAGCCGCTTCTCGATTCGAATTCCTGTTTGGGTGCGTTCTATTTTCTGACTCATGTGGTACATATGTATATTGATAACAGTTGAGTCAAGGAAAACGAAAAAAGCCGCCTCTTCCGGGGCGGCTTTCTCCAGCGCACTGGCATTACAACGTCAGAACGCTGCCGCCAGACGTGTGCCCTGATTGATCGCACGTTTGGCGTCCAGCTCGGCTGCCACATCTGCGCCACCAATCACATGCGGGGTCATTCCACGTTCGATCAGCTCATCCGCCAGCGACCGGTCCGAGACCTGCCCGGCACATAGGACGATCGACTCGGCTGCGATCACGGTTGGATCATCGCGGGTTTCGCCAAAGCTGACATGCAGGCCGTCCTCGTCGATGCGCTCATAATTCACACCACCAACGAAACTGACGTCCTTCATCTT
Organism: Ruegeria sp. E5; assembly: GCF_056534105.1. Lineage (NCBI taxonomy): Bacteria > Pseudomonadati > Pseudomonadota > Alphaproteobacteria > Rhodobacterales > Roseobacteraceae > Ruegeria > Ruegeria sp. E5. The sequence continues at coordinate 722,819 of NZ_JBQFPA010000002.1, read as the reverse complement.
TAATGTCGCGCGGTGGATCCAGCCCGTTGTCTTTCCCAGCCCCTTGCCGTGACGCTGTGCCTTGCGCTGCAGCAGCGTGACCTGCCGTGCTGGTGCTTCGGGCTGCGGGCCCTCGGGGGCCAGGCCCGAGCGGTGTTCTGCGGGGTCGGTCACGCCCCATTCCTTCATCCACAATGGAAGGTCCGTGGTTGGGCTGTGACCGTCTTCCAGCAGGAATTCGGAGACATCGAACCCGATGCCTCCGGCCCCGATCACGGCGACAGTGCTGCCGACCTCGGCCTTGTCGCGCAGCACGTCGATGTAGCTGAGCACATTGTCCCGATCCTGGCCGGGAATCTGTGGATCACGAGGAGTGACACCGGTGGCGATGACCACCTCATCATAACCGGTCAGATCATCCGCGCTGACCTCGCGGTTCAGTTCGACCGTCACGCCTAGGTCGTCCATCATGGTGCGATACCAGTCAACCAGTCCCCAGAACTCTTCTTTCCCTGGCACCTGTTTGGCCATGTTCAATTGCCCGCCTATCTCGGCGGCGCGATCAAACAGGGTTACATCATGGCCGCGCTGGGCAGCTGTCATCGCGGTGGACAAACCTGCAGGGCCAGCGCCGACAATGGCCACGGTCTTACGTGTCTCGGCCTTGCCGATCACCAATTCGGTCTCATGACAGGCACGCGGATTGACCAGGCATGAGGTCAGCTTACCGCTGAAAGTGTGGTCCAGACAGGCCTGATTGCATGCGATGCACGGGGCGATCTTCGCGGCTTCATCTGCAATCGCCTTGTTCACGAAATCCGCATCGGCCAGCATGGGCCGCGCCAGAGACACCATATCGGCGCAACCGGTCGATAGAACTTCTTCGGCAACCTCAGGCGTGTTGATCCGGTTCGAGGTGATCACCGGGATGCCGACCTTACCCATCAGCTTCTTGGTAACCCACGCAAACGCTGCACGGGGAACGCTGGTGGCAATCGTCGGAATCCGCGCCTCATGCCAACCGATACCGGTGTTGATGATCGTTGCCCCGGCCTGCTCAATCCGCTGCGCAAGTTCAACGACTTCGTCATGGGTCGACCCATTGGGCACAAGATCAATCATCGAAAGGCGATAGATGATGATGAAATCGCTCCCCACGGCTTCCCGCGTGCGGCGCACCACCTCGATAGGCAGACGCATCCGGTTCTCGTATGACCCACCCCAGCGATCCTCGCGCTTGTTGGTGTGGGTCACGAGGAACTGGTTCAGGAAATACCCCTCGGAGCCCATGATCTCGACCCCGTCATAGCCCGCCTGTTGGGCCAGAACAGCCGCGTTGACGATGTCGCTGATTTGCTTCTCGATACCCTCTTCGTCCAACTCATGCGGCGGAAACGGAGAAATTGGGGATTTCACCGGGCTGGGGGCCACGCATTTCGGACCATAGGCATAGCGCCCCGCATGCAGGATCTGCATCGCGATCTTGCCGCCTGCCTCATGCACACGTTTGGTCACAATGGAATGGTTCGCCACCTCTTCATCATTGGTCATCATCGAGGCCCCGGGCAGCACCGAGCCCTCAAGGTTCGGGCCAATCCCACCCGTCACCATCAAAGCAACACCACCGCGCGCGCGATCCGCGTAGAACTCGGCGACACGGATCCAGTCGCCGGTCTCTTCCAGACCGGTATGCATCGAGCCCATCAGCACGCGGTTCTTCAACGTGGTAAAACCCAGATCCAGCGGGGCCAACATGTTTGGGTACGCAGTCATGGCAAACTCTCCCTCCCGACTTTGACCGTCAGATTGACCTTCGCGTCACCTTTGTCACGCGAAACCTAACGTCATTCCCTTTGCCTTTACTGCGGCGCTTGCTAGAGACGCAGCAAAGTTAATCACGAGGCCGCGCATGACCCCTGATGAAATCGCCAAACTGCCCTATCGCCCCTGCGTGGGACTGATGTTGATGAATGCCGAGGGTCTGATCTTTGTCGGTCAGCGCAATGATCGCCACAAGGACGCCTGGCAGATGCCTCAGGGCGGCGTGGACAAGGGCGAAGACCCTTGCGATGCGGCCCTGCGCGAGCTTTGGGAAGAAACTGGAGTGACCGCTGATCTTGTGGAAATCATCGCCGAGACCGACGGCTGGCTGCCCTATGACCTACCGCATGACATTGTGCCGAAAATCTGGAAGGGCCGGTATCGCGGGCAGGAGCAGAAATGGTACCTGATGCGGTTTCTGGGCCGGGATGATCAGATCGACATCGCCACCGAGCACCCCGAGTTCACCCATTGGAAATGGCAGACCACGACGCGGCTGGTCGATGAGATCGTGCCGTTCAAAAAGGACGTCTACCAGCAGGTGCTTTCTGCGTTTCAGCCGCATCTCGGGTAGTTCGGGTTAGGAACCAAGCGCCGTAATCACCGCTTTGGCCAGCGGCAGCGGGGAATAACCGGTATCGGACGGTGTAAGCCCCAATCGCACGATCACCAGATCACGCGAAGGGAATATCCCGACCGATTGCCCATCATGTCCGGCCATCCAGACCGCATCTTCGAACGGGGGTTCTCCACCCGGCACGTCGCGCCACAAGTGACCTTTGGCATATGCCCCGCCCGAGACAGCAACCGGTTCGAACATCCAGTCAGTGAACCCTTCGGGCAGAATTTGCTGCCCGTCCCATGTGCCGCCCTGCAGCAGGAATTGCCCATATCGTGCCCAATCCCGCGCTGTGGCGTACATATAGCTTGAGCCGACAAAGGTGTCAGAAACATCAGTTTCAAGTATGGCCGAGGTCATGCCCAGTGGCAGCAGGAGTGCGCGCTGCGGATAGGACAAGCTGTCATCTTTGACCTGATCCTGCCAGACCCGCGCCAAGACGGTGGATGTGCCCGACGAATAGTTGAATTCAGTATTTGGCTCAGCCTCGGCCTCAAGCGAAGTGACAAACCCCGCCATGTCGTCGCTCAGATATAACATCCGAGTCACGTCCGAGACGTCACCATAGCCTTCGTTCCATCGCAGGCCGCTGGACATGGTCAACATATCCTCGACGGTAATGTGCTGCCGGTTGTCCTCTGCCCAATCGGGAAATGAATCGACCAATGTATCCGTCAACTTCATCTGACCGGATTTTATCAGCGTTCCAATCAATCCAGAGGTTATGGTTTTTGTCATTGACCAGCCCAGAAGAGGGGTATTTTCGTCAAATCCATCCGCATAAGCCTCACCAATGATCCGGCCATCATGCACCACAACAACGGCGCGGAAGCCCTCTCCCAGAATGGTCGGGTCCGACAGAACCATTGCCAATTTGGAGTTCTGCGCTGGGGCCACTGTGGTGCCTTCCGGCCAAAGTGCATCAGACAGCGCGGGCAGAGTGTCTAGCTGGGCGTTGACCGGTTGGGCCTCATGCGTATTCGCACATCCCAGCCCCTCGCGATATTGGCTGGTCGCAGGGGCGAAGATCCCGAGTAGCTTTGCAGATACTGATTGCGCCTCGGGGTCAACCGAGACCGAGACGTGTTTCAGCAACGGATGCCCGGGCGCCTGCACATCAACCGCCAGTACCTCCTGCGCATCCCGCCCGGCGATGAACACGTTAGAACAGACGATCTTGGCCGAATAGTTGGTCCCGACTCGCAACAGGTCGGGCGGAGAGATCAGCAGGTACCCAACGCCGGCCACAAGCCCCAACGCCAATGTTCCTGCGGTGATCCTGAGTGCTCTGCCCAACATGAATTGGCTCCCCCCTTACATCCAAAAAAAGGGTAGCCATCCCGAAATGTGACGCACCAGCGTTACGTTGCGTTTCGCGGGATCAGAGCAATCCCTCAGCCCGCAGCAATTCCTGCATATTCGCCTCGGGCCGGGGGCCGATATGGCTGATGACTTCGCGTGCGCAGACGTTGCCAATTTTTGCGCAGGTCTCGTAATCGCGGCCCGTCGCCATGCCGAACAGGAATCCGGCGGCGAATTGATCGCCCGCGCCGGTCGCGTCCACCGGTACGACCTTTTCAACCGGTACATCGATGCGCGCGTTGCCGTTCAGAACAGTCACCCCGTCGCCCGACCGGGTGCAAACGACCAGAGGGCAAATCTCGGCCGTTTTCGCCAGCGCCTCCTCAAGATCGTCGGTTTCGAACAGCGATTTGATCTCGGCCTCGTTGCCGATTACAAAATCCAGCTCACTCTCGATCAGCAGCAGGAAATCGACCCGGTGCCGTTCTACACAGAACGGGTCAGAAATGGCGATGCCCGCCTTGCCGCCACCCTTATGGCAGTTGCGCGCGGCTTCAAGGAACGCGGCTTTGCCCTTTTCCTTGTCGAACAGATAGCCCTCGAGGAACATGATCTGGCTGTTGCCCGCAACGTCTTCCGAGACATCCCGAGAAGACAGCTCGGACGAAATACCCAGATAGGTGTTCATCGATCGCTCGCCATCCGGTGAGACAAAGATCATTGAACGCGAGGTCGGCAGCTCGCCCCCCGGCACCGGCGGGTTCACAAAATCCACCCCGTCTTCGTTCATCGCATCGGCATAGAAACGGCCCAGCGCATCATCATGCACCCGCCCGATAAACGCCGAATCCAGACCCAGTGCACCCGCACCCGCAATGGTATTGGCAACCGAGCCACCCGGCGTTTGCACCCGGCCTTCCATCGAGGCGTACAGTACCTCGCCGCGTTCCTGTTCGATCAGCTGCATGATGCCCTTTTCGATGCCCATCAGCTCAAGGAAACTGTCATCGGCTTGGGAAATCACGTCCACAACGGCGTTTCCGATGCCGGTCAGTTGGTAGGTTTTCATAGAGTCTTGTCCTCAAATTCGCAGAGATCGCGGATGATACAGGTCGGGCACTGCGGTTTGCGTGCCTTGCAGTGATAGCGGCCATGCAGGATCAGCCAGTGATGCGCATGCAGCTGAAAGTCGGTTGGTATGTTGTCTTCGATTGCGCGTTCGACGGCGTCCACATTCTTGCCCGGACAAATGCCGGTGCGGTTACCGACGCGGAAGATATGCGTGTCCACGGCCTGCGCCGGATATCGCCACCACATGTTCAGGACAACATTGGCTGTCTTGCGCCCCACACCCGGTAGCGATTGAAGCGCCGCGCGGGAGTTGGGCACCTCACCGCCATAGTCTTCGACCAGAATGCGACTCAGCTTGATTACGTTCTTGGCCTTCTGGCGGAACAGGCCGATGGTCTTGATGTGTTCGATCAGACCTTCTTCGCCCAGATCCAGCATCTTCTGCGGCGTGTCGGCGATCTTGAATAGCGCGCGCGTAGCCTTGTTGACGCCGGCATCGGTCGCCTGCGCTGACAGTGCGACGGCAACGACCAGAGTATAGACGTTTACATGCTCCAACTCGCCCTTGGGTTCAGGGTCGGCGTCGTGAAAACGCATAAAGATCTCGCGGATCTTGTGGTATCCGAGTTGTTTGGCCATCCGAGCCTTAATGCCCTGCCAGGCAAGCGGTCGCAATTGAAAAGGTGCGTTTTGGTTTTGCCTAGGCGCGGGTCTTGGTCGATTTATCCCTATGCCTCACGTCTGCAGTCGGAAATCCACCCCCGCCGTGGCAAGTTGATCCCTGATCCCCTGCCACCGGTTCGGATCAGCCGCCAGAACGGCTGCCGAATTGATCTGAACCCGGTATCCTCGATTGAGCGCGCCCTGCGCGGTCTTATTCACGCAATGACACCCGTCCAACCCTGTCAGAACCAGCGTTCCGATCCGTTTGTCTTGCAGGAACCGTTCAAAGCCCGGCGAAGAAAAGGCGTCACCTACGGATTTTACAAACTCGGCATCGGGATTCAGCGCAAGACGCGGATCCAACCCAACTCCGTCGGAACCTGCGTTGCCGCGCCCCTGATTGAACCACCCGTTCAGCAAGTTCGCCAGCCGTCCCTTGAATTCATGACGGATGGCAATCACGGACCAGTCAGACTGGCGGGCGCTGTCCGTCGTTGACCGGATCGTCGACAAGGCACCCTCAATTTGCGCGTCATCCCAGGTGGGTATCGAGGTAAAATCTGTTTGCATATCGATCACCAGCAGCGCCGTTTCAGGCCGCGATGCTAGGTCTATTTTGGCTCCGGTTGTCGGAGTGCCAATCTTTCGGATTTGCAAGAGGATGTACAACACGGCGATCATGATGCTTGCCGCCATTATCCAAAGGACGGTCATGTCAGGCCTCCTTGGCGAGTTCTGCGAAATAGCGGGTCAGGGCCAGCTGAACCTTGTGGTAGGCGGCAAGCTCTGACGCAGAATAATCCTGTGCAAAGCGTGTCAGCTTGGCCATCTCATCCGCTCTGATTGCCGTGATCGTCTCTTCGCCCGCAGGGCTCAGCCGGTAGCAGTAGGTGCCTGCACGTTTGGGATTGGGCTGGCTTTCGATCAGCTGTGCGCCCATCAGCTCTTTTAAGATGCGCGAGACATATTGTCGTTTCAGCTGCAGCTCGGCGCATAGCATCGGGGCTGTCGCGCCGGGAGATAGCGACAGACCTTCCAAAAGGGCACGTTGCCCGACGGTCACGCCTTTGCGCTGGCTGCCCTGCTCAACTGCTGCCGTGATGTTCCGCAGCAAAGGCCGGGTGGCCTGAACTGCCTGATAAAGCTGATCCAACCTGTGTCCCATACCTGAATGGTAGGAGAAATCGATTTGATTCGTCAACTCAGTTGACAAGATAAAGCGCAGGTTCCGGGTCGCAAGATCGACAGGGGCAAGTTACTGTTCCTGTAACTGATGAGGTGACTGATGAACGTCCAGACAGCAGAAAGCGGATATCATTATAACGTCATGCGGCGCGCGATCGAATTGATCGATCAAGGCGGAGAGAGTCTCAGTCTTGATGAGTTGGCTCGCCAGATGGATATGAGCCCTGCCCACTTTCAGCGTCTGTTCTCACGCTGGACCGGGGTCTCGCCGAAGCGATACCAGCAATACCTGACTCTCGGCCATGCCAAAGCCCTGTTGCACGAGCGTTTCACCACGCTGGAAACCGCTCATAATGTGGGGCTGTCCGGCAGTGGGCGGCTTCATGACCTGTTCCTGAAATGGGAATGCATGAGCCCCGGTGAATATGCCCGCAAAGGCGCAGGTCTCACGATCTACTGGGGCTGGTTCGAGTGCCCCTTTGGCCCTGCGCTGGTTATGGGAACTGACAAGGGAATCTGTGGAATCGCCTTTGGGGCCGAGACAGGCGAGGAGGCGGCGATGGAAGACATGATCTCTCGTTGGCCCAATGCTGATTTTGTCGAGGACCCGATGCGCCTGCGGCCTTGGGTGCTCAGCGCCTTCGGTGCGGCCAGCGACCGGTTGGAGCCGACCCCGCTCTACCTGATCGGCTCACCACTGCAGATCAAGGTATGGGAAGCGCTGATGCACATCCCTTCGGGGCAGGTCACCACCTATTCCGAGATCGCGCAGCGGGTCGGCTCACCCCAAGCGGTGCGCGCCGTAGGCACCGCAGTTGGGCGCAACCCGGTCAGTTGGCTGATCCCCTGCCACCGTGCCTTACGCAAATCGGGCGGCCTGGGTGGCTACCACTGGGGACTGCCCGTCAAGCGCGCCATGCTGGCCTATGAGGCGGCGCAGGCCGACGCCTGATTGACATTCTGGCGCGTCGTTGCCATATGCACGGCAGGTTCGGGTCCCCTGCCGTTCGCGGCCTTAGGCTTTGGTGAAACCCGATTGAATCACATCTGTTGCCCTTTCCAGGCGCGCGGATGGCAATGCGAACCCCGTCCAGATTTCGCGCCCGTTTCAGGAAACGAGGCACACCATGACACATACTCAGAACATCGCTCCGGTTGCGGAGCTGAAAGAGCAGGCAAAACGCCTGCGTAAACGCCTGCAGGACGCCGGAGTGAAGCTATCGCATAGCGAGGCGCTGGAACTGTTGGCGCATCAACTCGGTGCGCGGGATTGGAACACGTTGCACGCGATGGCAGGAAATCGAGTGCAGTTGCGCGTTGGTGACCGGGTTGAGGGCCGATATCTGGGTCAGCCCTTCACCGCCGAAATCCGCGGTCTGACCATGATTGGGGATGGCGGACATCGCCGGGTGACCCTGCAGTTCGACGTGCCCGTAGATGTGGTCCGGTTCGACAGTTTTTCGTCCCTTCGCCAGCGGGTGACAGGTGAGATTGGCTGGGATGGTCGATCCACCCGTCACACGTCGGACGGAGAGCCGCAGCTTATCGTCCGACCTGCCTAAGAAACAAAGCGAGGCACCCTTAGGGTGCCTCACATTTTGATACCACCAAAACCGGGTTATTCGGTAGCCCAGCCCCCGACGGCCTTGACCTCAAGGAAGTCCTCCAAGCCCCAAACCCCGCCTTCGCGGCCATTGCCGGACTGTTTCATCCCACCAAACGGGGACCCAGCGCTGCGCGACTGGCCGTTCATCTCAACCATGCCCGACCGCAAGACGCGAGCCATTCGGTTGGCGCGTGCACCGTCTTGGGTCTGAACATAATTGGTCAGCCCGTAAGGTGTGTCATTGGCAATCTCGATGGCTTCTTCTTCGGTGTCGAAGGGGATCATAGTCAGAACCGGGCCAAAGATCTCCTCGCGCGCGATCGTCATCTGGTTATTGGCATCGGCAAAAACCGTTGGGCGCACATAATAGCCCTTGTTCAGCCCCTCTGGCCGACCCGTGCCGCCTGCAACCAGACGCGCGCCCTCATCAATTCCTTTCTGGATCAGGTCCTGAATTTTGGTCCACTGCACTTCGTTCACCACCGGTCCGATATGTCGGCCTTCTTGGGCGGCACTGCCGACGGTGACCTTGTTTGCCACTTCGGCGGCTGTCTCAACCGCCTGATCATAGATCGGACGCTGCACCAGCATCCGGCTGGGCGCGTTACAGCTTTGACCGGTGTTGTTCATCATGTGCAGGACGCCGCGTTTTACCGCCTTTTCGTCGGCATCGGCGAAGACTACATTGGCCCCTTTGCCGCCCAGTTCCAGATGCACTTTCTTCAGTGTATCCGCCGCATTCTTGGAAATCGCCGTGCCCGCGCGGGTCGAACCGGTGAAGCTGACTATATCAACATCTGCGTGCCCCGAGAGCTGAGAGCCCACGCCCACGCCATCGCCATTTACCAGGTTGAAAACACCAGCCGGGAAACCAGCCTCATCCATCATCTCAGCAAAGATCATCGCGTTCAGCGGGCTTTGCTCGGACGGTTTCAGCACCATCGTGCAGCCCGCAATCGCGGCGGCCCCGACTTTGAGCGTGACCTGATTCATCGGCCAATTCCATGGGGTGATCAGGGCTGCCACACCCACCGCTTCATAGATGATCCGGTCATTCGGCGCATGATCGCCCAGTGGGCGTTCGAATTGGAACGCCTTGGCGGCACGGATGAAGTTTTTTAAGTGATAGATCCCCGCGCCCGATTGCTGGCTGCGCGCCATATCGATCGGTGCACCCATCTCCATCGACATCGCCTGGGCCAGATCCTCTGAGCGGGTGGCGTAAATATCGACCAGTTTCTCTACCAAAGCGATGCGCTCGTCCACCGGGGTTGCCATCCAACCAGGCAGAGCAGCTTTGGCCGCGGCGACCGCTGCGTTAGTGTCAGCCTCTGACCCCAATGAGATCACCGCGCATGGTTCTTCGGTCGACGGGTCGATCACTTCGAAATCATTCGGCTCTGATGGGGCGACCCATTTGCCGTTGATATAGAAATCGCGTTTTTCGATCATGGCTCATCCTCCGGATCAGGAATCAATCGACCGAACGGTCGGTTTTCATTCGCACTCTGTCACCCACCCGGGTGTCGGGCAAGGGTAAAACATAATTTGATCAAATTATCTACCTACTGAATCTTCTGACAGCGCAACATGAATGGTTTAACCTCTGCGCAAAGTGATTAGGTTGGCAGCAATCGACTCGCGATTTTTCACAGGAAAGGAGTTTCCCAATGGGTTTGCGCATCAATGATACGGTCCCGAATTTCACCGCAGAGACAGATCAGGGCACCGTCCAGTTTCATGACTGGATTGGCGATAGCTGGGCCATCCTGTTCTCACACCCCAAGGACTTCACTCCTGTTTGCACGACCGAGTTTTCGGCAGTTGCGCAGCTGAACGATGAATGGGCGGCGCGGAACACCAAAGTGATCGGCGTGTCGGTCGATGGTGTCGAAGATCATAAGAAGTGGAAAAAAGATATCGAGGCCTATGGCAACGCCAACCCCGGCTTCCCGATCATCGCCGATGACGGTCTGGCTGTGTCCAAAGCCTTCGACATGCTGCCGGCCGAGGCCTATCTGCCCGACGGCCGCACGCCTGCCGACAGCGCAACTGTACGCTCTGTCTTTATCATCGGACCCGATAAGCAGTTGAAACTGTCCATGACCTACCCGATGACCGTGGGCCGCAACTTTGCCGAGATTCTGCGTGCGCTGGATGGCCTGCAGATGAGCGCCAAGGGCGTGGCAACCCCCGCAAATTGGGTGCCGGGTGAGGATGTGATCATTCCACCTGCGGTCTCCAACGATGAGGCAAAAGAGAAGTTCGGCGAGTTCGAGACGATCTTCCCCTATCTGCGCAAAACCAAAGCGCCGTCGTAATCGGATCAACGGGCAGGGGGCGAAAGCCCCCGCCTTCTTCTAATGCGCAAACGCCGAGGTTGCGCCGCAAGGGGCAGATAGCTCCGGGCGCAGCATCTGCACTTCGTACGGTTTCAGAACCGGCAGCACCGTATCACCATAGCCGCCTGTATCGGAATGAAGCTCAGGGAACAGCTCGAATAGTTCCTCCTTCACTGCACTGCTCATCGCGTCCAGCGTATATCCGCCGGGATAAAACGATTCCGACCACAATCCTTCGACATTCACCAGCTCATGCTGGTCGAATAGAATGTGAATGTACTCGACGCCCCCGTTTGGCGGAACTTGCGTGATAGACTTGCCGTTGAGCAGAGACTTGGCCGTCGCCAACATCATCGGGTGACTATGATGCAATTCCAATGCAGGTGAGGACACGACAACCCGATGCTGAGGTGACAGCAGCAGATCTCGCGATGGTGTCTGCGGCCCAAGACTGCCCGCACTGATCCGGATCGGGCAATGCTTAGGGGTCTGTCTCAGATCCGCCTCACTCAGCCGTCGCCGACCCACCCAGCGCACGGCCCGACCGGTGCCATCTGCGGTGATCACATGATCGCCTGCTTTGACTTCTTCGATCAGACGCTGGCCCGATGGTGTCAGAATATGTGACCCCGAAGTAAAGCAGACAAAGCTGGGAAGGTTATCATATTCGACCGCAGGTGCAGTACTCTGGGCCAGTGAGTTGCCTGTCAGTACATCGTTAACAGCAACGTTTCCCGAGGTCACAACGATGTATTGCGTACCCGAGAATTGCAGCAGTGTGTAGGTGACCGGTGCACCTCCGACCGTCGCGCTGTAGCCTTCAAATATCTGAAAGCTGCCGGAGTTGTTCAGCCCGGGGATTGGGAGGGTATCGAACTGTTGGCTGCCGTTGTTGTCCGGATTTTCGAGAAAATTATCATCATCAGTAATGGTGACCTGAAACCCCTGGGTCACCGTCACACTGGGGTTGCCAAACGGATCTCCGTTGATCTCAAAGATGGTGATAGAGGCCAAAGCGCGGCGACGTCCCAGATGATTTGGATTTCCTTAACTTTGAGCTAACTCAACTTAGAAGTGTTAACATATCGTTTACCGTGACGCGCAGGGCTCGAAAGCGGCACTGATCGAAAAAGGCAGATTGGCTATGGTTGGATCGACTGTGGGCACGCCTGCCGAGGTGGTGGTTGGGATCGGATACGTCAGTTGAACGCGGTCTCGCTGCCAAAGGATTGTAGCTTCTGATGGAAACTGAAAGCCGCGCTGACTGCGTTGACCAGGCGAAACATTGCCATGATGTTCGATACCACAGAGGCTGCGTATCTCGAGGCGATTAACTGGGATCCGATTTTGGACGTCGAAAGGTTGCGTTGAAGGCAACCGTGACGCGGCTTTCTTTACTTTGGTTTGGGTGGACCCAATGAGTCAGATAGGATGGAAAAAGGATCATTTCGCCGGCTGCCGGGCGCAGCTTCTTTTTGTTCCGAAACGCACTCGCCTGAAGTATGCGCCAGTGAGGCAACTCGTTTCGGGGGTCGAGAAACTCAATCATTCCAGACGAACCTTCTTCGATCTCGGGTTGAGAAACATAGTACACTCCAGACCAATGCGCGCCGGGATGAGTATGCGGCGCATTGTACCCGCCGGAAGGATTGTCGTTTATCCACCCGAACAGTTTCAGGCGAAGTTTATCCGGTTCAACCTTGTCTGAGACCTTTCGTGTTATTTGAAACACCGCATCTTCGGCCGCGTCTCGCAAATTCTGAATAGCGGGCGTATCGCGATCAAAGAGGTTTCCGTTTGAGTGCCATCCGCCGCGATTGGATTTTGAGGCACCCTCGTCTTCCTCACGCATCTTTTCGGCCTCAAACAGAATCGCCGCATTAAGCGCTGCACTGTTAGGCACCACAAATCGCATCATTGGAGTAGAGAAGAGCTTTTCGAATTTCTTGGCTTCGGGCATATCCTCGGTGTCACCTTCAAAAACTACATGGCTGTAAATTCAGATCGGTCCGAGATCAAATTCAGGAATTTGCTCCTGATAAATTCTTCGGCGCTCTCCAAATCCACGTTCCCGCACATTGCGCGCATTACCCAGTACCGTTGAGGATATAGTTCTTTGGTTCAAGTCTGGCCTAACCAACCTAAGTTATATTCCCATCGCAAAGCGCCGATGTTTTAGTTCATTTGGCAATTCCTTTGAGGATGGGAACATGAACAAGAAAACTATCGGTCTGACATCAACTTTCGTTCTGATGGCCACCACGGCGCTTTCGCAAACCACCAAGCAAGACATCATCGACGAACTCACAGAACAAGGTTTCCAACGAATCGAAATAACCAACACGCTGTTTGGGAATCTTCGCTTTGAAGCAACTGGACCTGGAATCGAGAGAGAAGTGGTGCTGGGGAAAGACGGAACCATCGTTCGGGATCGTTCAGAGCGAGACGATGAGTTCGACGATGAGGAAGATGACGACGAAGATTTTGATGACGAAGATGACGACGAAGATGACGACGAAGGATTTGATGACGAAGGTGACGATGACGAAGGCGATGGGGAAAACGATAGCGAAGGCGACGATGGTGAACGCGACAGCGAAGGCGACGATGGTGAACGCGACAGCGAAGGCGACGATGGTGAGCGCGACAGCGAAGGTGACGATGGCGAGCGCGATAGCGAAGGCGACGATGGCGAACGCGATAGCGAAGGCGATGACGGCGAACGCGATAGCGAAGGCGACGATGGCGAGCGCGACGGTGAAGGTGACGATGGCGAAGGGGATGACGAAGGCGACGATGATTAATTCAGCTTCCAACTTGAGCCCAAGCGAGATTGGGGTTTGAACAAATGGTTTAAAAAAGAAGCCATGTTCAAAGCGGGGATCGCTGTATATGCGATCTCTGCTTTGACGTTTGTGATCGAATTGATTGGCGAAATAACAGGGTACTACATTTTTTCCGCGAGTTGGGTGGTCCATGAAATCACGGCTCTCATCACCCTATTTGGGTTTATTCTTGGGGGGCTTTTGATTTGGCAAAGCCACAGGCTGTTTTTGCGACGTCACCAAGAAGTCAAACAGAACCTGCGGAAGGCTCAAGGCGAGTTTTTTCGAATGCTGGAACTACAGTTCGACCGTTGGGGCCTTAGTGCTGCGGAACGAGATGTTGCACTTCTCACCGTAAAGGGCCTGTCCCTCGCAGAAATAGCTAAACTGCGCGAGACCAGCGAGGGAACAATCAAGTCCCAGAACAATTCAATCTACAAAAAAGCCAAGGTCAAATCGAGGACGCAACTGTTAGGCGCGCTCATAGAAGAGCTTTTGATCGAAGAAAAGAAATAAACCAAGAAACGATCGGATATCGTCGTAAATTCATTCATTTATCGGCAATGAGTAGAAAAGAATGCCCAAGTAGATGCCCCGGGCCTATAAAGCCAACGTTATAAGTGGTTGCGAGGCTCTGTTTCAGGGCAATGCACTCAACAATCAGAATTGTAGCCTCATCAAAATTGAAGCCTACCCCAGCAAGCAGATGGTCGGCACATTCCACAGCATCGCTACGGCACTCGTCATTCGCCCAAAGAAAAAGGCCCCGGCGGATTACCGGGGCCTTCGTTCTTGCAAAAGAGGCAGATTACTCTGCGCTTTCCTCTTTCTTTTCTTTCTTCTCGGGAACGATCTCTTCGCCGGTTTCCTGATCGACAACTTTCATCGACAGGCGCACCTTGCCGCGATCGTCAAAGCCCAGCAGCTTGACCTTTACTTCCTGACCTTCTTTCAGAACATCCGACGGATGGTTCAGGCGTCGGTTTTCGATCTGGGACACGTGCACCAGACCGTCGCGCTTGCCAAAGAAGTTCACGAAGGCACCGAAGTCGACGATCTTGACCACTTTACCGGTGTAGATCTGGCCCTCTTCCGGCTCAGCAACGATCGAGTGGATCATCTCATAGGCCTTTTTGATCGATTCACCGTCGGGCGACGCGATCTTGATGACGCCGTCGTCATTGATGTCGACCTTGGCACCCGAAACCTCGACGATTTCGCGGATGACCTTACCGCCCGAACCGATCACTTCACGGATCTTGTCGGTGGGGATGTTCATGGTCTCGATGCGCGGGGCGTGGACCGAGAATTCGTTGGTCTCGGACAGGGCTTTGCCCATCTCACCCAGAATGTGCATCCGGCCGTCCTTGGCTTGCGCCAGGGCTTTCTCCATGATCTCAGGCGTGATGCCCGCAACCTTGATGTCCATCTGCAGCGAGGTGATGCCGTTTTCGGTGCCAGCCACTTTGAAGTCCATGTCGCCAAGGTGGTCTTCGTCACCCAGAATGTCCGACAGGATGGCATAGTTGCCGTCATCTTCCAGGATCAGACCCATGGCCACACCGGCAACCGGTGCTTTCAGCGGAACGCCCGCATCCATCATCGAAAGCGAACCACCGCAAACCGACGCCATCGAGGACGAGCCGTTGGATTCGGTGATCTCCGACACGATGCGGATCGTGTAGGGGAAGTCGGTCGCTGCAGGCAGAACCGCCTGCAGGGCACGCCATGCCAGCTTGCCGTGGCCGATCTCACGACGGCCCGGACCACCCACGCGGCCAACTTCACCCACCGAGTAGGGAGGGAAGTTGTAGTGCAGCAGGAAGTTCGATTTGAAGTTGCCGTGTAGCGCGTCGATGAACTGTTCGTCGTCACCGGTGCCCAGCGTGGTCACGGCCAATGCCTGAGTCTCACCACGGGTGAACAGGGCAGAACCGTGGGTCCGCGGCAGCATCGAGGTTTCTGCGACGATCGAACGGATATCGGTGGTCGAACGACCGTCGATACGCTTGCCGCCTTTGACGACGTCACCGCGCAGAATGCCAGCTTCCAGCTTCTTCATAGCGGAACCGAGGTTGCCGTCTTCTAGTTGCTCTTCGGTCAGCGCTTCCTTGATCGCTTCACGGGCCGCGGCAACAGCGGCGGTGCGCTCTTGCTTGTCGGTGATCGCGAACGCAGCGCGCATCTTCTCTTCACCGGCAGCCGAAACAGCGGCGGACAGCTCCGAGTAATCGGGGGCGACAAATTCGAACGGCTCTTTCGCGGCTTCTTCGGCCAGCGAGATGATCAGGTCGATCACGGGCTGAATTTGCTCATGCGCGAAGTTTACCGCGCCCAGCATTTCCGCCTCGGACAGTTCGTACGCTTCCGATTCCACCATCATCACGGCGTCTTTGGTACCGGCGACAACCAGGTCCAGACGCTGTTCAGGGTTCAGGCGCAGGTCCTGCATGTCGTCGACGGTCGGGTTCAGAACGTATTCGCCATCCTCGAAACCAACGCGGGCACCGGCGATCGGACCCATGAACGGCGCGCCGGAAATGGTCAGTGCGGCAGAGGCTGCGATCATCGCAACGATGTCGGGGTCGTTGACCAGATCGTGGGACAGCACGGTGCACATCACCAGAACTTCGTTTTTAAAGCCGTCAACAAACAGCGGGCGGATCGGACGGTCAATCAGACGCGCGGTCAGCGTCTCTTTCTCGGTCGGGCGCGCTTCGCGCTTGAAGAAGCCACCCGGAACCTTACCGGCGGCATAGTATTTTTCTTGATAGTGCACGGTCAGCGGAAAAAAATCCTGACCGGGCTTTTGAGCACGGGCAAAGGTCACGTTTGCCATGACGCTGGTTTCGCCCAGCGTGGCAATCACGCTGCCGTCGGCCTGACGGGCAACCTTGCCGGTTTCCAGTGTCAGCGTCTCTTCGCCCCACTGAATCGATTTCTTTGTTACATCAAACATA
Organism: Ruegeria sp. E5; assembly: GCF_056534105.1. NCBI lineage: Bacteria > Pseudomonadati > Pseudomonadota > Alphaproteobacteria > Rhodobacterales > Roseobacteraceae > Ruegeria > Ruegeria sp. E5. Next base: position 706,446 of record NZ_JBQFPA010000002.1, on the reverse strand, counting down.
TGCGTATCCTAGAACGGAGCACTCCCGCCCCTGCGGGTCTCCGGTTTGCATGGCGGCCCCATTGCCGCCGACCCCACTTTATCTTCCATTCGAGTGCCGGGGTCAGGGCACAACGTCTCAGATGACAGGCCCATACATCAGTTTGCAAGCTTTGGAAAGTCGGGAGTTTTTGGGGGGCAGGGGATTGCCTAACCCCCGCCCAAGCTGGGCAGGGGCCGATGTATCAAAGGATAGCGTGCGCCAATATCATCACCACGCCGCAGCCCAGCGCATATCCGGTGTCGACTGCGATGGCGAAGCCGCTTTTCTGTGCCCATGCCCCGACCGATGCGGCCTGAGCAGCCACTGCGAGGATCGCCAGCACCGCAACGCCAAGGCTGTTGTTGGTCTCGGTCACCGCGATCACAGCGGCTAGCAGGATCAGGAAAACGATCTGGGCCGCCATCTGCGGCAGGGGTGGAGATTCGGGCGGGGTGGGGTCGATCCGTGTTCCCTCGGCCCAGCGTTTCTGAAAGCCGACGGGTCCGTAGACCAGCCAGCCCAGCAGAAAGGCCGCGATCACACCCACGCCAAGGGCGAGCCAGTTGATCACAGCGCACCCTCCAGCGTCTCAAGGATTCGGGTCCAGCCACCTTCGTGATTGTTGCGGCTTTCTTCCGAAGGGAAGCGGATGTGGTGCAGGCGCAATTCCGTACCCTTATCGGTGGGCGTGAAATCTAGCGTCACGGTGGAATCGTCCTGACTGTAAGGAGAGTTCCAAGTGAATTGCAGCCGATTGGGCCGGTCGATCACCTTGTATTCGCCCTCATGCGGAAGGTCCCCGGCCTCGGGCGCGCGCATGATGATCTTGAACCGGCCCCCTACCTTGGCATCAGAATAAGCTTCGGGCACTGACATGTTGGGACCGGGCAGCATGAACTTGGCCAGCATTTCCGGGTCTAGCCAAGCATCAAAAACCTTTTCCGGCGGGTGCGGAATGGCGCGGGTTATTTCAAGGGACAGTTCCGTCATCTTCTGGGTCCTCCAAAGCAGTTTCCAAGGCGTCCAGCCGAAGCGCCCAGATCGAACGCAGCCCGGCGAACCAGTCATCCACGGCTGACAAGGGGACCATCTGCACCTCGATCAGATGCTCGCGCCATTCCGTCCGACGCTGCACCAGCCCGGCATTCTCCAGCACCTTGATGTGCTTGGACACCGAGTTGAGGCTCATATCGAATTGCTGCGCAATATCCGTCACCCGCAAGGGGCCCTGCTGCGCGAGCATCGTTAGGATCACGCGGCGGGTTGGGTCGGACGCGGCCTTCAATATAGCGCTTAGGTCATAGCGATTCTCTCGTTCAACCATTTGGATGAATTACATGCCTTTTCTGCTTCAGTCAACCATTTGGTTGAATAGCAGGATATTTGCAGCTCTGAAAGATAATTCGGTCGCTCCCACCGCCTAATTATTCGCGAAATCGAATATATTTGGTGAAAATTTAGTATCCGTATAGGCTGAAACCACCATACCTGCGGTCGAAACGACGGAAACGCGCCAAGGGAATACGAATATCACCTCCGTCCGCCGGTCGAATACCTTGGCGTTTGCACGTAGCGAACAGAAGGGCAGACGCATGGCACAAACCAAGAAAATGCTGGATCCGGATCCCCGGATTTATGACTTTGAGACCGAATATGAGCTGGGGCAGGACAATGTCCGGCCTTTCGGTCTGGACATCCATAACCCGGTCTTTTTGATCTCTAGTATCCTGATCTTTGCGTTCGTCCTGATCGCGCTGGCAAATCAGGAATCCGCAGCCACGTTCTTTGGCTGGCTCCGACCATGGCTGACCAGCACGTTTGACTGGTTTCTGGTGCTGTCGGTTGACGCAATCACCCTGTTCTGTCTGGTGTTGATCATCTTGCCGGTGGGCAAGGTGCGGATCGGCGGCAAGGACGCCAAACCCGACTATTCCTACGCCGGATGGATCGCGATGATGTTCGCGGCCGGGATCGGCATCGGGCTGTTGTTCTTCGGCGTGATGGAGCCGGTCTATTACAACTTTGCAGAAGACGGCAACGCCCGCCCGCTGGGCATCGATATCGCTGTGCCGGGTAACGAATACATCGGCATTGTCGGCACGATCCATCATTGGGGTCTCGAAGGCTGGGCGGTATATGCGGCCGTTGGTCTGGCGCTTGCAATCTTCAGCTATAATCTCGGGCTACCATTGACCCTGCGTTCGGCTTTTTATCCGATCCTGGGCGAGCGCGTCTGGGGCTGGTGGGGCCACATCATCGATACTCTGGCAGTATTCGCGACCCTCTTCGGCCTGACCACATCATTGGGTTTGGGCGCACAACAGGTGGCTGCCGGGCTGTATGAGGTCTTTGGCATCGAACCCAGCCCCACCGTCACCGTCCTGCTGATCATAGGCATTACGATGATCGCACTGGGCTCGGTCCTGATGGGCATGGATGCAGGTGTCAAACGGTTGAGTGAGATCAACATGATCATGGCCGTAGGACTGTTCATCTTCGTCATCGTAGTTACCGGTGTCGGAACCGCCATTGCAAGGTACTTCAACGTGATGGTGGATTACGTGACCCATCTACCGGCCCTGTCCAATCCGTTCGGTCGGGAAGACACCAGCTACTTCCACGGCTGGACAACCTTCTACTGGGCTTGGTGGATTGCGTGGTCACCTTTCGTGGGCATGTTCATCGCCCGCATTTCCAAAGGTCGTACGGTGCGTGAGTTCGTGATCTGCGCCTTGTTGGCACCCACTGCGGTTTGCGCCCTGTGGATGTCGACCTTTGGTGGCGCCGCAATTGACATGCTGAACGCAGGCGGAGCAGAGGGCGTCCGCGCCACAGTGATCGAAAGCTATGCCCCCGAGGGCGCGCTGTTCGGCTTCCTGAAAGAGCTGCCGCTTTACGGCATCATAGCCCCGATCGCTCTGATCCTGATCGTTGTGTTCTTTGTCACATCGTCGGACTCAGGCTCGCTGGTGATCGACACGATCACGGCAGGCGGAAAGATGGACGCACCGGTTGTGCAACGCGTGTTCTGGTGCACGCTTGAAGGCCTCGTCGCAATCGCACTGCTGCTGGGCGGAGGTCTCTCTGCCTTGCAAGGGGCAGCGGTGTCGACTGGAATACCGTTTACCTTGGTGGTTCTGATCATGTGCTACTGCCTGTGGCTGGCGCTTAAATCAGAAAAGGCCAAGATGTAACTAGGATTATCCTGAGAAAACCGAAACGCCCGCCAATTCGGCGGGCGTTTTTGGTCCGGAGCGGCCCCTGTAGTGCGTACCCATGCAGAAGTCGTCAGGAGCGTACCAAACGGCGGTCAGTGCAGCGAATCCTTGCGTTTGCCTTGGGTTGGATATTCCATCTTTTCATCTTCTAGGATCCCGCGAAGAACCGCCGCTGTCTCAACCTTCGAAATTGCCTTCTTATGGTCGTAGGGATTATTCAAAATCGACCGCGCATTTGTGGCGTTGGACGTCTCAGACATCTTGGTTGCAAACACCCGGCTCAGAATTGTCTTCAATGGCATCATTCAACTCCCGCAACATATGGTCATCAAATCCTTGCCGCTGCGGGTCAGGTCCAAGCCACTTGAGGGAAGGGCTCAAAGACCAACTTCCGTGAGTGTGAACCCGCAGCGACACCGTCCATGTAAGAAAAATGGGGTGCCGAGAAAGGGGGAAGAAATCTGCTGTTTGCATCATTTTTTTGACCGCTTGGAAAAAAATCACGGCACTGCTTACGCTTACGTCAACCTTCTAACCTAGGGCCCGGCTTTCGCGACGCGGCGTCACAATTCGAAACCCAAGGTCAGCCACCCGGATACCGCCCGTCGCCGCGCCAAATTGGACAGAAAACGAAAGAGCCCATACCCTGACTCCGGGCAACTCTTGGCGCAGCACGTGTTTCTTGTGATGTGACCTGCCCCCTCGATGTTTTTGAAGTTGGATTTTTCCGGGACCGTAATGAGGATGCTGTTATGAACCTTTCACGATTGTCTCTGTTGCTGGTCGTATTCATTGACGTGATGGGTTTTGGATTGATCGTGCCGATTTTCAACACGATCCTGCTGGATCCACACCAGGCTTTCCTCGCACATGGAACAGCGACGAATATCCGCCAGCTCGACTATACGATTCTGATTGTCGTCTTCTTTCTGTTCTACTTTTTCGGGGCGGCCTTCATCGCCAAGTTGTCGGACTATATCGGGCGTAAAACAGGCATCATGATCTGCCTTACCGGTGCCCTGATCGGCTATGTTCTGACTGTGGCCGCGATCATGACGTCCAGCTATTGGCTGTTGCTTTTGGGGCGCGCCATTTCCGGGTTTACGACGGCCAACCAACCCATTGCGCAGGCCGCATTGATCGACATCAGCCATGACGATCAGGAGAAATCAAAAAACCTCGGGATGATTGTTGCGGCATCCGCGCTGGGCCTGCTCGGGGGGCCACTGATTTCAGGATTGCTCAGCGACCAAAACCTGATGGGATCATTTGCGTCACTGGAACTGCCTTTCTACGTCGCCATTGCCCTGATCCTGATCAACATGGCACTGATTCTGTTCTTCTTCTCCGAACCCGGTTTCAAAAGACAAAAAATTGACTTCGGGCTTTTAGATGTTGTTTTGAACTTGTGGAAAGTCTTCTCGCACCCGGTCGTTTTGCGGCTTTCGGTCGTCATGTTGTTCTCGCTGATGTGCCTGAATGCGTTTTTCTTCTTCATCGACACGTATCTGCTGACCCGGTTCAAGTTCAGTACGCTTCAAAACAGCATGGCCCTCGCCGTGTTCGGAGGCTCCATGGCCTTTGGCAGTGCCTACCTCACCGCGCCGCTGCACGAGCGGTACAAAAAGTTTCCGATTCTGTATGTCTCCATTGCAGCGATGGCACTTGGGATATTGGCCTTCATGCTGAACCCCATGGCCGATCTGACCTATGTCCTGATTGTTCCGATAACCATCGCGTTCGCGATCATGTACCCGACCATGCTTTCGTTGTTTTCCGCGAGCGTCGGCCCAACCGAGCAAGGTTGGGTCATGGGTGTGACAGTCGCCATCTACGCGTTGGGCTCCGGGACCATTACGGCCCTCAGCGGGTCCCTCATGGCTATCAATTTGCGGATGCCTTTCGTGCTCGCGGTCATCTGCGGTGTACTGGCATTGATTGCGATGGCGAAACTGTTTCGCCATCCCGGCGTTCAGGCGCTTGATACCAAGGGCAAGTAGGTTTCATCAGTGTGTCCCGAACGAAAATGGGCGCGCCCGCTACAGGCACGCCCAGTAAAAAAGGGAGGACTATGAAAAACCTGACGCTCGAAACAAAAGAAGCGCCTACTCACTAACATCCTCAGAATGGCGCAATCTTTGACCGCGTTCAGTGAAGTGGTTCACAGGAAGTTAAAAAAGTTTGCGCTTCTTTGCGTAGCGGTAAGGTTTGGGCCGCAGGTATGTGTGTGCCGTCTCTCATGAACATGGCGGGAAATTCGCGCGCCGCACAGTTCACTAGATTAGACAGTGACCAAAACAAATACGCCCACCAAATGGCGGGCGTACAAGATGTACAATTTGTACGAACAGGGCCTCAGCGCCTGTACAACATGAACAAAACGCGTTTAGCGGCGGATGCCCAGCTTTTTGATCAGGTCCTGATAGCGTGCTTCTTCTTTGCCCTTCAGATAGTCCAGCAGCTTACGGCGCTGAGCAACCATCTTCAGCAGACCACGACGCCCGTGGTTGTCTTTCTTGTGGGTTTTGAAGTGCTCGGTCAGGGTGTTGATGCGCGAGGTCAGGATAGCAACCTGGACTTCAGGCGAACCAGTGTCGCCGTCCTTGGTTGCGAATTCTTTCATGACGCGTGCTTTATCAGCGGCAGTAATCGACATCGGGGTCTCCTTTAAAGGTTAGAGTTGATGGCGCAGGCCGGGATGTCGTCCAGCACAGGCCCATGGAGAAAACCGCACCGATTCCGATGCGGATGGGCGCGTATAGGCGCATTCACCGCAAATGGCAAAGGGATTCTGCAGGCTCAACTAGTGAAGGCGTACTGCTCCAACTGGGCTTCGGTCACAAACTGAATATCTTCAACAGTCAGACCCTCTGCGCCAAAAAGCTGAGCGACGTCTTCGCCATTGACCCGAACATGGGTCAAGCTGTTGTTTTGACTGTCCTGTTCGATCGTCAATTCCGGTTCTTCCGGGTTGTCCCAGGTGATCAGAAGCTTGTCGTGACCGATCTGGAAATCCATGATTGTCGTGGCTTCCTGCTCGGGGTCGGACTGCACAACGATCTCGTCCTCACCCTCTCCACCTGTGACCACATCGCCGTCTTCGGCAAGAATGACGTCGTCCCCAGAGCCCCCGTTCAGGAAGTCGCGCGCAGGCTCGTCCAGGCCATCTTCTCCGGACAAGATGTCATCACCATCTCCGCCAAACAGGGCGTCTTCACCGGCACCCCCAACAAGGTAGTCGTCGCCATCTCCGCCTTGTAGCGCGTCGTCGCCGTCATCGCCGCTTAACGTGTCATCGCCCTGACCACCAAAAAGCCGGTCATTCCCATCACCGCCGCTCAGATCATCTGTTCCGAAATGACCATACAGGTCGTCATTTCCTGACATTCCGTCCAACGCGTCGTCACCATATTCACCATGGAGCACATCATTCCCGAGGTTGCCAAACAGGACGTCCCCGCCACCACCACCATACAACACGTCGTTGCCAGCGCCGCCGTCGATCCAGTCGTCCCCGCCATATCCGTTGATCTGATCGTTGCCTTCCTGCCCGGTCAGAACATCCGCATCCTCATCGCCCGCAATGACCAGATCGCCTTCATACTCGGACACAATCTCACCAGTGTCAGAGCGGGTTTCCTCGGCAGAGCTGGGCTCGTCGATATTCTCGTCCGCGTCAAGCAAATTGCCTTCCGACAGGTCGTCGTCGACCGTTTCCTCGATGCGATCGTCTTCATCCTCGTTGTCGCCTTTGTCTTCTGGCACAAGTACGTCGCTGATTGCGTAGGCCGCACCACCCATGGCGGCCATTCCGAATAATCCGATCAGAAACATATCTACCCTCCGCAAGCACAATGGCTCCGAGTGTAAAACATCTCATGCAAACAATGGCTTGGTCAAAGCGAAGCTGAGAGCGTGGTTAATCCTTTATCACCAGGGTTCGGGCTGCTGAGTGTACGCAATGTAGAGAGGATGCTTCGGATGCCCGTCCTTGGTCAGCCCAAGGTGGAACAAGGGCTGGCCCGTGCCGCGCAGCAAGTCCTCAACTGCGGGGCCGCGTTCCAGATGTGCGCCATGGGTGCCCCAGGCGGCGATGACCTGATCCGCCCATTCCACGCCGTCTAGGATGGCTGCGTCATTCTCAGGCCCCACCGGATCTGCAGATGCTCGCATCTTGCGCGGATCAGTGTCGCGCCAGGCAAAGATATTGGTGACCTGAAAAGCTCCGAAACCCAGTGTGCGTGCGCGACGCTCGCAACGTTCCACCGTGGGGTCGTTCTGCACCTCGGTCGCCGTCGACGGATTCAGCATCACAAACAACGCCTTGCGGCCCGCCGGGTTCCAGATACGGGTCAGGCTATAGCGGTATTTTTCGCAATCGGAGTAGATAGCAGTCGAGGGCGCGTCGCCCTTGGTGTGAGAACGGGTGATCATGCAGTCGGGTTTGGCTGGAATTAGGCCCGTTTACAAGGGGCGATGTCCTGATCCTTAACTTGTGCTATACCTGCCTTCATTTGAACGGCTTATTCTGGGGGGAAGACATGACATTCGAGACATTGGATCCGGCGGATTGGGAGCAGACCCGCAAATTAGCACATGAGATGTTGGATATGGCGTTGGATCATACGCGTGATGTGCGTGATAGGTCGATATGGAAAGATATGCCGACTGCGATACGCAACGGGTTCGAAACGCCTGCACCTCAGCAGGGTATGCCGTTGGGTGATTTGATGGATGATGTCCAGTCTCAGGTCATGCAGTATCCAATGGGCAATATTCATCCCCGGTTTTGGGGCTGGTATATGGGCGCGAGCAATTTCACTGGCGCGATGGCGGATTTTCTGGCTGCGGTTCAGGGATCGAACCTAGGGGGAGGGAATCATGCGGCAGCCCTGATCGACCGACAAGTCGTCGACTGGCTACGCGAGATGATCGGTCTGCCGGAAGGGGCCAGTGGGACATTGGTCAGCGGCGGCAGCGTGGCAAACTTGATCGGGCTGACGGTGGCCCGCAACGTCAAATCCGGGATCGACATGCGCGAAGAGGGCATCGCCGCCATGGATAAGCCGATGCGGTATTACGGATCGGATCAGATGCACAGTTGTCACCAAAAGTCGCTCGAAACACTGGGTCTGGGCAACAAGGCGCTGCGGCGTGTTCCTACGCAAGACGATTTGACGATGGATCTTGAAGCGCTTGCCGGCATGGTCGCGCAGGATCGCGCAGACGGCCTTAACCCCGCTTGTGTGATTGCCACCGCCGGAACCGTGAACACAGGCGCCATAGACGACTTGTCGGCGATTGCCGATTTCTGCCGCGAGGAAGGCCTGTGGTTTCATGTTGACGGCTGTATCGGTGCGTTAATTGCAATCGCCCATGATAACAGTTGGCGCGTGTCCGGCATCGAACGCGCGGATTCCGTCGCGCTCGACCCACACAAATGGTTACATGCGCCTTTCGAAGTGGGTTGCGCGTTGGTGCGAAGCCATGATGCCCACCACGCGACATTTACTCTGACCCCGGAATACCTGGAACCGCAATCCCGAGGCGTCGCCGGGGCGGCGTTTTTGCACGATTACGGCATTCAGACTTCGCGTGGGTTTCGAGCGCTCAAGGTCTGGATGTCCTTGAAGGAGCACGGCGTTCAGAAATTCGGCAGGCTCATTGATCAGGATATCGAAAAGGCGCGTTATCTGACTTCGCTGATCGAGGCAGAGGATGACCTCACCTTGATGTTCCCCACCAATATAAACATCGTTTGTTTCCGCTATGACCCGGGCGGTCTCAGCCCCGAAACTCTGCGTGCGATTAACAGCGAAATCATGTTGTGCCTGCAAGAGGAAGGCACTGCGGTTTTGTCGGATACAACGGTTCAGGGGGCGCATTGCCTACGGGTGGCGGTTAACAATCACCGCACGCAAAAGCAGGATCTGGATCTACTGGTGTCCGAGATACTTCGACTGGGTCACAAATTGCGTATCGCCGCCTGAACAGTCATCAGTTGGCGGCAAAGACGCGGCTTGGGTGCAATTCGCCCGACTTGTAAATTCCTACGGCCACGGCCTTGCCATCCAGCGAGGCCCAGGCCTCGTCGCCGTATTCCACGTCAGAGGCCAGCACCATGCCCGGATTGCCATTCCGCAGACGGGTGGCTCCTTCAGAGGTGCATTTCAGCTCGGGCAGGTCCGACAGGCCGGTTTCCAGCGGATGCAGATAATCATCCAATGCGGTGGTTTTGGCCATTTCGTCGATCTGTTCGATGGTCAGGCCATCCTCGGCCTCAAACGGGCCGGACCAGATGCGGCGCAGTTTTTTCACGTGGCCGTGGCAGCCGAGCGCCTCACCCAGATCACGCGCAATGGAACGGACATAGCCACCTTTGCCACAGGTCATCTCCAGCACGACGTGGTCTTCGTCGGGGCGGTCGATCAGCACCAGTTCCTCTACCCAAAGAGGGCGGGCGGTCAGTTCTACATCCTCGCCATCTCGGGCCAGCTTATAGGCGCGTTGACCGTCGATTTTCACGGCCGAGAACTTGGGCGGCACCTGTTTGATATCGCCCAGAAACGGGCCGAGCGCTTGTTTGATATCCTCATCCGAGGGGCGCGCAATGCTTTCAGCGATGACTTCGCCCTCGGCATCATCGGTGTTGGTGGCCTGCCCCAGTCGCACGGTGAAGGTGTAGGCCTTCAGCGCATCGGTGATGTAGGGGACGGTCTTGGTTGCCTCACCCAGCGCAACGGCCAGAACGCCGGTCGCCTCGGGGTCCAGCGTGCCCGCATGGCCGGCTTTCTTGGCGTCCATCGCCCAACGCACCTTGTTGACCACCGCGGTCGAAGTCATGCCAGCGGGCTTGTCCACCACCAGCCAACCGGAAATGTCGCGGCCCTTGCGTTTGCGTCCCATTCTACACCTTGAGTCTTGCTGAGGCGCGCGAGTTAGCGGATCGTTTCAATGCTGTCAATTTGCCGGAACGTCCTCGACGACACCCACGATGGGTCCCAGCGAAAACCCGATATCCGACCGGTTGCTGGCGCGATCATACATGCGGGAAATGTTGCCATCTAGAAACAGCGCATTCGGTGTTTTCAATACATCGCGGAATAGGCTGCCAAATTCAAAGAAAGTGACGTAATCGTCCGAGATCGCAAACACCACACGCGTGCCATCGGCGCTGGTGCCCACTCCGTTTCGGGTGTAGCGCGAGGTTGAATCCGGCAGAAAGCGAGGGTGTAACTCTCCGTTGATCACCAGCATGGGGCCCGATTGTGTCGCAAAGCGGCACTGCGGCGCCTGATCGACGAAATCCAAAGTCTCGAACACATCGGCACGGTTTTCACGGATGCAGAACACACCGTTGGGCAGCAGGCCGAAATTGCCGGGTCCGGCATTCGGTATCACGCGCATCTGCTCTTGCCCTTCTTCGACATAGTGACCGACGGGCGAGCGGTCGTCATGGTACATGCCCGCATTCATCGCAAAGACGAGCCTTTTCCCCTGAGGCTCCAACGCCTCATTCACCGAAGAGAAATGACCCAACAGATCGCCATTTTCATCGTTCAGAAACAGGCGCAAATCTTCCGAGGTATCCACCTCGCAAACCGTATATCGCTTGTCCTCATGAGTCAGCTTCTCGCAGGTGACTGCAGAGACTTGCGCGGCCCAAAGGACAGCACACAGCATGACAAGGGTACGGATCACTCGTCCAGATCGCGGCGTACCGCGTCCTGATTAAACATACGGCGGGTGTCGTCCAGTCGATCAAACGTGTCATCCAGACGGAACCGCAGATCGGGCGAGAATTTTAGGTTCAGCTTCTTGCCGATTACGCGCCGCAGCTCGCCCTTGTTGCGGGCCAGCAGGTCAATCACGTCTTCCTGCCCCTTGCCGCCCAGGGGCAGCACATAGGCGGTGGCGATCTTCAGATCGGGCGAGGTGCGCACCTCACCCACGGTGATCGACATACGGTTCAGGTCGGGGTCGTGGACATCTCCGCGCGCCAGAACCTCGGACAGGGTGCGGCGGATCAGTTCGCCGACGCGCAGCTGTCGTTGGGAAGGGCCGGGGCCATCGTGGAATTTGTTCTTTGCCATGCCCCCCGATCTAAGCCCAAAGCGGGGCTTTGCCAAGCGGGCGCGAACCGGGTAGGAGGCTTTGAGCCGACTTTAGAAAGGAGCAGCGCAATGACCCATATTCCGGGGATCGTCATCACAGGGGCTTCGGGCCGTATGGGGCAGATGCTGATCAAGACCGTGTCTGAGAGCGATCAGGCGCGTCTGGTTGGTGTGGTCGAGCGTAAGGGTCATGACTGGATCGGTCAGGATGTGGGTCAGGCAATGGGCGGGCAGGCGCTCGGTGTTACCGTCACTGACGATCCGCTGGAGGCATTTGCGCAGGCGCAGGCTGTTATCGACTTTACGGCGCCCGAGGCGACGCTCGAGTTTGCCGCGCTGGCAGCACAAGCGCGGTGCGTTCACGTGATTGGCACCACCGGAATGACGGATGAACAGATCGCAGCTTTGGAACCTGCCGCGCGCCATGCCGTGATTGTGCGGGCCGGGAATATGAGCCTTGGGGTCAATCTGTTGGTGCAGCTCACCAAAAAGGTTGCCGCCGCGCTGGATGAGGATTTCGATATCGAGGTCATCGAGGGGCATCACCATCACAAGGTCGATGCGCCTTCAGGCACGGCTTTGATGCTGGGCGAAGCTGCCGCAGAAGGGCGCGGTGTCAAGTTGGCGGATGTGGCCGATCGGGGCCGCGACGGTATTACCGGTGCGCGAAAACGCGGCGATATCGGCTTCCACGCGATTCGTGGCGGAGACATTGTCGGCGAACACGATGTCCTGTTCGCGGCACCCGGTGAGCGTATCGTGTTGCGCCATCTAGCTACTGACCGTGCGATCTTTGCCCGTGGGGCGCTCAAAGCCGCGTTGTGGGGTCAAGGCAAGGCACCGGGCCAGTATGACATGGTGGATGTTCTGGGGCTGTAGGCTTTAGGATCAAGAGCCAAGAAAATTCGACGAATTTTCTTGGCTCTATCGATCGGGCAGATGAAAGCTGTCTCAGCTTGCCTGAATGTGCCGGTCGACCATCCGTTGTACCATCGGTGCGAAATGGGCGAAATCCGGGGTCTCCATATCAGCGCGTTTTCCCGCTTCGTCCAGATAACGGACCTGAATGATCTCTTTCAGGTTCGGATTTGCCTCGAACTCGGCTATCTCCTTGCCACTCATCGGACCACCCTGCAGTTCCAGCGTATGGACCGAGGCTTCGGACAGGCGATTGAAATACTCCGGCTTGGTGGCGCAGAGATACCGCTTGGCTGCAACGTGATACCGGCAGCAATCGGTGATGACCGACGGAAAGAACTGCTCCAACACCTCTGCACCTGCATCTTCATGATATCGGTCCTCGGTATCGTCCGGATGGTAAGTGCCGAATTCTGAAGTAAAATGGCCAATGTCGTGCAACAGCGCACCGACGATGATTTCTTCAGACTGTCCGTTCTGTTCCGCAATCGTGGCACCCTGCAGCATGTGCTGGGCCATGGTGACGGGTTCCCCCAGATATTCCTCACCCCCCCGACGATCGAAGATGTCACCGATAAAGGCCACGATATTGTCCCGGTTTAAGGTCGAGAAATCGGGTTTCATTCCGCCGCCTCCGGTTGTGTCATCTGCATGGCGGCCAGTGTCGAAAGCAGCCCATCCTTGTCAGCATAGCATCCCTGCAACCAGCGAGACCCGGCCCCGGAATAGCCCAGCCGTGCATGCATTACGCGAGTGTTGTCGACGATGAAACTTTCGCCCGGTTCCAGCTTGAAAGACACGCCCATAGCGGGATCGTCAATGATCTCACCCAGCTGGCGATAGGCTGCATAGTAGGCTTCCATCTTGTCAAAGGGTACATCCACGAACGGCGCAGACGAGCGGTTGTTGAAGCGAATGCCGATCAACTCGCCATCGGGAGAAAGCTCGATCATCGGGCGACGTGACCGCAAACAGACCCCGTCCGAACCTTTATACTCGAACCGTGCCGGATAGCCTGCAAGCAAGGCGAAGCCCTCGGGGTTCAGATCGCGCAGACGCTCAGCCGCGCGGAAACCATCGACAACGATGGAATCGCCGCCTTCGGCCGAATTCTCAAGGCAGTAGAGGATTTGCAGTGTCGGCACCGGGTCGCGATAAGGGTTGTCGGTATGGGCCTGCAACCCCAACCCAGTATAGGCGAGGTTGGTCGGGTTCACCTCGGTCCGAACCTCGAAATAGGGGCCATAATTTGTCTGGCGCACGTAGCCGAATAGATCGGCCACTTTCAGCAGCGATTCCGGCTCGGTCGGGCCACCTGTCAGCTTGGCAAAGCCGTACTCCGCGACGGCAGCCAGCCAGCTGCGCTTGGCCTCAGGGTCGGTGTGCACCCTTTCCCAGTCACCGCTGGGGGCGCTGATACCACGCTCCCATGTGGTGACGCAGGATGCGGTGCGGCCAACTTCTTGCGCCTGTTCGCGGTCATAAACGTGATCGGCTAGCCAATCGGCAGGGAACATCACGGATTTGTTTTCGGGCTGGAACGTAACGCTCAGATCGCCATTTCGGATCTCGGCAGCGCTGATCGAGATATCGGAGGGGATATCGCCGATTGTGATCAGGCGCTGCCCGTTGCCGGGGGCGCGGGTCTCGGGGTCCAGCGCATTGTCGCGCAGCCAAATGGCGTGGAAGCGGGCCTGGGTACTATCGGAAAACGCGATAGTGACCACAGATGGGTCGAAAGTGGCTGAGCGCAGCATGGGGTCTCTCCTGTTCGGCGCGGGCTTTGCTTGAGGAGATATGCGCTTCGTGACATTACTACAATTAAACCTTATTGCCTCTGAGACTTGGAAAATCTTATGGATAAGAAGAAGATTGGACTACCTCCATTGGACTGGCTGCGTGTGTTCGAAGCCGCCGGGCGGCTGGGTGGTTTTTCTGCTGCTGCGCGCGAATTTGGTTTGACGCAGGCGGCGGTCAGTCAACGGATAGGCAATCTTGAGGCGTGGCTGGGCCGGTCATTGTTTGTGCGCGAAGCCCGCGGTGTTTCGCTGACCATCGAAGGCGAAAGCTATCTGCCATTGGTGCAGGACAGTCTGCAAGCACTGGAACGCAATACCGAGGATCTGTTCGGCAAAACTCCGCGCGAGCTTCGGGTCGCGGGACTTTCGTCGCATATCCACGCGCTGGTTCTGCCAGCCTTGCCCACGTTCCTTGAGGCGCAGCCAAATGTGCGTGTAATGACAGATTCGATGGCCCGCCGCGCCTCGCTGGAGGAAGAACGTACCTGGCTGCAGATCCGCTATGGCAGAGGTGTCTGGCCTGGACGAAAGGCAAAGCTTATTGCGCCCGAAGTGCTGGCACCGATGGCCGCATCCGGCATCAACTGGGGTGCGCCGCTGATTGATTTGCGCGGAGAACGCCCCGGCTGGAAGGACTGGGCGCAGGTTGCGGGGGTTGATGAATTACCGGCTGGCCGGATCAGTTTCGACTCGGTGGGTCATGCGATCACGGCGGCGCGTCAGGGCATGGGGATCGCCTTGGGTTCAATCCCTCTGGCATCGGGCAGCATCAAGACTGGTCAGTTATACAGACTGGATATGCCTGAGCTTAGGACAAAGGATGGCTATTGGCTGACTTGGCCCGAGGATCGGGCAAGATCGAAGCGGCAAAGGGCGTTGATAGACGACTTTCTGCAAGCGCTGCGGGGCGGGGCCTGATCAGAAATCGATGGCGATGCCCTTTTTTTCCCAATCACCATAGCGTGCCGGATCGGGACCGTCGCGCCCACCCAGTTCCTTGGGCTGCGCCTTGGCTTCCGCTTCGGCCTTTTTGCGACGTTCCTCAGCCTCGGCCAATGCGCGCTGAGCGGCGGGGGGCAGGTCTTTGCGCTCGTCACTCATGACATCGGGTTCCTTTCTGTTCAGGGCCTTGATATACGCCCTCGTCCGCCCAAGGCAATGCGGCAAAGGTCACGAGAGGCACTCAGCATCATGTCAAACTCTGCAACCGCCGCGCGGCGCAGTGCAATCTATCTGCTGGATCAGATATTGGGCGAGGGGCGGCTGTTACCTGAATGTCTGGCGGCGGGCGCATTGGATCGTCTGGTACCCGAGGATCGCGCGCGCGCGCAGCGGTTGACGATTGAAACCCTGCGAGGGCTTGAGCGTGCCGACCGGCTGTTGGCCGATCACCTGCGGCAGACACCAGCGCTAACGGTGCATAACGCACTGCGGCTTGGAACGGTCGAGCTGTGTCAGGGCGAGGCCGCGCATGGCGTGGTCAATTCGATGGTCGAGATCGTGGGACGCTCGCGCAAGCATGGGCGGCTCAAGGGGTTGGTGAATGCAGTCTTGCGCAAGATTGCCGCCGATGGACCGGATGCTTGGCCCAAGATGCGCGTGCCCCGTCTGCCCGACTGGCTGCGCGATCCTCTGATCATGGCGTGGGGCGATGACGCAGTAAAGGGTATGGAACAGGCCCATTTCAATGGTGCACCGCTGGACGTGACGCTGAAACCGGGCGCTGAGGCGCCGGGCGGAGAAGCCCTGCCCACCGGCTCAGTCCGTTTGCAGGATGCGGGGCAGGTGTCGGCTTTGCCGGGCTACAAGCGTGGAAACTGGTGGGTTCAGGATGCGGCAGCGGCGCTGCCTGTGCGCGTGCTGGCCCCGAAAGCCGGGGAAAAGGTATTGGACCTTTGCGCCGCGCCCGGTGGCAAGACGTTGCAATTGGCTGTGGTAGCGGCAGAGGTCACGGCGCTGGATATCTCCGAAACACGGTTGGAGCGGGTGCGCGAGAACCTGAAACGGACAGGTTTGAAGGCCAAGGTGATCGCTGGTGATGCGCTGGACCATCAGGGCCAGTATGATGCCATCCTGCTCGACGCGCCGTGTTCGGCCACGGGCACGATTCGCCGCCATCCTGATTTACCCTTCGCCAAGGATGGCTCGGAATTCGGGGGATTGATCGAACTACAGGCCCGGATGCTGGCCCATGCCTGGACCCTACTCAAACCCGGAGGCCGATTGGTATATTGCACCTGTTCCTTGTTGCCGGACGAAGGAGAGGTGCAGATCGAAGAGGCGCTGGATCAATACCCGGATATGCAGATTGACCGTGCGGCGCTTGAGATTGCGGGCGTTGAACCAGACTGGATTACAGAAGAAGGTGGCTTGCGTTTGCGCCCGGATTTCTGGGCGGACAAGGGTGGCATGGACGGGTTCTATATCGCCTGTCTGAACAAATCCGCTTGAGGCGACGCTTTTCGATGACTTGACGCGCGGACCGGTCTATCGTGTGTTCAAGCGCCCGCAGAGCGCAAGGGGCAGAGTCGCAAGCGTCATGTCAGAATCGGACACAATGGCCAATCGCTGGATGCGGTTTCAGAACCGCCTTTACGCGCGCCTGAGCCAAAGGCGGAAGGCGGTTTCGGGATTCGTCAGCCAGCCTGAGCCGCGCACCGTCGGTTCGTTTGCACGCGGGCGACAACTGGTGGCCGGGAATCTCCTTTTCGCTGGATATCTGGTCGAGGCGGATGACACCGATCTCTGGGATGTTGCTGCGCCCAGTCCGGATTTTGATGATGAACGCCACGGTTTCATCTGGCTGGATGATCTGGCAGCCGTCGGCGATATGCGCGCCCGTGAAAAGGCGCAGCGATGGGTCTGGGGCTGGATCACCGCACATGGGCGCGGGAAGGGGCCCGGCTGGGCGCCGGACCTGACCGGGCGCCGGGTGATGCGCTGGATCAACCACGCGCAATTTCTGCTACGCGGCGCTGATGAGGCGCAAAGCAGAGCTTTCTTCCGCTCCTTGGCACAACAAACATGGTTTCTTTCCAAACGCTGGACAGCAGCAACACCAGGATTGCCGAGATTCGAAGCGCTCGCAGGGCTGGTTCAGGCTGGTTTGGCCCTGGAGGGGTTGGAGCAACTGGCTGATCCCGCATTGCGCGCACTGGCCCGGGAATGCGACCGCCAGATCGATGCCGAGGGCGGCATTCTCACCCGCAACCCTGAGGAATTGCTGGAGGTCTTCACTCTGCTGGCCTGGACCTCTGCTGCACTTGGTGAAGTTGGCCGAGGCACGCCTGCCTCTCAGACCGGGGCGATCAAGCGCATTGCACCTACTCTGCGAAATCTGCGTCATGCAGATGGATCTCTGGCCAGATTTCACGGGGGCGGGCGTGGGCTTGAAGGGCGGCTGGATCAGGCACTGGCGCAAAGCGGTGTCAAGCCGCAGCAGCATTCGGACCTGTCAATGGGTTATGCACGATTGGCCGCCTCGAGAACCACGGTTCTGGTGGATGCCAGCGCGCCTCCCATAGGTGCTGCGTCGTTCAACGCCCACGCATCCTCGCTTGCGTTTGAGCTGACCTCGGGGCGCCGTCCTCTGATCGTGAACTGTGGATCAGGCGGCAGTTTTGGGCAGGAATGGCGCAGGGCAGGGCGCGCGACCCCGTCGCATTCGACCCTATGCGTCGAAGGGTATTCCAGCGCCCGGCTTGCAGAAGGCGCAAATGGGTCGTCGCAGGAAGCATTGGTGGATGGCCCGCAGGATGTGCCCGTGGATTTCGAGGATGCATTCGAAGGCACCCGCTTTATGGTGGGTCATGACGGCTACGCCAAAGTGTTTGGCCTGACCCATGCCCGCACGCTTGAACTGCGCTTTGACGGGCGTGAGCTGGTGGGCGAGGATATTCTGCTGACCGCAACCGACAAAGCCAAACGGCAGTTCGATCGCGCGATGGACGGGGCAGGTCTGCAGGGGATCGCCTTTGACATCCGGTTTCACCTGCATCCTGACGTTGATGCGGCACTTGATCTGGGTGGCGCTGCGGTGTCGATGGCGCTCAAAAGCGGTGAGATATGGGTTTTCCGCCATGATGGCGTTGGAAAGTTGTCAGTTGAACCAAGCGTTTACCTTGAAAAAGGCCGTTTGAAGCCACGCGCGACAAAACAGATCGTTCTATCTGGGCGCGCAATGGAGTATGCGACGCGCATCCGGTGGACGCTCAGCAAGGCTCAGGACACAGCCTATGCCGTGCGGGATACGCACCGGGACGAGCCCGTTTTCGACTGACGCCAAAAGGACCTTTGGACCCATGACCGACCTTCACCCCGTGCGCCGCGCGTTGCTTTCCGTTTCCGACAAAACCGGGCTGATCGAGCTGGGAACGGCGTTGGCCGAACGCGGGGTTGAACTGCTTTCGACCGGCGGTACCGCGAAGGCGCTACGCGATGCGGGGTTGGAGGTGAAAGATGTCAGCGAGATCACCGGCTTCCCCGAGATGATGGATGGCCGGGTCAAAACGCTGCACCCGATGGTCCATGGCGGGCTGCTGGCTCTGCGCGATAATGACACCCATGTCGCCGCGATGAACGAACATGGTATCGGCGCAATCGACCTGCTTGTGGTAAATCTCTACCCATTTGAAGCGACCGTGGCCAAGGGCGCTGCCTATGATGAGTGTATCGAGAACATCGATATCGGCGGCCCAGCCATGATCCGGGCGGCATCCAAGAACCATGCCTTTGTAAACGTGGTTGTGGATGTCGAAGATTACTCGTCGCTGCTGGATCAGCTGGAAGAGAATTACGGTAAGACTTCTCTGGGCTTCCGTCAGTGGCTGGCGCAAAAGGCCTATGCCCGCACTGCCGCCTATGACACAGCCGTGTCCAACTGGATGGCCGATGCGCTGGAGCTTGAGGCCCCCAAACGCCGCGCCTTTGCCGGTGAGCTGAAACAGACCCTGCGCTATGGCGAGAATAGCCACCAGTCGGCAGCGTTCTATGTAGATGGCTCGGGTCGTCCGGGCGTGGCGACGGCGGTACAGCATCAGGGCAAGGAACTGAGCTATAACAACATCAACGATACCGATGCCGCCTTTGAGCTGGTGGCCGAGTTCGACCCGGCCGAAGGGGCAGCTTGTGCGATTATCAAGCATGCCAATCCGTGTGGTGTAGCGAAAGGTGCGACGTTGCTTGAGGCCTATAAAGCCGCGTTCGACTGCGACAGGACGTCGGCATTCGGCGGTATCGTGGCGTTGAATCAACCGCTGGACGCGGAAACCGCGCAGGAGATCACGGGGATTTTCACCGAGGTTGTGATCGCTCCGGGGGCGTCAGACGAGGCCAAGGCGATCTTCGCCGCCAAGAAGAACCTGCGCCTGCTGACGACCGAAGCTCTGCCGGATGTGACCGCCGGTGGTAAAACTGTGCGACAGGTGGCCGGTGGCCTGCTGGTGCAGGACAAGGATAACGGCTTTGTTGGTATGGATGATTTGAAGGTGGTCACCAAAAAAGCGCCATCTGAGGAGCAGATGCGCGACCTGCTGTTCGCGTGGAAAGTGGCGAAACATGTCAAATCCAACGCCATCGTCTATGTCAAAGACGGCGCGACCGTGGGTGTCGGCGCGGGGCAGATGAGCCGCGTTGACTCGGCACTGATCGCGGCAAAGAAAGCCGAGCGTATGGCTGATGCGCTGGGCTTGCCCCAGCCGCTGACCATCGGTTCGGCCGTAGCTTCTGATGCATTCTTCCCCTTCCCCGATGGGCTTATGGAGGCCGCCGAGGCAGGCGCAACATGCGTTATTCAGCCCGGCGGTTCGATGCGTGATGATGAAGTGATCGCGGCGGCGGATGAGGCCGGTCTGGCCATGGTCTTCACCGGCATGCGGCATTTCCGTCACTGATGCGCGGTTCGTTCATCCTTTGGGCCGGATTGGCGGCGTTTTTGATCGACCAGATCAGTAAGTATCTGGTCGTCCACGTAATGCGCGTGGCGCAGGGCGATATCGACGTGCTGCCACCGCTTCTGGTTTTCAGATACGGCGAGAATCGCGGCATCAATTTTGGCCTATTTCAGGGCGACGGTGAGGCCGCCCGCTGGGTGTTGATCGGGGTTTCCGTGGCGATCTGCCTGGGCGTCCTGATCTGGCTGGGCCGCATCGCTCCTACGAAGCTTCAACAATTCTGCGGGGGTCTCCTGATCGGCGGTGCGCTGGGAAATGTCGTGGACCGGGTGCTTTACGGCTATGTTCTCGACTTTTTGAACATGTCCTGCTGCGGGATCAGCAACCCTTTTGTGTTCAATCTGGCGGATGTGTTCATATTTGCGGGAGCTTTGGGATTGGTCCTGTTCGATGGCAAAAAGCCCTCGTGACCTGCCGGACGATATGCGATAAAAGCGCCTGAAACTGGCTGGAGACACTGATGCGTATGCCACGCGCCATTCTTGTTCTGACACTCGCCGTTGTCGTTGCGGGCTGTTCCGATATTGGTTTGCGCAATCTTGATCCGCCCGGAGCGGGGCCGGATGAATTTTCGGTATTGCCCGTCAAGCCGCTGACCCAGCCCAAGGACTACGCCTTTCTTCCAGCGCCGACTCCCGGCGGTGCAAACCTGACCGATCCTAACCCCAAAGCGGATGCCGTTGTGGCGCTGGGTGGTAGTGAGGCAGCGCTGAACCCGAATACCGCAATACCGGCCAGCGATGCGGCGCTTGTGACGGCCTCAAGCAGATATGGCGTTCCTGCCAATACGCGTCAGGTAACGGCCGAAGAGGATGCGGCTTTCCGCAAAAATCGCGGTCGCTGGACCCGCCTGCGCCTGTTCCCGGTTGATCGGTACTCGCAGGTCTATGAACGTCAGTCAATCGATGCGAACGCGACCAATGAAGCGGCGCGTCGTCGTGGGATCGAAACGCCGTCGGCCCCGCCGCTGGAATGAATTCTTCTTAACTTTCCGTCATTGGCCTTGAACCCCGGCGGCACCACCGTAGTTTGAATATCAGAAATGAAACGGAGGATGCCCCATGGTTCGGGCCCTGGCACTGTCGGCTGCCCTGATCGCCGCCACCCCCTTGTTCGCGAAAGAGGGGCAAGAGGCTGTCACCACATTTACGCTTGAAAACGGCATGGACGTCGTGGTGGTCGAGGATCATCGCGCGCCTGTTGTTCAGCATATGGTCTGGTACCGGGCCGGATCCGCCGATGAACCGATCGGATCCTCTGGCGTTGCACATTTCCTGGAACATCTGCTGTTCAAAGCCACCGACACAATGGAAGCGGGCGAGTTGTCAGCCACTGTCGCGGCCAATGGCGGCAATGACAACGCTTTCACTTCTTACGACTACACCGCCTATTTTCAGCGCGTCGCCGCTGACCGGCTGGAACTGATGATGCGGATGGAGGCAGATCGTATGCGCAACATCCGCCTGACCGAGAATGATATCATCACCGAACGCGACGTGGTTCTGGAAGAGCGTAATCAGCGGACCGAAAACAATCCACGCGCTCTGTTCGGAGAACAGATGAATGCAGCGCAATATTTGAACCACCGTTACGGAGCGCCGATTATCGGCTGGCGCCACGAGATGGAGGCGTTGGATATGGACGACGCCCTGTCCTTCTACCAGACCCATTATGCACCCAATAACGCCATATTGGTCGTCACCGGAGATGTTGACCCCGACGAAGTCAGGGCGTTGGCCGATCAGTACTACGGTGTTATCCCAGCCAACCCTGATTTGCCCGAGCGGGTACGCTCGCAAGAACCACCCCAGACTGCCGAACGTCGCCTGACCTTCAAGGATGCGCGTGTGGCACAACCCTACGTGCAGCGCAGCTATCTGGCCCCTGAACGGGACGCCGGTGAGCAGGAGAAGGCCGCTGCCCTGTTTCTTTTGGCGGAATTGCTGGGAGGAAGCACAACCTCATATCTGAATGAAAAGCTGCAATTTGAGCAGCAGAAGGTGGTCTATACCGGTGCGTTCTACAAGGGGGTCTCATTGGATGACACGACCTTTGATCTGATCGTTGTGCCGGCTGAGGGCGTTTCGCTTCAGGATGCGGAGGATGCCATGGATCAGGCCGTTGCGGATTTCATCGCGGAAGGTGTCAAGGATGAAGACCTGGAGCGCATTAAGATGCAGCTCCGCGCCGCGCAGACCTATGCGCGCGATAACGTGGACGGTATTGGAAACCGCTATGGTCGTGCGTTGACCAGCGGGTTGACGGTCGAAGATGTGCAGGCCTGGCCCGACATCCTGCAGGCTGTGACGGGTGACGAGATCATCGCGGCTGCCCGTGAGGTGCTGCAACCTGAAACCTCGGTCACTGGCTGGTTGATGCGTGACGATGAGGTGACACAATGAAACGGTTTGCCGCAACGCTGATTGCGCTGATCATTGCCCTTCCCGCCTGGGCCGAGATTAAGATCAAAGAGGTAACCTCGCCCGGTGGTATTACCGCTTGGCTGGTCCAAGATCATTCGATCCCCTTCACTGCGCTGGAACTGCGGTTTCGTGGAGGAACGTCGCTGGATGATCCCGATAAACGCGGCGCGGTTTATCTGATGAGCGGCCTGATTGAGGAAGGCGCCGGCGACATGGATGCCCGCACCTATGCACGCGAACTTGAATCTCTGGCTGCATCCTTCAGCTACAGGGCAACAGATGATACGGTCTCCATTTCGGCGCGGTTCCTGACTGAGAACCGGGATGAAGTGATTGATTTGCTGCAGACCACAATTCATGAACCGCGTTTCGATGAGGATGCGATCGATCGGGTGCGCGCTCAGGTGATTTCGGGTCTGAAGTCCGACCAGACTGATCCAAGCGATATTGCCGGACGCAGCTTTGCTGAAATGGCATATGGGGATCATCCTTATGCGTCGGACGGTAAAGGTACGATTGAAAGCGTTTCAAGCCTGACCCGCGACGATATCGTCGCTGCCTACGACAATGTCTTTGCCAAGGACAGACTGTATGTTGGGGCTGTTGGCGACATCACGGCAGAAGAGCTGGGCGTTCTGTTGGACAAATTGCTGTTGGATCTGCCAGCAACCGGGAAACCCATTCCAGACAAGGCGAAGGTCACCATTGACGGCGGTGTCAGCGTAGTGGACTTCAACACTCCGCAATCCGTCGCCCTGTTCGGGCAAAGTGGCATTGATCGCGACGATCCCGATTTCTTTGCGGCCTATATCCTGAATCACATTCTGGGCGGCGGCGGATTCGAAAGTCGCCTGATGCAGGAAGTACGTGAGAAACGTGGCCTGACCTACGGTGTGGCGACCTATCTGGTGCCCAAGGATCTGGCGTCGGTGTATCTGGGCTCGGTCTCATCTGCCAATGACCGTATCGCCGAAGCGGTCGAGGTGATCCGACAGGAATGGGCGCGCGCGGCTGCGGAAGGTGTGACGCAGAAAGAATTGGATGACGCCAAGACCTATTTGACCGGGGCCTATCCGCTGCGTTTTGACGGCAATGGCCAGATTGCCGGAATCATGGTCGGGATGCAGATGGAAAATCTGCCTATCGACTACATTGCGACTCGCAACGACAAGGTGAATGCAGTGACCTTGGAGGATGTGAACCGGGTGGCGTCTGAACTGCTGGACCCCGAGAGTCTGCATTTCACCATCGTCGGCAAACCGGAAGGGGTGGACGGCTGACGTCGTCCATCTACCCGCTGCCGAACAGGATTATTCGTTGTTATTGAATAATTTTTCTTGGAATTGACGGCAGTGGGTGATGCGAACCACTGGCGAAAACAACGAGTTTGTGACCTCTTGCAGGGCGCAGCGCCAGACAGAAGATCGGCAATTCTCCGCCTTAAGTAATCGTTAACTCGCCTTGGCCATACTTTGGCCAGAAATGTCGAGAATTCTATGTTAGTCGGGAGCGGAGATGGGGTTCAGAAGATCAACATCTCCTGAGACGAGGCTTGGGACGGATAGCGGCACCATGATAGTTGCGATAATGGGATTGGGAATACTTGCAGGGTTGTTAACCTTTGCTGCCGCTTTGATTGTCGGTCAATCTCTGCTCAGCGCTTTCGCACTTTACGTGGTGGCCGGTACGCTGACATCGCTTTTGTTAGCAGCGGGTATCTATTTCAGAAGCTCTTGAATTTGGTAGGTTGGAAATAAAGCCCAGCGACTGAAAAGTTTGCCACCAATCGGATTCCTGTGTTCTAACCTAAGCCTGGCCCTTTTTCGCTGCGCGCAGCATCTGACCCATCATCTGGCCAAACTTGCCCGAGCCGCGCTGATACAAAGCCCCGTCAACGGCCATGACTGTTCCGCTGATATAGCTCGCCATATCAGAGCTAAGGAATAGGCAGGCATTTGCCACATCCTGGGGTTGACCCCAGCGACCCAGCGGGACGTCCCGACGCAGCTCTTCATGGGCATTTTCGGTAGGGGCCAGCCGTTTTGCGCCTTCGGTTCCTTCGATAAAACCCGGAACGACCGAATTCACGCGAATCCCTTCGACGCCCCATTCCATTGAAAGGGTTCGGGTGATCTGATCAACGCCCGCCTTGGCGGCGCAAACATGGGCCTGCCCTTCGTAAGGCAGATAGGATTGCGGGGCCGAAATGTTGATAATGCTGGCACCGGGACGTTTGAGATAGGGGTAGGCCCCTTTCATGACGTGGATCGTGCCCATCAGATCGATATCTATGACCGCCTTGAATGCATTGACCGACATTTCAGATGCCAGCGCTGGGAAGTTGCCGGCAGCACCAGAAATCAGGACATCGAAATCTCCAAAAGCGTCGTGGAATTGCTTAAGGCCTTCGGCTACGGCCTCTGGATTGCGAACGTCGAACGCCGCGCCGATCGCGTCGGATGCGCCTGCTGCTTTCAACGCAGCCACGGTATCATCGACCTTTTCCTGCGACCGGCTGGCGACAGCCAGATTAGCACCCGAGGCCGCAAAGGCCTCGGCAATGCCGCGATTGATACCGCTGGTGCCACCAACGACGATGACGGTCTTACTTGAAAAATCCATTTAGGCCTCCGGTGGTACGGGGGCCTTACTCTCCGTAGGGCACCCAGATGTTTTTCACTTCGGTCGCAGCCTGCAGGAAGCGGCGCGAATGGTCCACGCTCCAGTCAAATGCCGTCGCGTTATTGACCCAAGTCCGCTTCAGATTTCCGGCCGAGACGACCTCGATCTCTTTAGACAGATCGGTGGACGAGAACGACCAGACCGCATCCACGTTCAGATGCGAGGCCAGCGGCTTTGCCAGCTCTGCGTGGCTGCCGGTCAGGATGTTGACCACACCGGCGGGCACGTCCGAGGTTTCTAGGATCTGGTAAAAATCCGTTGCTGCCAGCGGGTAGGGCTCACTTGCCGCCAGAACCACCCGGTTGCCCATCGCTATCGCTGGCGCCATGGCCGAAACTAGACCCAACAGGGGTGCTTCGTCCGCACACAGGGCGCCGATAACGCCAACCGGCTCTTTCATGGCAATGGCGACGCCCCGGATCGGAACACCATGTACTTGACCATCATACTTGTCCGCCCAGGCGGCGGCGGTGAACAGTCGCTGGATCGAGGCCTCAACCTCTTTCGCGCCGTCTTTCTTACCGGTCATCGCATCAATACGAGCAGCGAACTCACCCGCACGTGCCGAGAGGTTTTCACCGATGTAATACAGAATCTGAGCCCGCAGATGGCCGGTGGTCTTGGACCAGCCTTTTGCACCCGCTGCAGCCTCAACCGCGTTGCGCACGTCCTTACGGTTGGCCAGACCCACATGGCCAAGTAGGCCGGATTTGCCCCAGACGGGTTTCGAATAGCCGCCATCGGGCCGCGCCTGCTTACCGCCGACATACATCTTGGCGGTGCGGTCAATAGGATCGACTGGAGCGCCTTCGCCCATTGCCGCCTCAATCTTCGCCAGCGGTTTGGCCTTGGCTTTGGGCTTGGTATAGGCCGTCAGCCCTTCCCAACCGCCTTCACGGCCAAAGCCGCTTTCGCGTACACCGCCGAACCCGGCAGCAGCGTCGAACAGGTTAGTTGCGTTCACCCAGACCACGCCCGCAACCAGCTTGGGCGCGATATCCAGCGCGAGGTTCACGTTCTCGGTCCACACAGTCGCGGCCAGCCCGTAGCGGGTGTTGTTGGCCAACTCGACCGCTTCTTCCGGGGTGCGGAAGGTCGAAGAAACCAGAACCGGGCCAAAGATTTCTTCCTGCATCAGCGGATCGGAGGTTTCGAGTCCTGAAATCAAAGTTGGTGGATAGTAGCAGCCATTCGAGGGCAGCTCACAGGCCGCCTGATGAACATGCCCAACCGTGTTGCTTTCGACCATGCCCTTGATGGTCTGTAACTGCACGGGGTCCACAACCGCACCCACGTCGATGCACTTGTCCAGCGGATCGCCGATGCGCAGCTTGTCCATACGGGCACGCAATTTGTCGTGGAAGCGATCAGCGATACCCTCCTGCACCAGAAGGCGCGAGCCCGCACAGCAGACCTGGCCCTGGTTGAACCAGATCGCGTCGACCAAGCCTTCGATCGCTGAATCAATATCGGCGTCGTCAAAGACGATGTAGGCGGACTTGCCGCCCAGTTCCAACGTCAGTTCCTTGCCAGAGCCAGCGGTCGCTTCACGGATGCGACGGCCCACGACGGTCGAGCCGGTAAAGGCGATTTTGTCGACGTCCGAAGACACGATCATCTCACCAACGGCACCATCACCTGTGACGATGTTGACCACGCCTTTCGGCAACCCGGCCTGCATGCAGATGTCGGCAAACAGCAGCGCGGTCAACGAGGTGTACTCGGCCGGCTTCAGAACCACCGTGTTGCCCATTGCGATTGCAGGCGCGATCTTCCACGCCATCATCAGCAGCGGGAAGTTCCACGGGATGATCTGGCCGCAAACACCCAGTGCTTCGGCATCGGGCAATTCGCTTTCCATCAACTGCGCCATGCCGGCGTGATAGTAGAAATGCCGCTGTGCCAGGGGGATGTCGATGTCGCGGGATTCTCGGATCGGCTTACCGTTGTCGAGGCTTTCGAGCACAGCAAACAAACGCGAGTGCTTCTGCAGCAGGCGCGCAATCGCGTAGAGGTAGCGCGCACGACCGGCTCCGCCCAGCTTCTCCCATTTCGGCTGCGCCTTGCGCGCCGCAGAAACGGCGGCGTCCACGTCAGCCTGTTTGGCTTGTGTCAGCTTGGCCAGAACCTCTCCGGTTGCTGGGTTGCGGCTGTCGAATCCTTTGCCGGGTTTGGTAAACGCGCCATCGATGTAGTGGCCGAACTTGTCGCCCTGATCGACCAGCCAGGCCAGTGCCTCGGCTGCGCTTTCGGGGGCAGGGCCGTAGTCCATGGTCTCGAAAATCTCTTTGACTGTCATTGTTTTTGTCCTCAGCCCATGGAGTGACGGTAACCGGCAGAGTAAGCGCCGGTGACATAGTGTTCCAACTGCCGCTCGATATCGCCCAGCAGTGATGAGGCGCCAAAGCGAAACAGATCCGGCTCCAGCCAGCGGTCGCCCAGCTCGTCCTTGATCAGCGACAGATAGACCAGCGCATCCTTGGCTTTCGAAATCCCACCCGCAGGCTTGTAGCCTACGCGATAGCCGGTGCGGTCATAATAGTCGCGAATGGCTCGGATCATTACCAACGACACAGGCAAGGTGGCGTTGACGCTTTCTTTGCCGGTCGAGGTCTTGATGAAGTCTGCCCCTGCCATCATGCACACCAGCGAAGCACGGGCGACGTTGCGCAGGCTGCCCAGCTCTCCGGTCGCCAAAATGGCTTTGACATGTGCATCGCCGCAGGCGATGCGGAAGGCCTTCATCTCATCATACAGGGCCTGCCAGTCGCCAGACAGCACATGACGGCGCGAGATGACGATGTCGATCTCCTCGGCTCCGGCCTTCACGCTTTCTTCGATCTCTGCCACACGCAGATGCAACGGAGAGAGCCCGGCCGGGAAGCCAGTGGATACCGCCGCAACCGGAATACCAGTGCCTTCCAATGCGTCCACAGCCGTTTCGATCATGTCATGGTAGACACACACCGCTCCGGTTGTGATCGGCGGCATGTCCAGCGCCTGCAGAACTGAAGACGCGACAGGTTGACGAGCCTTTGCGCACAGGCGACGAACCCGCCCAACCGTGTCATCGCCCGACAGAGTGGTCAGGTCGATCATTGTGATCGCTTTGAGCAGCCATGCGGCCTGGTATTCTTTTTTCACCGACCGCCGACCGGGCAGCGTCGCTGCGCGGCGCTCGATGGCCGAAGTGTTGGCCTGCACGGCCCGCACCCAATCCAGATCCAGATCCATTCCTGGGTTCCGGGGCTCGGTCACTTGCGGCAGATGCGGGGTGCGCACGGTGCTTTCTGAGCTCTGCGTTTCCATTATTCCGTCCTTTTGGAGGTTCGCGTCAAAATCGCATGGGTCGCAGCGAAAGGGAAGGTGTGCCAGCGTCGTAAAGGGCAAATTTTTGACCAAATGGACAAATATAGTCGTTTTCTTGCGAGTAATTCGCATTTGCATTGACTTAGTTGCGAATGGTTCTCATATTTTGACTTAACAGGATAACCGTTCGGAGTCTGAAATGATTCGTCGATCGCTACTTACGGCATTGGCTCTCGTGTTTGTGTGGCCCGTCGCCGCAATCGCTCAAGCGCCGCTGAAAGTCGTCGCCACCACCGGCATGATTGCAGATGCTGCGCGCCAGGTCGGCGGTGAACAGGTCGACGTGAAGGGCTTGATGGGACCCGGTGTCGACCCGCACGCCTATCGCCAGACCCGCACCGATATTGTTGCGATGACCCGCGCTGATCTAGTGCTGTGGCACGGGCTCTATCTAGAGGCTCAGATGGAAGGTTTCTTTGACGATCTGGGCCGCAAGCGGACAGTGGTTGCCGTGGCGGATGGCATCGACACATCGAAACTGCGCGCCCATGACGATTACGCTGACAAATTTGACCCGCATGTCTGGATGAGCCCGGTTCTGTGGCGCGATGTCGTGATCGAAGTGCAGGAAGCTCTGACCGAAGCCCGGCCCGAAGCGGCAGATGAGTTCGCAGCCAACGCACAAGTTTTTCTGGCTGAGATCGATCTGCTGGCCGCCTATGGCAAGCAGGTTTTGGCGGCCGTTCCCGAAAACAACCGCGTGTTGGTGACTGCGCATGATGCATTTGGCTATTTCGGTGATGAATATGGCTATGAGGTGCTGGGTATTCAGGGCATCTCAACCCAATCCGAGGCAGGGTTGAACCGGATCGGTGAGTTGGTCGAAACTCTGGTAGAGCGTCAGCTGAACGCCGTGTTTGTGGAGAGTTCCGTTTCAGATCGATCCATGCGTGCCTTGATCGAGGGTGCTTCGGCCGAAGGTCACAAAGTGGGTGTCGGCGGAGAGCTGTATTCCGACGCGATGGGCGAGCCGGGCACATATGAGGGTACTTATATCGGCATGCTTGATCACAACATTACCGTTATCGCCGGCGCGCTGGGCGCGGATGTTCCCGAACGTGGCATGAACGGCAAACTGTCGGCGGGGTTTTAAACCATGATTGAACTCGCAACAGTTCAGGGCGTTTCTGTCGACGGGCAGGACATCGATCTTTGCCCTCTCGCCATTCGTGGTCTGACAGTCTCATACGGTCAGAAGCCAGCGGTTTTCTCGGTCGATATGACGGTGCAGCCCGGCGCCATGACGGCGATTATCGGGCCAAATGGGGCTGGCAAATCAACCTTGCTAAAGGCTGCTTTGGGGATCGTGTCTCCGTTGTCGGGTCAGGTGACCGTGTTTGGTCAGCCGCTCGAGGACCAGCGGGCACGCATCGCCTATGTACCGCAGCGCGCCAGCGTGGACTGGGATTTCCCGACGCGCGTGATTGATGTGGTGCTGATGGGCTTGTCGCGTCAATTGGGCCTGCTGGGTCGGGTTCGTGCCCGCCATACCGCCCGTGCCATGGACTGTCTGCACCGTGTCGGGATGCGGGAATTTGCCGACCGTCAGATCGGGCAGCTTTCTGGTGGTCAGCAACAGAGGGTCTTTCTTGCGCGCGCTTTGGCGCAGGATGCCGACATGTATTTGTTGGACGAACCTTTTGCAGGCGTGGACGCCGCGACTGAAAAGGCGATCATCGCCGTGCTGAAATCGTTGAAAGAGGCTGGCAAGACCGTTGTTGTAGTGCATCACGATCTGGCCACGGTCACCGACTATTTCGATCATGTGTTCCTGATCAACACCCGCAAAGTGGCCGAGGGACCGGTGGAGCAGGCCTTTACCGCTGAAACGCTGCAAGCCGCTTATGGCGGACGTCTTGCAACGGCCCAGATCGATCAGATTTCGCGCGCGCTGGGGTAAGCATGCTTTGGGAGGCTTTGACCTTACAGCTTGGCTATAACGCCACGCTGGTTGCCATTGGTGCGACGTTACTGGGCGTTTCGGCAGGTGTGACGGGCACGTTCTTATTCCTGCGTAAACGCGCGCTGGTTAGCGATGCCATCAGCCACGCGACCCTACCGGGCGTTTGCCTTGCCTTCATGGTGCTGGTGGCTTTCGGTGGTGATGGTCGGAATTTGATCGGACTGCTTGCAGGTTCGGCAATATCTGCATGGGTTGGTTTGCTCTGTATGAACTGGCTGACCAGTCGCACACGTTTGGCAGAAGATGCAGCGATCGGCGCAGTGTTATCGGTGTTCTTCGGTTTTGGTGTCGTACTGCTGACCGTTATTCAAACCATGGGGGTTGGACGCCAGGCAGGATTGGAAGGATTCTTGCTGGGTTCTACTGCTGGGATGCTATGGGCTGATGCTCTGGTCATCGCGATCGGTGGCGCGGCAACGTTGGTACTGGTGATGATCATCCGCCGCCCAATGACGATGGTCGCCTTCGATCCCGAATATGCCGCTGCGCGCGGGTTGCCCGTGCATCGGATTGATCTGGCGATGATGGGGCTCGTGATGGCGGTGACCGTGGTCGGGCTAAAGATCGTTGGTCTGATCCTGATTGTTGCTCTGCTGATCATCCCGCCTGTGACAGCGCGGTTCTGGACGGAGCGATCCGACCGCGTGGTCGTTCTGGCCGGTTTGGCCGGAGGTCTTGCAGGGTTTCTGGGGGCAGGTATTTCGGCCTCGGCTCCGAACCTGCCGACCGGACCGATCATCGTTCTGGTCAGTTTTGGGTTCTTTGCCCTGTCGCTCCTGTTCGCGCCGGTTCGGGGCGTGTTGGCAGCTATTCTCAGCCACCTTCGGTTCCAGCGTCGAGTGCACATTCGGCAGGGACTGCTGGCACTGGCGCAGGGGCAGCAAATCTATGAACCCCTAACCATTCGCCTGTTACGCCGCACCGGCCTTGTGCGCGCCGATGGAGTTGCAACAGAGGAAGGGAGGGCGCGTGCGGCCAAGGCCCTACGAGACGAAAAGCGGTGGGAGATCGTCCGCGCGGATCAGGCGCATGAGGCCACTGCGGCGCTGTACGATGGGCTGCGCGATATCGAGACCGTGCTGACTCGCGATCAGATCGCCGAGATTGATCGTCGTATCGGCGGCCCGCAGGAGGTCACGCCATGAGCGGAGAAGAGTTCGTACCCCTGTCGCTGACGCCTTTGTTGATTGGGACATTCGCGGCCATCGCATGCGCTCTGCCCGGCAACTTTCTGGTGCTGCGCAAACAGGCGCTGATTGGCGACGCGATCAGCCATGTGGTGTTGCCCGGTATTGTCGTCGCGTTTCTGCTGACAGGCGCAATTTCAACATGGCCGATGATGCTTGGCGCAGCAGGGGCTGCTGTGGTCGCCGTGGTTATGATCGAAGCGATCCGGCGATTGGGTCAGATCGAGCCGGGGGCAGCGATGGGTGTCGTATTCACGACCATGTTCGCCGGTGGTGTCCTACTGCTTGAGCAGACTGACACTTCGACCGTCCATTTGGACGTTGAACATGCGCTTTACGGCAATCTGGAAAGCTTGATCTGGCTGGATGCAACGGACTGGTCATCGCTGCTGGATCTACAGGCATTGGCAGGGTTGCCACCTGAATTGCCGCGCATTGCGCTGACACTGACGGGGGTCTTGCTGTTCACGTGGTTGTTCTGGCGACCGCTCAAGATATCAACCTTCGATGAAGGCTTTGCGCGCACAATTGGTATCCGCACTGGTGCGTTAGGGATGGCGCTGGTGATCATAGCTGCGATTGCTGCTGTCGCGGCATTTGATGCAGTGGGGTCGATCATCGTGATTGCAATGTTCATCTGCCCGCCAGCTGCGGCACGGATGATGACCAACCGGTTGGAAGTCCAGATCGTCTGGAGTGTCCTGTTCGCAACCCTTTCCGCCGTGTCCGGTTATGTTTTAGCGGGCTATGGCCCATTGTGGTTGGGGGCTGCGGATGCTGTCAGCGCCGCTGGAATGATCGCCACGATATCAGGCCTGATTCTGGCGCTGACCGCTGCTTTTGGCCCATGCCGAACCCGCAGCGGAGCGCCCAGTCAGGCTTGACTTGGCGTATTCACGCCAACGCCTATCACGCAGTTTCGGCTGAACTTCGCCAAGTGGAAACAATCACGAATTCTTAACAAGATTTATTCCATTTTCGGTGATACCAAACTTTCAATTGGAAACCACAAGACCACCACTCACTCTGGTATATCCGGCCAGTTTTGACCTTAGTCGCTACCCCCTTAACGGCGCGGTCAAACTGGCCGGATACCTCGTTTAAAACCCGCTCTTCACAATTCAAACCGGTGGTCGAATCGCGTGTGCCTATGCTAGGTCTAGCGGTATGGTGTATGCTAACCCCAATATCAGCGACGATCGTCCGGTAATCCGCCAGCTGGATGACGCAGCGATCAACCGGATCGCGGCGGGTGAAGTCGTGGAACGGCCTGCTTCTGCCGTCAAGGAACTGGTCGAAAACGCCATCGATGCCGGGGCCACACGCATCGCCATTGAGGTCGCGGATGGCGGCAAGACCCTGATTCGTGTCACAGATGATGGGTGTGGGATCGCAGCCGGGGATTTGCCACTGGCGCTGTCGCGCCATGCGACATCGAAGATCGACGGCTCCGACCTGTTGAATATCCACACCTTTGGATTTCGCGGTGAAGCACTGCCCTCGCTGGGGGCTGTCGGGCGTTTGACCATCACCAGCCGTGTCTCGGGTGCTGATGCGGCCTCGATCCAGGTGTCCGGTGGCAAAATGGATGCAGTGAAGCCAGCAGCCTTGCGCGCTGGGACTGTGGTTGAGTTGCGAGACCTGTTTTACGCCACCCCGGCACGGCTGAAGTTCATGCGCACGGACCGGGCCGAGGCGCAGGCGATTTCAGACATTGTGAAACGTTTGGCGATGGCCGAGCCTTCGGTCGCGTTCACCCTGCGCGATGTCTCGGGCTGGGGAGAGGGGCGCGTGACCTTCCGCGCCGACCGCGAGAATGGCGATCTGTTTGATGCGCTGCATGCCCGATTGGCGCGCGTTCTTGGCCGTGAGTTCGCTGAGAATGCTTTGCAGATCGATGCCACACGCGAAGGGCTCAGGCTTTATGGCTATGCCGCGCTGCCGACCTATTCGCGCGGGGCTGCAGTGGCGCAGTATCTGTTCGTCAATGGGCGACCCGTGCGGGACAAGATGCTGACCGGTGCGCTGCGAGCGGCCTATTTCGATTTCCTCAGCCGCGACCGGCATCCGGCGGCGGCGCTGTTCATAGATTGCGATCCAACGCTGGTGGATGTGAATGTACATCCGGCAAAATCCGAGGTTCGGTTCCGCGATCCCGGCCTCGCGCGTGGCTTGATCGTGTCCAGCCTGCGTCACGCGTTGGCCGAGGCCGGGCACCGGGCATCTTCGACCGTGGCCAACGCAACCTTGGGTGCGATGCGGCCCGAGCCGGCACCTGCAACCCCGGCGCGGGTGTATCAAATGGATCGCCCGTCACCCGCGGCGCGTGAGGCGGCCTATCGGGCGCAGTCTCCAGGCTTTGCGGAACTGTCGCAGGACTATAGCGGACGCATCATGGAACCTGTGCCCGAAATTGCACCGGTGGATGAGCTGCAAGACCTGCCCTTGGGGGCGGCGCGCGGGCAGGTGCACGAGAATTACATCATCGCCCAAACGGCAGACGGCATGGTGATCGTGGATCAACACGCCGCACATGAACGGCTGGTTTACGAAAAGCTCAAGTCCCAGATGGCCGAAAATGGCGTTGCCGCACAAGCGTTGTTGATCCCCGAAATCGTCGAACTGACAGACGGTGACTGCACACGTCTGATGGCCGTTGCAGAGGACCTGTCGCGCTTTGGATTGACCATCGAACCCTTTGGTGGCGGGGCAATCGCCGTGCGCGAAACTCCGGCCATTCTTGGCGAGGTCGATGCCCGCGCGATGATCCTCGACATCCTTGATGAGCTCTCCGATCAGGGCGAAAGCCAGATGGTGCAAGCGCGGATCGAGGCGATCCTGAGCCGCGTGGCCTGCCATGGCTCGGTTCGGTCTGGCCGTCGGATGCGGGCCGAAGAGATGAATGCCCTGCTGCGTGAGATGGAGGCGACGCCCCATTCCGGGCAGTGCAACCACGGGCGGCCAACTTATGTGGAACTGAAGCTGAGCGATATCGAACGCCTGTTCGGCCGCAGTTGATCCGCTGGCCCGCTCGGGCTATGAAGAATAAAACAAGAACATCTGAGGCGATATGATCGAGATTGCTGGCACCCAATATGCGTTGAATGACCCTATCATCCTGATTGCAGGCGGGGTGGTGGTGTTGATTCTGCTGCTTCTGTTTCTGTCACTTCGAGCGTCACAGCGTTCAGCTCGGATGGCGGAGCCGCTGGCCCGGCAGATGGCGCACCTTGGGCAGCATGTGCAGCAACTGGGCCAGGGGCAGGAACAACTGCGGGGTGGCCTACAGCATGTCTCGGACACGCAGGCCAACGCGCAGGTGCAGGTGATCCAGACCGTTGAATCCCGCCTGTCATCGGTGCAACAGCAGATGAATGACCGGCTGGCCGATAACGCGATGAAATCGGCGCGCGCTCTGGCTGAGATGCAGGAGCGGATGAAGGAATCGCTGCATGGTTCGTCGAAACAGACGGCGACCTCGCTGACGCAATTGCAGGAACGTCTGGCAGCCATCGACAAGGCGCAGGACAATATCACCAAGCTTTCAGGCGACGTGCTGTCATTGCAGGATATTCTGTCGAATAAGCAGACGCGCGGGGCTTTCGGGGAAATTCAGCTGAACGATATCGTTTCGAAGGCGCTGCCATCAGATAGTTTTCTGCTGCAGGCCACGTTATCGAACGGACGGCGCGCTGATTGCCTGATCAACCTGCCGAACCCTCCCGGACCGATCGTGATCGACAGTAAGTTCCCGCTGGAAGCCTATGAGGCACTGATCGGATCGACCAATGATATGGAGCTGAAAGCAGCGGTACAAATGTTCCGCAGTACCGTGCGTAAGCACATCAACGATATTGCCGAGAAGTACATTCTGGACGGTGAAACTGCAGATGGGGCGCTGATGTTTCTGCCCTCTGAGGCAGTCTATGCCGAGCTGCACGCCAAGTTCCCTGAATTGGTGCAAGAGAGTTTCTCGAAACGCGTTTGGATCGTTTCACCCACAACTTGCATGGCGACGCTGAACACCATGCGGGCGATCCTTAAAGATGCGCGCATGCGCGAACAGGCCGGTGCGATCCGCAAGGAATTGGGGCTGCTGCATAAGGATGTGGAACGTTTAGGCGACCGGGTGTCGAACCTCGACCGTCATTTCGGGCAGGCTGCAAAGGATATCTCGGAAATCAAGATCAGCGCGGAAAAGGCGGGTCGCCGGGCGCAACGGTTGGATAATTTCGATTTCGAAGAGCTTGCGCCGGATGACCAAACAAACGTCGTGCCGCTGGGCAAAACCGAAGGGTAAGCGTTATTGGATCGACAGGTCCAAATTGTAACCAACCGTCTTGCCTGTGTCGCGATCGTTACCCATCAGATAAACACGTATGGTGTAGTCGCCATCATCGGGAAGCTCGATCCGGGCGGTATTTCCATCGATTGAGCCGTTGTAAATTGCGACGCCGTCGCTATCCGGCGGCAAGATGTTGAAATAGATCACGCCGTTGCCATTGGTGTCACTGACCTTAAGGTCGGCGAACATCTCCTGCCCAGCCTTGGCTCCGAGTTTATAGTCGAAATATTCGTCGCCGGTGACAGTCCCATTCACCATCGTGCCGAAATTGCCCGGTTGGAATTTAACGTCTGCGGACATCTGTGCGGAAACGCTGGCTCCAAAAGTCAGCAAAAGCGCTGTGACTGCCATCCTTAAGAACATTGAAAACCCCGATTTAGTTAGCGTCGATAAACAACCCTACCACGACGGGTCAGATTCGAAGGAATGGCTGGAACAGGCGTGGCATCAGCTTGCTGAACTTCAGTGGAGCATCAGTGACGGCCAGGCAAATGCAGTCTTCAGAGATATCTGCCGTGGGGGTATGATGGATAGACTGGTCAGCGATTTCGACATCGCCGCGGTCGAAGCGGTCGATCTCGTCAGAGAATGCACCCTGCAGGACCATCGTCAGTTCTATGCCTTTATGGCTGTGATCCGGCACTGCTGCCCCGGCGGGGATAAACAACAACCGGGCGGTGGCTTCGCTGGTCGTGGGCAGGATTGCCTGTTTGACACCCATGCCGACGGGCTTCCATTTGATCGCGTTCACGTCGCCGCCGACATAGTCCTGCAGCGGTGTCGGAAGAACTGCACAAGACGGGTGCGCGGGTTTCACCTTTGGTGCGCCCTGAGCAATCAATGCCATTGTTGCCGCCAGTGAACCGTCACTCATGCTTGCTGACGCATCTTGTTCCTGCAAAACGCATCCGCCAACTGCGTCAAAGCTTTCAGCGCGGGCGCGGCAGTGGTCGCACAGAGACAGATGCGTTGCGACCATCAGGTCAAACGCTTCGGGCAGATTGCCTGCGGCATAGGCCATCAGCAGGTCGTCTGTCAGGTGATGTTTAATCTCGTTTTTCATGCTCGTCATCTCAGTTCATCGCGTGGCGCAAGCGGTCCAGCGCCAGCCGTATCCGTGATTTGATCGTTCCCAAGGGCAACCCGGTCTGAGATGCGATTTCTCGATGGCTCAGATCTCCGAAGTAGGCCTTCTCGATCAGCTGTCTTTGCGCCTCAGGTAATGCCGCCATGGCATCACGCAGCTGCGCGGTTTCCTGTTGCAGCGCTAGAACGTCTTCCTGTTCCGGCTCCGCCTCCGGCCCCCACCCGAGGTCTTCGGGTTCGGGGCGGCGTTGCTTGCGCAATACGTCAATGCGCTTGTTCCTTGCGATCGTGAACACCCAGGTCGCAACCGTTGCCCTTGTCGGGTCAAACAGATGCGCTTTGTGCCACAAGGTCGCCATGACTTCCTGCGCGCATTCTTCAGCCAGGGCGGCATCCGAACCGGACTTGATCAGGAACGCCTTGATACGAGGCGCGAAATGCTGAAACAGTTCGGCGAAGGCCGCCTGATCCTGAGCGTCTCGGATTCGACGGACGTGTTCCACCCAATCCTTTCTGGCGCCGCAAGTATTATTCTGTCCGTTCACCGAGTTGCCCTTAAAACGCTTAGGTCCGCGCCAAACAATTCTTCCAGCAGCTTCTGCCGCCGGTTCGTCCAATGTCGCGGTGTCAGTCTCGGTAAACATAACCACAATACGTGGGGACACCCAAGGTGGATCAGTCGGTTGGATAAATTTCATCCAAAACCGGCTGAATATCGTATTGTGAGATACCAGATATGCGGAAATGCATGTCAATTGAATGATTTGCGGGCAGGACGGGAAATCTGTTTTATGAACAGAATTGACTATATCGCGGGCCATACCTTTCACGGGCGCAAAGGTGCGGTCGAGAATGCGTTTCGCTATTCCGTCGATTACATCTTGCTAGACCCCGAGGCCCACCCCAAGACCCCATCCCTGTTTTCGATCAATGGCGCGAACCTGACAAGCTGGCAAGATTGCGATCATGGGGGTGAACCTGGTCAGGGTCGCGGGGCGATCTGGCTGCGTGAATGCTTTGAGGCGCAAGATATTCCACAACCGGACAGGATGACCTTGCTGACACAACCCCGTGTGTTGGGGCATGTGTTCAATCCGGTCAGTTTCTGGTTCTGTTTTGATAAAGATAACCAGCTTTATGCTGTGGTGGCCGAGGTGACCAACACTTATGGCACACGCCATAGCTACTTGTGCCACAAACCCGATCTTTCATCGATTGCACCTACCGATCGGATACTTGCGGACAAGCTGATGCATGTCTCTCCGTTTCAGAAGATCGAGGGCACCTATACCTTCCGCTTTGACTATCAGGACGAACGTGTTGGTGTCTGGATCGATTATGGGCGTGCCCGAGGCGGTTTGATTGCCACGCTGACCGGTCCGCGCCAGCCGTACAGCAACCGGATCATTTTTCAGTCTCTCTGGCGGCGTCCGTTCGGCGCGCGTCGGGCGGTGTTTCTGATCCACTGGCAGGCGGTGAAGCTGTGGTTCAAACGGGCGCGGTTCAGCCCGTTTCGTACCGCGCCGGTTCCCGATCAGCCTGTATCCCGGTCGCGGCACTAAAGCCCTCCGCTTTGCGCAAGATCAAAGACGGTCACCTGCGGGATCGTGCAGAAATGCCTGGACCGCGAACACGAGGAGTTGAGACAGATGTTGGAAATCTCGGCAAGAAAGATCGCCCAGGTCGCCATGATGGGGCGTGAACTGGACCGGGCCGAGGGCGAATTGCGCGCATTCATCGACCGTATGGGTGAGGATGAGCAAGCAGAGCTGGTAGCCGTCATGTGGATCGGTCGAGAAAGCTTTTTTGCCGAGGATTTGGCCGAAGCGATTGCGACGGCTAAGTCCGAAGCCTCGACGCCTTGCGCGGATTATCTGATCGGAACACCGCATTTGTCGGACCATCTGGAAAACGGTTTGGATGCGCTGGGAATTTCAGCCGAGGACGTTGAAAACGATCTGATGTAGTCGGTGATCTGGCGACGGGTCAGCTTATCCTAGCGTATGAAGCAAAATTAATGCGGCCTTCCGTCGGGGTTAATGTCGAGTTCTTTGATCAGGTTCATCAAACACAGCGATGAATCTAGGAGGAACCGTCATGGCACATGTCAATGCAACCCGAGCAGATCATCGGGATCTGCTTATTGGCCAACTTGTGAACCAAACAGTGCCAAAGTCAGGATGGCAGCGCCGCAAGGTCTACAAGAACACGATCCGGGCGCTTGAAGAACTCAGCGATCGTCAGCTTTTTGATATCGGCATTCCGCGTGGTGAGATCAGGCGGCGCGTATATCGGAACGTCTATCAGAACATACCCTATCTGAACGGCGTTTAAGCCTTTCCGGCGCTGAACGGAAATCGGTCCATTTTAAATTTTGCTGAGGTAACAAGTATGCTGGATGCCAACCCAATCCCGAAACAACCCCCTTCAAAAAGCGCATTGATGCTGTTTGACCGGGCGATGAGAATACACGCGATCAGGGCGGATATCGTTTGTGCCGCCCAGGAACTGAACCGGCTTTCTGATTCCGATCTGTCAGAACTGGGCATCAATCGCTGTGATGTTGAAGCGGTGATTGAGCAATACATCTGACGATAGCGGGTTAAGCCGCATTAAGAACGCAGCCGCTCCGAAGGTACCGGAGCGGCTGTTTGTGATTTAGGCCGTGTGGTCCACGATCTGCAGGTGCTGTGCCAGCGTGTCGATCTCGCGCATCCAGTCCTGCACCAGCTTCGGGTCGCTGGGTGCAGCGTGAACTCCTGCGGGAATAGCGCGGTTCAGCACGGCCTCGACGGCCAGTGAAACCGGGATCGAAACCAGCCGCGCCATCGCCGTCCCGCGCGCGTCGCCCCAGGCATCCATGACATAGGTTTTGTGCCAAACTTCAACGCCGTCCTTTTCCGCCTTCAGGCCCACACATAAAACCACGCGGTCAGGCTCGCCCTCGTCATAGGCGTTCTCGGCCCAGAACTGATCCGACATCTCTTTCAAGCGCGCATCGCCTTCGGGGTCGGACAGCGTTTCGATTTCGGTGAACACATCCGACCACGCCTCAGCCCAGCCGTTCAGGCGCAGGGTGCCACGGACAAATTGCTTGACCGGCCAGTGATCCTCGAACTGGTACTCGGCCTTGAAGGGGATCGAGTCGCGGTTCGGGTAGACTTCGAAGCTTTCCGGAGTGGGCAGCGGTGCGATGTAGCTGGTGATCGCGTCCCAAGGTCGGGCGACATCCAGCGGCGCGTAGTCCCGGATTGACTTGGAAGGAGAGCGCAGCGCTTTGAGCACACCCAGAGGTGACCAGCTGAATTTGTAGCGGAACGGGTTGGGATTCTTGGGAACGCCTCCGCAATAAGAGATAAAGCTCATGTGGTTTTGGGGATCAAACGCGTCCGAGGCGCGGTAATCGGCAACCAGCGCATGCGCCATCAGATGGTCGATGCCCGGGTCCAACCCAACTTCGTTAACCAGTGCAACCCCGGCCTCGCGGGCCTTGCCGTCCAGCGCGCGCATCTCAGGTGCGATATATGAGGAAGAGACAAAGTTGGCTTCTTTCGTGATTGCCAACTCTGCCAAAGGTACATGCCAGTCACCAGGCAGCATCGATACGATGACGTCACCTTTTCCCAGCACCTCACCCAATGCATCGATGTCGAAGGCGCGGATGTCGTCGGTGAGGTCACCGACCTCTGTCTTGGCCTTCTCAATGGTCCGGTTCCAGACAGTGACTTTGTGCCCGCCTTCAATAAGACGGCGCAGGCCGGGGATGGCCGACAGGCCGGTGCCGCACCAGTGAATCGTCATCGCTCAGATCCCTTCAATATGAGTTTTGTAAGTTGCTTCTGCCCGGCCCCAGACGCCGCTGTCCAGATCGGTGAGGGTCAACAACGACGGAAGCAATTGCGCCGCGTAGTCCTCGGAACTTTCGACAGGCAGCATCGACGGCAGGTTGTCGATCGCCATAACATCCATCACCGGATCGGTGGCCACGCGCAAGGCGGGGGCATCCCATGTGGTCGCGCGGTCATAGACCGGCACTGGGTTGTAATCGCTATCCGGGTCGCAGGCCACATCGCCGATAGCTGTAAGGTTCCGCGAGGTGGTCAGCGCTGACCGTGGGACAAAGACCGGTGTGCCGGGACGAGCGAAGATACAGTTCAAGAACAGGTCGTGGTCGAGGATTTCTGGGA
Source organism: Ruegeria sp. E5 (assembly GCF_056534105.1). Taxonomy (NCBI): domain Bacteria; kingdom Pseudomonadati; phylum Pseudomonadota; class Alphaproteobacteria; order Rhodobacterales; family Roseobacteraceae; genus Ruegeria; species Ruegeria sp. E5. The sequence goes on along the minus strand of NZ_JBQFPA010000002.1, from coordinate 665,183 downwards.
ATGGTCCGCCGCGGGCGGTTTCGGCCATGTCCCACTTGGTAATGCTGACGCCCATTGCCTCGCAGAGATCAGCCGCGCCTGTGCCAACACGGCCCAACGCACCGATGACGATGGCGCGGGGACGGTCGGCGCCGGTGGAGTCCAGCTCGGCCAGCAATTCGGCATTCAACGTGTCTTTGTTCTTATAAACACCAACCGGCGGGCATTCTTCATTTCGTTGCTGGGCCGCCCATGTCTTGAGCGTCACGGCAGCCCCCGCGTATCCAGCCCAATAGCCGAAAGCGGCAACCCGGCGGCCGTTTTCCTCGACCAGATACTCCAGATCATAAAGTGTGCCGCCGCCAGCCTTGAACCGCTGCAAAAGCGCGCGTCCTGAATGTTGCCCCTTATAGGCATGGCCGAACATGATATGGCGGTGGGGCAGGGGCGTGCCGTCCTCGGGCAGCTCCTTGAGGCCAAAGATGATCGCGTCCAGCGGGGCATTGGGCCAGGAATTCTCAGCCGCGATTTCACAGCCCGAGTCCTTGTAGCCATCAATTGCGATGGCGCGGACGGAACTTTCCTCGACCGTCACGCGGATGCCTGCCGCGATCAACGCGGCAGTGCCTTCGGGGGTCAGCCCGACCCGTTCCTCGTTCGGGCGCTGTTCTGCCCGGACCCAGAGATGTGTCATTCCAATTCCTTTTGTCAGAGCATACCGGCAGCGCGTACCGCCTGTACCGAGGGACGCGCCTCCATCGCTTCTCGGAAGGCGATGATCTTTGGAAAGGCCGAGACGTCAACACCGTCGCCCTCCAGCCAGCTGCAAACCACGTACAGGTACGCGTCGGCCAGCGAGAACGCCTCGCCCAAAACAAACGTCCCACGCAACCCGTTCGACGAGATATATGCGCAGGACTCAGTCATGTTTTGCGCGACTTTGTCCTTCATGTCTTTCCAGCTGGATTTCTTGTCTGCCCAACGGGGCCCGCGCATCTTGTGGGCATGGTTCACATGCATGGTCGAGGCGAGATAAAACATCACCTCTCGCATCCGCGCCGCCATAACCGAATCTGATGGCACCAATCCCGCCTCGGGCGCTTCAGCGGCAATGTATTCCAACAACGCTCCGGTTTCGGTCAGAATGCCGCCATCCACAACCAGTGCCGGGACCCGACCTTTTGGATTGATCTGCTTATAGGCGGGTTTGGTTTGCTCACCTCCGGCAAAGTCCAGTTGGATGGCCTCATACTCAAGCCCGGCCTCTTCCAGCGCAATTGCCACGGCGACCGAGATTGTGCGGGGGGCATAATAAAGTTGCATTGTAGCCTCCTTACAGATGGGTCTGCGCGAACTGACGGTCTGGCGCTTCCAGATGGGGCACTGCGTTGAACAGAACCGGACTTAGCTGCGCGCCAATCGGGTGCAGACGATGCATCGACGTGTTCATGATGGCAAGCGCCACCCGCGCCATCGATGGGATATCCAAGCCCATCGCCTGCCGCACCACCATCGAGATCAGCCCGCCCGAGGTCACGACAATTGCCGGACCGCCTTCGGTGCCTATCTCACGCAGAGCGTCGCGAACGCGAGTCTCGAACTCTTCAAAGGTTTCCGGCGTATCTTCGATCTCGCCCCGGGACCAGGCGGCAAAGGTGCGGGGCAAGTGCTCGACAAAGCCTTCGCGGTCGGTTGGTATTTCAACCCCGTGCTGCTGTTGGAATAACTGGGCGAGGGTGAAATACTCGATCTCATTCAGCCGCGCATCCCGAGTTGGCTGCGGCAGCCCCATGCTAGCCGCAGTTTCCACGTGCCGGTTGAGTGTGCCGCAATAAACCCGAGGGTAATGCAGGCGGGTATCGCGCAAATGCGCGCCCAGCCAACGGGCCTGTTGGTGACCCAGTTCGCTCAGCCGGTCATAGCTCAGCTCATCCCGTGCGGTTGTGTTGGCCTGCCCGTGGCGCACTAATGTGATATGTGACATGATGATCCCTCTTGCGTTGACGTCTTAGGGCAGGTTCGGGGCCGGGACCAGAGGGCTTTCACGCGGGCCCGAAAAAACTCCTATATCAGGCGAAGTTTACCGCTATGGTCACCCCGACAAGGAGGACCCATGGCTGTCGATCACACACGGTTTCTGACCGATCTACACACGCTGCGTTCATTCGGGGCTTCGGGCGTCGGCAAGGGCGTCGTCCGCCCCGCCTATTCCAAAGCTGATATCGCCGCGCGCCAGTGGCTCGTCGGGCGCATGACCGAGGCTGGCCTGACTCCGCATGTCGACCCGGTTGGAAACCTGTTCGGGTTGGCTGATGGACCCTCGCTGCTGATGGGCTCGCATTCCGACAGCCAGCCCGAGGGCGGTTGGCTGGACGGAGCCCTGGGCGTTATTGCGGCACTGGAAATCGCGCGTTCTAGTGATCGACCCATCTCGGTCGTCAGTTTTCAGGACGAAGAGGGGCGGTTCGGCGTCACCACCGGATCGGCGGTCTGGTCAGGTGGATTATCTTTGGAACAGGCGGACGTGCTGACTGATGGCTCAGGCGTCACCTTTGGCAGCGCGCGGGCTGAAATGGCAAAGAAGTCGCAAGGCTTTGTTGATCCTGCTCGGTTCAGCGGTTTCATCGAAATGCACATCGAACAGGGCCCGGCACTGGATGCAGCCGGTGAACAGATCGGCGTTGTCACCGATATCGTCGGCATCCGCGATATGGCCATCACCTTCCAAGGCCAGCAAAACCACGCCGGAACCACGCCAATGCATTTGCGACGTGATGCGTTTCAGGCCCTGTCGCTGTTTAACGCGCGTCTCAACGACCGGTTCCGTAATGTGGTCACGCCGCAAACCGTCTGGACCATCGGGCGTGTTGATGTTCACCCCAATGCGTCCTCTATCGTGCCGGGACGGGTGCGGTTTTCGATGCAATGGCGCGACGGCGATCCTGAGCGTCTGGTGCGTATGGAAGACATCATTCGCGCGACCGCACAGCAGATTGCCGAAGAGCAGGGCGTAACACTAACCTACGGCCCGATGCTGGGGTTAGAGCCCGTCAGCATGGACCCGGTTTTGCGCGGTGCGCTGGAAAGCGGCGCGCAGGCCATTTCGCCTGGGCGTTGGCGCAATATGCCATCCGGAGCGCTCCACGATGCCACCAATGTCTCGCGCCTGATGCCGGTTGCGATGCTCTTTGTCCCGTCGATTGACGGAATCAGCCACGATTTTGCCGAAGACACAGCCGAAGAGGATTTGGTTGCGGGTCTCAGGGTGCTTGATCGCGCAGTTCATTCCCTTGAGGAATGAAGGTAAGTTGAAGACCATTTCATGATTTTCCACGCGAAACCAAGTTACTATCGGGGATGTCCACCAGCTATGGGCGGGTGCTCGGCACAGTTTTACTGACTCCGAACAAGGAGTGTTGCCTAACGGAAAAAAGTTTCCTATAGGAACATTATTGATGCATGCACCCGTATACTGTTCTGCCGTGATCGAGGCGATCTGCTGAAATCCTGGGCTGAATCGTTGCAATCTGTGCAGCTTGGGTCAGACTGACAGGAACGTTTCTGGGTAACTGATACAAAGCAGGTGGCCACCATGACTTCATCCTTAAAACGCACTCCCTTGCACGCTTTGCATGTTGAGTTGGGAGGTAAGTTGGTTGATTTTGCGGGTTGGGAGATGCCTGTTCAGTATCCTTTGGGGATTATGGGGGAGCATAAGCAGTGTCGTGAGAAGGCGGCGGTGTTTGATGTGAGCCATATGGGTCAGGTGATTTTGCGGGGCGAGAATGTGGGTGAGAAGCTGGAAGCGCTTTGCCCGCAGGCCTATGCGACGCTGAAGGAAGGCAAGGCGCGGTACGGGTTCTTTACGAACGCAGAAGGCGGGATCATGGATGACCTGATCGTGTCGAATGCGGGCGATCATTACTTTGTGGTGGTGAACGCGGCGCTGCGGCATCAGGACATTCCGCATATGCGTGAGCACCTTGAAGGCGTTGAAGTGATCGAGATTTTCGACCGCGCGCTGGTGGCGGTTCAGGGCCCTGCGGCGGAAAACGTTGTGGGCGAACTGTGCCCCGCCGCGCGTGATCTAAAGTTCATGGAAACCACGGTTGCCGATATCAACGGTGTTGAGTGCCGTATCTCGCGGCTGGGCTATACCGGCGAGGATGGCTACGAGATCTCGATCCCCGAGGACAAGGCGATCGAGATCACCAAGGCGTTTCTGGCGCATGAGGATTGCGAGCCGGCCGGTCTGGGCGCGCGCGACAGCCTGCGGCTGGAGGCAGGTCTGTGCCTTTATGGCAATGACATCGACCAGAGCACCTCGCCGGTCGAGGCCTCGCTGGGCTGGGCGATGCAAAAGCGCCGCAAGGAAGAGGGCGGTTTCCCGGGCGCGGCCCGCGTGCAAAAGGAACTGGCCGAAGGTCCCGCGCGCAAGCTGGTGGGCATCAAGCCCGAAGGCCGTGCGCCTGCGCGTCAGGGTGTGGAAGTGCGGTGCCTTGAGGGCAACAGCATCGGTCAGATCACCTCGGGCGTGTTTGGCCCCACGGTGGGTGGACCGGTGGCGATGGGCTATGTGAGCAAAGGCCATGGCGAGCCGGGCGAGAAGGTGAACCTGATCATCCGGGGCAAGCCGCAACCGGCTGAGATCGTGGCGCTGCCCTTCGTCAAACAGAATTACAAGCGTTGAAGTCAGGAGAGAGAGACATGGCAACCTATTATTCCGAAGAGCATGAATGGCTGAGCGTTGACGGCGACACCGCCACGCTGGGCATCACCAAACACGCCGCCGAGCAATTGGGTGACGTGGTGTTCGTGGAACAGCAGGAAGCAGGCGACGAGTTCGAAAAAGGCGGCGAGATCGGCGTGATTGAATCCGTCAAGGCGGCGTCCGAGCTTTACGCACCGGTCGACGGCGAGATCACCGAGGTGAACGAGGCACTGGCCGACAATCCCGGCGCGCTGAACGAAGACCCCGAAGGCGAGGCCTGGATCTACAAGATCAAGATCGCGGACGCCTCGCAGCTCGAAGACCTGATGGACGAGGCCGGCTACAAGGCCTTCATCGGTTAACTCAGGCGGCGGGTCCGTGCGCGGCCCCGCCCCTTCATCTGTTTCCAAATACTTCCGCCGGAGGCTCCTGCCGTCTCCGCCGGGCCTGACCTATCCTTGAGGAGCGCACACATGGCCTTCAAACTGACCGATTACGAAGCCTATGACTTCGCCAACCGCCGCCATATCGGGCCCAGCCCGACCGAGATGCGCGACATGCTCAAGGTGATCGGCTTCAAGACGCTGGACGAGCTGATCGACGCCACCGTCCCGCCCGCGATCCGGCAGAAAGAGCCGCTGGACTGGGGCCCGGCGATGACGGAACGCGATGCGCTCTTTCACATGAAAGAAGTGGCGAGCAAGAACAAGGTTCTGACCTCGCTGATCGGCCAGGGCTATTACGGCACCACGACGCCTGCGCCGATCCTGCGCAACATTCTGGAGAACCCGGCTTGGTACACGGCCTATACCCCCTATCAGCCCGAGATCAGCCAGGGCCGACTTGAGGCGCTCTTGAACTTCCAGACCATGGTCAGCGATCTGACCGGGCTGGACGTGGCCAACGCATCCTTGCTGGACGAAGCCACGGCGGCAGCCGAAGCGATGGCGATGGCCAAGCGCGGCGGCCGGTCCAAGGCCAACAATGCAGCCTTCTTTGTCGACAAGAACTGCCACCCGCAGACCATCGCGGTGATTAAAACGCGCGCCGAGCCTCTGGGCATCGAGGTGCAGGTGGCTGATCCGGACACGCTGGATGCGGGCGCGGTCTTTGGCGCCATCTTCCAGTACCCCGGCACCCATGGCCATGTGCGCGACTTCACCGCCGAGATTGCGGCCCTGCATGAACACAAGGCGATTGCCATCGTCGCCGCCGATATCCTGTCGCTGGCGCTGCTGAAGTCGCCCGGTGAGATGGGCGCGGATATCGCCATCGGCTCGACCCAGCGCTTTGGTGTGCCGATGGGCTATGGTGGCCCGCACGCCGCGTATATGGCGACCACCGACAAGCTGAAGCGCTCGATGCCGGGCCGGATCATCGGTGTCAGCATCGACAGCCGGGGCAACAAGGCTTACCGCCTGGCGCTGCAGACCCGCGAACAGCACATCCGGCGTGAGAAAGCCAACTCGAACGTCTGCACCGCGCAGGCGCTGCTGGCGGTGATTGCCTCGATGTATGCCGTGTATCACGGCCCCGACGGCATCAAGGCCATCGCGCAATCGGTGCACCGCAAGACCTCGCGTATGGCCGCCGGTCTGGAAGAGGCAGGCTTTGCTGTGGAGCCGGAAGTGTTCTTCGACACGATCACGGTTGAGGTTGGCCATCTGCAGAAAACGGTCATGGAGGCCGCTGTGGCCCGGGGCGTCAACCTGCGTAAGGTCGGCGACACGAAAGTGGGCATCAGCCTGGACGAACAGACCCGGCCCGAGACCATCGAGGCGGTCTGGGGGGCCTTCGGCATCGACCGCAAGGATGACAGCTCGAACGTGGCCTATCGCCTGCCGGATTACGCGCTGCGCGAAAGCGAGTACCTGACCCACCCGATCTTCCACAAGAACCGGGCCGAGGCCGAGATCACGCGCTACATGCGCCGTCTGGCCGACCGCGACCTGGCGCTGGACCGGGCGATGATCCCGCTGGGCTCGTGCACCATGAAGCTGAACGCCACGATCGAGATGATCCCGGTCACCTGGCCCGAGTTCGGCAACCTGCACCCGTTCTGCCCCGAAGATCAGGCGCAGGGCTATCATGAGATGATCGATGATCTGAACGACAAGTTGTGCCAGATCACCGGCTATGACGCGATCAGCCAGCAGCCCAACTCGGGCGCGCAGGGTGAATACGCAGGCCTCTTGACCATCCGCAACTATCACTTCGCCCGGGGCGAAGGGCAGCGCAATGTCTGCCTGATCCCGACCTCGGCGCATGGGACCAACCCGGCCTCGGCGCAGATGGTCGGCTGGCAGGTTGTGCCTGTGCAGGCGGATGAGAAGGGCAACATTGATCTGAATGACTTCCGCGCCAAGGCCGAAAAGCACTCCGATCATCTGGCCGCCTGCATGATCACCTACCCCTCGACCCATGGCGTGTTCGAGACCACCGTGCAGGAGGTCTGCCAGATCACCCATGATCACGGCGGTCAGGTCTATATCGACGGCGCCAACATGAACGCCATGGTGGGTCTGTCGCGTCCCGGAGACATCGGCGGTGACGTCAGCCACCTGAACCTGCACAAGACCTTCTGCATCCCCCATGGCGGCGGCGGCCCCGGCATGGGTCCGATCGGCGTCAAAGCGCATCTGACCGAGCACCTGCCCGGCCACCCGGAATACGGCACTGCCGTGGGTCCGGTCTCGGCGGCGCCCTTTGGGTCGCCCTCGATCTTGCCGGTTAGCTGGGCCTATGTGCTGCTGATGGGCGGCGCGGGTCTGACGCAGGCGACCAAGGTGGCGATCCTGAACGCCAACTACATCGCGGCGCGGCTCAAGGATGCCTACCCGATCCTCTACACCTCGGAAACGGGTCGCGTGGCGCATGAATGCATCCTCGACACCCGCCCGCTGGACGAGGCGGCCCATGTCAGCGTCGATGACATTGCCAAACGTCTGGTGGACAGCGGCTTCCACGCGCCCACCATGTCCTGGCCGGTGGCCGGCACCCTGATGGTCGAGCCCACGGAATCGGAACCCATGGATGAGCTGGACCGCTTCTGCGACGCCATGCTGTCCATCCGCTCCGAGGCACAGGACATCATCGACGGCAAGATCGACGCGGAAAACAACCCGCTGAAAAACGCCCCCCACACGGTGCGCGATCTGGTCGGCGACTGGGACCGTCCCTACACCCGTGAACAGGCCTGCTTCCCCCCAGGCTCCATGGGCGTCGACAAATACTGGTCCCCCGTCAACCGCGTCGACAACGCATACGGAGACCGAAACCTAATCTGCACATGCCCGCCAATGTCAGAATACATGGACGCAGCTGAATAAACCTCAATCAATAAACCCCCGCCAACTGGCGGGGGTTTCAATCCAAGTTCGGGAACGATTGCTCGCGGCCGAAGCGCTAAAGAAGGTGGAGGAGAAATGAAGCATTATGTCCCTGCAAATGACCATGCGCATTTGACCGAAACCACGTTGGCACGACCCAAACGAGACCATCAGATCGAGATCATTCTTTGCGAGGGCGGAGCGGAAGCATCGGCAGATATGCTGGTTGATTTCTATCGTGCCCTGAATGAACTGAACGAAGGCCATACATACATTACAAATATCCGCACCATTGCCGACGGTGCTGCGGGCGGACCCTTGCACTGGGCCGGGCGAACCGCGATTTTCTGGGGGGATATCTACAAAAGCTGGCCTCTGACACCGTCGGACAAAACCTGGATCGCCCAAGTATTGAACCTGTCCTACCGATCAATTCTCGTTGGCGGTGCAGTGTTTCTTCTCGCCCAGACTAGTCGCGCAACCAAGCGGATTGCATCGGTTCACCCCAACTTTTCTGCCGCAGCGCAAGAGGTTGGACTGATCGACGTCGGTTCGGGTACATACTGGTCCTCAGATAGCCGCACCCATAGCGCATCAACCAGATTGGGCACGTTGCGTTTGTTGTCCGATTTTGTTGCCTTTGATCACGGCGAGCATCTTGCCGAGTCAGTACGCAGCTATATCGGGTTGGCCGACAGGCAAACTACATGCGCAAGCCAACTGGCAGCTCGATTGATCAGACGTTCAAAAGCCGACCCAATGGTGCGACAGGTTGTTGAAAAGATGCAGAACAATCTGGAGGATCCGGTTAGGATACCGGAACTTGCGATGGCGCTTGGTACATCAACGCGCCAGTTACAGCGGCGGTTTCTGGACAGAACGGGTGTAAAACTGCTGACAACGTATCGGGAACTTCGCCTAGAACGGGCCTATGGCCTGCTTCAATTTACCGAGATGACCTATCTTGAAGTGGCGACTGCTACGGGCTTTTCTTCCACAAGTGCATTGGTGCGTGCGTTCCGGGATCACTATGATGCATCGCCCGAAAGTGTACGAAATCGGCGATTTGCAGGCAAAACTCAGGCTGTTTAGCTTGATCGTGTGAATCGACAGCGCAGTCGAATGCGGTTGATACCACACTGGGCCTGACCTTTTGGCATTCACCATTCATGAGGTTGACGACAGATACGATTGTTAGTCCAGTTAACAATGCTTTGCCACCGGTTCAATTAATGACCCGGCCACATCCTCAATTGCCGTCTTACAGACAAGCTCGCAGCTACTCGCTGGCCAATTGTTGTCGTAGGACCACTCGCTTGTGATCTGCGAAGTTGATACGCTGGTGTTTCGATCGATACGATATTGTACGGGCCGGTTATCCATCCAGGTCCGCACTGGGAAAAGAGAGCATGAAACCTAGGAATTTCGTTCCGAAAGGGGCCGCGACGTTCGACATCGATTATGACGGATCATCCAACGAGATCTATTTTCTGTTGCTGCCGAAACTCACCATGCTTGCCTTTAGTGCAGCGGTTGAACCGCTGAGGATCGCCAATCAGGTCACCAACAAAGAGCTCTACAAGTGGTTTCTGATCTCTGAGGATGGGAACCCTGTTCGATGCTCCAATGGAGTCGAAATAGCAGCTGACTTGGCTCTGCATAATTTACCGCGATCATCCAGATTGTTTGTGTGTTCAGGGATCGAACCATCGGAAAGCATTAATTCAACGATCCTTTCGTGGATCAGCCGTCAGAAAGCGTTTGGCTGCAAGCTTGGTGGAATTTGTACCGGCGCATTTACGCTGGCCAAGGCAGGTATGCTGACCGGCAAGAGGTTCACACTGCATTGGGAAAACCAACCCGCCTTTGTTGAACACTTCGAACACCTGACACCATCGGCGAACCTGTATGAGATTGACAATGATCTGATGACCTGCGGTGGAGGTAACGCGGCAACCGATATGGTACTGGACATGATTGAAACCGACTTCGGAAAGGATCTGGCCATCATCGTCTCGGACATGTGCATCCACTCACGATCCAACAATCAAAAAACGCTCCAGAAATCCGCGTTTTCTGTCGCGTTGGGCAGTCGGAACCAATACCTGATCAACGCCATCCAGATCATGCATGAGAATCTGGAAGAGCCTCTGGATATCTCTGAGATCGCCAAGATCGTTCAGATTTCTCGCCGACAGTTGGAGCGGCTGTTTCAAAAGTATGTCGAGGTTTCCCCGGTACAATTCTACATCGAGTTGCGTGTGGCGCGCGCTTACGCGTTGCTAAGCGAAACAGAAATGACCGTTGCTGAAATTGCGGCCGCCACGGGTTTTGGCAGCGCGACCCAACTGACAGTTCGGTTCAAGAAACGATACGGCGCAGCGCCGACCTCATTCAGGCGAGGCTGGTCGGGACAGAACGATTGAGAGATGCCGGGCCGGTGGACCCGTCTGCCATCGTACTCTACCAATCAGGGCTAGAGTCTGAGTTCGCCCCGCTCGGATAGCACCTGTAATCTGGGAACATTAACCGCCATGGAATTGAACCAAACCGAACTGCGCCAACTTAGGCGGTCGTTCCACAGACACCCCGAATTGGGCTTCAATGAAACGAAAACCAAAGCCAAAGTTGCGGCGCTGCTGCGTCAATACGGGCTTGAAGTTCATGAAGGCGTGGGCGTAGTGGGTATCCTCAGGGCCGGTCAAGGCAACCGCGCGATCGGATTACGCGCAGATATGGACGCGCTACCCATTCAGGAAGCCAGCGATCATGATTACGTGTCGCAAAATCCCGGCATTATGCACGCCTGTGGCCATGATGGTCACATGACGATGCTGTTGGGCGCAGCAAAGACTTTGTCCTCGGATCCCGGTTTCAGCGGCACGGTGGTGTTCCTGTTTCAACCGAATGAAGAGCTTGGACTGGGGGCTAAAGCAATGCTGGACGAGAATGTCTTGACGCGATTTCCAATCGAAGAAGTCTACGCCATACATAACCTGCCTGGGGCACCCGTCGGGCAGATGTCGACCCGAACCGGTTTAATATGCACATCAGAAAGCCTTTTCGAAATTACGATCAATGGACAAGGCGGCCATGCATCCATGCCGCAGTCTGGACGTGATGCGCTAACCGTTGGGTCAGAAATCGTTCTGGCGCTTCAGACAATTGTCGCGCGCAAGCTGGCCCCGGGCGCCGGGGCGGTTGTGTCAGTGACCGAGTTTCTGACCGACGGGCAGCGCAACGTTCTACCTGGAACTGCAACGCTAAAGGGTGATGCGCGGGCTCGCAGCCCTGAAGATCGAAATATGATTGAAGAACACATGCGCAAGATTGCGCATGGCATCGCATCCGCGCATGGCGTCGAAGTCCAAGTGGATTTCAAAACTGAGTTCATCGAAACGATCAACGCACCGATCCCGACCGAAGCTGCCATCCGCGTCGCGCAGCAATCCGGGCTGGACACACTTCCCAATCGTCAACCGATGAGCTTTTCAGAGGATTTCGCGCATTTCTGCGAAGCCGTACCCGGCTGCTTTATTCTACTGGGCAACGGTGAAACTGGCCCGAATGGGCAACCGCTGCATTCGAATGACTACGACTTCAACGATGCGTTACTGCCGATCGGCGCGGAATTCTGGGCAAATCTCGTGCGCGATAGGCTTCCGCTTCAAGACGAAGACTGAACGGGGCCCAGCAACATAGCACCTTCGAACGGCCGTCAGATGAATGATCTAAGACGGCCGCTCACACTGTAATTTGGACCTTACCCTTGCTAGAGCCTGATGCGGAATGCCGCAAACCCATCAGCGCCTTCACCGGCATCCTCGATGGTGACGCCTTTGACTTCGCCCATGTAGTCGCGCGCCTTTGGACCAGTTTCAAACAACACGGTGGTGTCAGAAAGCGGCGCAAACGACCAGTTTGCATCGGCCTTGGGATCGATTGTTCCTTGCTCGACGATATACCGCACGATCACGTCGCGGTTGGTGTCAGGGGCTTCGAACACGACGGTATCACCCATTGCGCCCGGGAAAGAACCGCCGCCCGAAGCACGATAGTTGTTGGTGGCAATGATGAACTCCATGTCATCCGTGACCGTCTCACCGTTGAAGGCCAAATCTACGATACGGGCTGCATCCGGGTTGATCTCTTCCCCCTTGGGTCCAAAGCGCGACGGTTGCGATAAGTCGATCTGGTAGGTCACACCGTCCATCACGTCGAAATTGTAGGAAGGGAAGTCCGGGTTTAGCAAAATCGCATCCTCGGATCCCGCCTCGATCTGGTTGAACATACCCGCCGAGCGTTCCAACCAACCCCGAACCTGAGCACCGTTCACGCGTACCGCGCGCACGGTATTGGGATACAGGTAAAGATCAGCTACGTTTTTGATCGCAACATCGCCCACCGGAACATCTGTGTAATAGTCCGGGCCGCCGCGACCCCCGGCCTTGAACGGCGCTGCAGCCGATAGAATGGGCAGACCTTCATGTTCGGTGCCCTTCATCATCTCTTCGACGTACCATTTCTGCGCGATCGAGACGATTTGCACCGATGGGTCATCCGCAACTAACGCGAAGTAGCTGTGCAGCGGAGCCGAAGTCTTGCCGACCGCGCGGCGTACATAAGCCAGTGTTTCGTCGTGATCTTTCGCGACCGAGTCCAGCACCTTCTGATCGTCGCCAACAAGTGCTGTGATCGAACGGTCTTCGTTTCGCTTTGAAATCGGGCGCGCCTCGGACGTTGTCGTCACAACCCGCCATTCGTTTCCGTCGCGCTCAAGCAGCATGTCCAGCAGGCCAAGATGTGACCCCCAAAATCCGCCCATCACCGCCGGTTTGCCCATCAAGGTCCCCTTGTCGACATCAATGCCGGGACGATCAGCAAAGGTAGCGGACGGGAATACGAGGTGATTGTGCCCGGTCACCAGCGCGTCGATGCCATCGACCCCTGCCAAAACGACTGAAGCATTTTCCATTCCATCAGCGTGATCCGCATCCCCAATGCCGGAATGCGACAAGGCGATGATCAGGTCGCACCCTTGTTCTTGCATCTCGGGTACGTAAGCCTGCGCCGTTTCGACTATGTCACGCGCCTGCACGTTGCCTTCCAGATGCTTGCGATCCCAGTTCATGATCTGCGGTGGCGTGAAACCGATGACACCAATCTTGATCGGATGCTTGCTGCCATCCCCCATTTCAACCTCACGCTCAAGGATGGCATAGGGCTTTACCAGAGTCGTATCATCGCGGGGGGACGCCCCAGTCTCTTTTGCAACATTGGCCAGAACAACAGGGAATTCTGCACCAGCAAGCGCCTTTTCAAGGAAATCTAGACCATAGTTGAACTCGTGATTGCCCAAAGTGGCAGCGTCATAACCAACAGTATTGAAGGCAGTGATGATCGGATGGCTGTCGCCTTCTTTCATGCCACGCTCATAGGCGATGTAATCGCCCATCGGATTGCCTTGCAGAAAATCTCCATTATCGACGAGCAGCGAATTTGTCGCCTCGGAACGAATCTCATTGATGATCGAAGCGGTCCGCGACAGTCCGACAGTATCGCGCGGTTTGTCCGCATAGTAATCGTATGGGAACACGTGAACATGGATGTCAGTGGTTTCCATGATCCTCAGATGCGCCTGATTGTTGGCCGCCGCCGCCGAAAAGGGATGCAAGGTGATGGCAGCTGCGCTGGCGGTCGTAGTGGCAAGAAACTGACGGCGCGAAATCAAACTACGATTGGAATAGGACATAAGGCACCTCTCAGGTTTGTGGATCGACGCGTGTTCTGGATGCTTTTCACAACAAGGGTATGACAGTGAAGATCTTTGCATCAAACATGTCGAACTTGGGGGTAGGATCCTAAAAGCCTATTGTATTGAATTGCACAGTCCAAGTCACTTTACGCACCAAAGGCGATTGCAGCGAACTGCCCCCATCGTCAGGCCTTCCAACCGATGGATGGCGGTTTCCGCGAGAGCGATGGCTGAGTGACAGACAGCGGTCAAAGCGCGTCGCAACGCGCATTAGACCCTTGAGCCTATCGGATATGATCTCGATGCGGTTTTGCCGTCTGTACCGACGCTTGTCATATTTGACCGGGGTCTTGCACGGACCATAATCGGCAGGAGCGGCACGTCAGTGCATATCATTGTGAATGAAAAAGACTATTTCTCTCAGTACACACCTATCGTCGAACCGGGGCTTTCTAGGCGACTTCGGGATGAAGGGTCTAGGCGTGCTATCTGCGCGTCAGCCAGCCGATGAACTCAATCATGATTTCAGTTCAATTTTCCAATCGGGAAAAAAGTGAAAGCTGCAAGTCAATGGCTTCCGAACTTGACGAAGTTACAATGGCCAAAACTGTTTGCAAAGCAAATACCCATTGCCTTTTCCACCAAAGCAACTAGTAGAGACGCGACTTCGTATTCGGGCCCCCTCTGACTTTCCTGCGCAGACTTAGATAATGAGCGATTTTGTCATGACACAGACATCACTGGACAACCTGCTACACAAACTTAATGCGAAGCAGGCTGTGATCGGGATTGTTGGACTGGGATATGTCGGACAGCCCCTGGCCCTCAGATATACCGAAATTGGATACCGGGTCATTGGCTTCGACCTGGATGCCACAAAGGTGCAGGACTTAAACTCCGGTCACAGTTCGATTGAGCATATCGACGATGCCCGCATCACAGCGGCACGGGAAAATGGGTTCGAGGCTACCACGGATTTTTCGCGTATCGCTGAGGCGGATGGCATTATGCTTTGCGTGCCAACGCCACTCAACAAATATCGCGAGCCAGATCTGAGCTTTGTCACCGATACGTGTGACCAAATATCAGATCATTTGCGTCCGGGTCAGGTTATTGCGCTGGAAAGCACGACTTATCCAGGCACAACCAAAGAAGAAGTTTTGCCTCGGCTTGAGAAAAATGGACTTGAGGTTGGTGAGGATCTTTTTGCTGTCTACTCACCCGAACGCGAAGACCCCGCCAACCCTGATTTTACGACTAATACAATCCCAAAAGTGGTCGGCGGACATACAGAGGCTTGCCTGAGGGCGGGCATCGCGCTTTATGAGCACGCGATTGATAAGCTCGTACCGGTAAGCTCGACCGAGACTGCCGAGATGACAAAGCTTCTGGAAAATATCCACCGGGCGGTAAACATTGGCCTCGTGAACGAGATGAAAATCGTTGCTGACCGCATGGGGATCGATATTTTTGAGGTTATCGACGCGGCCGCGACCAAACCCTTCGGGTTTACGCCTTACTATCCGGGTCCGGGACTTGGAGGGCACTGCATCCCTATCGATCCATTTTACCTGACCTGGAAAGCACGTGAATACGGCATCAACACACGCTTCATCGAATTGGCCGGTGAAGTGAACACGGCGATGCCGGAATATGTGTTTGGCAAACTCGCCAATGCGCTGAATGATCGCAGCAAAGCGATTCGTGGCAGTAAAATCATGGTTTTGGGCATCGCGTACAAAAAAAATGTCGACGACATGCGAGAGAGCCCTTCTGTCACCTTGATGGAGCTGATCCGAGACAATGGAGGAGATCTCAGCTACTCGGACCCCCATGTGCCCGAATTTCCCACGATGCGGGAACACTTCTTTGAATTGTCATCTGAAACCCTTACCCCTGAGGTTCTGTCGGAGCAGGATGCAGTTATTCTGGCGACCAATCACGATGCCTTTGATTATGAGTTGATCAAAAATCACGCGAAGCTCCTCATCGACACCCGCGGTAAATACCGTACCTCTGAGCAAAATATTGTTCGTGCTTAAATGAAACTGCGACCGGCTTTGCCGAGCAGGGCCGGAACACCTGGCGGATGGTACTTAGGAACGGCTGTCGCTCGTATGACCGCTTACGCGGGACCAAAACTCTGAATGGTTTGACGGTGTCCTAAGCGCTGGATGAATGCGCTTAGAATTGGACCCGCAAGGCAAAAATGTCGGCACTTTCCTGCCATTCCAATCAATTCATCGGTACGAACACCGCCTAAACAATTGGCGGCGCATGAAACGCGCGTTGTTCCGGTGCAGGTAGGCAGATATAGTTGCGGGAAATGTCAGGCCGCCTTCGGGTACAGGAAGATTGGCTGTTGACGAGTTCCAATTGTGAGCAATCAAGGGCCAAAACGCGTGAGCTTGAAAAACCGCAACACCCCGCCTCAGCGCCATGAGCTGCGAAAGGTGCGTAATCAGGGGAACAGTTTCCTGGCGCTTGCCTTCATTTTCAGCGTTTTTGTCAATCTGCTTATGCTGACCGGACCGCTGTTCATGCTGCAAGTGTATGATCGGGTCCTTGGGTCACGCTCGGTCGAGACTTTATCAGCGCTATTTCTGCTTGTCGCGCTGCTTTATGCGCTGATGGCGATGTTGGACTATGCGCGCGGCCGAATTGTGGCTCGGTTCGGAGCGCGATTTCAATCAGCACTCGATGAACGCGTGTTTGAAGGGACCATGCGACGCGCATTGTTCCCACAGGTTCGATCAGCACCTGCGACTGCATTGCGAGATCTAGAATCGATCCGTGCACTATGTGCCTCGCCCGTTTTGTTGGCGGTGATGGACATCCCTTGGACTCCAGTCTTTGTGGCTGCAATTTTCCTGTTCCACCCGTTGCTAGGCTGGTTGGCCGTCGCAGGCGGAACGCTTCTGGTTGTTATCGCCCTACTAAACCAAGCGTTGACCCATCGCAAAGTGGCAGATGCTCAAATCGCCTCTGCCAAAGCAAATGCATTTTCTGAACACGCCAGACAAGCTGCCGAGGTCGTCAGATCTCAGGGCATGCAGGAAGATGTCTCAAAACGCTGGTTGAACCAACGCACCGAGGCGCTTTCTCAATCCATATCCGCAAGCGACTGGACCGGCAGCTTTACTTCGTTGACCAAGTCTCTGCGGCTGTTTTTGCAATCCGCCATGCTGGCGCTTGGCGCGTTGCTGGTTCTGCGCAACGAAATGACGCCCGGTGCTATGATTGCTGGCACGATCCTTCTAGGTCGCGCTTTGGCTCCGGTCGAAATGGCGGTGGGTCAATGGTCGATGATCGAACGCGCGCGCACGGCATGGATTAACCTGAACACATTTCTTGATTCAACGCCCCCCGAGGCGTCGCGCACCAAACTGCCCGTTCCCAAAGCACATCTTGTCGCAAAGGGCCTGACGGTGATCCCTCCGGGCGCGAAGACACCGACACTACGGAATGCGGCACTTGAGTTGCGCCCCGGCACAGCTCTGGGTGTGATTGGTAAAAGTGGGTCTGGCAAAACAACCCTAGCCAAAGCGTTGTTGGGCCTTTGGCAACCGGCGGCAGGGGAAATCCGTTTGGCCGGCGCTACACTTGATCAATACGACCCTGATGATCTTGGGCAACATATTGGCTATTTGCCACAGCAAGTGACCCTCTTTAACGGAACGGTTGCTGAAAACATCGCCCGGATGTCACAAACCCCTGATCCCGAAGCTGTAGTTGCCGCAGCGAAAACAGCCAATGCGCATGAGCTGATTCTGGGGCTTGAGAAAGGATACGATACTTTCCTTGAGGGCAATGACAGCCAGCTTTCCGGTGGGCAGAAACAGCGGATTGCATTGGCGCGCGCTCTCTATGGTAATCCGGTATTGTTGATTCTGGATGAGCCAAACTCGGCCCTGGATGCAGACGGAACCCTCGCCCTGAACAACGCGGTCCGCGAGCTCAAGAGCGCGGGCAAATCCACGATTATCATGACGCACCGGCCTCAAGCGATCTCGGAATGCGACGATCTTGTCGTTGTCGAGAAAGGCCAGATCGTCAAATCCGGTGGGCGCGATGAAGTTTTGAACACGATGGTCCAAAACGCCAACGTTATCAAAAGGCACCTGAACAAGGTGGGTGAATAATGGCAGACAAGAGTTCACGTCCCGTTTGGAGTATTAAAGCGCCCGCTTTTGTCGGCCTTTTGGCTCTGGCAGTTTTGATCCTGGGACTGGGATTATGGAGCGTCCGCACTGAGCTGGCCGGTGCTATTATCTCGCAAGGTGTGATCGAAGTTCAGAGCAATCGTCAGGTCATCGAACACCCCGATGGTGGCGTTGTAGGCGAGATATTCGTTCGTGACGGTGACGCAGTGGCGCGTGGGGACATGATGCTGCGGCTTGACGATACGTTTTTGGCCTCGGAACAAACGATCGTGGAATCTCAGCTATTTGAGTTACTTGCCCGAAAGACCCGGCTAGAGGCTGAACGGGATGGTGCGAACGCAGATACGTTGAAGAAAAATCTGCAAGAGCTCAAAACCCGCGAATCGATCGACGACGATCTGTTGGAAGGCCAACAACGTCTGTTCAACGCCAGGTTGGAAACGCTGACCCAGCAGATCGACCAGCTTGGGAAACAGAAGATACAGATCCAGAACGAGATTGAGGGGACGCAGGCGCAATTGGCGTCACTGAATACTCAGGTTGAATTGATCAGAACGGAGCTCGAAGATCAGCAAGGTTTGCTTGATCGCGGCCTGACGCAGGCCAGCCGCGTTTCTGCATTGCAGCGGGAAGAGGCAAATCTAACAGGGCAAATTGGCAGCCTCGAATCCACAGTTGCGCGACTGACAGGCCAGATCGCTACGACCGAAATTCAAATTGTTGAATTGCAGGCCACGCGGCGCGAAGAAGCCATCACCGAGCTTCGGGATGTGCAGTCTCGCGTTGTAGAACTGGCAGAACGTCGTCTTTCCCTTTCCGAGCGTTTGTCGCGTCTAGACATCCGTGCACCCGTCGCTGGCACAGTTTACGACAGTCAGGTTTTTGCCATCCAGTCTGTGATCCAGCCGGGTGAGCCGATGATGTATGTAGTGCCGCAGGATACGCCCTTGTTGGTCGCAGCACGGGTGGATGCGTTGCATGTGGATCAGTTACATCGCGGACAGGAAGTCGCCCTGCGCTTTCCCGCATTCAATCAACGCGACACGCCCGAGCTGAATGGCCGTGTGATCAATGTCTCAGCAGATTCATTCACAGATGAGACAAGCGGCTTTACCTTCTACCGTGCTGAAGTTGTGCCTGACGAAGGACAACTGGACCGTTTGAATGGCCAGGAACTGTTGCCGGGTATGCCTGTCGAAGCCATGATCAAAACTGATGAACGCACTCCGCTTTCTTACCTGGTCAAACCATTGGCAGATTACTTCTACCGCGCGTTTCGAGAATAGCACCGGTCACGCAGTCTCATTCAAACTGCCTCGATATTGCCAAGCAGTATTGAGGTCATGTCGACCGACAGATCACTATCAACAATAGTGACCTCTGCTCCGGTTTCGTAGGTGACGTTGCTGCGTGAAATTCCGGATAGATCCGCATTTGCATCCAGAAAAACCCACTCAGCGTTGTGCGCAGAAGGCTGGCCAACCGCAACCTGAAGAATTGCCAGTGCATCCAACGCGTTTACCGATCCATCCCGGGTGATATCGGCCGCGATGTAATTTTCGGCCGTTGCCGGACCCCATGTCGGATCAAGTCCAACCGACATGCGCAAAACCTGCAATGCATCCAGCGCTGTTATCTCGCTGCTTGCCGTTGAATACGATTTAATGATGTCCAATTGGCCGGGAAACGCGCCGTCTGGTAGATCCAGATCAAATTCACCTTGTGCATTTGCCTGCGCAACAATTGCAGACCCTCCGTCTGGGGTGAACCGGATTTCAGCATTTCCCAACGCTGCGTTTGGAGTCGTCGAATTCAGCGTGAACCCACCAGCTACCCCGTCTGATGAGTTGTTATCCGGCCCGCTACCCAGATTGACAGGAATATGATCGGGACCACCAAACCCTGCGCCGAATACCTGCTCAGTTGTCAGGGAGGTGCCATTAGCTGAAACAAGTTCTATCGTTTCGTCGCGATAAGCGATTTGGGCGCCTTGAGCGGTGGAAGTGAAATCCAACTGCGCTGGGGTGCGCAGAAAAGGATAATCGGTCAGATCCAAACGATCGGTGCCGGCCTGAAAGTCCGTGATCACAGTCGGGCCACTTGTTTGACGGATCACAAAGATGTCCGCGCCAGCACCACCCGTCATGGTCGTGGAACTAGTGCCGGTAGTCAGCATATCGTCCCCTGCTCCGCCGTCCAGAATAGTGTCCAGTATGCCGCCTTTTAGCATGTCGTCCTGCGCGGTACCGGTTACTGTACCGAAGCCTTCGACAACAATTCCAAGGTCGGCAATCGATACGCTCAACTGAGTGAGCCCTGCATCCTGTTGAGATGATACAAATATCTGCAGCTCATCCCCCATATGCGCAACGCTGATCGTTTGGACATTTTGCAATCCACTGTCCAGGGTATCAGCAAAACTATCCATATGGATGAGCTGCCCGTCCGGCGTCATTGTAAACAGCGTGATCCCATCATCCCCGCCCCCAGCCACCACGAAAACCCGACCATTAACTTCAAGAATTGAAAGATCCTGTACGGCCCCAAACCGGGTATGCAGGGTATCCAGAATATGATCCGTCGGCTTTAACTGCCCGCTGGCGTCCAATTCCATAACGCTTAGCGAATTGCTTTGCGATCCGGCCACAACAATCCATGACTTTCCATAGGCTTGAATTGTCTCAACCGCCGTAGGAGAACTGATGCCCAGCGTTTGGATATCGTCATTACCGGCAACCTCAGAGAGCACGCCACTGCCTTGATCGATCGAATATGACGAGATTGTTCCACTGGTTGCATCTGCGCCGACAATGAAATGATTCGACCCCGATTGCAGGGTCTGAAGCGTACTGGCAGACGCGTTGATGCTATGCGCCGGGCTCAGCGATCCATCACCATTGATACTATAGGTGCCGATCTGGCCTGTGTCCTCATGCGCAAGCGCAAGCAAGTCGCCAGCCCCAATCGTTACCTGGACCGCTGCAGCGATATCCCCGCCGCCCGTCAAGGCATTGGTTTCTTGCAAGGCACCGATAGTGCCATCCGCGTTTAGTTCATAACCCACAAGCCCTGTGGCAGTATCGACGTCGAGGACCAGTTGATCATTGCCCGCCAGATGAATCGGGGTTCCGCTGTGCCCGACCTGATGGGCAATCGAGGCATCGAAATATTGTTGGTCCTGTTCTTGTGGGCCAGCCCCCTCCACAAGGCGCCAAGACACGAGCCCTCCCCCGGATCCGCTCGTGCTGTAAAGATACGTTTCCCCGTTAAACGTTTTTAAAGCCGTATCGCCGATACCTGAATCGAGCGCTGCGGTCCCCGTTGCCACCACTCTTTCGAACTGAAGCATCATCGCCCGTTACCCCCTGCCACCCCTGGCAACACATACAGGATGAAACGATGTTCGGTTCTGAACCAGAACAGAAATGTGGTGAAAACAAGGACTTCAGTTCCAGATTAACTCAAATTTTTCGCAGCGGTCGAATGGCGCATAAGATCAAACCACAGACCAGATCGGCCGAAAACAGCATATCACGCAACGACCAGCGTCCATCTAATGAGAGGGCAAAATGACCAAAGATACCGTTTCGACCAATAAATCGACCACGGACGCCGGGCCCGATGCGCAACGTACGCGCCATATCCGCAAATGGTTCGACAAAAAACTTCAGCGATGGGTAGGACGCGGGGTTGCTGGCGGCCTTGGCTCGACACTATTCGCATTACCAGCTCTTGCGCAGGCCACCGATGAACAGCTTGCGTCACATCAGTTTGCTGAGTCAATTCCGGGCGTTCGGGTGGCAAAGCTGCTTTCGAATGGCGACGTGCAGCTGAAACTGACAGATGGGCGGACGATTGTTGTCTCTGCCGAGAACGTACAGATTCTGGAAAACGGCACCATAATGGTTGCAGATGAAGTCGTCGGCGAAATTGCACAATTAGGTCTAGCCGCAGAGGCCGCAGGTGCGACCGCAGCGACCGCAGGTGGCGTAAGCGGTGCCGGGCTGGCCTTGGGCGGGCTGGGAATAGCCGGTGCTGCAGCTGCTGGTGGCGGAGGCGGCGGCGGTGGAGACAGCGACGATGAAACTGATGCCGAACCCAGCGTTACCCCCTCACCTCCTCGACCGCCCAGCCTGAACCTGGCTGAGCTGCAATCAAACGCATTGAGCAATCTCAGCAGCCAAACAACAGCGCCGGATGGAACGACGACTGTCGAAGTTACCATCGGATCGGTGACAAAATCAGTCACTCCTGCAGGCGACGGAAGCTGGAGCGTTTCACTGACGCAGGCCGAGGCAGCGGCCCTGCCTCAGGGGATCTCGGATGTTTCCGTGCGCCATCTGGATGGTAGCGGGATGGAGCTATCGGCTGAAACCGCAAGGTTCGACGTTGATACCATTCCGCCGGTCCTGACCATCGATACATTCTCGCCGGGTGCGGTAATGAATGCTGCAGAACAAGGTACAAATCTCGAAATCTCTGGCACAACGGATGCCGAGAATGGGCAGACCGTAACGGTAGCGATTGGTGGGCAATCCTATAGTGGCACCGTTTCGGGCGGCGGCTGGAGCGTTTCGGTGCCCGCTTCAGATCTTACCACGCTGCCAGACGGGTCAAGCGTCACGGTGACGGCTGATGTATCAGATCGCGTTGGGAACCCAGCAGCTCAGGCCAATGGAAGTTTTGAAACTGATCTGACCGCGCCTGATCTGACATTAAACCCAGTGGGTGGCGGTTCAATAGATCTGGCCGATGTCGTTGGGGATCTTGTCTTGTCGGGCACGACCACAGCTGAAAACGGCCAGATGGTCAATGTATCTTTCGACGGTCAGGATTACACGGGTTCTGTATCGGGCGGCAGTTGGTCAGTGACGATCCCGAATGCCGATTTGTCTGGTTTGACTACCGGTGTGCCCGCATCCGTTTCAGTTGCCGTCAGCGACACAGCAGGCAATTCGGCAACACCGATATCGGTATCCGTTCCGGTCGATCTTACGGGCCCATCAATTGCAATCACTCCCTTGTCGGTCGGGGCTATCCTGAATGCGGTCGAAACCGGATCTGACCTGGTCGTAAGCGGGACAACAGGGAACGTAACCGACGGGCAGCAGGTAACAGTAACCCTTGATGGGCAGACTTATACCGACTCGGTCTCGGGCGGCAGTTGGAGTGTGACAATCCCCAGCGCCGATCTCATAGCGCTTGCCGATGGTGGAGACTTCAATATCACGGGCGACGTGACGGACGCCGACGGCCTTGTCGCACCGCAAGTCAGCGTCAACTTATCCAAAGATGTCACCGCCCCAACTCTGAGTATCGACAGTTTTTCGGGCGGAGCGGTTTTGAATGCTGCGGAACGTGGTACGGACTTGACCATTACGGGCACTACATCCGCCGAAGATGGTCAGACAATCACCGTAAATCTGAACGGCCAATCCTACACTGGACAGGCTTCAACCGGGGGGTGGTCGGTGAGTGTCCCCTCGGCGGATTTGGCGACGTTACCCAATGGAGCTACGATCAGCGCGATAGCGGATGTATCGGATGCCGCCGGCAATCCGGCGATACAGGCGACCAACAGCTTCGACACGGACTTCTCCGCCCCGTCGCTCGCCATATCATCACTCTCAGATGGAGCAGTAGTCAACCTGACCGAACAAGCAACGGATCTGGTGGTCTCGGGAACTTCTGATGCGGCCAATGGTACGCAAGTTTCGGTACAGATCATCCAATCCGGAGGTGCGGTTCTGACCGGCGGAACCGCCACTGTAAATGGTGGCATCTGGACATTCACAGCGGCTGCTGCCGATTTGAGCAGCCTGCAGGACGGGCAAACGTATGACGTGAACGCCTCAATCACGGATGCGGCTGGCAACACGAATGCTGCGACGACCAGTTTCAGCACCGACCTCAGCGCACCAACAATTGCATTGAACCCGCTTTCGGTTGGATGGGTTCTGGATATCGTTGAACAGGGAACAGACCTCAATGTGTCGGGGACAACAAATGCCGAGGACGGGCAGATTGTAACGATTAGCCTTAATAGCCAGACCTACAGTGCGGTGGTTTCTGGTGGCTTGTGGAGCACAAGCATTCCTTCGGCGGATTTGGCCAGTTTGGCCGATGGAGGCAATTTTGCGGTCACGGCATCGGTTCAAGACGCCGCAGGAAACCCGGCAACCGATGCGACAACCATGTTGGCCACGGATTTCAAACCTATCCTCTACATCGATGATGTGGGTGCCAATAGTGCCGTGTCGCTGATCGATGCACAAAACACTGGAATGACCGTATCAGGCAGTTCCGCAGGCCTGTCTGCCGGACAAGCGGTCGATCTCACGCTTAACTCGGTCTCGCTTGGTTCGGCCACAGTTGCAGCCGATGGGAGCTGGACCCTGTCCGCGCCTGCTGCAAGCTTTGCCTCGATTGAAGCGGGAGACGCCCTCGATTTCGAAGCACAGGCGACAGTCGCAGGCGGCCCCGATCCTGATCCGGTGTCCGAACAGGCAATTGCTCATGTTCCGGCGGCCTACACCATCGTTGAAGCCGGTCGCAGCGGAACGACAGTGACGTTCGAGGTCTACGCAGATTCCGATCGCGATATCTCAAGCGGTCTGGCCTTTACCGCCGAGCTGGGGTTCGATCCTTCGGTGGCGACCTACGATAGCGGCTCCGAGTCAGAAAACCCTGACTTCAATCTCTTTCTGGCTAACCCGAATGGAGGTTCCGCAATCAGTTTCGCGGGCGCGGCCACGAGCTATGGGGATTTATCGCAGCCTGTGGTGACATTTACCATGACAGTTCAGGACGCGAACCAACCCATCGTCTTGACGTTGACCACTCCAGACGGAGGGCCATCACAGCTCCATCTCGGCACCGGTGGGAATGATACCATTACGGGCTCGGATGTTGATGATGTCATCCGCGGCAACCAGGGCGACGACACCATAGATGTGTCCGGGGCGGGTCGAGACGTCATCGTTTTCGAAGCTGACTCATCTTCAAATGGCATTGATACGATCAATGGTTTCACACTGGGCCCAGCAGCCAGCGTTTCTGACGCCTTGATGTTCCAGGGGTTGAATACCACATCGCTTCGCGGCGACGGGACCGGTGTGGAGACCTTGGTGGCCGGCGGCACAATTGGTGCCAACACCGGGTTCGTCGGGCTGGAGACCACGCTTTCGGACCTTGATCTGGATACAATCACTAGCGCAGCCGAAAACCTGAATGGTGCTCAATCAGGTGATGAGATGTATCTGCTGGCAACGGACGGCACTGACAGCATTCTGGTCAAGGTTGACTACTCTGGCCCAGATTCGGCGTCGGTCGAAGCGCTTGCACAGTTCGATGGCCTTTCCGATCTGAGCAGTTTGTCCGACGACAACATCCTGATCACTGACCCAACTGGCGCTTCAGCCTAAACGGCGCACGTAGCTTGGGGCGATGCACAAATGTAGCCTCGCCTCTTCAGAACAAGAGGATCACATGGAAGAGAACGGCCTTTTCCCAGTCAGCCTTGTACGGCACAGGAATCGATTCTGGCGCCGGTTCACATCATACCAATTTGTTGCAGAGATGGACGCCTGTCCCATCGTCATCTCAGAAGTTCCGCAAATTGCCACATCTTTTCCGATTGTGTTCCTGTCAAACCAAACAGGTTTTTCTCCCGTCGCACTATTCTCAGTCATCCCGGAAATGGCACCGCCCTTCGTCGACCAAAACGGTCGCTGGCTTGCGCCTTATGTGCCTTCAGCGTTGCGTTGCTTTCCATTCCAGGCAGAAGCTTTAAAAAAGGGCGACTCTCGGTCACGTCTGTTTGTCGACGAGGATTCAGGGTTGGTAACACATGACCCTAAGGACCAACCATTTTTTACAGTGGACGGACTTTTGACGCAGGATCTCTGCCGTGTGCGCCGCTTTCTGCAAAATCGCCTGGCCTCGGCAAACAAAACGGACCAAGTCTGCTCTTTGATCGCTGAAATGGGTCTGCTTGTACCACTGGACGAACAGAATGGCGTCACTTTGACCGAGGGTTACTGGGGCGTTGATCCAATTCTGCTGGAACGATTGCCCGAGTCTTATAAATTGGCCCTGCTTTCCAGCGGCGCGCTACGGTTGATTCACGCTCATCAAGTATCCCTGTCGCATTGCGTTTGGCTGTCCAGTGCACAGAGCCAATCAGGCACGAGGAGTTCAGAACAAAACGGCACCTTTGGCGGATTCATGACTGCACTTGCTGAAGAGGTTCGGCACGGACAATGCAAGGAGGGCGCGATCCATGCAATGGGTTAAGCTCGGGCTTGGAATCCTTGGCATAACAGCGGGGTTACTGTCAGTTTCAGCCTGCACCTCAACGCCCAACCTAGCCGATGTCGAGACATCTTTAACGCGAGGAACGACCGGAGCAAGCGCAACAGCACGATCAAAACAACTTTCAAAGAACGCTTTTGACCAACAAGTGCGACAGGCTGTTCAGAGCAGTTCGATTGTGGCACGAAGTGGGTCCAAAACAAGGACAATCCAAGCTTACCAGAATGCCGCTGGCGGTGCATTCTTGGCTCAGGCCTTATTGGGGTTGATAGCGCGGCCCGTTCAGACGAACTCCAATAGTAGTGAAGCGCCCCCTTACTGGCGGGTATCGGAAGGTCATGAACCTAGAATGGATGTATTGACTGCGAGATCCCGAGTGTCGGGTGCGAAACGCAACGACATGCAGCTACAGGAACGGCTGATTCTGGCAGAACAGAACTTCGCTTTGGCCAATTACACCTCATCGATCCGAACCGAGACCATTCTGGGTTTTCCGGGGTTCACGATGGACACGCTGGATAAGTCGCTATGAATGTTGATCGTGCAACTCTGACCGAACTGGAAGCTTGCTTGTTGAATGTCGCGGCGACACTTGAGCGACCGTTGACAGTGGCAGCACTGAACGCCTGCCAATCTGGTGATACAGGTGAGTTGACCGTGCGCGATGCGATGCACGCGGCACAACGAGCAGGCCTGCAGGTCGGGTTTGGTGCGCGAAAGCTGTCGGCATTTGATGCATCGCTGGCACCTGCGATCTTGTTGTTGGAAGGCGATCGCGCCGTTGTGTACCACGGGCGCACGCGCAATGGCGATCTATTGCTTTACGACCCCGCTTTAGATGACGGTATCGGAGAGGTTCCTGAAAGCGGCGTGGGCGAAGTCTACACGGGCTATGCATTGTTGTTTCGACCCTTGCACCGCGACGAGGTTAACGCAGATCAAGCGGATCAGCGGGGTCATTGGTTCTGGTCGGCCCTTTCCGCAAACCGCTGGTCTTACGTTCAGGTGGCGCTGGCTGCGGCGATGGCAAACGTTCTGGGACTTACGACCTCAGTCTTTATCATGATCGTCTACGACCGGGTCTTGCCCAACGAGGCGACCGAGTCGCTGATTGCTTTGACGCTTGGCGTGGGGTTGGCGCTTCTTTTTGACTTCGCGTTGAAGCTCCTTCGCGCGGGGTTCATAGATCGCGCCGGCCAGAATGCTGACATGTCCATGGGACGGCGAGTATTTGACCAGGTGCTGAATATTCGCATGTCGTCCCGAACGGGCTCAACGGGTGCAATGGCCAGTACCATCCGCGAATTCGAAACTTTGCGTGAATTCTTTACTTCTGCCACACTCGTCGCTGTCGTAGACTTGCCATTCATCGCGGTATTCATATTCGCGATCTATATGGTGGGCGGCCCGCTGGCGCTTGTTCCGGCACTCGCTGTACCAGTCGTTCTTCTCAGCGGACTGGCTGTTCAACCGATCCTGTCGCGTCTTGCTGAACAAAGTTTTGCAGACGGACAATCCAAGCAATCTGTTCTGGTTGAGGCTGTATCAGGCTTGGAAACCATCAAGACAACCGCCGCCAGTCGGCAGATGCGAATGCGGTGGGAAGGTGCAATTGCACGCCAGTCAAACTACGGATCACGCAGCAGGGCCGTTACTCAATTTGCCCTGAACCTAACTGGATTTACTCAGCAGGCCGCGCAAGTACTTATCGTCTTTTATGGTGTATTTCTGATCACGGATGGCCAGACGAGCATGGGGGCACTTGTTGCGTCGGTGATGCTGACCGGCCGTGCCCTGGCACCGCTGGGACAATTGGCGCAAACCCTGACACGTGTCAATCAGGCACGCAGTGCCTACCGCAATCTGGACACGTTAATGCAGGCGAGCAATGAGCGGCCTGAAGGCAAATCTTGGATCAGCAGATCCGAGTTTTCCGGGCGGATAACGTTTAACAATGTTCATTTCGCATATCCTGATCAAACGGAAGATGCGATGAAAGGTGTTTCATTTACAATCGAACCCGGTGAAAAAGTCGCTGTCCTGGGCCAGATTGGGTCGGGCAAGAGTACGATTGCGCGACTGCTGTTGGGCCTCTACCAACCGCGTGTGGGCTCGGTGATGTTGGACGGGCTGGACATTCGCCAGATTGATCCCGGCGACTTGCGGCGAAATATTGGTTCAGTCTTGCAAGACATCTGGCTGTTTTCCGGTACCGTCCGGGAAAACATTGCCAGCGGGTCGGTGCGCCCGCGTGATGATGAACTGATCCGTGCAGGGCGCATTGCAGGTGTCGAAGATTTTATCGCGCGGCACCCACGGGGCTATGATCAGCCTGTAGCCGAACGAGGAGAAGGATTGTCAGGTGGTCAAAGGCAGGCGATTGCATTGGCCCGGGCGCTTATCGGGCATCCTCCTGTCCTGCTGCTGGATGAGCCTACGAGCGCGATGGACGTCAAATCCGAATCCGAAATTATACGCCGCCTTAAAAAGACCACGCCAGATACCACGATGATCATCGTGACGCACCGAACCAGCCTGCTGGAACTGGTTGATCGGGTCATAGTGATTGAGGAAGGCAAAATTGCGATGGACGGACCCAAAAACATCCTGACGCAGACAGTTCGCAAACACGGGAGGCATCTGAATGTCGCGGCATCCTGATCTGGAAAGCCTCGCCCGTGAAATGCGTGGCGGGTCACCGCTGCGGGGATCATTGCTGCTCCTCCTGATACTCAGTTGTTTGATAAGCGCCGTCGCCTGGGCTCATTTAACTGAACTCGACGATGTCGTGAGGGCAGATGGGCGTATCGTGCCATCCGGCGACATTCAGGTGATCGAAGCGACCGAACCCGGTGTTTTGCGGTCCGTTCACGTGCGCGAGGGTCTGGTGGTTGAGGCTGGTACATTGCTGATGGAACTGAATACTACTCAGATCGAACGAGAGTTGAGCCAAGAGCAACAGCGTGCCTATGGTTTGATGGCCCGCGCACAACGACTACGTGCCGAAATCGATGGGGCTGAGCTTGAGTTCGACGACGATCTTCTGACTGGCGCGCCAGATGTCGTGCGGTCGGAGACTGCGCTGTACCACGGGCGGCAAGCAGAACTTGAAGCTGAGATTGCAATTCTCTCTCGACAGCGCGACCAGAGGCAACGCGAGTACGAAGAGGGATTGGTTGACCAGGTCACGTCAACCGAGACCCTGAATGTGTTGGCCGATGAGCGCGCTATGATGATGCCGTTGGTCAAACAGAAGATGGAACCGGCAACAACCCTTTTGGCCCTGCGTCGTAGCGAGGCGGAATGGAAGGGCCGCAAGGTCAGAGCAGAGGCGATGATCAACCGGTTGAAGGCCGGGCTGGATGAAGTGGATGACAAGGTCCGCGCTACGCGCAGTCGGTTTCGTAGTGCCGCACTAACTGATCTGGCTTTGGTTTCGGCAGAGCTTGCCGCCTTGCAACCTGCCCTGCCCTCTTTGCGTGACCGTGCGTCTCGCGCGCAGATCCGGGCCCCCGTACGGGGTGTCGTAAACCGGATTCACCGGACGACGATCGGCGGGATGGCCCGAAGCGGTGAGGAACTGATTGAGATTGTTCCGTTGGACGACCGATTGTTGGTGGAAGCCTATGTTCGACCCAAAGACATCGCCTTCCTGCACCCAGAGCAAAAGGTCAAAATCAAGATCACGGCCTACGATTTTTCGCGGTACGGCAGTCTGGATGGCGAGATCGTTCGAATCGGTGCCGACACCATCACTCGCTCGGAACGAAGTGAAGAAGAGGTTTTCGTCGTCGAAATTCAGACGTCAGACACGATGTTGGATGCGGGTGGTACAGCGGTTGAAATCATCCCAGGAATGATCGCTCAGGTCGATATTCTGTCAGGCCGAAAGTCAGTTCTGGATTATCTGATCCAACCTGTTCTGAAGATAAAAGACGAGGCGCTGCGCGATTGAAGAGACCGACAGGTGGGCAGCAGATAGCAAAGCGCCAGCCGATAGACATCTTAGGCGTCGAGGGGACCGACGACTAAGACCAGGTCACGTCACCAAGAAAGATATATCCCGCACCATATATCGTTTTAATAAGGCGCGGGTTTTTGGGATCTTCGCCCAGCTTCGTTCGCAAGCGGGAAATCCGAACATCCATAGCGCGGTCAAAGCTGTCACCTGCCCCGCCACCCAACATGTCCTGCATGCGCGCGCGGCTGATCAGTCGTTTGGGACTTTCAAGAAACAATCGCAGAACCTCACCTTCGGCATGACTGAAAGGTGTCTCGACGCCATCGGCATTGATCAAGACATATCGATCAAACTGTGCGGTCCAACCATTGAATTCGGCTATGTCTGAATTCGGCGTTGCTGGTCCAGTAGAGCGTAGCCGGGCGCGGACCCGAGCAATTACTTCGGCTGGATCAAATGGTTTGGTGATGTAATCATCTGCGCCAAGCTCCAATCCCGTTACCCGGTCCTGTACCTGAGCGCGGCCTGAAATGATGATGACGGCAGCACCTTGCTCAAGCGCAAGTTTGTGCACAAGTGCAAGACCGTCGGTATCCGGCAATGATAAATCCACCAAACACAGATCCGGAGTGACCCTTTTCAGCGAAGCTTCAAATTCACGGGCACGTGAAAAGCTTTGAGTTTGAAACCCGGCATCTTCCAGCGCTTCCGTTAGGATACGGCGGATTTCAGGTTCGTCATCGAGAATGGTCACCAAAGGTTGTGTCATTCAGGCGGCCTCGGTTCGGATCAACGCCGACAATTGCGACGATGTGAATGGTTTGCTTAGGACAGGTGCACGGGTCAATGCCTTATGATGTAGCGGGTCATTTAGCGGCAGCGACGTCATCAGTATGCAGGGCAACGCACCATTCAGCCGGTCGACAATGTCGATCCCAGTGCCTTCGCCCTCCAGCTTAATATCTGATAGAACCAGCGCGATATCACCGATTTCCGACGTCAAGGTCAAAGCTTCATCGACCGAGCTTGCCTCGATCACCGAACAACCCAAATCGACCAGCATGTCCCGGAACTGACTGCGCAGGTCATCGCTGTCTTCAACCAACAATACGAGACCCGCTTGCGCGGATGGGGCAGGACGGTAGGGCAAACGTATCACGACCGAAGCACCAGAAGGCGTGTTGCGCAAATTAAGGTCACCGCCCGCCAGCTTTACCGTGTCGTAGACCATTGGAAGTCCCAACCCCGAGCCATCGCTGCCTTTGGTGGAAAAGAATGGGTTTAACGCCTTCTTTAATGCTTCCCCGGTAAACCCCGGGCCAGTGTCCGACACCGTGATCTCAACCCATATTGTCCCGATTGCATGCGCAGTGATCGTGATCTGGCCCGATGTGCCGCAAGCATCCCGCGCATTCAGAACCAGGTTCAGCAGTGCATCCTGAACCATGCCGGGATCGAGCATCAGCGCCTTGTCGGGTAGAGTATTGACCACCGACAACCCCATGCCCCGCGGCAAGGACGGGGTGGCAAGGATTCGCAAATCCTCCAGTAAACCGCGCATATCCGTCGCCTGAGGTTGAGGCGTGCGATTGCCGGTCATGTCTGCGATGCGATTCAGCAATTGCCCCCCGCGTCGGGCAGTTTGTTGCGTAGCCGTGACTAGCTGATCGGCTTCCTCGGGCAGATTCATCCTCTCTAATCGCGCCTGCATGCCCAGAATGATGGTCAGCAAATTAGAAAAGTCATGGGCAAGACCGCTTGTCATCTGCGCCGCCATGGCTCTGCGCCGCGTTTGCTGAAGGGCAACACGGGCTTGAGTTTCTTCGGTGATATCCACCGACATGACATAAACACCACCCGCTTTATCCGGGGTGAATGATACCCGAATGCGGCGTGAATCCTGATCTTCGGTAAACTCAAAAACCGAAGGTTGGCCTCCATAGGCCTGTTCCAGATGTGGCTTTACCCGGTCATAGGCAGATGACCCCAAAGCCTTTGATATATGAAGGCCCAGAATGTCAGACGGACGGCCGGGCATGACCGAACTAAGGCGGCGGTTTGAGTAGTCGTATCGTCCATCGGCATCCAGATGCGCGATATGAGCCGGCATCATCTCGGTCGTCATCCGCGTGCGGGCCTCGATCTCGGTCAGTTGACGCTTGGCTTCTTCCAGCGCGGTGATGGTTGCGGCCAGTTTGCGGTTTGTTGCAGAAAGCTCTTCGGCATGGCTCAGAAGTTGGCCAGACAGTTCTTCTGAACGGGCGCGCAGCAAATCTTCTACCCGCTTCGTGCGAGTTATGTCGGTATAGACGGCCACCCAACCCCCATTGGGCAAAGGTGCACCTTCAACCGAGATCACCTGACCATTGGGCCGGGTGCGCTCCATATAATGCGGCTCGAACGCGAGGGCCTGTGAAACGCGTAGCTCGACCATCTCGTCAACATCGCCGACCGAACCGTATTCCCCGCGGCTAGCGAGAAAATAAATTGTGTCGCGAAACAGAGCCCCCGGCTCGACAAGTTCGTTTGGCAGGTCGAACATTTCCTGAAACCGCAGGTTGCTGACAACGAGACGCAATTGGCTGTCATAAATTGACAGCGCCTGACCGATCAGGTTCAGGCCAGCCGTGGTCATCGCCTTGATGCGCTGTTCGGAAATGTCCAAATTCATCCTCCCCTGCGCCCATGGGTATCACCAGTTCAGGCGCAGGTGTAGGGAGATTTACCTATCCGTGCAGCGGCAAATTGTTCGCGGCACGGTAGGCTTGAACATAGCCGCGTGCCACTGATCGAACGGCTGTACCAATCTGCGAATAAGCCTCGTCCGGCAGGTTGGCAAAGGACACACGGGCCGACCATCCGGGCGCATCAAATCCGCTGCCGTTCAGCAAAACGATGCCATAGTCTTCGGCCAGCTTGAACGCGATATCCAATGGATGAACATTCTGCTTGATCCAAGCCACGACATCTTCACCGACATATTTTCGCAACCAGTATTCGAAATCGATGATGCCGTAATAGGCGTCGTAATGCTCACCTGCCTGCACCTCGATGCCCATCGCTTCGGTCAGCAGTTTGAAACGGCGATGAACCAACTCCATACAGGCGGTCTGATAGATCTTCTTGCTGTCGACCAACTCACTGAGTGAAAACAGTGTCATCATCACCTGCTGCGGCAGCGACAGGCCCGCCGTGTGGTTCAAAGCCACATCGCGGCTATCGGCCACAAGCCGGTCGATAAAGCGAATGTCGCGCGGTGTCAGGCTAAGCGTGCCATAGCGCTTGTCCAGGGCCTGTTTGATCTCATCCGGGTGATCCGCCAGTTTCAGATCGAAGATGTTGTCTTGCGCGACAGCAATCACGCCAAGACGCCAGCCGGTGCAGCCAAAGTACTTGGAATAGGAATACACCCCGATCGTGTTGCGTGGCAGATGGCCCATGACCGAGGTAAAATCATGCACAAAGGTGCCGTAGACATCATCCGTCAACACGATCAGATCGGGACGGTGGTTTTCCACCAAATCCGCCAGTTTTCGCAGTGATGCGGTGCTTAGTGCAACCGAAGACGGATTGCCCGGGTTGACCAGAAAGAACGCCTTTACCTTGGGATCTTTCAGCTTTTCCACTGCGGCATCCGTCAGTTGGAAGCCGTCTTCCTCGTCGGTTTCCACATGGACGGATTCAAGGCTGTAATCCTCAAGCTCTGGCATTTCCAGATAGGGGGTGAAGATCGGTGTACACAACGCGATCGTATCACCCGGGTTCAGCAGCCGATTGGCTTTGAGAGACTTGAAGATATAACACATCGCCGCCGTGCCGCCTTCGACTGCGAACAGATCGAACTGAGCGTCAGGCCGGTGACCTCGGCACATGGACCACATCAGGTATTCATGGGCAATGGTGGCATTGTGTTTCAGGATGCGGTCAGGCACCGGATAGTTATCACCGATGATCGAATCCGTCAGTTCATGCACAAACTCGTCCGCATCGAAATCAAATGCGGATATGGCATGCGCCACGACCTCAAGCAGCGTATCGACGCCCGGCGTGTCGGAATGATCAGACGCCCAGCTCTGCAGCCGTCCATGGCAACCTTTCTGCGCCGGCATTCCGCCTAAACCAGCGGGGTGGTCCATCACACGTTTGGATTCAGTTATGGCAAATTGACCAAGGGCAAAGAACGCCTCACGCGGACGGGTGGCAACCCAGTTAGGATTGCCGCGCCCCGCGTTCAGGAAAGCACTATTGGCCTTACGCGCCTCGGCCGAGGCCAGTTTGATCAGCTCATCCTTGATCTGAAACGGGCTGAGTGCTTCGTAATCGTGCAGCGTTACTCTATCCATAACGTGAACCTCTCCAAATCAGCTTAGGATCAAAACAACGACCATCCCGAAGATGGTCAATAATGTATTTCCGATCGCATACGGCATTCCGTAGCCAAGCGCCGGGATGCGACTTTGCGCGGCTTCCTGGATCATACCCAACGCCGCCGTCGTGGTGCGCGCACCTGCGCAGGCACCAAACAGAATGGCCGGGTGGAATTTGAACACGTAATGCCCGACGTAAACTGCAAAGATCATTGGTAGCGAAGTCGCGACGATTCCCCATAGCAGCAGCGCAATACCGGCCTGTTGCAGTCCCGCGACAAATCCCGGCCCTGCGGTGATCCCTATCACCGCGATAAACACGTTCAGACCCAGAGTGTTCATCAACCAAAGCGCCGGACCCGGGATGCGCCCAAAGGTCGGGTGCACCGTACGCAGCCAACCCAGCACCAGCCCAGCCAGCAGCGCGCCTCCGGTAGTGGAAAGGCTGATCGGGAAACCACCCATCATGACTGACAGTGTTCCAATGATGCCGCCGATGAAAATCCCCCAGCCTACAAAGGCCAGATCTGTGGTGTCTACCGGGCGGTCGGCATAGCCAATCTGGGCAACTGCGGCCTCGACATGCCGCTTGCTGCCCTGAATTGTGACGATGTCACCACGATGCACGACTGTCCCGGGTAGCAGCGGCAAATCCTGCATGTTTCGCATCAGTTTCGAGACATAAATGCCCCGCGCGATCGACAGTTTGCTTAGCTCTTCAAGCGTCTTGTTATGAACCTCTTTGCTGGTGATCAGCACATCCAGTTTTTCCGACGGTATGCTCAGCAGATCAGGCGCGTCAGCTTCTGTAAGATTGGTCTCAAGCAAACCCACCAGATCAGCGCGGCGGCCTGAGAACATCACAACATCTCCGGCCTGCAATACGGTGTTATCATCTACCTCTATGATCTTCCCGTCACGTCTCAGGCGTTCGGCATAGATGCGGATACCGGGCATCAGATCTTTGACCGGTTGCCCCAGCAGATCGCTACCTTCTGGGATCTCAAAGGCCCGCGCCTCGATCGCGCGATATGCCGAGACGATGCCATCACCGGTTTCAACCGACGTCGTGCCACCCAGCTTAGCCTCATATTCCTTGCAGGCCGCGACCAGATCGACGCCAATCAGACGCGGGCCGATCTTGGCCAGAATGATGGCCGACCCGATTGTGCCGTAAATATAGGTCACCGCATAGGCAATCGGAATCTGGTTAGCATAGGTTTTGGCCTGTTCCGCCGACAGGCCCAGCTGGCCAATTTGGTCGGTGGCAACACCGATCGCCGCTGAAATCGTCTGCGATCCGGCATAAAGCCCCGCAGCATAGCCAAGTTCCAGACCCGCGACCTTAGCTGCGATGATTGGGATAACAAGGCAAAGCGCAAGTACGCTGAGCGCAAAGAACACCTCGCGAGCGCCGTCTGCTTTCAGGCCGCGGATGAACTGAGGTCCGACACCGTAGCCCACAGCAAAGATGAACAAGATGAAGAAAGTCGATTTGACCGCCGAGTCGATTTCAATCTGGGCCTGTCCGATCACCACCGCCGCCAACAAGGTTGCCGTGACCGTGCCCAGACTGAACCCCATCAGTTTCCAAGGACCAACGAGAAAGCCGATACCGATGGACAGGAACACCGCCAGTTCAGGGTAATTTTGAAGAATATGCACCAGCCAATCGACCATCAATCACCTCTCAATCCGCGCCTGACAGGCATTTGAGGCAAAAGCCGGAGACAAGGTGAAGAAGCGCCCAATTGGCCCACTTACTGCCCGACCAAGCCGCCTGTTCGAACACACAACCGCAACAGGAAAACTTCGGCTTCACGATACCTTACAAAGGACATTTGTCTATAATTATCTGAATATTAATAGTTCTGCTTGTCCGCCCTCATTCAGAACACCCCGACTGAGCCTGCGCCACAATGCAAACACGCGAAACGCATGGCTCGCCCGCTCTGCCTGCTCCAGAACCGGAACCATGGGCTTCACTGTCGCTCTACCGCAATGCGCGGGTGCAAAATCCTGAGGGGTTCGAACAAATCCATTGCAGCGACCCGGTGTTTGCCATCACATACCGCTATGACACGGCCGACGATTATTTCCGAGACCAGCGCAACCGGCGTTTGTATCCGCCTTGCCGGAGATCTGCGCACTCAATCGTTGGATCGTGTCGAAGCGGGTTTTGCTGCCCAAAAGCCCAACGGCCAAGATGTCATTGTGGACATGTCGCAGGTGGAATCGCTGGATACCGGAGGGGCCTGGCTAGTCGCCAATCTGGTGCAGCGGATGGGAAGCGAGGGCGCTCAGGTCCAGCTCGAAGGGTTGGCCCCTGCGCATTCGTCATTGATCGAAACAGTATCGCACAACATATCCGAGGTTACAGGAGAAGAACTGCCGCCGCATGGCTTTGTGAATTGGGTTGCCCGGATTGGGCAAAAAACTTTTGGCGCCTGGCAGGACACATTATCAATCATCGGCTTTCTTGGCCTTACTCTGCATCGATTGGTCCGGACTCTGATCATGCCATGGCGACTGCGTCGTGCTGCCTTGGTGTCACAGATGGAGCAAGTCGGCTTCAAGGCGCTGCCGATTGTGTCCTTGATGGGTTTCCTGATCGGCGTCGTTCTGGCCTTTCAGGGCGCGACGCAGTTGAAACAGTTCGGGGCTGAGATCTTTGTTGTCGAATTGATCTCCATCTCGATCCTGCGTGAGCTTGGTATCCTGCTGACAGCGATCATCGTCGCTGGTCGCTCCGGTTCGGCTTTTACGGCTTCGATTGGCTCGATGAAGGTGCAGGAAGAGATTGATGCGATGCGCACCCTGGGGTTGGATCCGATTGAAGTTCTGGTCATTCCCCGTGTTCTGGCGCTGTTGATCATGTTGCCCATTCTTGGCTTTGTTGCCGATATGGCTGGCCTGATCGGCGGAGCGTTGATGAGTTGGATCGACCTCGGTGTCAGCCCCGGCATGTTCCTGACCCGGTTGAAGGAAAATACCGGCGTCGCACAGCTTGCCGTCGGGATGATCAAGGCACCGTTCTTTGCACTGGTGATCGGTGTCATTGCCTGCTGGCAGGCTATGCAGGTCAAAGGTTCATCCGAAAGCGTTGGTCAGCGGACGACAGCCTCGGTCGTGCAATCGATCTTTATGGTCATCGCCATCGACGCCCTGTTTTCGATCTTCTTCTCAGAGTTGGGGATCTGACATGGATGGAGCCGCGCTTCAGGACAAGCCCCAATCCGACGCGAAACGCGAGGCCGTTATTCGTGTGCGCAATTTAACCAACCAGTTCGGCGAGCAAGTGGTCCACGACAACCTCAACCTCGATGTCTGGCGCGGTGAAGTGCTGGGTGTTGTCGGTGGATCGGGCACTGGGAAGTCCGTGCTTTTGCGTACGATCGTCGGGCTGAACAAGCCCAAGTCGGGAAGTATTGAGGTTCTTGGCGTCGATGTTCTTAACGGCCCCGAAGAAGAACGTCAGCGGATCGAAAGAAGCTGGGGTGTGGCATTTCAGGACGGTGCGCTGTTTTCCTCACTGACTGTATTGCAGAACGTGATGGCGCCTCTGCGCGAGCACACGGGTATCAGTGAAAAATTGATGGCCGCACTGGGTGGTCTGAAGATCAGTCTTGTTGGCTTACCTCAACTAAGTTGTAGCAAGTTCCCCTCGGAACTGTCCGGCGGAATGCGTAAACGCGCTGCGTTGGCCCGCGCACTGTCGCTGGACCCCGAAATCGTTTTTCTGGACGAACCAACTGCCGGGTTGGACCCGATCGGGGCCGCCGCATATGATGACCTGATCGGGGAACTTCAGCACACGTTGGGGCTGACCGTGTTCATGGTAACGCATGATCTGGACAGCCTTTATGCCATATGTGATCGCGTTGCGGTACTTGCGGAAAAACGCGTGCTGGTTGAAGGTCCGATAGAAGAGATGACCAAGGTCGACCATCCTTGGGTTCAGGAATATTTCACAGGCCCCCGCGCCCGTGCGGCACAACAGAAGGGGCAGGACAGGTAGAGGCGATGGAGACCCGAGCGAATTACATCCTGATCGGTGCGTTCACCCTGGCGGGCATCCTTGGTGCCTTCGGGTTCTTTCT
Source organism: Ruegeria sp. E5 (assembly GCF_056534105.1). NCBI lineage: Bacteria > Pseudomonadati > Pseudomonadota > Alphaproteobacteria > Rhodobacterales > Roseobacteraceae > Ruegeria > Ruegeria sp. E5. The sequence goes on along the minus strand of NZ_JBQFPA010000002.1, from coordinate 626,505 downwards.
GTGGCTCGCCAAATTCGAAGTGACCCGGCAATACGCCTATTATGATGTGTTGTTCGACAATGTCTCGGGCCTGTCGGCTGCAGGTGGCGTAAATTACAACGGCTTGCCCGTGGGTCAGGTGGTTTCCTTGGACTTGGACAAAGATGACCCGTCAAAGGTGCGAGTGCGGCTTGAGGTTGATGCCGACATCCCTGTTACCAAAGAAACCATCGCACAGTTGCAATCTCTGGGTGTGACAGGGGTTGCTTATGTTGAGCTTTCCGGAGGGTCTCCAACCGCAGAAAGGCTGGCCCAGAACAGTGTCATCCCAAGCAAGCGCAGTTCGATTCAATCCTTGCTTGAGGGTGCGCCAGAGGTTCTGGAAAAGGCGGTCACCCTGTTGGAGAACCTCAATTCGGTTGTTGATGACAAAAACCGAAAGGCGGTGTCGGATATCCTGAACAATCTGGCAGAAGCGTCGGGCAAGCTGGATAAAACTCTGACGGATTTCCAGTCGCTCTCGTCCGATTTGGGCGGTGCGGCCAAAGACGTTGGAGAATTTACCAAGAGACTGGATACGTTGGCAAACACGGCCGAGACGACGTTGAGCACAGGAACGGACACGCTGAAGAGCATCAAAGAGACCTCAGAATCCGCCAAAACAACGCTAGAGACTGCAAATAACGCCATTGCCAGTGCTGAAAGCGTGATTCAGGAAGATATCCGGCCCTTTATCGAACGCGGGTCAATCCTGGCCGAAAGGCTGACTCGGCTGTCAGATGAAGGCAGCGTTACGCTTGAGGTAATCAGCGAGACTGTTCTGAATGCAAACACCACCCTTGAATCGGTTACATCGACTATGGATTCAGCCAAAGGGGCGCTCGATTCAGCCGAGAGGGCGTTTGACTCGGCAAACCGCGTGATGGACGAGGATATCTCGCCTGTCGCTGAAGATGTGAGTAAGGCGGCCAATCAGGTTGCGGAAACCGTCTCGAATATTACCGAAAAGATTGACAAGATTTCCAACGATGTTCTCAGCGCCTCCCAATCGGCGTCGGATCTGCTGGGAACCATCGACGGGATCGTTCAGGACAACCGCCGTCAGGTTTCGGACTTCTTGCGCGTTGGGTTGCCTCAGTTCATCCGGTTCATCGAGGAATCACAGCGTCTGGTCATCAGTCTGGATAGATTGGTCGACAAGGTCGAACGCGACCCGGCCCGCTTTTTGTTAGGCACCCAAGCATCGGAGTTTCGTCAATGATACGGCCCTTAATATTGACTCTGGTTTTGGCCGCTTTGACGGGCTGCACGGGCTTGGGCACGCTGCGGCAGGCTTCCAAGCCTAATGATTTGTATTTGCTGACACCCAAAAGCACGTTCTCGTCATCGCTGCCGCGTATCCAAAAACAGATCGTTGTCGAAGAGCCCACAGCGACGGCTGCCGTGAACACCGATCAGATCGCCGTGCAGCCCACCTTGCTTCAGGTTCAGTATCTGCCGCGGGCCCGATGGGTGGATCGCGCTCCGTTAATTGTGCAGGCGCTGATGGTCGAAAGCTATGAAAATTCCGGCAAGGTCGCGGCCGTAGGACGTTCGACCGTAGGCCTGAGAGCGGACTATGTGATCGCGCCTGATCTGCGCGAATTTCAGGGCATCGTCATCAGCGAAACCGAAGACACGAAAACGGTCCGCGTAGAAGTGCGCATCAATATCAAGATTATCGATGAGTATGAGGACAAGATCATCGCTTCAAGCTCATTCCAGGAAGCAGTGCTGGCGACGAGCGATAAAACACCCGAACTGGTGGAGGCCTTTGATATCGCCTTGGGCAAGACAATGCGGGATGCCGTGGAATGGAGCATCCGAAAAATCCATACGCATACGCTCAATAACCCGCGATCTAGACCTAGCTAGTGGTCGCTAGAACTGGCTCGCTGAGGCGACTTGCCAGTCAGCGGCGAACTCTTCAGGGATGGTCTTGCCCAACAGAGAGCCGTCATCCAGAAAGCTGTATAGCTCGGCATAAGACCGCTCTCGTTCATCCGCATTTCGGCGCCGGATGTCGGCAGGGCGCAGGTCGGAAACTTTTGCTTTGCCCATAGCCCCTAATATCTCGCGGAAGCTTTCAAGCGTCGCGTCATGAAACCGATGTACGCGCTGTCGTTTCTGTGGCACATTCACCGCCCGCCCACGGATCGGATCTTGCGTTGCCACCCCCGAAGGGCACCTGTTGGTGTTGCAATGCAGCGCCTGAATGCACCCCACCGCAAACATCATCGCCCGCGCCGCGTTACACATATCCGCACCCAAAGCGAATTTCTCGACCATATCGAACCCAGTGGCCACTTTGCCCGAACAGATCACCCGCACCTTGTCGCGGACTCCAATACCGCGCAGACAGTTGTTTACAAAGATCAGTGCCTCGTTAAGCGGCATCCCCAATCGGTTGGTGAACTCGACCGGGGCAGCGCCAGTGCCCCCTTCCGCGCCGTCCACCGTGATGAAGTCAGGCAGAATCTCAGTTTCCAACATCGCTTTGCAAATCGCCATAAACTCGGATCGACGACCGATGCACAGTTTGAAGCCCACGGGCTTGCCACCTGACATCTCTCGCAGATGCTGAACGAAATGCATCAATCCAGTCGGTCCATCAAAGGCCGAATGAATAGGTGGGGAAATCACATCCTGATGTACTGGAACCCCACGAATCTCGGCGATTTCTTCATCCACCTTTGCTGCCGGTAGGACCCCGCCATGAGACGGCTTCGCCCCTTGCGATAGTTTGATCTCGATCGCTTTGACGACATCTTTCTTGGCCTTTTCGGCAAACAGGTCCTTATCGAACCCACCTTCAGGCGTGCGGCATCCAAAATATCCTGTTCCGATTTGCCAGATGATGTCTCCACCTTCTGCCAGATGGTGGGGGGACAGTCCGCCTTCGCCCGTGTTATGCGCAAAACCCCCATCTTTTGCACCGCCATTCAAAGCACGGATTGCGTTGGCGCTGAGTGCACCGAAACTCATTGCTGATACGTTCAGACGCGACGCATTGTAGGGTTTGTCGCACTGAGGGCCGCCCAGTATCACCCGTTCTTCGCTCTCTTCGACGTGCTTGGGGGATAGCGAGTGATCAGCGCGGTGATAACCTACCGTCATGATATCGTACTGAGTGCCAAACGCCTGAGTATCCACCTGCCCCTTGGCGCGGGAATAGACCAGACTGCGGATGATCCGATTATAGGGCCGCCCGCTTTCATTGGTTTCAACGAAATACTGCCGGATTTCAGGGCTGACAAACTCCAACATATATCGGAAGTGACCCAGTACCGGGTAGTTGTTCAGCACATTATGCTTGGTTGTCAGCATATCGTAGAGACCGACAACCGCATAGGGGATCAGTATGATCAGCAACCAGTGGGCGGGTGGCCAGAAAAAACCCCAAAGCAAAGTCAAAGGCAAGCAGACATAGCTGAGGAAATAGTAAAGCCTGCGAACAATCATTTCCTATCTCCCTGAGTAGCGCTGTGACAGCGTGACTTTGAATGGACATTGGGTCCATGACCCTGCTCTTCATCCAGAACGTGGAACAAATTGACCTGTTTGCGCAAGCCCTTGCTAATCAAACAAAGATAACGGTTGGGTTAGCGAGGCCGGTTGAACCAAGCAAAAGCAGTCTGTATGCAAAATGAAACGCTGGTCAGAGCAGGATCAACCGCAGTGTCGAAAACAGCGCCTGTATTCGGGCATCGCGCCCTGATGTATACAGCCGTCTTTGTGGGGGGTGCTGCAGGGTCGTTGCTGCGCGAGCTATTTTCGCTGGAGATCCCCGGCGCTCCGTTCCTAACCGCGACTTTCGGCATCAATGTTGCGGCCTGTTTCGTTCTAGGTTGGCTCTATGCCATTCGAAATCTTGTCCACGCCCACGTCCTGCATCTAGGGGTCGTCGGATTTTGCGGTGGGCTATCGACGTTTTCCTCATTCGTCGCCGAGCTGGAAAGACTGGCAGAAACCGGGAATTGGTTTGTGATTATCGCCGTAAGCGCGGAGATCGCATTTGGTCTTACGGCGGCGGTTCTTGGGGAAGCGCTGGGTCGGCGGCATCATTCCCGGGAAACATCGGAATGACGACCTTGTATCTGCATGCCATGTTCGCATTGGGCGGAGGATTGGGGGCTGTACTGCGGCATTGGCTGGCGCTTCGGGTGACGCATGATCTGCCGTACTCGACCCTGATCGTGAATGTTCTGGGCAGCCTTCTGCTGGGTCTATGGATTGGTTATCTGGGTGGCTCTGCAGAAATGGGCGAAGAGGAAAAACGCCTTGTATTCGGGTTTTGCGGCGGCTTCACCACATTCTCAAGCTTCGCCTATCAATCGCTGCAATTGCACCGTGAACGGACGATCGTATTTGCCGCCGGTAACATCGTTCTCAGCCTCGTCTTGTGCTGGTTCGCGCTATGGCTGGGCCTTGTTCTGACGCGCTAGTGAACGGGTGCTGCAGCCCTTTGGTCGGGCCTGGGCGCGCGGCAGAAGAACAACAGTGGGATCGTGGCCAACGCCAGCAGTCCAAGATTGTTGAATACTGTAAGGTACGAGATCATCTCGGCCTGCCGTGCGATCTCTTGCCCCAGAATGGCGGCGCCCTGGGCGCTATCGGGTGTCAGCCCCAGCGGCGCAAGATAAGCCTGTGCAGCAGGATTGTAGGGTGTCACATTCTGGCTGAGCACTGCCGTATTGGTTTGCAGGCCACGCACGACCCAAGTCCCCACCAATGAAATACCTACCGAAGAGCCAAGCTGCCTGGTGACGTTGAATAAGCCCGAGGCCTCATCCTGCCTTGATTTACTGATGCTCTCGAATGCCAGAATAGACATCGGCACAAACACCAGCCCCATCCCCAGACCACTGACAAAGCCCGGCCAAGCCAGTTGCCAGAAACCGGCGTCGAGGTTGAGCGTGCCCAACATGAAATTCCCCACTGCTGTCAACAGCATCCCCAACCCGGCTAAAACTCGTGGATCAAACCGGGTGACCAGTACGGCCCCGGTCAGCACCATCGATGCACCTGCGGCGATTCCGCGCGGAATGAACAAATGACCGGATTCGATCACGGGGTAATCGAGCAGGCTTTGCACAAAGGTTGGCAGTATGGCGATCCCGCCAAACAATGAGATCGCGAACCCCGCTATCACTAGGTTGCACAGGGCAAAGTTGCGATCCGCAAAAAGGCGCAAATCAACGACAGAATGCCGGGATGTCAGAGAATGGACGATGAACCCCAGCGCCCCAAGAACCGAAGCGATCAGCGCCAGCTGTATCATCCTCGATGACAGCCAGTCCTTGGTCTCACCTTGGTCAAGAATGAATTGAAGGCATCCAATGCCAACTGCCAGCAGCGCCAGGCCTTTCCAGTCGATGCGCACCTCTTCGGTTTTGTCGTCCGGCAACTCGCCCGCCAAAAGCAGCAGGGCCATGGCAGCGACCGGAAGATTGACGAAAAACACCATTCGCCACGAAAAATACTCCGTCAGGACTGCGCCTACAGTTGGGCCCAACACCGGTGCGACCACCACGCCCAAGCCAAAGACCGCCATGGCCTGCCCCCGTTTTTCACGTGGAAAGGCGTCAAACAGGATGGACTGCGACAACGGGATCAGGAACGCGCCGAACATGCCCTGCGCCAGGCGGAACGCGACGATAGTCTGAAGACTCCATGACAGGCCGCACATGACAGACATTGTGGCAAAACCCGTGACCGCAGTCAGGATCAGCCTGCGCCGCCCGACCCGACGCGCGACAAACCCGGTCAGCGGCATGACCACAACGGCTGAGACGATATAGCTGGTTAAAATCCATGTCGCCTGATCGGTTGTGGCCCCAAAAGCCGCCTGAATATGCGGCAACGCAACATTGACGATGGTACTGTCCAGAACTTCGAGAATTGCACTGAGCACGACGGCCACGACAATCACGCGATTGATATGGCCGGCATCAGTCATTGGCTGGGTCCGGTTGTATCCACCGTAACTTTGCTGCTGCCTCCTACACGCAGCGGAGCATCAGTTGGATCAAGCTCAATCCGCACCGGGAAACGTCGAGTGACCTTGACCCAGTTGCCGCTGGAGTTTTCGGACGGCAACAACGAAAACGTATCGCCCGAGCCTCGACCGATCGACGCAACCTTGCCGGTCAGGGTCGTGTCTGGAAGCATATCCACCTGCACTGTGACCGGCTGACCGGGTCGGATGCGTGGCAGTGATGTTTCCTTGAAATTTGCATCGACCCACCAGTCAGACGACTCGACAATGGAAAATTGCGGCGCATTGGCCGAGACAGACGACCCTGGCCGCAGTGTCAGATTTGCGATCCAGCCATCGGCCGCGGCATAGACCTTGGTCCAGACAAGATCGGCCTGCGCGATTTCCAACGCAGCCTGTGAGGACAACACATTGTCCTGCCGGGCCGCGAGACCACTTTGCAATGCGGAAAGCTCGGACCGGCTGGTGGTCAACCGGGCCGAAGCCTGTGCGAATTCGGATGTAGTTTGGTCCAGCGAGGCCTGCGCGAGGTCCCCGTCCGAAAACAAAGCTCGGGCGCGTTCAAGATTGCTCTGAGCCGTTTCGTAGAACGAGTTGGCGCTTTCGACAGCGGCCTGTGCAGCGGTGATCTGGTTCGAGAAGGAGTCAGCCTGCTGAATGGCACTGTCCAGATTAGCTTTGGCCTGATCGACCGAGGCTTGGAACTGTGTCGGATCAATCGAGAACAGCAAATCGCCTGCATTGACCGGCTGGTTTTCGACCACCGCAACGTCTGAAACCTGCCCGGTCACCTGTGCGGCCACATAGATGATATTCGCGCCGATATAGGCGTCTTTTGTTGACGGATACCGCTCTTCATGCCGCCAGAAAAGGAACAATCCAACAGCAATCGTGACCAGGATCCCTGCGGCGGCAATTGCCTTGAATGACTTCATAAGCAGCTTCCTTTTTGGTGCCTAAGCGAGCGACCTCACATCACCTGCATATGCATGCGCATGGCCAGATTGCCCAGAATCCAAACTGTCCCGCCGATGATAATCAGCAGAACAAGTGTCGAGAACAGAACCAGGTCCAGATCCTCTCGGCTGCTGCGGCGGCGGTCGATGTGTAGAAAATAGATCAGTTGAACAACCAGTTGTGCCAACCCCAGAAGGCCTATGGTCATATAGACGCCTGGTGTTTCAATACCGAAATGATAGGCGATCACAAATACCACCAGCGTGAGCAGCAGTGACCCACCATAGCCAATCACGTAACGCCGCCGTTCGCGGTGATGCATCTCGGATCGTTTATCCATAGGCCAGCCCTCCGAAATACACGATGGTTATTATGCCGATCCAGATAAGATCGAGGAAATGCCAGAATAGCGCCAACCGCACCATACGCGACATCAGCAGATCGGTCAGCCCGAACATACGCAGCTGAATACCCAGCACGATTAGCCACAGACACCCGGCTGCAACATGCAAGCCGTGGAGCGGTACGAGACCATAGAAGGCCGACAAAAACCCGCTACGCTGTGGGATACCGCCTTGGGCTGCCATGTTCATGAAATCACGGATTTCCAAAACCAGAAAACTGAGCCCCAGCAACAGAGTCACTCCGAACCACAGCACGATCCGTGCCCGAGGCAGGTTGTATTTCAGCGCCAACATCGCCAGCCCGACGGTCAAACTGCTGGTCAGCAGAATGAGAGTCTGGGCAAAGATGCTTTTCAGGTCGAACAGCTCATGCGGGCCTGGACCGCCGGCCTGCGCGTCTATCATGGTGATATAGATCGCGAACATCAGGCCGAAATAGACCAGATCGCTCATCAGGAAGACCCAGAAGCCGAAAGTGACGACCTCGGTCGCCTTGTGGGCGCTGGCGTGGTCCTCGCCGAGGTTTATCCCCGGATAGCTGTGCTTGGGTGCGCGCCTCATGTCACGGCCTCCATATCCGGGCGGGCGAGGCCGCGATTTTCCGGTGTACTTTCATGATCGCGATCCACAGCGGCGGTGCTGTGGACCAGCGCCAACCACGCCTCGTGTTCTTTGCGGACCTCTTCGGCGGGGATGATGACCTCGGTGCTGGTGTCGAAACTCCAGATGATAATGGCGAGGATCATCGCGATGGTCATCAGTGCTGCCAGCCACCAGATCCACCAGACCAGAGAGAACATCCAGATGCCACTGAGCACGCAGAGGATAAACCCGATGCCGGTGTTGCGCGGCATCTCGATATCTTCGTAGGCCGCGGGTGCAGGATAGGCTTGTCCGCGCTCCTTAGCTGCAGCAAAGTCATCGCGGTCACTAACCTGCGGAATAATAGCGAAGTTGTAGGGCGGCGGCGGAGACGGGATCGACCATTCCAGCGTGCGCCCGTCCCAAGGATCACCGACCGGTGCGCGGGTCTGTTCTCGGTCGCGTATACTGACCCACAATTGGACCAGGATCGAAAGCAACCCGCAAGTAATCACCAGCGATCCTATAGCGGCGGTGATCATGTAGGGGTGAAAGCTGGGATCCTCCCAACTGAACGACCGGCGGGGCATGCCCATCAGACCAACGAAGTAGAGCGGCATGAAGGTCAGCAGAAACCCAACCGTCCAGCAGAAAACCGAAACGCGGCCCCAGAACTCGTTTAGACGGAACCCAAAGGCCTTGGGGAACCAGTAGTTATAGCCGGCGAGCAACCCGAACAGCACACCGGGTAGCAACGCGTTGTGGAAATGAGCAACCAGAAACAGCGTATTATGGACCTGATAGTCGACGGTTGGATTGGCAAGAACCACTCCGCTGAGGCCGCCGATGACGAACAACATCAAGAACGCAAGGCCATAAAGCATCGGGACCGAGAATCGAATCCGCCCACGGTACAGAGTCGCCATCCAGTCATAGACCTTTACCCCGGTCGGAATGGCGATCAGCATCGTGGCAATCCCGAACACCGCGTTGATCAGAGCGCTTTGCCCCATGGTGAAGAAATGATGCAACCAAACCGTGAAGGACATGACCGCAATCGACATTGTTGCGATGACCAGTGAGTTGTAGCCATAAAGCCGCTTGGCCGAAAAGGTGGCAAAGACTTCGGAATAGATGCCGTAGGCGGGCAGGACCAGCAGGTAGACCTCGGGGTGACCGAACAGCCAGAACAGGTTGGCATAGTTCATCATGTTGCCACCAAGGTCATTGGTGAAGAAGTGGAAATCGAGATATCGGTCAGCGGCCAGCAACAATGCAGCTACACCAAGGGGGGGCATGGCAAAGATGATCAGAATCGAGCTGCAGATTATCGTCCAGCAATACATGGGCAACCGCATGAACTTCATCCCCGGCGCACGCAGCTTGTAGATCGTGACGGCAAAGTTGATGCCAGTCAGTGTTGTGCCCACGCCAGAGACCACGATGGCCCAAATCCAGTAATCCGGCCCAACGCCGGGATTAAAAGCTGCTCCGGTATAGGGTGGATAGGCGGTCCAGCCACCGGTCGAGAACTCTCCGACCACCAGCGAGACCATCAGCATCAGCCCGGCCGAGACGGTCAGACCAAGCCCGATCTGGTTCATCACCGGAAAGGCCACGTCGCGCGCGCCTATCATGAGTGGAATTATGTAATTAGCGACGCCAAAGACAAAAGGTACCGCGACGAAGAACACCATTATGGTGCCATGAGTGCTAAACAGTTCCGCGAAATGCTCGGGTTCCAGAAATCCGTCCCCCGGTCCCGCCGCCTGTTGGGCCCGCATCACTACGCCTTCCAGGACGCCCCGCGCTAGCATGACGATGGCGAAGACAATGTACATGATGCCGATCTTCTTGTGATCAGCGCTGGTCAGCCAATCGCGCCAGAGCGGGCCCCACAACCGGAACCACGTCAGGATGCCAATCACTACGACTACGCCCACGATCACAATGGCAGCAGCAGCGTTTGCAATGATCTCATTTGCGCCAGGGTTCTGGATCAGTCCAGCAATGGGAAATGCATCCCAGCTCAGGCGACCGAAGAAGCCGGTCTCGGCATTTGTCATTGGCTTGCCTCCTGCCCGTATTCAGCCGTTCCGGGTTGCTGATCCAACTGCAGAGGCTCTCCGCTGTGGTAACGACGCAGGATCGAATGGAACAGGTCGCCCTCTTCCAGCGTGAAATAAAGCGCATTCAGCGGCATGAGTTCTGTGCCCAATGCCGCCTGCACCTCATCCCGATCCGTACGCATCGCCAACGTCCGATAGGTGCTTTCGGTCAACGGTATGCCATGCGCTTTAACACTGGCGACCCATGCCTGAAAATCCTCGGGCTGCATCGCTTGCGCCAGGAATTTCTGCTTTGTGAATCCTCGGCCATTATACTGGGTGTTCTCGCCTTGCATCGTCTCAGGCGAGTCTGCCACCAGGTGTAGCCGAGTCGTCATCCCCGGCATGGCATAGATTTGCCCTGCCAGCGCCGGGATCATAAACGACTGCATCACCGTGTCTGTGGTCAGCGTCATCGCAACTTGCTGTTTGATCGGTATGCCCAGTTCTCCCACCGTTGCGATGCCATGATCTGGATAGATGAACAGCCATTTCCAATCGAGGCCAACCACCTGCACATTTAGGGCAGGCTCTTTTCCAAAAGGGGCCGAATAAGGGTCAAGACGATGTGTCGCTTTCCAGAGATAGAAAGACAGGATCATCACGATCACGACCGGGACGCCCCACATCACAAATTCAAGCTTCGCCGAAAAATCCCAATGCGGCGTGTATGCAGCATTTCCACCCTTACGTCGGCGATAACGCAGGGCAATCAGCGGCACCAGAGCCAGAACCGGTATCACGGCGATCAGGATAAGAGCCGTCGCGCGCAAAAGGTGTGTCTTTTGCACCGCTGCAATCGGGCCTTGGGGGTCCATGAAGCTATCACTCGCCCCGGCAGCCTCAGCCGTCAACAACAGAGCAACAAAGATCACCAAGGCTGGCACAGCGACTGAATGTATCCGAGACAAGGTCACACCTGATGATCCTCTTGCGGCGGGGTTTCCCGGCAACTATCGGCAGAGTCACGGATTTTCTCAAGAACTTTTCCAAAATCACCCTGCGGCGCCGCTGTTGACATGAGGTCAAGCGCGCGCGAGACCAATCATATGCGTTTGGTTCTTGCTATAGTCTCCCTGGTTTGTCTTGCCGCCCCCTCGGTAGCGCAAGATCGCGCTGAGGTTGAACGTCAGTTCCAGAACTGGCTGCAACAAGCCATATGGCCTCAGGCAAAAGCAAAGGGCGTTTCGAAACGCACATTCCAAAGTGCCTTTGACGGGGTGACGCTGAACTGGGACCTTCCTGACCTGGTTCCGCCGGGAAGCCCCAAAAAGACACCCAAGCAACAACGGCAGGCCGAGTTCGGCTCACCTGGTCGTTATTTTAATGCCGGATCAGTCCAGGGTGCCACCTCCGTCGGTCGCAAGATGGCTAGGCGCCATGCGGGTACACTGGCGCGTGTCGAGGCAGAAACCGGTGTACCCGCCCGTATCATACTGGCCATCTGGGGCCGCGAAAGCGGATACGGACAAGTCCCGATCCGCCATAATGCGTTTCAGGTGCTGGGCACCAAAGGGTTCATGAGCACACGGGCAGAGTATTTCACGGCTGAACTGATTGCTGCGCTACAGATCGCTGAATCCGGTCACGGCCAAGGCCACGCACTGAAAAGCAGTTGGGCGGGTGCCTTGGGGCAGCCTCAGTTTATGCCCACAAATTTTCTGACTTACGCGCGCGATGGCGATGGCGATGGCCGAACTGATATCTGGGGCTCAGCCTCGGACACGATTGCATCGATCGGCGCGTATCTTGACGAGCACGGATGGGTGACAGGCCGCGACTGGGGGTTCGAAGTTATCCTACCCACGACCGTTTCTTGCGCGTTGGAGGGCCCTGATCAGGGGCGGTTGATCCGCGATTGGGTCGCCATGGGCGTAAATCGCGTTTCCGGCAAACCTTTTCCTGCACATGAACTTGCTGCCGAGGGCTATCTTATGATGCCTGCCGGTCGTAGCGGTCCGGCCTTTATCGTAACGCCCAATTTCTATGTCCTCAAAGATTATAACACCAGCGACCTTTATGCGCTGTTTGTGGGACATGTCGGTGATCGCATCCAATACGGAGTTGGCGATTTTCGGGGTCGTTGGGGCGATGTCGGCAATCTCTATCGTTCAGATGTCGCCAGCATGCAGCAGGTGCTTGTTCAACAGGGTCATGACGTCGGTGGCGTCGATGGCCTGCCCGGATACAAAACCCGACGCTCGATCGGGCGCTGGCAAGAGGCTTCTGGAAGCACACCAACCTGCTTCCCCGATGCCTCATTGAAGGCCGTTCTGAAGCCGTAGCAGCGTACTGATTCGCCATTTACGAGCATCACTGCGAACACATTCACCCACGGTGATATGTTGAGCTTCACGAAAATGTCACTGCCACGAAGCGTTTCAAAATAAAATTTTAACACCTCCGCCGGCTGCGGTTCTAATCAGACTTTGTGGTCTTCACCCACCGCAAAACCCTTTACCTTTGCTTCAAAACTGACAGGTTCATGGGCAGTGAAAGATAGCTTTCGCATTCGGATCTCCGACATTGCCTGATGCATGAATGCCGAAATTATCGATCTTGGCACGATCTAGATCAAGGTAAAGTCCAGACAATTGCCGGAGACAAAATGGCAGACAAGCGCCCACCGCGAATGCGGTTTGGACGTTCGAAACCATACAAAATGGGAGTAAACACATGAACAAAATAATCAGAACCTCTTTGGCAGGACTGTTGTCCTCGACCATCATTGCCGGTGCTGCAATTGCTGCCGGTACACATCCCGAAACCGGAGAAGCCCTGGCCGACGATCAGACCTTCACCTATCGGATTCTCGATGAACACAGCTCGGTCGACCCGCAAGTCGTAGAAGATGTGTCGGGTGCAGAAATTGTTCGCGATCTGTTTGAAGGCCTGATGAATCAGGATGAGGACGGTAACCTGGTTCCTGGTGTCGCCACCGAATTCTCGGTCAACGATACCAAGGACGTTTACACCTTTACCCTGCGCGATGAAGCGAAGTGGTCGAATGGTGATCCGGTGACCGCAGGTGACTTTGTGTATGCCTGGAAGCGCGCCGTCGATCCCGAACTGTCGTCGCCCTATGCGTGGTTCATGGAACTGATGTCGATCGAAAACGCTGCCGAGATCATCGCGGGCGAAAAACCGGTAGATGAGTTGGGTGTCAAAGCCATCGACGACAAAACGCTGGAAGTCCGCCTGAGCGCCCCCCTGCCCTATTTCCCGCAGATGACCACACATTCGACAACCTTCCCGGCACCGCAGAAAGTGATCGAAGAATTTGGTGACGCCTGGACCAAACCGGAAAACATCGTCTCGAACGGCGCTTATGTTCTGACCGAGCACCTGCCGCAGGAACGCTCGGTACGTGAACGCAACACCGCCTATTGGGACAACGATAACACCATCATCGACAAGGTCGTGGCGCTGGTCATCAATGATGAAAACGTCGCCCTGACCCGCTATTTGGCTGGCGAACTGGACCGCACCGAAATTCCAGCCGGCCAGTACCCACGACTGAAGGTAGAGCACCCTGTAGAAGCCATCAGCTTCCCACGCCTGTGCAACTATTATTACACCTTCAACCTATCTGATGGTGGCCCCGAGGCTTTCAAGGACCCGAACGTCCGCCAAGCCCTGTCACTGGCCGTTGATCGTGCGATTATCACCGAAAAAGTGATGGCAGGCGGTCAGCCCGAAGCCTACACTTTCGCCCCCGAAGCAACCGCAGGCTTCACCGTACCGGCCGTTGAAATGGCATCCATGTCCCAAGCCGAACGCGACGAGTTGGCGAAGGAGCTTCTAGCAGAAGCAGGTTATGGGCCTGACAACCCTCTGAGCTTCCAGATGGTTTATAACACCGCGGAAAACCACAAGAAGGTCGCCGTTGCGCTGAGCCAGATGTGGAAGCAGAAGCTTGGCGTGAACGCCGAACTGGCAAATATGGAGTGGAAAGTCTTCCTCGAGGAGCGCGGCAACCAAAACTTTGAGCTGGCACGTGGTGCTTGGTGCGGAGACTATAACGAAGCGTCGACCTTCCTTGACCTGCTGCAGTCGGACTCGGGCTATAATGACGGCAAATATGCCAACGCGCGCGTTGATGAGCTGCTGGCCGAGGCCAAAACCTCGGACGATCCGGCTCCGCTTTACACCGAAGTTGAACGCATCATCGCCCAAGAAACGCCTGTGATCCCGATCTATCACTACGCAGGCGTCTATATGATGGACAGCGATGTAGGCAACTGGCCGGTGAACAACGTCGAGCAGAACTGGTACTCGAAAAACCTCTACAAGCTCGCTGAATAATCGTCTTTGAACCACGCCCTGCCCCGGAGACATCCGGGGCAGGGCCAATAAACACGGGGGCATGAAATGCTTGCCTACAGTTTAAAGCGGCTGCTGGTCGCTATTCCGACGATCCTGTTACTGATCGTCGCCTGCTTTTTCCTCATGCACATCGCGCCTGGCGGGCCATTCACCTCGGAACGGCCATTGCCGCCGCAGGTTCTGGCCAATATCGAGGCGCGTTATGGATTGGACCAACCGCTGTGGAAACAGCTTTGGGACTATCTGTATAACATCGTGGTGCATTTCGATTTCGGACCGTCCTTCAAATTCAAGGATCGGGATGTGAACGACATCATCGCGCAGGGTTTCCCGATTTCGCTGACCTATGGTTCGTTGTCTTTCCTGGTGGCAACTTCCGTTGGCGTCGCGCTGGGAATTGCCGCTGCAATCAAACACAATAGCTGGATTGACTACTTTGCGGTGGGTCTGGGTATCGCCGCTCAGGCGCTTCCTAACTTCATCATGGGGCCGATCCTGATCCTGACCTTTACCCTGTGGCTGGGGTGGCTGCCGGGTGGAGGCTGGCATGGCGGTCAATGGCAGTATCTGGTGATGCCGGTGATTGCGTTGGCGACCTCCTACATGGGCTCAATCGCAAGGATTACGCGGTCATCGATGCTGGAGGTTCTGAACTCGAACTTCATTCGAACTGCACGGGCCAAGGGATTGCCGACAAGAACCGTGATCTGGCGCCATGCGCTTAAGCCGACATTGCTTCCCGTTGTCTCGTACCTCGGGCCGGTTTTTGTCTACGTTCTGACCGGTTCGGTTTTTGTCGACATCTATTTCTCAACCGGTGGTCTGGGGCAGGCCTATGTCGGCTCGGCTTTGTCTCGCGACTATGCTGTGCTGCTAGGGGTCACCATTCTTTACGGCGCGTTGACCGTGGTTGTGAACCTTCTGACCGACCTGGCTTATGCCTGGTTCGATCCAAAAATCCGATACTGAGGGGCAGGCAATGCTTGGAAAATCACAAAAAGCCGCCCATCTGGCCGAGGAAATCACTGATTACACGGTCATTCAGGGGCGCTCGCTTTGGCAGGACGCACGGATACGTTTTGTCCGCAACAAGGCCGCAATGGCCAGCGTTATCATTTTAGGTCTGATCGTGTTTTTCACAATTGTTGGGCCTTACTTCGCGGTCTGGAACAATGAAGAGATCGATTGGAACGTCATGGGGGACGTGCGCGGCATGGGCATGCCGTCCATCGAAACCGGACACTTTTTCGGCGTCGATGATCTGGGGCGCGACCTATACAGCCGTGTCATTCAGGCCACCACCACATCGCTGCTGGTCGGTTTGATCGGGGCCGCGACCGCTCTGATCGTCGGCACCTGCTATGGCATCACCGCTGGATATATTGGCGGGCGCACCGACAGTGCCATGATGCGGTTCGTGGACATCCTGCTTGCAATTCCGGCAACACTGATCATCATTTTGCTGCTTGTCGTCGCGGGACGATCCTTTTTCATGCTGTTCATCGCCTTGGGCGCTGTTGGTTGGCTGACGATGGCACGGATTGTTCGGGGGCAAACCCTGACCCTGAAGAACCGCGAATTTATCGAAGCCGCGCGCGCCGCCGGTGTCAGCGAATTTACCATCATGTACCGTCACATTCTGCCCAACCTGTTGGGCGTTGTGATCGTGTACGCTTCGTTACTGGTGCCTGAGATGATCCTGACCGAAAGCTTCATCTCGTTCCTCGGCCTCGGAATCTCAGAACCCTACACATCGTTGGGCCGCCTGATCGCCGAAGGTGCTGGCACCATGGCGTATGGTACGCTCTGGCAGCTGATGTTCCCACTTACTTTTTATGTCGCCATCATCATCACCATGTTTTTCATCGGTGACGGGCTGCGCGACGCTCTGGACCCGAAGGATCGCTGATATGAGTCTGTTTTCCGTGAAGGACCTGAGCGTCCGATTTGATACACCCGACGGCGTGGTTGAAGCTGTAAAGGGCATCAGTTTCGACATTAATCCCGGCGAATGTCTGGGCATCGTCGGCGAAAGTGGCTCGGGCAAAAGCCAGACGTTCATGGCAGCGATGGGGCTGTTGCCCTCCGCTGGCCATGCGTCTGGTTCTGCTTTGCTGAATGGTCAGGAGATCCTGAATCTACCTGTGAACAAAATCAACAAGATTCGTGGCTCAGACGTCGGCATGATTTTTCAGGATCCGCTGACCGCCCTGACCCCACATCTGCGGGTCGGCCAGCAGATGCGCGAAGTGCTACAGGTTCACGAAGGTTTGCAAGGCTCGGCTGCCCGCCAACGTTGCCTTGACTGGCTGAATCGCGTTCGCATCCCCGAAGCGAAACGGCGGCTGGATCAATATCCACATGAATTGTCTGGTGGCATGCGTCAGCGTGTGATGATCGCCATGTCGATGCTGTGTAATCCCAAACTTTTGATCGCGGATGAGCCGACTACTGCGTTGGATGTGACCGTTCAGGCCGACATTTTGGACCTGATGGTACGGTTGCAAAAGGATGAAGGTACGGCCATAGCTCTGATCACCCATGACATGGGCGTTGTTGCGCGCATGTGCGACAATATTCAAGTCATGCGTATGGGTGAGTTTGTCGAGGCCGGTGACACGCGCGAAGTCTTTCGTTCTCCTCAGCATGATTATACCCGAACGCTACTTGAGGCTATGCCGCGAATTGATGCGGGCGATGCTCCGAAAGCTCTTACGCAGACGGAAGAACCGTTACTGAAAGTGGACGACGTCAAGGTGCATTTCCCGATCCATGTCTCGGGTGGTCTTTTTGGGCACAAGGTACCCCTAAAAGCCGTTGATGGCGTGAGTTTCGACATCCGAAAGGGCGAGACCCTGGGTGTTGTTGGAGAATCCGGCTGTGGCAAATCCACGCTGGCCCGGGCTGTGCTGCAATTGATCGAACCCAGCGCGGGTAATGTCAGCTGGCTGGGGCATCCGATCGTCGGGCTGAAACGGGCCGAGTTGAACAAGTACCGCAAGGACCTGCAGATCGTGTTTCAGGACCCGCTGGCGAGCCTTGATCCACGGATGACGATCTCGGCCTCGATCGCGGAACCGCTGAAAACCTATCGCCCGGATCTGACCGAGCGGGAACGCAAAGAGTTGGTCGCCGAGATGATGGAGCGTGTTGGCTTGAAGGCCAACATGATTAACCGATATCCGCACGAACTATCCGGGGGGCAAAACCAGCGTGTTGGAATCGCGCGTGCCATGATCAACAAACCAAAACTGATTATCTGTGACGAGGCAGTCTCTGCGCTGGATGTGTCCATTCAAGCCCAGATCGTAGGATTGTTGCGTGAACTGCAACAAGAGTTTGGCCTATCGATGATCTTCATCAGCCACGATTTGTCTGTGGTACGTGCGGTGTCGAACCGGATCATGGTTCTATATCTGGGCCGCATCGTTGAATTGGGCGATGGTGAAGTGATCTGCTCCGAACCGAAACATCCTTACACTCAGTCCCTGATCTCGGCGGTTCCGATCCCTGATCCGGATGTCGAGCGCAGCCGCCAAAGGCTTAAACTACCGGGAGAATTGCCTTCTCCCATGGATCCGAAAGCAGCTTTGCGCTTTTTGCCCAGCAGATTGTCTATGGGTGAGACCGACTATGTACCTCAACTCAGTGAGATTGCCCCGGATCACTTCGTCGCCGAACACGATCCGCTTGAGGCGATTATGGCCAATGCATAAGCTTACGCGCCCGATCCAATCTATCGGGCGCGTTTTAAACTTTATTGAACAAGTGATTAGTGGATTGGTTCATTGATCCAGCTTTCGGTCGTGTTTCGTTTTGACTCTGCCCTTAAGTTAATGGCAGATTCCAGCGAACCCGTAACTGACCAGCCGGGTGCGATTGATTGGTAGGATTTTAGATTATATGTGGGGCTCCGGCATCACCAAGAGTCGTCGGCAATATAAAGAATTAGTGAGGTAGTATGGTACGCAAAGTCACCAAGGCGATATTTCCCGTAGCGGGAATGGGCACTCGGTTTCTTCCGGCGACAAAGTCGGTGCCAAAGGAAATCATGACATTGGTTGATCGTCCACTGGTCCAATATGCCATCGACGAAGCGCGTGCGGCCGGGATCACTGAATTCATCTTCGTGACATCGCGCGGAAAATCAGCGCTTGAGGACTATTTCGATCACAATCTCGTGCTGGAGCAGGACCTCAAATCCAAGGGCAAAGACGAACTGCTTGAAGTATTGAACGCAACCAATATGGAAAGCGGAGCAATTGCCTATATCCGTCAACACAAGGCTTTGGGATTGGGGCATGCGGTCTGGTGCGCCCGTCGACTGATCGGGGATGAACCCTTTGCCGTGATGCTGCCCGACGATGTGATTGCCGCCGACAAACCCTGCCTACAGCAGATGGTCGAAGCCTATGAGGAAACCGGCGGCAACATGGTCGCCGCGATGGAAGTTCCCAACGAAAAAACCAGCTCCTACGGTATTCTGGATACCGGCCAGAATGTTGGAACGGTTGTCCGTGCCAAAGGAATGGTGGAAAAACCGAGACCAGAGGACGCGCCATCCAATCTTGCGGTGATCGGTCGTTACATCTTAGGTCCTTCGGTTCTGTACAATCTGAACCAGAAAAAGAAGGGAAGTGGCGGCGAAATCCAACTGACCGACGCAATTGCTGAGGATATTGGCAATGGTGTCCCTGTCTTTGGCTACAAGTTTGACGGACAGCGGTTCGATTGTGGTTCAAAGGCTGGCTTTCTGCAGGCAACGGTCTCGTTCGCATTGGCTCGCGATGATCTGCGCGACGACCTGAACCAATATCTGCATGAAGTCGTGGCCTCTGATCGGGCCGCGCAGTAGGCCTAGTTGTGTCAGCTATTCCGATTTCAATTCAATAGTTTAAGCTAAAAGGTTCAGAAGGGGCAGGCACCGTGAGCATGGTCTATCCTGTAATTTTATGTGGCGGATCCGGCACTCGGCTTTGGCCGTTGTCGCGTAAAAGCTACCCCAAACAGTTTGTTCCGCTGATTGGTGAAACCAGCCTGCTGCAGCAATGTGCCGAGCGGTTGAAAGGCCCGACCGACACGCCTTACGCCAAACCTCTGATCCTGACCAACGAGGCTTTCCGCTTTGTTGTCCCTGAACAATTAATGGCCATCGGAGTCGATCCGGGTCCGATCTTGATCGAACCCGAAGGACGCAATACTGCACCTGCAGTGCTGGCCGCTGCCCTGCACCTTTCATCCACTGACCCCGACGCGATGATGCTGGTGGCCGCGTCGGATCACGTCATTCCAGACAGTGCGGCCTTTCATGCGGCCGTCGCCGAAGGGGTCCGCACAATAGCCGAGAGTGGAGATCTGGTGACGTTTGGGATCACACCCGACCGACCCGAAACCGGATATGGCTACCTTAAGCTCGCCCAAGCACCGGACTCGTCAGGCGCTTCTGTGCAACTTGACCGGTTCGTTGAAAAACCCGATCTTGAAAACGCCAAGGCAATGGTGGCTGAAGGGAGTTATCTTTGGAACTCGGGCATCTTTTTGTTCGCGGTCCGAGATATCCTTGAGGCTTTCGACCAGCATGCACATGATCTAATTGCGCCCGTTCAGAAGGCGGTTGAGCATGCACAGTGTGATCTGGGCTTCCTGCGGTTAGATCCCGAGGCCTGGGCGACAGTTCAGGACATCTCTATCGACTATGCGGTTATGGAGAAGGCCGACAATCTCAGCGTTGTCCCTTATGCCGCCGGGTGGTCAGACGTGGGCAGCTGGTCTGCCGTACAAGAGCTGAGCAACCCCGATACGGACGGCGTTGCAACTGCCGGCGAAGTGACCGCCATAGATTGTCGCAACGTGCTGGTGCGTTCTGAATCGCCCGCGCAAGAAGTTGTTGCAATGGGGTTAGAGAACGTAATCACCGTGGCTATGCCTGACGCGGTTTTGGTCGCCAGCATGGACCGGGCGCAAGACGTCAAGCAGGCCGTCGCAGCATTGAAGGCAAAAGGCGCCAAGCAGGCGGAAGCATTGCCCGTTGATCATCGCCCTTGGGGATGGTTCGAAAGCCTCGTCATCGGCGATCGGTTTCAGGTCAAACGCATTCACGTCCATCCCGGCGCTTCGCTGAGCTTGCAATCGCATCACCATCGGTCCGAGCATTGGATTGTCGTGGAAGGCACCGCCGAGGTGACTATTGACGACAAGGTACAGCTCGTGTCTGAGAATGAATCCGTCTATGTGCCGCTCGGGGCCGTGCACCGGATGGTAAACCCAGGCAAAGTGCCAATGGTTCTTATCGAGGTGCAGACCGGGACCTATTTGGGTGAAGATGACATTATTCGCTACGAAGATGTCTACGCACGTGACTGAGATCTGATTTCAAGAACTGATCAAAGTTGGGGCATCTGCAAGGCAGATGTCTCCATATATCTGAGACCAAATCTTAAAAATTCGAAACCTGGGCGTTCGGCTGGGTCAGGCGGGATTTACGCACATCACGGCAGTGTGGCGCGCAATCATCATCGGACCGACACCACAGGAGGATGCCCATGCCACAGAACTCTCCCCGTCTAAATCTGCCCTATCTGCAACCCGCGCAGGCCCAAAAACATGTGACCCATAACGAAGCGCTGCGTGCGCTAGATCTGGTGGTGCAGCTAAGCGTTGCGTCCGTTAACGCGACTATCCCACCAGCTGCTCCTGATCAGGGTGAAACCTATGCATTGGGCACGTCTCCGACCGCGGCATGGTCCGGACAGGATGGAAAACTGGCGGCTTGGTTGGACAACGGGTGGCATTTCTTGACGCCCGGCATGGGCTGGCGGGCTTGGGATCAAAATGCAGGGCTGTTGAAAGTCTGGGACGGGTCGGCGTGGATCGACCCGCCGGTCAATACACAGAACCTTTCCGGGATCGGCATCGCAACCGGATCAGACAGCACAAACCGTCTGGCCGTACGTAGCCCTGCCACCTTGTTGACGCATGAGGGCGCTGGCCACCAACTCAAGATCAACAAGGCTGGTGCCGGTGATACTGCCTCGCTGCTGTTTCAATCGAACTGGACCGGCCATGCCGAAATGGGCCTATCCGGCGATACAAATTTTTCAATCAAGGTCTCGCAGGATGGCGGAAGCTGGGTCGATGCTTTGCGGTTTGACGCCACAACCGGAACAGCCAGCGGAGCGGCTGTGCAAAGCAGCGCCGATGACACCACCTCGGGTCGCCTGATGCGGGCAGATTTCGGGTACGGACCGGGCAATGTGCTGGGCACCGTATCCGAAAGCAGCGGTGTACCCAGCGGAGCGGTGATCGAGAGGGGCAGCAATGCAAATGGTGACTACACGCGCTTTGCTGACGGAACCCAGATTTGCACCGCCGTTCTAAGTGCGGTGGCCTGCACGACCGCAACTGGTAGTATGTTCGCCAGCGGTACCGCCAATTGGGATTTCCCTATTGCCTTTGCTGACAGCAGTTCTCCCGCTCTCAGCGGGAACGGCGGCGGTATTGGCCGATTTATGGGGTTTGACGCACCTTCAGAAACTCAAGCGACGTATCAGGTGATGGCTCCATCCTTGGACGCTACCAGTATAGCGCCAACAGTGATCGCAGTCGGACGTTGGTACTGAATAAAGACCGTTCGGGCCATCGCCCGGACGGTTATCGTTCTTGCAAATTGGTTTCTGACCGATCCAGACAACACGCAAAGATCTGTCTTATCCTGTACCAAGATCGATACCAGGAACCCAGCTAACAACCCAATCATTTCACTCTTTGTGAAAGCGACAGATCAATGCCAGTTACAAGGCCGCCGTCCATACGCGATATCGACCCTGCCCGGTTACTTCACGGATCAGCCCCCTATCGCTGAATTTGTCCAGATTTCGCTGTGCCGCTGCACGCGAGGCATGGGTCAGTTCTTCGGC
Source organism: Ruegeria sp. E5 (assembly GCF_056534105.1). Lineage (NCBI taxonomy): Bacteria > Pseudomonadati > Pseudomonadota > Alphaproteobacteria > Rhodobacterales > Roseobacteraceae > Ruegeria > Ruegeria sp. E5. Next base: position 604,196 of record NZ_JBQFPA010000002.1, on the reverse strand, counting down.
CAGCGGGGCGGAAACCATCGGCCAAGCCGTTAATGCATCAATCAGCACGGGTGGGGTTCGACCGCTTAGGTCCGAAATGGCGTCGCGGGCGCGCCCTTCCCAAGCGCTGATCCGGTCCAAATGCAGCAAAGCCGCAAGTGAGGCCTGACCTGCCCCCTGAATCCAGGCCGAAAGTTTCTCGTCCAACGATCCTGCCCCCCGCAATGCACCTGGGCCCGACAGAGAAAGCGGCATGAACAATGCGCCACCTCGACCCATCGCGGAGGCATGACGGGCCGCGATGACCGCAGCCTCGGTATCCTGTCCTATGCCAGGAGACAACGCGCGCCACGCGTGAAATCCGATGGCGGCCTGGGTAACCGGGTGCAAACCGGCGACATTTCGCATGGTTTCCGCCAGATCAATCACTGCTTCGGGTGTATCTTCGAAACCTTGGGCCTGACGGTCTAGAAAAGCGGTCAGCCCCGCATCCCAGCCGCCCTCTGATGGCGCAGCACCCGACGACAGCCGCCTCACTGCCCATCCCGCCCGATACAAAGCCTGCACATCATCACCGGTTGCTCCGATCCGCAAACCGGTCCAAAGCGCAAGGCGGTCGACGCTGATCCGATCGCCCGTCCACCAGCCCAGATCCGAGACCTCCATCAGGGCCAGACGGTGACCCCACCCCTTGGGACCCGCGCGCAAACGTTCATCCAGAGCTCCAAATGTCACGGCCAGATCGGCAAGTTCAGCTGATAACTCGGATTGGGCCGCACGCCAGTCCCTTGGGTCAAACAGCAAACGTTGGTCCGGTCTCGGTACAGAGGGCAGAAATTCTCCCGGGTCTTCTTCGCCGTCGGGCGGAAGGAACCACAAATCGTCGTCTTCCGGCGGATCGGCGTCATAGATGCTGCGCGGCCCTTCTTCCAAGGCCTCATCATCCGGGTCCGGTATCTGAGGGTTCGGCTTCATGTCGGGTATTCTTCGGGCATTTACCGCGGTTCACAAGTGGTTTTGCGGATTCTTGTCGCTCAGCCTGAGAACGCCTCGGTCAAAACACTTAGTTCTCCACTCAGGTCTGTTTGCGCATCTCCACCCAACAGCATATAGCCGTAGCCATCATTCGCCCATGTCGCTGTCGCAAGACCACTGAGCACCGCAAGGTTCACATCCTTGACCGGTGCTCCCGCGCCTTGCCGGATCACACAAAACGCCACCGGATTGCCCTGGGCGTCAGCAAAGACCACCTGCACCAAAGGTTTACCTTTGAACGACAGCACCTGAGCTCGTTTCAGATCAAGGCCCGGCAGATTTTGCAACACGTCCCGGTTCAGTGAACGACCCAACTGAGCCTCGGCCTGAACAAACTGCGCGTCCAGGGTTTGCTGAGAATTGTCCAGATCGGCAATCGTGTCCGGTGAATAAAGCGATTGATAGATCGCAGCCTGCTCCGCCCAGCCCAATGCCGGTGGTCGCGTGGCCCAGAATGTTGCAGACGCAGCAATAACAGCAACTGAGGCTGCGACCGTCAGCAAACGGAGCGGTCCGGCATTGGATTGTTGAGCGCTCGGAATAGGCAGATCGATCGAAGGCGCCTCAGTTGGAATGCCTTCAAAAGCCTGCTGCACAACCTGGGCAAATGGGTCGAGCGCCATGAGACGGTGTTCGAGTGCAGAATCCTCGGCCACCGCGTCTTCGATGGCGCGGGCTTCGGCCTCATCGAGGCTGCCTTCCAGATAGGCCAGAAGTGTTTCGTCGGAAAACTTCATTTGCCACTCCGTTGCACGGTGTCAGCCGCATCGTGCTGCATAACGGTTTTCAGTTTCTGCCGGGCATTGGAAAGCCGGCTCATGATTGTGCCAATGGGTACGTCCAGCATATCCGCAGCTTCGCGGTAGCTGTAGCCTTCGACAAACACAAGCATCACCGTTTCACGTTGCGCCTCTGGCAGTTGCATCACTTGAGTAAACACCTGAGCGGCGAAAATATTCGTTTCTGAATCAGGCCCTGTCGCGACTAATTCCGCCTCGGGCGTGACTGAAAGCGCCTGCGCCTTTCTTACGGATCGCGCCCGTATCTCGTTCAGCCAGATTGAACGGCAGATCGTCATCAGCCAACTGTCCAGCCGTTCATACGAGGTGACCTGGTGGTGCTTCTCCAACGCACGCAATGCCGTCGCCTGCAACAGATCATCCGCAACGTCCGACGCACCCGACAAAGCCAGCCCAAACCGCCAGACCCGTTTCGAGTGGGTCTGGATTGCGCCGCGCACGGCTTGTTCGGTGCTCATCTCAACACTCATCGAATAAAACGCGACCTGTGTGTGTTTGCTTTGACATGGGACCGGGCCCGCTTGGTCAGAACTGTCATAGATCCTGGAGGAAAGAAATGAAACTTCTGTTCAAAACAATCACGATTGCGTCGGCTATTATTGCAGGCCCGGGTCTGGCTGCAGATTGGACACTAAACCCGGATGCGTCTCATCTGGCTTATGGGACGGTCAAGATCGATGATGTTGGAGAGGTCAATTCTTTCACCAACCTTTCGGGTCATGTCAGCGAAGATGGCAAGGTTAGTATCGATATCGATCTGTCGTCGGTCGAAACGAATATCGACATCCGTAACGAACGGATGATCGAGTATGTGTTTCGCAAAGCCGCGACCGCAACCTTGAGCGCGAATATTGATATGGACCAAGTGTCGAAGCTGGATGTGGGTGCCAGTAATACGATTGAGGTGGATGCGAAGCTGGCTCTGGCGGGGACCGAGGTGGAATTCTACACCGATATGTTTGTCCTGCGTGTGGCCGAAGATGCCGTCATGGTTTCAACCAACGACATGGTGTTCATCAGCACCGAGGATGCGGGCGTTTCGGCAGGCGTAGACAAGCTGATGGAGTTGGCACAACTACCCAGCATCACCCGCACCGTACCGGTGACCGCACGATTGATGTTCAGTCTCGAAGGCTGAAACCTAAGAAAAGTACGGGGTCGAATTTGGCCCCGGCTTATGCCCCCCAAGTGTCGCTTAGGCGATAGCCGCCAGGCCATGGGTCATCGGGGTCGAGCATGTGCTGGTGCGTACCCGTAATCCAGCCTCGCCCCGAGATTTCCGGGGTGATCGCCACGCGGCCGTTCAGATCATGCCGCTCTACGATACGGCAGCGAAATTCACTGTTGATGACTGAACGCGCGTGGTAGCGATCGGTCATCGTCATTTCTCCCTTGGCCAGCAAAACCGCCATCCGGGCTGAAGCACCGGTGCCACAAGGTGAACGATCCAGCCTACCCGGTTTGATGGCGACAGTATTTCGTCCGATGAGAATATCGCCCTGACGATCGAGCGGGCCTGCAATCTGGCAAAACGAAATGTGACTCCAGTCTTTAGTGGGGTGATCGAAGCCTAGCTGCTCATTGGCGGCATCGGTGATACGCGCGCCAGTCCTTGCAAGATCAGCTCCTTCATCAGGGGTAAGCTCGAAACCCAAATCGGCGGCATCGACAATTGCAAAACTGTCGCCACCAAACGCGGTATCCACGCGCAACGTCCCGATGCCCTCAACCTCGATCCGGGCATCCAGCTTGTCGACGAAACTTGGTACATTATGCACAAAGATACGTTCGGCCTTGCCATTGCGGCATTCGGCGCGGACGCGGATCAACCCTCCTGGGGCTTCCAATGTCAGATGGGTTTCAGGCTCGTGCATCGGAAGAATGCCACTGTCCAACAGAACCGTTGAGACACAAATCGAGTTGGAGCCTGACATCGGTGGCGTGTCTTCCGGTTCCATGATGATGAACGCTGCATCGGCCTCGGTTTTTTTTGGTGGAACCAGAAGATTCACATGACGAAAGACGCCGCCGCGAGGTTCATTCAGCATGAAATCCCGCAATGTCTGGTCCTCAGCGATAAAGGTCCTTTGGTCCCATATCGTCTCTCCCGGAGGCGGAGCGACACCACCGACGATAACGTCGCCCACTTCGCCTTCAGCATGGGCCGAGATTACATGGATGGTTTTGGAACTGCGCATAAAGCCTCCGAAAAGCCGATGGATAATGCGCAGTCATGCAAAACAGATCCGGTCTGGCAAGCCCTATCGCAGCCGCTGACCCGTCTCGGGATCGAACAGCATCGCACGCTTAGGACGAACCGAAAGCCCGATGCGGTCACCGGTCGTACTGCGTTGGTCCTCCCGTTCTTCCACAATCAGCTTATCGCCATTTGGCGTCAGCAGATAAGAATATGAAACACCACCGAGCGCTTCGGTCAGATCAACTGTGCAGGTGTCACCGTTTCGATCCACCTGAATATGCTCGGGGCGAATACCCAATGTTACTTTCGTCGCTCCTTTGGGAACGCTCTCGGTGACCGGGACATCATCAGTAAGTGCAGGGTGCCGCACCATGCCGTCCACGACATCGCACTCAAGGAAGTTCATTGCAGGAGACCCGATGAAACCCGCCACGAACTTATTGTCGGGGTCGCGATACAGGTCCATAGGGGCTCCCACTTGCTCAATCCGACCGTCGCGCAATACCACAATCTTGTCGGCCATGGTCATCGCCTCAACCTGATCGTGCGTAACATAGATCATCGTCGCGCCGATTTCCTGATGAAGCCGCGCAATTTCAACCCGCATTTCCACGCGAAGTTCTGCATCCAGATTCGAGAGCGGTTCGTCGAACAGGAACACCTCGGGGCCGCGCACAATGGCACGCCCGATCGCGACACGCTGACGCTGACCGCCGGACAACGCTTTGGGTTTGCGTTTCAGATATTGGTCGAGCTTCAGAATATTTGACGCTTCCTGAACCTTCTGATCGATCTCGGCCTTGGCAACACCGTTCATCCGCAGACCAAATCCCATGTTCTCGGCCACGGTCATATGGGGATAGAGCGCATAGGTTTGAAAAACCATCGCCACTCCGCGTTTGGCAGGATCCACATGCGTGACTTCACGTGCGCCGATATGGATTTCCCCGTCCGAGGTTTCTTCCAAACCCGCGATCATCCTCAAAAGCGTGGACTTACCGCAGCCCGAGGGGCCCACGAATACGCAAAACTCACCATCTTCAATCTGCAGATCAATCCCGTGAATGACCTGCGTCTGGCCATACCGTTTGATCGCGCCTTTCAGGGTTACACCTGTCATGTTGCTTGCATCCTATTCTGTTGGCCCTCGGGGAACCGCCACGCCTGTGCTTCTGTGCCGATCTGTTCAGCGACGCGCCGGACGCGCGGCACCCAAGATTGCAATTGCTCGAAATCCATTCGCCCAGTCGATCCTGTCACCGATAGGGCCCCCAACATGCGGCCCCCGTTAGTCAGAATCGGGCAGGCAATGCAGATGATGCCGGGCTCATGCTCTTCATCATCAACTGCGTAACCGCGGCTGCGGATCTTAACGAGATCAGCCCGCAATGCCTTTTCCGAGGCCAAGGTCTTGTCAGTGAACCGATGAAAGCTTTGTTGCGAGATCGTCTTTTCCAACTGTGCCTCGTCCAAATAGGCCATCATCGCTTTGCCAACGCCTGTGCAATAGGCCGGGCCGACCTTGCCGGCCTCAGAATACATCTCAATTGGTCGTTGCGCGTTGCGCTTATCCACATAAAGCACCTGCCCGGAATCAAGTTGCGCCAAGTGCACGGTCTCCCCTGTCTCGGCGCTGAGAGCGTCCAGGAAAGGCCGCGCAATTGGAGCTAACGAGCTATGCGTCCATGCCGAATGTGCCAGTCGCACCAATCGCATACCTGGCGAATAGGTCTGCCGTTCCGGTTCGTAGTGCAGCATGCCCTGATTGGTTAGCGACTGCAGAAAACGGTATAGCGTCGCCTTGGGAAATTCACTGCGTTCCAGCAATTCCCCGAACCGCACCGGGCGTTCGAAGGCCGCGACCTGTTCCAGCACGTCACATGCTTTTCCTATTGTTCCGTCACCTGCCACGGGTGCCTGTTCTCCTCCACTTTCCCTCGGCTTTGGGCACGAGGGTCTTGACAAGAGTAGCCGAGTCGATGTGTAGTTTTCAATATATAAAACAAGGTTTCAATATTTGAGACCAATATGGAAGCTTAAGGGAGGAAACTATGCATTCCATGTTCAAGCGCACAGCGGCTGCTTTGGCTGCCAGTGTGGCACTTGCTGCGCCCGTCGCGGCAGAGCTGACCGGCGAGCTGCGAATCTTCCTCGATACGTCCAACCCGGCGCCGCGCGCGACGATGGAAGCGATGATCGAGCGATTCGCGGCCGAACATCCCGGTCTGGAAATCGAAACCACCGTGATCGACCGTGAGGCCTACAAGACCCAGATTCGCAACTTCCTGACGGCTGACACGCCAGACGTTGCCACCTGGTATGCAGCCAACCGGATGAAGCCTTATGTTGAAGCGGGTCTTTTCGAAGACGTCTCGGACCTGTGGGCTGAACCTGAAATCGCCGACAATCTGGCCTCGACCAAAGGTGCGATGACCATTGATGGCAAACAGTGGGGTGTTCCGTACACCTACTATCAATGGGGCGTTTATTACCGCAAAGATATCTTTGATGAGCTGGGTCTGACCGAGCCGACCACTTGGGAAGAAGAACTGGCCAATTGCCAGAAGATCGTCGATTCCGGCCGCGCCTGTTATACCATCGGCACCAAGTTCCTGTGGACAGCAGGTGGCTGGTTTGACTACCTGAACATGCGCACCAACGGGTTCGACTTTCACAATCAACTCGCAAATGGCGAGATCAGCTGGGAAGACGACCGGGTTAAGCAGACCTTCGCCAACTGGAAACAGCTGATCGACATGGGCGCATTCATTGACAACCACCAGACCTATAGCTGGCAAGAAGCCCTGCCCTTTATGGTCAACGGTGAGGCCGCCGCCTATCTGATGGGTAACTTCGCTGTGGCTCCGCTGCGTGAAGCAGGCCTGACCGACGATCAGTTGGACTTCTATCAGTTTGTCGCCATCAACCCCGATGTTGAACTGGCTGAAGACGCGCCGACCGATACGTTCCATATCCCGGCCAATGCCTCGAACAAGGAAGCCGCGCGTGAGTTCCTGCGTTTCGCAGTCTCTGCGGACGAACAGACCGAAATCAACAACGGTGCAAACCTCGGCCAGTTGCCTGTGAACGCGCAATCTGCAGTGGACGACGACAAGTTCCTGCAGCAGGGCTTTGTCATGCTATCGTCTAACAGCCCCGGCGGTGTTGCACAGTTCTGGGACCGCGACGCACCAGCGGAAATGGCAAAAGTGTCGATGGAAGGCTTCCAGGAATTCATGGTCAAGCCGGACAACGCTGACAAGATTCTGGCCAAGCTGGAACGTGCGCGCGAGCGCATCTACGACAACTAAATCTTGTCCAGGGTCGGGCTGAAGCCCGGCCTACACCTTGCACAATAGTAGGGCGGGCTTCAGCCCGCCTTCACCCACCAGATCCGAGATGCCCATGACCGCTGCCGTTGACGCCCCCGAGCAAGAAAGCTGGTTCCACAGAAACCAACAGCGCATCGCGCCCTGGCTGTTTTTGGCTCCGGGTCTGTTGTTCTTCATGGTCTATGTGATCATCCCGGTCTTTCAGTCTTTCAATCTGTCTCTTTATGAATGGGACGGTTTAGGTGCAGCTGAATATGTCGGCTTTCGAAACTATGAAGATCTGTATTGGGAATGGGTGGACCGCGACGCTTTCTACATCTCGCTCAAGAACAACCTGATCTGGCTGATCCTGTATCTGGCCGCAATCCCTGCAGGCTTGTTTATTGCACTGTTCCTGAACCAGACGGTCTGGGGCATCCGCCTCTACAAGTCTTTGTTCTTCTTTCCCTTCGTCATCTCTCAGGTCGTCGTTGGGCTAGTATTCACATGGTTCTACGACCCAACCTTTGGCCTTCTAAACGAATTCCTAAGCCTCTTTGGCCTCGGTCCACTGAACGTGCTGGGGGATGAGCGCTTCGTAACCTACGGCATCATCTTCGCAGGTCTATGGCCACAAACGGCCTATTGCATGATCCTCTACCTCACCGGCCTTAACGCCGTCGACCCCGAACAGATCGAAGCCGGGCGTCTGGACGGCGCAAAAGGTGGGCGAATGCTGTGGCACATTATTCTGCCGCAGCTGCGCCCGGCAACATTCATCGCATTCGTTGTGACAATCATCGGCGCGCTGCGCAGCTTTGACCTGATCTCGATCATGACACAGGGCGGTCCTTTTGGCTCGTCCCGCGTGCTGGCCTACTACATGTTCGAGGTCGCGCTGTCCGAATACGGCTTCCGCATGGGATATGGCGCAGCTATCGCTGTGATCCTGTTCCTGATTATGCTCTGCTTCATCGCCTACTTCCTGTGGTCGATGTACCGCGAAGAAAGGGGGCACTGAGATGTTTCCCAAACCGATCGAAAAACAACCCCGTGCGGCACAGATCACTTATCAGGCGATGTTGCCTCTGGCACTGCTACTATGGCTGGGGCCCCTTTTGGCGGTCGCACTTTTCTCGGTCAAACCAGCCGCAGACTTCACCAATGCGAATTACTGGGGGATGCCGTCCAGTTTTGAGGGCGCGTTCAACTATGGTCAGGTCTTTTTCAATTCGGATATGCCACGTTACTTGATGAACTCGTTCCTGATCACCGTACCGACGGTAATCGGGGCCGTTGCACTCAGTTGCATGACAGGCTTCGCGCTGGGGATCTACAAATTCAAATCGAACCTCTGGATCTTCTTCATGTTTGTGGCGGGCAATTTCGTACCCTTCCAGATCCTGATGGTCCCTGTGCGCGATCTCACGCTGGAGTTGGGCCTTTACAACACCAAAACAGGGCTTGTGCTATTCCACATCGCCTTCCAGACCGGGTTCTGCACGCTCTTCATGCGCAACTTCATCCGCGCCCTGCCATTCGAACTGATCGAGGCCGCACGGGTCGAGGGCATTAGCGAATGGCGAATCTTCTGGTACGTCGTTCTACCACTGATGAAACCGGCCATCGCCGCACTCAGTGTCCTGATTTTCACCTTCATCTGGAACGACTATTTCTGGGCTGTTGTCCTGACCCAAGGGGCCGAAAGCCAGCCCGTGACAGCCGGGATCACCAGCTTCAACGCGCAATTTCGCGCTGCTTATCAGTTGATGAGTGCCGGTTCTATAGTGGCAGCCCTGCCGCCGGTTGCCATGTTCTTCCTGATGCAGAAACACTTCATCGCGGGCCTGACCCTCGGTGCCGTAAAATAACGTCAAACCAGAGGTTTACCTCATGACCAAGATCACCTTTGTAGGTGCAGGTTCCACGATCTTCATGCAGAACATCGTGGGCGACGCCCTGCTCACCCCTGCCCTTGCAGACAGCCACTTTGCGCTGATGGATATCGATCCGGTGCGCTTGGCCGAAAGCGAAGCTGTGGCCAAGGCCATGATCCGCTCAGTCGGCACGGGTGCAACCGTCTCAACCCACACGGATCGTCGCGCGGCGCTGGACGGCGCAGATTTCGTGATCACTGCCTTTCAGGTTGGCGGGTATGAGCCTTGCACGGTGACAGATTTTGAAATCCCAAAACAATATGGCCTGCGTCAGACTATCGCCGATACGCTGGGTGTTGGTGGCATTATGCGCGGCCTGCGCACTGTGCCCGTTCTGTGGGGCGTCGCGCAGGACATGATGCAGTTGTGCCCCAACGCAACGCTGCTGCAATATGTGAATCCGATGGCCATCAACACCTGGTCTCTGGCTGAGCGCTTCCCTAATCTGAAACATGTCGGCCTGTGCCATTCTGTCCAGAACACGGTCGAAGAACTGGCGCATGATCTAGACCTGCCCAAGACGGACTTTCGCTACAAAGTTGCCGGTATCAATCACGTCGCGTTCTTCCTCAAGCTCGAGCATGAAGGCCGCGATCTGTATCCGGCTTTGCGTCAGGGCTATCGCGCCGGGCATTTACCCAAGCCTCCGCTGCTAATGCCGCGCTGTCCAAACAAAGTCCGGTACGAAGTGATGGACCATCTTGGATACTTCTGCACCGAAAGTTCCGAGCATTTTGCAGAATACGTTCCTTGGTTCATCAAAGACGGTCGCAATGACCTGATCGAACAGTTCAGCATACCGCTGGACGAATACCCGACCCGCTGTGTCGAGCAGGTGGCCAATTGGAAGGAACAGGCCAAGACCCTGACAGATGGTCGGAACATTGAAGTAACCCGAAGCCATGAATTCGCCGCCGACCTTATGAACGCAATCGTGACAGACACGCCGTACACAGCTTACGGCAACCTGCCAAATACGGGTCAGATTCCGCAACTACCCCTAGGTGCAGCGGTTGAAACGCCGTGTCTGGTTGACTCGAATGGCGTCCAACCTTCCGTGGTCACGGATATCCCGCCACAACTGATCGCGTTGATGCGGACCCAGATCAACGTACAAGAGCTAACGGTTCGCGCGCTGACCGAAGAAAACCCCGAATACATCTATCACGCCGCAATGATGGATCCCCATACTGCGGCCGAGCTGGATCTGCGCCAAATTCGCAGCCTCGTCACCGATCTGCTTTCTGCCCATGGCGATTGGCTGCCAGATTGGTGCCGTCCTGCCCGCGCAGCTTGATCTTCGTCTTCTCAAAAAACACTCAATTCCAACGCCAGACAGACAGAGCCAATAATGACCAAGAAACGCCGTTCACAGCATTGGTACGGAAAACTCGATAAGGACGGGTTCATTCACCGGTCCTGGATGAAAAACCAGGGCTTTCCGGATCACGCTTTTGACGGGCGCGCCATCATCGGCATCTGTAACACATGGTCGGAACTGACGCCCTGCAATTCGGGCCTTCGTGATCTGGCCGAAGGCGTGAAACGAGGCGTGTGGGAGGCAGGCGGCTTTCCAGTGGAATTCCCCGTTATGTCGCTGGGCGAGACCCAGATGAAACCCACCGCCATGCTGTTTCGCAACCTGCTGGCGATGGATGTCGAGGAATCGATCCGCGCCTATGGTATCGACGGCGTTGTCCTGCTGGGTGGATGCGACAAGACCACCCCGGGGCAGCTGATGGGCGCAGCCTCGGTCGATTTGCCGTCCATCGTGGTTAGCTCTGGCCCGATGCTGAACGGCAAATACCGGGGTCAGGATATCGGCTCGGGCACAGATGTCTGGAAGTTTTCCGAGGCTGTTCGTGCCGGAGAAATGACACTTCAGGATTTCATGAACGCTGAATCAGGCATGTCGCGTAGCGCGGGTGTGTGCATGACTATGGGCACCGCTAGTACCATGGCCTCATTGGTTGAGGCGATGGGCATGTCGCTGCCCACCAACGCTGCCCTGCCTGCCGTTGATGCCCGCCGCATGGCACTGGCGCATCTGACCGGCAAGCGCATTGTCGAGATGGTGGACGAGGACCTCAAGCCATCAGATATCCTGACCAGGGAGGCGTTTGAGAATGCCATCCTCGCCAATGCGGCCGTCGGAGGATCGACAAACGCAGTGGTCCACCTGTTGGCACTTGCAGGTCGCGTGGGTGTCGACTTGACGTTGAAAGACTTTGAAATCGGATCGGAAATCCCCCTGCTGGTCAATTGCATGCCTTCTGGCAAATACCTGATGGAGGATTTCTGTTATGCAGGCGGTGTGCCAGTGGTTCTGAGCGAACTCAGACCTTTCCTGCGCCCGGCAAGAACAGTTCTGAACAAGGACATCTCGGCCCACTGTGAAGGGGCTGAGTGTTTCAACACAGACGTCATCCGCCCATTTGACGATCCGATAAAACCCGCCGCAGGCCTGCGGGTTCTGCGCGGCAATCTTGCGCCCAACGGTGCCATCGTGAAGCCTTCGGCGGCCACAGATGCACTGCTGGAAACCGAGGCCGAAGCATACGTTTTTGAGAGCATCGAAGATCTGAAAGCCAATATTGACCGCGACGACTTACCAGTAACACCTGAGACCATTCTGGTCCTCAAAGGTTGTGGGCCCAAGGGCTATCCAGGGATGCCCGAGGTTGGGAACATGCCGATCCCGGCCAAGCTGGTCAAAGACGGCGTACGCGACATGATCCGGATCTCGGACGCGCGTATGTCTGGTACTGCATTCGGGACAGTTATCCTGCATGTCAGCCCTGAGGCTCAGGCCGGTGGTACGTTGGCGCTGGTCAAAACCGGTGACCGTATTCGCGTGTCCGCCAGCAAGGGCGAGCTGCAGCTGCTGGTCGACGAAAAGGAACTGGACGCCCGCCGCGCCCTGTGGCAACCGGACGATCCGCATTACTCGCGCGGGTATGCGAAGCTTTATATCGACCACGTGTTGCAGGCTGATCGCGGCGCGGACCTTGATTTCCTTGTGGGCAAAGACACGCGCTTAGTGACGAGAGAGAGCCACTGATGGATCAACCTGCTACATTTCAAGACCTCAACGGAGCCTCTGTTTATATCACCGGCGGCGGTTCGGGCGTTGGTGCAGCGTTGACTGACGGGTTCATGGCCCAAGGGGCTAAAGTTGCCTTTATCGGTCGGTCAGATGCCGGTGAATTTGTCGAACAGATGCGTGACAAGCACGGCCGCGCCCCCTTGTTTTTGCAGGGTGACATGACCGATACCGAGCTGTTGCACGCCACCATGGCCAAAGCAGCTGAAGCCCATGGCCCGATCAAAGTGCTGGTCAACAACGCTGCGAATGACAAGCGGCACTCACTTGAAGAAACTACAACCGAGTTCTGGGACTGGATGATCGAAGTCAACCTAAAGGCCTACTATTTTGCCTGTCAGGAAGCCGCGCGACAGATGAAGGACAAAGGCGGTTCGATCATCAATTTCAGTTCGATCAGTTACCTGATGGGGAACGCAGGTTATCCAATCTATACCAGTTCAAATGCGGCGATCACCGGCATGACACGCTCGTTGGCGCGTGAACTTGGGCCACATAAAATTCGCGTCAACGCGCTGGCACCGGGATGGGTTCTGACACAGAAACAGCTGGACATGTGGGCCACACCCGAAGATCTGGCTGCGCATATGGATCGCCAGAGCCTGAAAGAGCATCTGACGCCCGAAGACATGATAGCACCAACCCTGTTTCTGGCTTCAAGCGCAAGCCGTGCAATGACCGGGCAGTGCATGGTGGTTGACGGCGGCGTGGTAGGAACGGGGTGATGCTATGAATGTCGAGTGGATCGCTGTTGACTGGGGAACATCTCATCTGCGGGCATGGGCCATGCAAGGTGATAGCGTTTTGGCACAGGCCGCGTCGTCAGATGGTATGTCCCGCACAACCGGCGGAGGTTTTCAGGCAGCCTTGCTGGCTTTGATCGAAGATTGGCTGCCCGGGCAACCGGTAGATGTGATCGCCTGCGGAATGGTTGGGGCACGGCAAGGTTGGGTCGAGGCCCCGTATTCAGCTGTTCCGTCCGAACCAATCCCGGTCGTACCATTCCGTGTTCCAAACACCGATCCGCGCATTCGGGCCTTCGTTGTCCCTGGGCTGAAACAGCCCAGCCCTCCCGATGTGATGCGCGGCGAAGAGACTCAGATCGCGGGGTTCCTCAGCACGCATCAGAATTGGGACGGTGTGATTTGCCTGCCCGGCACGCATACAAAATGGGCCCAGATCAGTGCGGGTGAGGTCGTTAGTTTCCGAACCTTCATGACCGGTGAGTTGTTTGATCTGCTGCGCGGGCAATCCGTTCTGCAGCATTCAATTGACGAGGGCTGGGACGACGCGAGTTTTTCTGAAGCGGTTGCCGACATGCTGTCGAAACCCGAGCAGCTGGCAGCGCGCCTATTCGGGCTACGGGCTGCTGATTTGCTGCACGGTCAAAACAAGAGCGTTGCACGCGCCCGTCTTTCAGGGTTCCTGATTGGCGCCGAGCTTGCCGCATCGCGACCCTATTGGCTGGGCCAGCAATTGGCGATCATCGGCTCGGAAAGCTTATCCAACGCCTACGCAACCGCCCTGCAGCAACAAGGTGCCATGGTCGAAACCGCAGACGCCACAATCGCAACACTTGCGGGTCTGTCGCAGGCCCGAACATTAACGAGGCAAACCGCATGAGCCGCCCCATCATTGCCATCCTGCGTGGGCTGCCCCCTGACGAGGCAATACCCGTCGGTCACGCCCTGTTGGAAGCGGGCATAGACCGGATTGAGGTTCCGTTGAATTCTCCCGATCCGCTGGAAAGTATCCGAGTTCTCGCCTCGGAAATCGGGGACCGCGCGCTTATTGGGGCGGGTACCGTATTGACCCCCGATCAGGTTGACGCGGTTGCCGATGTCGGGGGCAAACTGATCGTTTCGCCAAATTGCGATGTGTCAGTGATCCAACGCTCTGTCGCACTTGGGCTGCAAAGCTGGCCGGGTGTGTTCACCCCGACCGAGGCCTTCGCTGCGCTCCAGGCCGGGGCTACGGGGTTAAAACTTTTCCCCGGTTCGCTTGCCGGTCTTGCAGGGTTGGCTGCGCTGCGCCCTGTTTTGCCGCCGGGTGCTCAGGTCTTTGCGGTGGGCGGTGCGGGCCCCGAGAACTTTGGAGCCTGGATCGAGGCCAGCGCCGACGGCTTCGGAATTGGATCTGCGCTCTATAAGCCCGGAATGGCAGTTGGAGAAATAGCAAACCGTGCCCGGCAAATCGTTGCTGCCTATGATGAGGCCGTTGGATGAGTCAGGTCTATGACGACCGCCCCTGCGAATTGGGCGAGGGGCCATTGTGGCACCCTAAACGGCAACAGCTTTTCTGGTTCGATATCATCGGCAAGCGATTGATGACGCGAGAAAATGAACAAGCGCATAGCTGGGCGTTCGATGAACATGTCTCAGCCGCAGGATGGGTAGACCGTGACACTTTGCTGATCGCGTCGGAAACCGGCCTGTGGCGATTTGGGCTTGAGAGTCGAGCCAAAGATTTGATCGCCCCGCTTGAGGTCGACAATCTGGTGACTCGATCCAATGATGGGCGCGCCGATCCTTGGGGCGGGTTCTGGATTGGCACCATGGGCAAACAGGCAGAAGTAGGCGCAGGTTCGATCTATCGCTATTGGAATGGCGAGCTACGGCCATTGGTCCGAGATATCACCATCTCAAATGCAATTTGCTTTGCGCCGGACCAATCCTGCGCCTATTACAGCGATACCGCCACCAAGCTGGTCATGCGTTGGGAACTGGACGCGCAGACAGGCTGGCCCATAGAAAAAGCGGCGGTCTTCCTTGACCTGCAAAGCGAAGATCTGAACCCGGACGGTGCCGTGGTTGATCACGACGGAAACATCTGGATCGCCCAATGGGGTGCCAGCCGGGTTGCAGCCTATACGCCCGGCGGTCAATTCCTGAGAGCGGTTGGTTTCGATGCCAAACACACTTCGTGCCCGAGTTTTGGTGGTGATGACCTGACTACACTGTTCTGCACCACCGCCCGCCAAGGGCTGGACGCGGACACTCTTGTAAGAACGCCGACGAATGGCATGACACTCACCGCGCCAAATGTGGCGCAAGGTCAAGCTGAACACAGAGTTATACTATGAAGCCGGAACTTGGCGTTTGCTATTACCCTGAACACTGGCCCGAAGAAAACTGGGCTCAGGACGCCGCGCGCATGGTCGAGACTGGCTTGAAATGGGTCAGGATCGGCGAATTCGCCTGGAGCCGAATGGAACCCACTGCTGGAGACCTGCAATTCGACTGGTTGGATCGCGCGATTGAAACCTTGGGTGCGGCAGGGCTGAAGATTGTGCTGGGCACCCCGACGGCAACACCTCCGCGATGGATGCTGGACAAGCATCCCGACATGCTGGCTGTGGATGTTGATGGCAATCTACGCAAGTTCGGCTCACGCAGACATTATTGCTTTAGTCACACCGGCTATATCGACGAATGCAAGCGGATCACGAAGATCATGGGTCAGCGCTATGGCCGCAACCCGCATATCGCTGCTTGGCAAATCGATAACGAATATGGCTGTCACGATACGACGCTCAGCTATAGTGCTGCGGCGTTGTATGCTTTTCACCGCTGGCTGGCGAACCGATACAACTCGATCGACGCGTTGAACGATGCCTGGGGGAATGTGTTCTGGTCGATGGAATATAACAGCTTCGATCAGATCGAGCTGCCGAACCAGACCGTGACCGAGCCCAACCCGGCACACGTCTTGGCGTTTCGCAGGTTCAGTTCGGATCAAGTGGTGGCGTTCAACAAGGCCCAGGTCGATGCGCTGCGGCCGCTAACGGATCAACCATTGCTGCACAATTACATGGGGCGTGTGCTGGAATTCGATCATTTCGATGTAGGCAGGGATTTGGACATCGCGACGTGGGACAGCTATCCGATTGGCTTCCTGTCGGATCGGTTGGAAGTGGACGAGCCGCACAAGACTGCATTTCTGCAGCAGGGTGATCCGGACATGCAGGCCTTTCACCACGACCTATACCGCGCCGTCGGTCGAGGCCGTTGGTGGGTCATGGAACAGCAACCCGGTCCAGTGAACTGGGCCCCCTACAACCCGGCACCCCTGCCCGGCATGGTGCGCCTCTGGTCGCTTGAGGCGGTGGCCCATGGGGCCGAAGTGGTCAGCTATTTCCGCTGGCGGCAAGCGCCATTTGGGCAGGAACAGATGCATGCCGGTCTACTTACCCCGCATGGCGACGAAGCACCCGGTTTGGCCGAGGCGCGTCAGACCGCCGATGATCTGGCCGCGATAGGCACGGTTCAGCCTATCCATGCGCAGGTTGCTATCGTCTTCGATTATGCATCTGACTGGGCCTGGACAACGCAGCCTCAGGGCGCGGGGTTCGATTATTTCCGGCTCGTATTCTCTGCCTACCGCGCGCTGCGGCGCGCTGGGTTGTCGGTGGATTTCGTGCCTCAGGACGAGGTCGGCAAGGAGCACTATAATCTGATCCTAGCACCGGGCCTGGCTGCCCTAGGCGATCTTGAACAAAGGCTAATACAAGGGTGTGATCTTGCTGTTCTGGGACCGCGCAGCGGGGCAATCACCGCAGATTTTCAGATCCCTGATTCGGGGCGCCCAGGTCTTGATGGCCTCAGCAGCTATGTCGATCTGATCGAAACTTTGCCACCTGGCGTAACCCGTATTGTCGAAGAGGGCGGGGCTGCGGAACATTGGGTTGAGCGCTTGTCAGGCTCCGCGCAAAAATTGCTTTCTTTCGCAGATGGCACTGCGGCGTTGCATGGCGGTGCCGGTCTTTGGTATTTGGCGGGGTTCCCCGATGAGGCCCTTTGGGATCGCGTCATAGCCATGGCGGCCCAGAAAACGGATCTGGCGCTCCATCCGATGCCCGAAGGGCTGCGGCGGCGCGAGACGCAGTCGCACGAAGTGCTGATCAACTATAATGCGCATTCAGTGACATGGGACGGCCAGCAGGTCGAGGGATGTGATGTCCTGTTCAGGACGCGCGGTTCATATAAACGTTAATCTAGATGCCGCTAACATAACCTGTTAGATGGCGTGACGCTGGTCATGGCTCCAACAGGTTGCGACAATGAAATATACCCGTTCTGACTTTCCCAATGGCTTTCTGTTTGGTGCGGCTTCCCCTGCAGAACCGGCAACTGGGCTAGACATGCACCGCTTTACAGTTCGTTGGCAGCACATCATGCCAGACGGTCGCATTCCTGATGCAAGCGCATTGGATCAGTGCGAGCAGCGGATTGATCAGCTTTTGGCACACAGCATTCGGCCATGCATCGTGCTGGATCACAACGATATCCCCCCAGCGCTGGAGGATATCGGCGGGTGGCGCAATCGAGTAATGGCCGACTATTTTGCAGCGTTTTCTGAGGTAATCGTCGCCCGGATGGGTGATCGGATATTCAACATCTCTACCTTGAACCCGTCCGTCGGAATCGAACGCGACCCTCGCACCAATGCCCGCAGCCTGCACCATCAATTGCTTGCACACGGCGCGGCGCGTCAGGAAATGCGGAGCTATGGGATGGCCAATCTGGGTGTAGAGGTCGATCCGCTCATCCTTGATACGATAACCAACGGGCAATACTCGCAGTCTTTGCTGGATCGATTGGCCAGCCACTTTCCCGAAAATTGGCGGGATGATTTTTCCATCATCGCCGAGCCGATTGATTGGTGCAGCGTAGTCGTGAAAGAAGGCACCGATATAGTTGCGCTGATGCGCAGCGCGCATGAGCTATCTCTGCCTTCTTTCGTGACTATAGCCGCCGATACGGGATCTGACCTGGCGCAGATTCTGGAGGCGGTACATGAAGCGCTTGAACCCGGCACGTTGGTACAGGGCATATTCGTTCAGTCCGGAACTGACATCGGGGCGCTGCAAACAATCCAAGCAAGTGATGCCCACCCGGCCCCATGGGTTCGACCCAAGGGAGGGCTACACGCCCATTGGAATCTGGTGGCCGATATTGGCGGAACCAACACAAGACTGGGTGTCGTGACCGAGGGGGAGTTAACCGATCTTCGCAAACATCCCACCGGCGCCGTAAGTGATCTGCAAGACGCATTGCACAGCCTCTGCGACGAGGTCGGAACACAGCCGCGCGCGGTCGTCGCTGCCGGGGCTGGTCCGGTTCAGGACGGCACCATTCGCCTGACCAATGCCAATCTTGATCTTTCCGAAGACGCTCTGGCCCGAGCAACCGGCGCGCACCATACCTATGTCATCAATGATTTCACTGCTGCCGCATGGTCAGTCGCCGAGATTACCGAGAATGATGTTGAGGTATTGCAGGGCTCAGCCGCTCCACCACTGGGGACACGGCTAGTTGTCGGGCCGGGAACCGGGCTGGGCGTGGGCGCCCTGCTCTACTCTGAAGGACATTTTCACACCGTTTCCGGCGAGGGCGGCCATGTTGGATTGTCCCCGCGCCATCTTGACGAGGTCGAGGTTTTCCGCGCAGCGCGCAAGATCATACCCGAGTGCTTTTTTGACGATACGCTCACCATCGAGGCCGAGATGTTCCTGAGCGGAACTGGCCTACCGGTTCTCTATCAGGCGATCGGAATGGCCGAAGGTCAGGCCAACGGCATGATACGTTCGGCAAAAGACATTCTGCAGGATGCTCAGGACGGCTCGGATGCCTGCGCTGTTAAGGCGGCGCGAATGTTCACCGAGCATCTGGGCGCCATAATGGGCGATCTTGCTGTTGCTCTTATCCCCTTCGGAGGTGTGTTTCTTGTTGGCGGGGTGGCCGAAAAGAACCGCTGGCTGTTTGGTCAGGATTTTCTGCGTGCCTTCAACGCAGGAGGTCGGTTTGATGAACTGCGGCGATCAATGAACCTGTATGTGTCGGAGCAGAATGAGTTTGGCATTGTTGGCGCTAACAATTTCTGTAAGAATGCCTTGGCACGGTAATTTGGCCGTGCATTTTTAGGCAGATCGAAGGGTAGCGGAATGATCCTGTGCTGTGGAGAAGCTCTGATCGATATGATCGCCGAACCAACGGTTTCTGGCAGCAAAGGGTTTGTCCCACATTCCGGCGGCGCGATCTTCAATACAGCAATTGCACTGGGTCGTCTGGGCATACAAACGGGGCTGCTGTCAGGGCTATCTACCGACATGTTCGGAGAGCAGTTGATCGCCGCCTTGCAGATCAGCCATGTCGCGACCTCGCACGTTATCCGCTCGGACCGTCCTACGACACTTGCATTCGTGCAGTTGAGGGATGGGCACGCCACATACAGTTTTGTCGATGAGAATACGGCGGGCCGGATGCTGCGGCCCGAAGACATGCCGGATCAACTACCGGGCGTTTCCGCACTGTATTTCGGAGGGATCAGCCTGGCTTGCGAACCATGCGCTGATGCGTACGCGGCCGCACTTGATCGTCATGGCGCGGATCATGCAGTGATGTTGGATCCCAATATTCGACCCAGCTTTATCAAGGATCAGACGCGATACCGGACCCGCTTGAACCGTATGATCGCAAAGACCGACATCATTAAAGTTTCCGATGAAGACCTTGATTGGATTATACCGGGCCCCGAAAGCCATGCCGAGAAAATTCCACTGCTGCTTCGTGCAGGACCAGCGATCGCAATCGTGACCAAAGGGGGGGATGGCGCGACAGGCTATCTTTCTGATGGAACGGACGTTTCCGTGCCCGTCCAGAAGGTTAAGGTCGTGGATACTGTTGGTGCTGGCGATACGTTCAACGCAGGTGTGCTGGCTGCGCTAAGCCAAACCGGTCATCTCAACAAGCCCGCCTTGCGTACTTTGCCCACAAGCAGTCTTCGCGACGCGCTTGAATACGGTGCAAAGGTCGCTGCCGTCACCGTATCCCGAGCGGGGGCAAACCCGCCTTGGGCACAGGAGCTCTGAAGGTATACAGACCGATGCCGTGTTCAAGCTAAGTTAGCAGCAAGGTCCAACGCCGCGTTCTTAATCGCAGCTGAAACAAAAGGCCCCCGAGATTGCTCGGGGGCCGCTATGTTACCACAGTATCGGAAAGACCGATCAGCTGCGGCCTTTCCATGGCACCAGCCAATTCTCGGCCTTGCGCATCAGGATATCGATTCCATATCCGATCACCCCGATAAGGACGATCCCCATGATGACAATGTCGGTCAGCTGGAATTTGGATGCGGCGATGATCATCATGCCGGCGCCCTTTTGTGCGGCAACCAGTTCAGCCGCAACAACAGTTCCCCAACAGACACCCATGGCCACACGTGCACCGGTGAAAATCTCGGGCAGCGAGTTGGGCACGATCACATGGCGCATGATCTGCCATTTCGACGCCCCCAGAGAATACGCTGCGTGGATTTTCGAGATGTTCACACCGGACACACCAGCCCGCGCGGCGATGGTCATGATCCAAAGGGCCGCAAGGAACAGCAGAACGATCTTGCCGGTCTCCCAGATGCCGAACCAGATGATCACCAGTGGGATCAGCGCAAGTGGCGGCACCGGTCGCATGAACTCGACAATCGGATCGAACCAGCCTCGGAACCAACCGGATAGGCCCATTGCATAACCCAGCGGAATCCCCACAAGCGCACCTGCGATAAACCCAGCAATCACGCGCAACAGCGACCAGCCCAGATGCTCCCAAAGCGAGAAGTTCTGGTAGCCTTCATTCGCAATCTCAAAGAACCGGGCCACAACGGTTTCAGGGGCTGGAAGCCAGATGGGGTTCATCTGCAAGCCCTGTTTGGGGGTGAAACTGATCGCCCCTTTCCCGGTCAGCGTTACGGTACCATCGCCTGTATCAACCTTTTGGCCTTCACCTATAGGTGTGCCGTTGATCGCGACGATCTTTGCACCCTCATTACGTTTAGCATCATCGTTCTTGTCGAACAGGATCGTCGATGAGCGGCCCGCAGCAGCAGCAACCGCATCGTCTTTGGCAAATCCGCTGCCGGGCTCGACCTCGAATTTTTCTGCTTCCTCACCGAAGGCTGGAACACGAACAAAAATCGTGGCTTCATCCGTGCTGCCATCCGCGTTTTCGAGCGTATAGGTGAATTGCGTATCACCCACAAATGGGCCCGGCACATGGATCGGAAACAACTTCGAGCCGGTGAAAGCCGCCCAGATTACAAAGATCACGAGAACCGAGATTATCGATGCAGCCCTATCCGCTCGTACGGCACTTTCGTCGCCGAAAGTCACAGTTTTCAAGCTTGTGAAATCCTGACGCGATTGCAAACCGCGGCGTAACGCGTAGACGATAAAAAACGCGCCACCGAACAGGCCGATATAGAAGAGAAGTACAATCATGATGCCTGCTCCGTCCGACCCATAATTTCTTCTTCCATCTCCCAGATCATCGAGAGGATCTCATCGCGCTTTTCCGCAAAACCTTCGGATTTCTTCACATCACGCAGATCGGCATTCACACCGCGTTCAGCAAAAGGCAGATTGTATTCGCGGTGAATGCGCCCCGGTCTGGGGGCCATGACAATCAGACGCTCACCCAGCAACAAGGCCTCTTCGACCGAGTGGGTGATCAGGATGATCGTCTTGCCTGTTTCTTTCCAAAGCTTCAGGACAAGGCCCTGCATTTTCTCACGGGTCAGCGCATCCAAAGCACCCAGCGGTTCGTCCATCAGGATGACGTCCGGCTCGTTTGCCAGGCACCGCGCCAACGCAACACGCTGCTGCATCCCGCCCGATAGTTCATAAACCGCCTTGTCCTTGAAATCCTGAAGCCCGACGACCTCAAGCAGATGGTCTGAAATCTGGTCACGCTCGGCTTTGGGCATGCCTTTCATGCGCGGGCCAAACTCGACATTTTCCCGCACATTCATCCATTCGAACAATGCGCCCTTCTGAAACACCATCCCGCGTTCAGCATCAGGGCCTTTGACCAGATGGCCGTTCAATTCAATCTTGCCAGATGTCGGCGCCAGAAATCCTGCAACGATGTTCAGCAACGTCGTTTTACCACAGCCCGACGGGCCAAGGACAGACATCAGCTCACCCTCTTTAAGGCTGAGTGAAACATCTTGTAGGGCCTGTACTGAGGAGCCGTTGGGTAAGTCAAAGCGCATGGACAATTCTACGATGTCCAGTTCAGGCATCCTGCCTCCTTCCTGCTTTCATAGCTGTCGACCGGCCCGAAACCGGGGCCGGTCGCATGAAATGTCTTGCGTGATTAGTTATTCGCAGCTGTCAGCGGGCCTGCATTAACGGCACCATCATACGAATCCAGAGCGGATTCGATGCTGCCTGCCGACACGAACACGTTTGCAACACCCTGCATGAAGTCTTGCGCGCCACCTCCCAGCCACTTCTCGGACAGCTGGTCTTCAACTGACGGGAAGGTGAAAGTCGCGATTGTGGCTTCAGCGTCTGCAGGATCCATACCAGCATCCTTTGCAATCACCGGCAGCATTTCATCTTTGCTGTCGCCTGCGTTCCACTTGGCGTTGGCATCTGCGGTAACCTTAAGGAACTTCGACAGAAGCTCGGGCTCTTCTTCGATGAAGCTTGCCGGAGCGCTAGTGACGTCGAACACCAGGATACCGATCTCTTCTTTTTCAGCACCGGTCAGCAGAATGTTGCCATGCTCGGTCATACGACGAAGCGCGCCACCCCAGCCGCAAACCATGTCGAGGTTGCCCTGCGCAAATGCCGCGGCGCCATCGGCCGGAGCCATGTCAACAATTTCCATTGAACCGATGTCGACACCAAAGTGAGACATTTGCGACAGGAAACCGTAATGCGCAGCTGTACCGATCGGAACACCGACCTTCTTGCCGTTCAGTTCACCCGCGTTGCCCTTGTCGATTTCAAGCGCTTCGGCAACAACGCAGTTGTCGTTGTCTGAATAGCTAACCGCCACATCGACGATCTGGATGTCCTGACCGGCCGAAGTGGTTACCACAAACGGTGGCACCCCTTGGCTGACCGCGATCTGTACATCACCCGAGGCCATCGCAGCTGACATGGCGGTACCGGTGTCGAAAGACACCCAGTTGATCTTGACGCCCAGTTCTTCTTCGTAGGTTCCGTTTGCTTTCGCATACTGGAACGGCATCGGCCATTCGAGGAAATAAGCAACCGTCAGTTCATCAAGCGCGGCGGCCTGTGAAGCGGTGACGGCCGCAATCCCGGCATATGCTGTTGTGAGCAGATATTTCTTGATCATTTTGACTATTTTCTCCCTGCTGGTTCCACTTGTCGGCTCTTGAAACGTCCGAACTCTGGAACAGTAGAAAAACCATAGTCCCTACGCGTTGAATTAGTAAATCAAAATACTGGTTGCGTAAAAAGCGAAACTTTGTTTCGCTTTTGACTGATAATTCGCTGGTTTGGGAGCCCCCGATGACAAAGAAAGCACTCAGTCTCAGGTGGCTGGAGGTCTTCCAACTTATTTCCAAGTTGGGTTCAATCCAAAAGGTGTCAGCTGAAACCGGTTTGTCAATCAGTACGGTCTCCAATCATTTGCGCAGTCTTGAAAAGGCGCTGGATGTGGATTTGGTGGACCACAGCCGCAGACCCATGGGTCTGACACCCGCAGGCACGGTGTTCTCACGACATGTGCATGACGGCCTGATCGCCTTGAAACGGGGCGAGGCCGAGCTTCGCTCGGGCAGTTGGCAACATGCAACAGATTTGCGTCTGGGCCTGATTGACGATTTTGACAGCCGGGTCGCGCCAGAACTCTTCCGTCATCTCTCTGCAAGCCTGCCGCGGTGCAATTTTCGCCACTTTACCCGCCCCAGCCATGAGATTCTTGACAAACTGCAGTCTCAAAAGCTGGATGCAGGCGTTGCGACCCGACCTCCTGAGCACTTTGAGGGGTTAATCGAATTCCCGCTACTTCGAGATCCGTTTATCGTCATTCTTCCGCCTGCATATGACGGACCGGTCGAGGAACTGACCAAATCAGACAGTCCGCTTCCGCTTTTACGATATTCGCGTGATCACACCATAGGCAGACTCATCGAAATTCAGCTAACCCGCAGCAAGATTAACCTACCCAACCGGTTCGAACTTGAATGTAATCAGTCAATTATCGGACTTGTCGCCGGGGGCAGTGGTTGGACGATCACGACTGCCGCCAGCTACTATCGCGCACGGCGATTCCACAAAGATACACGCGCATTACCTTTCCCGGGCAAAAGCTTTGCGCGTACCGTATCGTTGTTCACGACCAATATCTATCCGTCGACAACCACACGACTGATCCACAACACACTGCAAAACCTGATCCGTCGTCATGTGACCGAGCCTATGAATTCGCGGTTTCCGTGGTTGAATGACGACTTTCGAACCATTCCCGCACCCCCCGAATGAGCAACCAGGTAATCTGAGCGCAATATCGAAGTTATTTTCCGGCTTTTTCGAAACCGGGTACAGTGCGCTTGACCGACGCGCCCCATCCGCTGTGATTAGGCCTGACCTTGCGGCTTGAATACAGGCGGCATTCTAAACCCAGAAACCTACCCAGCGGCACATGTTGGCAAGACCTACCGGTCTTGAACCATGTGCCGGGCCCAGATCAGGACAGCTTGATGCATCTTTCCCGTTTTCCCCGTGTTTTTCTTGCCCATCTGCCAACACCGCTTGAACGGATGGATCGTATGTCCGAGGCTCTGGGAATCGATCTGTGGATCAAGCGAGACGACTGCACCGGCATGTCGACGGGTGGCAACAAGACCCGCAAACTAGAGTTTCTGTTCGGCGAAGCGCTCGAACAAGGCGCAGACATGGTGATGACGCAAGGGGCAACGCAATCGAACCATGCGCGTCAAACCGCTGCATTCGCTGCCCGGCTGGGTTTGAAATGTCATATCCTACTGGAAGACCGCACCAGCTATAACAACGCCAACTACAACAACAATGGCAATGTCCTGCTGGATCATCTGCATGGCGCAACCACCGAGAAGTTTCCCGGCGGCCACGACATGCCCGCCGAGATGGAGCGTTCGGCCGCGAAGAAGCGTGAAGAAGGTCACAACGTCTATGTTATTCCGGGCGGAGGCTCGAACTCGACCGGAGCGCTTGGCTATGTGAACTGCGCGCTAGAGCTTGTGAGCCAAGCCAATAACGCCGGTCTCAAAATCGATCGCGTGGTGCATGCGACGGGCTCCTCGGGCACGCAAGCCGGGCTGGTCACCGGGCTTTGCGCCATGAATACGGGCATTCCGGTTCTTGGTATTGGCACCCGCGCGCCGCAGCCCAAGCAAGAGCAGATGGTCTATGATCTAGCCTGCAACACGGCTGAGAAATTGGGTTGCCCAGACGTGGTGCAGCGCGAGGATGTGATGGCCAATACCGACTATGTAGGCGACGGCTACGGCTTGCCGACCGAAAGCGGCATTGAGGCGATCCGCATGTTTGCCGAACTGGAAGGCATTCTGCTCGACCCGGTCTATTCCGCCAAAGGGGCCGCCGGTCTAATCGATCTGGCGCGCAAAGGCTCGTTCAAGGATGAGCGTGTGGTGTTCTTGCATACCGGAGGCTCGGTTGGCCTGTTCGGTTATGATTTCGCTTTCGATCACACCGACCGCTGGGTCAATCTGTAAATCACGGTGATAAGTTCCAGCAAGCAGGTCTTCGCATGAAACCCCGCGTCACCGGCATATTGGGCGGAATGGGCCCCGAGGCGACAATTCTGTTGCAGCAGCGCGTGTTATCCACGGTACAGGCGGCGGATGATGCCGATCACCTGCCACTACTGATTGACATGAACCCACAGGTGCCTTCCCGCATCTCGCACCTGATCGAGGGCAACGGGTCTGATCCCGGGCCGGTTCTGGCCGATATGGCGAGAAGATTGGAGCAATCAGGGGCAACCGCGCTTGCGATGCCGTGTAACACCGCACACCACTATGCGGCGCAGATAGAGGACGCCGTCTCGATCCCCTTTCTGAACATGGTAGACCTGTCCGTGGATCAAGCGGCGCAACTCCTGCCTTCTGGCAGCCAGGTCGGAATTCTTGCCTCCCCAGCGCTGCGAAAGGTCGGAATTTTTGACGCCCCCCTGAACCGCGCCGGATTTACCGCAATCTGGCCCGAGGATGAAGATAGGATGCTCGGCACGATCCGCCACATCAAATCTGAAGGGCCAACCGGCGCTGCACTCAGCACACTTTCCGACGCTGCTAACGCCCTTTCGGGCCGGGGTGCCGCGCTTTTGTTTGTGGCCTGCTCCGAATTCTCTCTGCTCACCCGCGACTTGCCCAAAAGCGTTCCGATCATCGACACCGTCGATATTCTGGCAGGCGCTATCCACTCCCACTCTCTGACGCGTTGAGGTTTCCCATGGCCGTCTCTTATCTGAAAACCGCCCTGCCCCGCCCCGATGCAGAAAATTCGGATATCCGCGATATCGTCGCAATCATGCTCTCCAATATCGAGCGCGAGGGCGAAGAGGCCGTTCGGCGCTATGCCGGAACGCTCGATGGCTGGACGGGAGAGTTCGTGTTGACTGATGAAGCGCGCAAAGCCGCATGTGACCGCGTGCCTGAACAGGTCAAAGACGACATCCGCTTTGCCCATGCCAATATCCGTCGATTTGCCGAAGCGCAGATGACCACGGTGAGCGAATGCGAGATCGAGGTGATGCCCGGCCTGATCGCAGGTCAGAAACAGATCCCGATCTCGAGCGCGGGATGTTACGTTCCTGGTGGTCGGTATAGCCATATCGCAAGTGCGTTGATGACGATTACCACGGCAAAGGTGGCTGGGGTGTCCCACATCACGGCGGTCTCGCCACCGCGTCCCGGTGCGGGCATCCCTGATGCAATAGTTTATGCGATGGACCTTAGCGGTGCAGATCTGATCCTGAATCTGGGCGGAGTTCAGGGGATTGCTGCGATGGCCCATGGCTTTTTTGGTGCGCGGCCAGCTGATATTCTTGTCGGTCCGGGAAACTCCTATGTCGCCGAGGCGAAACGGATGCTGTTTGGTAAGGTTGGCATCGACATGTTTGCAGGTCCAACCGATACCTTGGTCATTGCCGATCACACAGCATCGATCGAGACCGTCGCCTGGGATTTGGTGAGCCAAGCCGAGCACGGCGTCGATAGCCCTGTCTGGCTGGTCAGCACTGATAAAGCTCTGGCCCAGGGCGTTATCGCACGCGCCGATGCCCTGATCGAAAGTCTTCCCGAGCCGAACGCTAGTGCAGCGCGCACGGCATGGCGCGACCGGGCCGAGATCATTCTTTGCGACAGCCGCGACGAGGCTGCCAGGGTCGCCAACAACTACGCGCCCGAACATCTGCAGGTGATCGCCGAGGACCTGGATTGGTGGCTGGACCAACTGACCACCTATGGATCGCTGTTTCTGGGTGCCGAAACAACAGTGCCCTTCGGCGACAAGACGTCCGGGCCAAATCATGTTTTGCCAACAAGCGGAGCGGCCCGATATACCGGCGGTCTGTCAGTGCATAAATTCACCAAAACGGTGACTTGGCAGCGCTGCACAGCGCAAGCCTCGCACGAGCTTGCTGAACGCACTGCTAGGATCAGTCGGATGGAAGGCATGGAAGGCCACGCACGCGCGGCAGAGATGCGATTGTCTAAAGTGTGCTAAATCTGGCCCAAGGATCCTGTTGATTGGTCAGATTCACCGCATCACGAACGGATCGGGGATCGGATCGTCGCTTGTGCGCAACCAGACCGATTTGACCCGTGTGTAATCAAGCGCCGCCTGCAGGCCCCCTTCGCGCCCGTGGCCCGACAGTCCATGACCTCCGAATGGAGCAATCGGGCTGACCGCGCGATATGTGTTAACCCAGACAATGCCAGCCCGAATTCTGCGGATCATTCGATGTGCGCGGGTCAAGTCTTTGGTAAAGACACCCGACGCCAGCCCAAACGCGGTGTTGTTGGCTATTTGTACCGCCTCCGCTTCGGTCCCGAAACTGACGACCGAGAGGATCGGACCAAAGGCTTCGCGCGTCAGACAGGGCGCATCAGGCGCGTCCGTACAATCAATGATTGTCGGTGGAAAATAGTGCCCCTCACGGTCCAAAGGTTGCCCACCCGCTATCACGGTAGCCCCTGCCGAGACGGAAGCAGCAACCAGATCTGCAGCAGTCACAAGCTGAGCCTGAGTGCACAGCGGGCCAACCTCGGTCTTTAGGTCATCGGGCGCCCCGATCACGATCTCACCCGCTTTTTCGGTGAGCCGGGCCAGAAACTCATCTTTGATCTTGTCAGAGATTACCAATCGCGATCCCGCCACGCAGCTTTGCCCGGTCGCAGCAAAGATCCCCGAGACCTGCGCGTTCACAGCACTTTCGATATCGGCATCTTCGAACACGATGAACGGGGATTTTCCGCCCAGTTCCAACGAAGTCGAAGCGAGGTTTTCAGCCGAGTTGCGCACGATATGGCGCGCGGTTTCCGGGCCGCCTGTAAAGGCAACATGATCGACATCCGGGTGACTGGTCAGAACGGCGCCGCATTCCGGCCCGAAGCCGGTGATGACGTTCAGAACTCCGGGCGGGAAGCCTGCCTGATCGAAAATACGCGCGAATTCCAGCATCGGGGCCGGACCATCTTCGGATGCTTTCAGAACGACTGTGCAACCGGCGGCAAGCGCCGGGCCAATCTTGACCGCAGACAGGAACAGTTGCGAATTCCACGGCACTATGGCGGCCACCACACCAACTGGTTCGCGGCGCAGCCAAACCTCCATGTCGGGCTTGTCGATCGGCAGGTGCGCCCCTTCGATTTTGTCCGCCAATCCGGCATAGTAACGGTAGTAGTCCGCGACATAGGCGATCTGAGCAGAGGTTTCGCGAATGATCTTGCCGGTATCGCGCGTTTCAAGCTCGGCTAAGGTCTGAGCATTTTCGGCGACCAGATCGGCCAACCGGTACAACAGTTTACCACGAGCCGTTGCTGTCATGGTCGCCCATTCGGGGGCATTCAGCGCAGAACACGCAGCCTCAACCGCGGCGTTCACATCATGTGTTCGGGCCTCAGGCATTTTCGCCCAAACGGTGCCCGTCGCGGGATCAAGGCTGTCGAACTGCGCGGTCCCATCCGAAAACGTGCCGCCGATATAGTGCTGAAACTGCCGCATTTTCTCTCCTTAGGCGAAGGCGGGCATGACGTCCGCGATGAACCGCTCTAGCGAGGCTTTCTTGCGCTCAAAGCTCATCCCACTGTCGATCCAGAAAGAATACTCATCATATCCAAGATCGCTATAGCCCTTGATGCGTTCGATTGCTTTGTCGGGCGTGGCGATCACGTTGTCCCGGATCATCGCCTCGGGCGAATAGAAGGGATGGTTAGCGATGTCGTCATCGCTCAGCGCCTGGATCAGTCCCTGCGACACTGGGCGTTCGTTTTTGAACCACGCACCGAAATAGCAATAAAAGCGATTGATCTCTTCCGCCGCGCGACGGGCATCCGCCTCGTCCGAGGCGATATAGGTGTGGTTCAACAGCATGATTTCGGGGCGCGGGACGTCATGGAATTTGGCGCAGGCTGCGTTGAACGTATCCATCAGCCGGGTGATCTCTTCGTCGCCCTGCCACAAAGGGGTGACCTGCACGTGACAACCGTTCGATACCGCAAACTCATGACTGTTGGGATCGCGCGCGGCAACCCAGATCGGTGGACCGTTTTGTTGCAGAGGCTTGGGCGAAGATGTGGTTGCCGGGAAAGAATGAAACTCTCCGTCCAGCGCATGATCGCCCTCCCAAAGACCCCGCACTGCCGGAACAAGCTCGCGCATACGCTGGCCTGCCTCCCAGGCGTCCAGCCCCGGCACCATCCGCTCGTATTCATAGCTGTAGGCGCCACGCGCGATGCCCAGATCCAAACGGCCATTCGTGATCATGTCCGTCATTGCGGCCTCTCCGGCCAGCCGGATCGGATGCCAGAACGGAGCGATAACGGTTCCGGTTCCCAGACGCACATTGTTGGTCTGGCGTGCCAGATCGACGATATTCAGGAACGGGTTCGGCGAGATGGTGAAATCCATCCCGTGATGTTCGCCGGTCCAGACCGCATGCATACCACCCGCATCAGCGATCTTGGCCAGTTCTATGAAGTTTTCATACAGCTCCTTCTGGTCCTGATCGGGAGAGGTGCGTTCCATATGAACGAAAAGCGAAAACCGCATGTCAGTGACCTCCTCGTGTAATCGGGCGAACCTCGCCGCTGTTCTTGTTTCCGTAGTAAATGCCAAAATCTCCCAGCCGGGATTCCTCGGACAATCGTTCCAGCATGGTTCGGGTCGCCGTGTCGGTTACAGTGCCAAAGGATACGACGTCCAGCGGGACGAAATTACCTTTCTTCGGCTCACCATCTGCGGCCTGACACAGAAACGCGATATGTTGACGCTTTTTCTCAGCATCCTCGTAAACCGAATAAACAAAGCCCGGCTCTGCGGTCAGCCCGGTGGCCTCAATCAATTGTTCCAATGCCGCTGAAACACCTTCTGACCCAACCACTGCCTCGGGCGGTGCAAGCGCGCCGTCACCGGCATCGATCAACAGAACCTCACCTGCGCGTTCGATCAAGGCTGAGACGATCAGGCCGGTGTCCTGCATCAAGGCACCAGCAGCTGTTGATGGTGTTACATAGGCCCCCCTGACATATCCGAGACCGGGTGCCGGAGTATTGTCGAAGGCTTTGACCTCGCCGATCAGGATCACATGATCCCCCGCTTCGACGGTTTTGTGCATAGAGCAGTCAAACCAAGCCGACGACCCATCGATCAACGGCGATCCCGCAGGTCCACGCCGCCACTCGACGCTGGCAAACCGGTCTTCGACGGGCCGGGCAAAGGTATTGGATACCTCGATCTGTGTCTCTGACAGGATATTGACGGCAAACCCGTCAGCGGCAATCAATGCGTCATAGTTCTTTGAACTGTTGGCGAGACAAACCAGCACAAGCGGCGGGTCTAGTGAGACGGATGTGAACGAGTTCGCGGTAAACCCGATCGGGTTACCTTGGGTATCATGCGAAGTAACCACGGTGACGCCCGTCATGAACGCTCCAAATGCATTTCGCAGCGTGCGGGGATCAAGCGAGGTCATTGCGCAATCCTTTCTTCGGCGGGCTGGCCGAGCCATTCAACCAGATGCGCTGTTACTTCATCGGGTGCTGTCAAGTTCACCATATGTCGGTGGCCTTGGATCACAACGGCCCGACCGTTTTGAACTGCTGCGGCCATAGCTTGTGACATAGCCGGGGTTGAGTTCGAGTCTCCGTCACCGGTGAGCGCCAGAAACGGGCACGAAATCAGATTCATCTTGCTGGCGTAAGTGGCATCGCCCCGCGCAAAAGCGGAATAGGCGATGGCGTAGCCTCGTTGATCCACAGACCCAAGCCACGACGCCACCTGCGCACGGGCAGCCAGATCACCCGGACTGTCACCAAACCAGCGCGACAACGGCGTTTCCAGATCAACTCGACCCGCGCTGATTTCTGCGGCCCGTTGGATGACTGCGGCGCGGGCTGAGGCATCGCGACAGAAGACGCCGTTCAGCATAGCAACACGGCTAGTGATATCGGGATACTCTGCCGCAAAGCCGGCGGCAATCAGTGCCCCCATTGAATGCCCGATGATTGCGACCGGAGCCAGATTCAATGCGTCGACAACATCATGTATCCAGCCGACAAAATCCGGCAATTGGCTTCCAGATAGCAGACGGTCACTGCCTCCATGCCCCGGCAGATCAACCGCAATTACACGGCAATGCTGGCTCAGCGTGTCAAACTGAGGGCCCCAGGCCGCAGATTGCATGCCTACGCCATGGATCATAAAGACCGGTTGCCCTTCGCCCGCCTCTCTGAACGCGACTGATCGGCCCGAGTTAGACAGCTGCAGGGTTGTCAACGTCATGACCAAGTTCCTCGATGTCCTGATAGCGATCCCCGATCCGGTGGTGCGGCCGCCCTCCAATCGATGCACCCAGTGCAATCAGAATCTCATCTGCCGCAGGTGCATCTGCGACCGAAGTCTGGATCGTAAGGTAGTGAGAGCGACGACCGCCATCATGTTTGTCCATCAAGGGGATCAGCAGCGGCGCATTGGCCGGGCCGCGCGTATTGCAGAAGGAAAGGTAGGATTTCGCTCCAACTGCTTTGCGATAATGATTGCCAAAATGCAGCGTGTGGATCAGGGCCGACGCATGCTCGACCTCTCCGTTCAAGCCCACAATCGCGGATTTTCCATAGGCTTCGACCCGGTCGCCGCCACCTGAAGCATCCAAAATCATTTTGGTCAGCAACTCCCCCAATCCGGGGGCGCAATCGCGGATCGCGGGGCCAAGATCTTCGACAAAACCCTGACCAGCCCAAGGGTTCCGAATGACAGCTATTGCGGCAATTAGCTTCAGCGGAGTGTCCGCCAACTTACCACCCTCGATCAGAGTGTCTTCGACATGCAGAAGCGTTTTTCGAATTTCGGCGGACATGGTGATTCCTTTGGCAAGCCTTTGGTCGAGAATATGGTATACCATAATACGATATGTCAATCATACTTGTTCCGGATCCGTACCACAGATATGAAAGCGTCGATGATGAACACCGACTCCACCCTACAAAAGATCGAAAAAGCACCGCAAACCTTGCGGGATATCGTGCAAGCGCGCCTGCGCGAAGCGATCATCGCCGGGCATTTTGCCCCCGGTGAGCGGCTTGTTGAACGCCCGCTTTGCGATCAGCTTGGTGTCAGCCGCACCGTCATCCGCGAGACGATCCGGTTTCTGGAAGCCGAAGGATTGGTTGAGATTATCCCCAACCGCGGGCCAATCGTCTCGACCCTCAGCTGGGACCAAGCGCGGCAAATCTATGACATCCGCTTACAGCTAGAAGGCTCAGCCGCCGCCGCCTGTGCACAAGCGCATGAGACAGGTTTCGCAAACGATCTGGGCAAGGCATTGAAAGCAGTGGGCGCGGCGCAGAATGACACCGAATGGTCAAATCTGCTACAGGCCACAACTCGCTTCTATGAACTGATTTTTCTACAGGCTGGGCACAGCATCGCCTGGGATGTCGTGCAACGTCTGAACGGCCGGATCAGCCGCCTGCGGGCCTTGACCCTCGCAGCGCGGAATCGAGAGCGTTCTGGGATGAGCCACATGACTGCCATCCATGATGCCATCCTCAGTGGTGATCCTGCCAAAGCCCGAAAAGCAGTCGAAAGCCATATCGCGGATGCTGCACAGACCGCGCGCGGCTTTTTGGAAAGCTCTGAAACCTGATTGCTCGGCAATTGAGCCAGAATTCCAAGATTCTGATATCAAAGCTTTCAAAATCTGCGTATTTTCGTCAGGACCGCCCTGATCTCACGAAAGAACCGGAATGCCGCGTCAGTCTGCTCCCAAAGACCTCAGTCTCAAATGGCTGGAACTGTTTCAGATATGTGCGCAAAAGGGCTCGCTACAGGCGGCCGCCAAGGAAACAGGGCTGACGATCAGCACCGTTTCCCATCACCTGCGCAATCTCGAAGACCATCTGGGCGTTGAGCTGTTCAACCACACCCGTAGACCCATGGTTCTGACCCCAAAGGGCCGGGTCTTCCTGCGCAATATCGACGATGCGCTGCACCTGATCCGAAAGGCCAAGGCCGAAGCGTCTGCAGGAAGCATCACCGAGGCCAGCTATCTGCGTTTCGGCACGATCGAAGACTTCGACAGCGACATCATTCCAGAGCTGGCGGTCTATCTATTCGCGAATATGCCCGCCTGTGATTTCATGTACCACACGGATTCCAGCCACGCGATTATCGTTATGCTGCGCGACAGGCAGTTGGATCTGGGGATTTCCACTACTCCTAGCGAACGTATGCGCGATCTGCAGGATCGCCCCCTTCTGCGCGATCCATTTGTGATCGTTTTGCCTGCGGTGAGTGACAAGTCTTTGCACGACATTGTTGAGGGTCGAACCAAATTGCCGTTTCTACGATATTCCAGCAATCTGATCATCGCGCGCCAGATCGAGTCCCAATTACGCCGGATGGGGATTTCGTCCTCTCACAGGTTTGAATGCAGCAACAATCAGACGCTGATGTCGATGGTGTCCTCCGGTGCGGGTTGGACCATCACGACGCCGCTGCTGTATTCTCGGGCAAAGCGGTTCCAATCAAAGCTGTGCATGCACCCATTTCCGGGCAAGAGCTTTGCACGCACACTGGCGCTGGTCGCGACGCCGGATTGTTCAAGATCAGTGATTGAGCTTGTGGATGCCAAAACCCGATCATTGATCAATGACCGCATCATTTCCCCACTGCGCGATGATATCCCGTGGCTGACGGATAGTTTCAAACTTATCGAATAGCACTGGATCAGCTTTCAAAGAATGTTGAAGCGATCTCGGATTTGCCGATCCTGTTCGTCTGACAGGTATCTTGGCGTATGGGTCTGCAAAATTTCTTGCGCCCGATGTCGCGCGCGGCTCCAGGCATCTTGCGCTCCGTTTTCTGCCCAAGTCCGGGGCTCATCCCTGTCTGCGAGTGAGGGATAAAAGTAATCCCGTTCCATGGCCGCAAAAGTATGCTGACCACCCAGAAAATGGCCCTCGCCCAGAACTGCTTCGCAGATTGCGTCAAAGCCCAGATTCTCGTGTGTCACCTCTATCCCCCTCAAAGCGCGGTAGGTGTACGAGTGCATCTCATCATCCAGCACGAACGCCTCAAAACTTGCACCCAGCAACGAGGCCGTCATGCCCGAGCTTTCATAGATCAGATTACCACCTGCCAGCGCCGCCGCCATTGAGGTCAGTCCCTTTTCCATCCCGTATTGAGCGTCGATCGCCTTGGCATCAGACATCGAACAGGCCACGCCTGACGGCAGCCCAAGCCAATTTGATAATTGTGCTGATGCTGCATTCAGGACAGCCGTCTCTCCGCTGCCACCTGAGAACGCGCCGGTCCGAAGGTCAATCACCAGTGGCCAATTTGAAAAGACCATAGGAAACCCGGGCTGGATCGCGTGGACCATTACCAGACTCGCAAGAGTTTCTGCCAATGACTGCGCCAGAAAACCAGCCAAGGTCGCTGGTGCAGTCGCGCCGGCCTGAGCAGCGGTGATGCAAGAAATCGGAATATTGTGTTCGATGCAGGCGTAGACCACATCCACTGCGTCTTCGCCGTAGCGCATCGGCGAGATCACCGGGCTTATATGTGCTTTCATGAACGGGCGTTTTGCGAATTCGCCGGGTCCCCCGGCTGCGATATCTAATATCTCAACAATTGGCGCAACGTGCTGCGCCAATGTAAAAGACGTCGCGGTGGGCTTGGAGGTATTCTTCAACAGCGCATAGACGGTGTTCACATCCAGATCGAAGGTTTCCTCCAGATCGGTTGCAACGCAACAGCGCGTGAACCAGCTGACATTTGGCAAGACATCTTGAAGACGCGTGAAATCATGCAAGTCCTGCAAGGTTGAAGGCCGATAGCGACCACTGCGCAGATCAAGCGTCTGAACCGCCGCCCCTCCGGTTCCGAAATAGACGCGATTACCGCCAACTTCGATGGATCGGGCTGGATCACGCCCGTGCAGAACGAAGGTCTTGGCTGCCTGATCAATCGCCTGTTCCACAAGTTGAGGCGAAAAAAGTATCCTCCCCTCCCCGCTATCTTGCGCCCCAACCGCCAACAAATCAGAACGCAAGCGATCCGGCACCTCGCCGATCCCCAGCTTCTCAAGAAGATCCAGAGCTGTGTTGTAAATCCGCTCAAGCTCAACCCCAGTCAAGGGTTTGTAAGCGCCTCCCGGTTGACCTGGCGGACAGGGGTCGAGCGCAGGCTTTTCAGCCCGCTGTGCGATACGTCCTTTTCGACCGGACCTTTTCGCCTGCGGCGCAGCCATTTGTGATCCTCCAACCGCATCAGGTGGATCAATTCAACTAAACGCCTAAAGCCAATTTCAACCGCATTCGAATTACTACGAGTTAATGAGCTTTTATTTTCGATTTTTTACGTAACAATATCCAGCCGCTTGTGAACCAACTGACAGAACAGGCTAATCCCCAAAAGACTACGTACCGGAGGGTCCTTGATGAAATCGCGCACTAAAGTGGTCGTCATTGGCGGCGGTATCGCCGGCTGCTCGACTCTGTATCACTTGACCCGTGAAGGTTGGTCCGATGTGGTGCTGGTCGAGCGCGATGAGTTGACCAGCGGCACAACTTGGCATTCGGCCGCGCAGGTGACCAATTTTGGCATGAACCAGACCATGGTTGGTCTGAAGACCCACTCGATCAACCTGTACAAGGAACTGGCCGAGGATCCGGACTATCCTATCAACTACCATCACGGTGACGGTGGCATCCGGCTTGCAAATACGCCTGAGCAGATGCAGGGGTACCATCATTTTGCGTCTATGGCGCGCGGAATGGATGTGCATTTCGAGGTCATAGATGCAGAGGAATGCGCCCGCCGGCACCCGTTGATTTCCACCGACAACCTTCTCGGTGGGCTATGGGATCCGCTAGATGGCGACATCGATCCGGCTCAACTGTGCCAAGCTCTGGCACGCCGTGCGCGCAAAGCCGGGGCCGAGGTATATCGCAATACTCCGGTCACAGGACTGACACAGCACAAGGACGATACCTGGACGGTTCACACGGAACACGGCAATATTGACTGCGATATCGTAGTTAACGCTTGTGGTTATCGGGTCAACGAAGTGGGCGCGATGATGGGCGTGCACCACCCTATCGCTTCGATGGAGCATCAGTATTTTCTGACAGAAGAAATCGAAGCGATCCGCGACGCAGGCCATCGGATGCCCCTGCTGCGCTGTCCGATCAGCGACTATTATTGTCGGCAGGAGAAGAACGGCTTGCTGGTCGGCTTCTACGAGCAGGATTGCAAAACCTGGGGCATGGACGGGATCGATCCGAATTTTGTGAACGCGCTGTGCCCTGACGATCTGGACCGCGTGACGGATGTGCTGGAAGGTGCCTTCGCACGCATGCCTGCACTGATGGATGTCGGTATTCATACAGTGGTGAATGGTCCGATCACCTACACAATTGACGGCGCACCTTTGGTCGGGCCAATCCCCGGAAAGCGCAATGCTTTCTGCATCATCGGCCTACGCGCAGGTCTAGGTGAAGGAGGAGGCCACGGCTGGCTGCTGGCCCAACAGATCGTTCATGGCGAAGCCTGCTATGACACCTGGTGCCTTGATCCGCGTCGGTTTACCGGCCACACAAATGTGGAGCTGACCGCGCTGAAAGCCATCGAAGATTACCAGAATGAATTCCGCTTTCATTTCCCGCACGAACACCGGCCTGCCGGTCGCCCCGCCAAAACCACACCGCTGACCCCCATCCTCGCAGCAGAAGGGGCTGAATTTACAGTGGTCAACGGTTGGGAGCGGTTCGACTATATCAAGCCTGCGCCTGATTTTCACCCAACGCTGAGTTTCAGTTTTGATGAGGCCTTTGACGTCGTCGCGGCGGAAATCAGAAACCTTCAGGAAAATGTCGGACTGGCCGAAGTGAACGGCTTCAACCGGCTGGAAATCACCGGAACCGATCGGCATCGGTTTCTGGATCGGATGATGTGCGGCGCGGTGACAAAACGCGACGGGCGGGTCGGCCTTGGTTATCTGCTGAACCACCACGGGATGGTCAAAGCCGAGGCCACCATCGCCAACCTGCCCGCGAGTGATCGCGGCCCGGCACGGGTCTGGTACGGGTCCGCCGCCGCCAGCGAATACCATGATATGGACTGGCTAAAGGCGCATCTGCATGATGGCGAAGATGTGCAAATCCGCTCACTCACCAATGATCAGACAATATTAGTGCTGGCCGGACCCAAATCGCGCGACGTGCTGTCCGCTTGTGCTCGAGGAGACTGGTCGCGAGAAGCTTTTCCCTGGCTGTCAGTTCGCGAGTGCTTTGTCGGGTCCGCGCCAGCAACTGTATTGAATATCAGCTTCTCAGGGGAACTGGCCTACGAGATACATGTCCCGAACGCCTCACTATACGCGGCCTATCTGGCGCTCAGAAAAGCTGGCGAGACGCGTGACTTGAAATTATTTGGTGCTCGCGCCGTCGAGTCCATGCGGATGGAGAAAGGGTTCTTGCACTGGAAAGCCGATCTGCTCACAGAGTTCGACCCGTTTGAGACCGGTTTGGATCAGTTCGTGAAACTGACCAAAGGCGATTTCATTGGCCGAAACGCGTTGCAGAGACGCCTTGAGAACGGGCCTCAAAAGAAACTGGTAAGCCTGAAAATCGATGCAACCAAAGCACCGGCGCATGGTGGAGCCTCCCTGATGTTGGACGACATGGTTGTTGGTACGATCACGTCAGGTGACTGGGGCCACAGAACAGGGCTAAACCTTGCTTACGGCTTTGTGAATCCGGAATTTTCCGAACCCGGCAGCCGAATGCAACTTGACCTGTGCGGAGAAATGATCGCGGCCGAGGTGATTGCGCCGTCCCCGTATGACCCGGACCTCTCACGCGTGCGAGGCTAATCCCAAAGTTACTCCCCGTTTCGATAGGCTGTTGGTGTCTGCCCGAATTGCATCCGGAACGCCCGCGTCATTGCGCTTGGGTTCTCATACCCGCAGCGGCTGGCGATCTCGGCCACGGACTGCTGGGTCTCGACCGCAAGTTTACGCGCCAAATTCAGACGCAGGCGACGATAGAGCGCCTGCGGTGTTACACCCAGCTCGGACAAAACCCGGGTCTCAATCTTCTTTTGAGAGCACCCGAGCTGACGAGCGATATCCTTTATCATTACTGGCGCATCCAACGTGCCCTGCATGACGCCCAGCACCCGATTCACCAGCCTGTCTTCGGATTTCATCTGTGATGAAGCAGCACTTGGTTCACCACGGTTCATCAGAAGATGCGCCACCTCCATCGACAACAGCGGCCCGTGATCCGCAAGAATCAGAGCAGTCGCCAGATCATAAGCAGCCATCGCGCCTGAACAGGTGATCCGGTCCCGGTCGACCACAAAACGTTCCTGCACGACCTCGACATCGGTAAAAGTTTCTTCGAACCGGGAAAGTTCATCCCAGTGAATGGTCGCGCGATGCCCTTCCAACAGTCCCGCACGCGCGAGCAACCAACTCCCTGTGTCCAGACCAGCCAGTTTGCGATGACGGGTTGCGGCCCTGCGCAAAGCGCGATGAGTATCGGGAACCGAGTGTTCCAGATACCCATAAGACGGCATGACAACCAAAGCATCACCCGCCTCAATGCCCATCGCTCCATGCGGCGCGACCTGCAACCCGCTGGAGCTTTGGACTGGCGCACCATGGGGTGAATAAAACTGCCAGGCATAGAGATCCTGCCCCGCCAAAGTGTTCGCCGCGCGCAATGGCTCAACCATGTTGGCGAGGCAAAGGTTCGAGAACCCGTCGAACAGCAAAAAGTTATAGATCTGGGTCAAATTTTTCTAACTCGGCATGATATCGTACGATTACTGCATGTCATTGTGTCAGGCAATTACGTTTCATTGCCAATCAGACATCAGGGGAACGCGTCATGCAATTTGGCTTAACCGAAGAACAGGAAATGATCGTCTCAACAGTGCGGAGCTTTGTTGAGAACGAGATTTACCCCCACGAAGCTGAGGTCGAACGCACCGGACAGGTGCCGCAAGAGCTGGGAGACGAAATCAAGCGGAAATGCATCGAACTGGGGTTTTATGCCTGTAACTTCCCCGAAGAAGTTGGTGGCGCAGGTCTCTCGCATCTTGATTTCACTCTTGTCGAACGCGAGCTCGGCCGAGGATCGATGGCATTGACCCATTTCTTCGGTCGCCCGCAGAATATCCTGATGGCCTGCAACGCCGACCAACGTGAACGCTATTTGTTGCCTGCCGTGCGTGGCGAAAAGATGGATGCTCTGGCTATGACCGAACCTGACGCGGGTTCAGATGTTCGGGGCATGAAATGTCAGGCCGTACGCGATGGCGGTGACTGGGTCGTCAACGGTTCGAAACACTTCATCTCGGGCGCGGAGCACGCGGATTTCTTCATCGTATTCATCGCAACAGGTGTGGATGAAACTCCGAAAGGCCCTAAAAAGCGGATCACTACATTCCTCGTAGATCGTGGTACGCCGGGTTTTGAAGTGCGCGAGGGGTACAATTCAGTCAGCCACAAAGGCTACAAGAACTATATCCTGTATTTTGACAATTGCCGCCTGCCTGACACACAGGTTCTGGGCGAGGTCGATGGCGGTTTCGCCGTGATGAACGAGTGGCTCTATGCAACGCGCCTGACGGTTGCTGCTTTTTCGGTCGGGCGCGCGCGGCGCTGTTTTGATTATGCGCTGAACTACGCGGCTGAGCGCAAGCAATTCGGCCAGCCGATCGGTAAGTTTCAGGGTGTCGGCTTTCAGATCGCCGACATGATCACCGAGATCGACGCTGCTGACTGGCTGACGCTCGCGGCCGCATGGCGTCTGGATCAGGACTTGCCCTCAAATCGCGAGATTGCCTCGGCCAAGCTTTATGCTTCGGAAATGCTGGCAAAGGTCACGGATACGACGCTGCAAATCTATGGTGGCATGGGTCTGATGGACGACTTCCCGATCGAACGGTTCTGGCGGGATGCGCGCGTAGAACGTATCTGGGATGGTACGAGTGAAATCCAGCGGCATATCATCAGTCGTGATCTGCTGCGGCCTCTGGGTGCCTGAGGCCCGAATGAGCAAGGATATCTCCCGTCTTCTACGCCCGGAATCCATCGCGGTGATCGGCGGCGGCGCGTGGTGCAAGCAGGTTATCCTGCAATCGGAACGCATGGACTACGCAGGGAAAATCTGGCCTGTCCATCCCAAGGCGGATGAAATTGCCGGGCACAACGCCTACGCACGGATTGAAGACCTGCCATCGTCCCCGGACGCGGCCTTTGTTGGCATCAACCGTCACGCCACCGTTGAGGCCGTTCAGGTTCTGTCAGACATGGGCAGCGGCGGCGCAGTTTGCTTTGCCTCTGGCTTCTCGGAAGCTGCAGCCGAGGATCAGGCAGGAGGAGATTTGCAATCAGAGTTGATCAATGCAGCAGGCAGCATGCCCATTCTTGGGCCAAACTGCTATGGCTTTATCAATGCGCTTGATGGTGCGCTATTGTGGCCCGATCAGCATGGAGCCGCTCGGGTAGATCGAGGCGTTGCCATTCTGACCCAGAGCTCCAACATCTCGATCAACCTGACTATGCAGAAACGAGCCCTGCCGATTGCCTATATGGTGACTTGCGGGAACATGGCGCAGACCAGCCAGGCTGAGATTGCCATGTCGCTGATCGATGATCCACGGGTCACTGCCGTCGGTTTACATATCGAGGGCTTCAAGGATATCCGCGAATGGGAGGCCCTTGCTGCCAAGGCACATCGGAAAGGCGTGCCTCTGATCGCACTTAAGGTGGGTGCATCCGAACAGGCGCAGGCAGCAACAGTTTCTCATACCGCCTCACTGGCTGGGAGCGATACGGGTGCGCAGGCTTTGCTAAACCGGCTGGGCATCCCGCGCCTGTCCTCGCTGCCCGAGTTTCTGGAATCCTTGAAACTGTTACATTGCTATGGGCCTTTGCCGGGGGGCAACATTGCGTCGATCAGCTGCTCGGGCGGCGAGGCCAGCCTGATCGCAGATATGGCGATCGGCACTGGCCTCAGATTTCCAGAACTGTCCAGAGACAAGCAAACCCGATTGCGCGATGCGCTTGGTCCGATGGTCGCACTAAGCAATCCACTCGATTACCACACCTATATCTGGCGCGATGAAGAGGCGATGGCGAACGCCTGGGCGGGAATGACTGGCGACGACATAGATCTGACATTCACGATCGTTGATTACCCGACCACCGATCCCACAGATTGGGCCGCTGCCACGCGTACAGCACAAAAAGTGCGGGCAGATACGGGTGCGCGTTTTGCCGTGGTTTCTACCCTGCCCGAATTGCTACCTGAGGATGTAGCACAAACCCTAATGGAGGCCGGTGTGGTACCCTTCATGGGTCTCCGCGAAGCCCTTTCTGCCACGCGCGCGGCGGGTCAGGTCGCCGCACCTGCAAGCGTGCTAGTCTGCTTGCCGGGTACGTCTGATGTCACGCATACGCTGTTCGAAGCCGAGGCCAAGCAAGCTCTGGCTGCCCATGGTTTGCGCATCCCTCGGAACAGGTCCGTTCGTGGCGCAAAGGAAGCCCTCAGCGCGGCGCAAGAAATGGAAGCGCCATTTGCTGTCAAAGGCGTCGGCCTTGCCCACAAGTCCGAACATTCCGCTGTACGATTGAGGGTTCAGGCTGCCGATGTGACAGGTGTGGCAGCGGATATTGGAACTGATGAGATTCTGATCGAAGAGATGATCACGGGTGCGGTGGCTGAAATCCTCGTCGGTGTGGTGCGGGACCCTGCCCATGGCTTTGTGCTGACAATAGGGGCCGGTGGTGTCTTGACCGAAATATTGCGCGATACCACCTCTCTTCTGGTCCCGGCAACATCCGACAGTATTCGCGCTGCTCTCGGCGAACTAAAGATCGCGTCATTGCTGGCAGGCTATCGCGGCCAACCAGCGGCTGATATGGATGAAATCGTTGCCGCCATTCAGGCCGTTCAAGACTATGTAATGCAAAATGCCGAAACGCTCGGCGAGGTCGAAATCAACCCGCTTCTCTGCACGCCCACCCGGGCGGTGGCGGTGGATGCGCTTATCAGAAAGGCCTGAGAAATGGACCCGATCAAGACCCGCCGTGACGGCGCAATTCTCGAAGTGACGCTGGATCGGCCAAAAGCCAATGCGATCGATCTAGCTACCAGCCGCATCATGGGGCAGGTATTTGCCGAGTTTCGCGATGATCCCGAACTGCGCGTCGCGATCTTGACCGGAGCAGGTGACAAATTCTTTTGCCCTGGCTGGGACCTGAAGGCAGCCGCCGAAGGCGATGCCGTAGATGGAGATTATGGTGTCGGTGGCTTTGGCGGTTTGCAGGAGTTACGCGATCTGAACAAACCGGTCATCGCGGCCATCAATGGTATTGCCTGTGGTGGCGGGCTCGAGCTTGCGATTTCAGCCGATATGATCCTGGCCGCTGAACACGCAACTTTTGCCCTGCCTGAGATTCGATCCGGAACCGTTGCAGATGCGGCGAGCGTCAAGCTACCCAAACGCATTCCCTACCACATCGCGATGGAGCTATTGCTGACTGGACGCTGGTTCGATGCCGAAGAAGGTCAGCGTTGGGGCTTGGTCAATGAAGTCCTGCCTGCCGATCAACTGATGGATCGTGCCTGGGAATTGGCGCGTCTGCTCGCCTCGGGTCCTCCGCTGGTTTATGCTGCGATCAAAGAGGTCGTGCGCGAAGCTGAAGACAGCAAATTTCAGGACGCCATGAACCGCATCACCAAGCGCCAGCTGCGCACCGTCGATATCCTCTATTCCAGCGAGGATCAGCTTGAAGGCGCAAAAGCCTTCGCTGAAAAGCGTGATCCGGTCTGGAAAGGAAAATAAGTTCAAAACACCGCTGCCTTCATCGCATTGGCGCAGTTTTGCTCCAATCGCTCAGCTAAGCTTGTTTTTTGTCAGAACACACTTTTACTATCCTGCAATTCAGGCCACAGCTACTTTATCTGGAAGAAGGAATGTCAAAGCGGCCCGATGCAGGACAAGAAAACAGAACCAGAACTTGAGATCGGGCGAACCCTGCAGCGTTTGCGACAGGAACGTCAGCTCACGGTGACCGAACTCGCCGCGCAGTCAAAGGTTTCCGCGCCGATGATCAGCCGGATCGAAAATGGTCATGTGTCGCCGTCCCTTGGTACCTTACACGCGTTGGCAGATGCACTATCTGTCTCTCTGATGGCGATGTTCAGCCATACCGACACGACCTCGGATGTGCATCACGTTCAGGCGGGAACCGGGTTGCCGTCGCGGCGTATCACACCAGACCATGCCCATGACTATCTACTGCTCGGCAAACACAGCGGGCCTAGCGGGTCATTCCAATCCGCACGCATCCGCATCTCAAAACAAGACCAACGCAAGTTGCCTAACTATCAGCACGAAGGCTAC
This sequence comes from Ruegeria sp. E5, assembly GCF_056534105.1. Classification (NCBI taxonomy): domain Bacteria; kingdom Pseudomonadati; phylum Pseudomonadota; class Alphaproteobacteria; order Rhodobacterales; family Roseobacteraceae; genus Ruegeria; species Ruegeria sp. E5. Next base: position 559,868 of record NZ_JBQFPA010000002.1, on the reverse strand, counting down.
GTCTTCATCTACATGATTGAAGGCAGCGCCATCTATGGCTGTGGGACCGAAGAGTTCCAGATGTCAGAAGGTGACACGCTCAGCTTCGACGCCAAGCTCCCACATGGGGTACGGGTCATCCTGTCAGACGAAATTGAATTCGTGACCGTGTCGACGCGACCGCATTGATCTTTGCAGATGCCCTAGGCTCCACGCCGCGTTTGCCATCCGATCAGACTGAAACACGCGAACACTACTGCAGCAACACAAACAATGGATGGCCCTGCAGGCGTATCAAACATGTAAGCAGCCCGTAGCCCGGCGATTGCGGAGAATGCGCCAATCGCCGCCGCAATCAATGCCATCGCTTCCGGAGATCTGGCCAGACTGCGCGCAGCCGCCGCCGGGATGATCAGCATTGCAGCAATCAGTAGAACACCTACGACCTTTATCGCCACGGCCACTGTAACTGCCAGAGACAGCGTCAGGATCAACTGCTCTCGCTTGGGGTCAAAGCCGCTGGCATAGGCCAACTCTTCATTCATGGTCGCCGTCAAAAGCTGCGACCAGCGCCATACGATGAAGGCCACGACAAGCGCTGCCCCCCCCCAGATCACAACCAGATCGGTGCGTGACACGGCCAGAATATCACCGAAGAGATAGGCCATCAGGTCGATGCGAACACCGGACAGGAAAGATACGGCGACCAGACCGAAGGCAAGTGCAGAATGTGCTAGAACACCCAGCAGTGTATCCATCGCGTAACCACGTCCGGACAACAGTGTCACGGTAAGTGCCATTGCAAGCGCAACAGCTAGCGCCCCAGTAAAGACGGACAACTGAAACGTCAGCGATAAAGCGACACCCAGGATTGCCGCATGGGCGGTGGCATCCCCGAAATAGGCCATTCGACGCCAGACAACAAAACACCCCAGTGGTGCCGCAGCAAAAGCAACGCCAACACCTGCAAGCGTCGCGCGCGTCATGAAATCATCCAGCATTATTCTGCGGCTTCCTGAGAGGTTTCACAGTGACCGTGATCGTGATCATGGTCGTGATCATGGCGATAAAGGGCCAGTGCGCCTCCGGTACCCGTTCCGAACAGGGCCCGATATTCCGGGGCCGAAGCTACGACTGCGGGGGACCCTTGGCAGCACACATGACCATTGAGACAGATCACCCTGTCCGACGCGCTCATGACCACGTGCAATTCATGGCTTATCATCAATATGGCGCATCCGGTTTCACGCCGGACCTCTTCGATCTGACGATAAAACGCCGCAGACCCCGGTTGGTCGAGACCCTGAGTGGCTTCGTCCAAAAGCAGAACGTCGGGCCGATTGATCAACGCCCGCGCCAGCAAAACGCGCTGAAACTGTCCGCCTGACAATTGCGACATTTGGCGCTTTAGCAGATCCGGCACCCCAGCAGTTTCAAGCGCTTCTGTACATTGAAGCCTAGAGACACGATCCGTCAGACGCATGAATCTTTCGACTGATATCGGCAGGGTCGGATCAATGTGCAGTTTTTGGGGGACATACCCGATTTTTAGCCCAGGCTTCAGCGTAACCTTACCTTCTGCAGGCTTGGTCGCGCCAATGACGGCACGCAACAGGCTGGTCTTTCCCGATCCGTTTGGACCAACGATCGTCACGATTTCACCAGCCTCAATCGTCATGCCGACATGGCGCAGAACGGTATTCGCGCCATAACGCACGCTGAGATTTTCAACGGTGATCAGGGTCATGTCTACGCCTTCTCGGTGCAGTCTGGGCAGAGTCCCTCGGCTTCTACAACGGTTCGCTCGATTTCGAAACCCGCCGCGCGCGCGGCTGCGCCGAAGACGCCATTGGACGGTGCCGACTGAGCTTCGGCGACAGCGTCGCATTTTCTGCAGATCATGAAGGCCGGGGAATGGACCTCTCCGGGATGAGAGCAGGCCACAAAGGCGTTCAAACGTTCAATCTTATGGACGAACCCGTACTGGACCAGAAAATCCAGCGCGCGATAAGCCACCGGCGGCTGCGAACCAAAACCGGCTTCGCGCAAACGATCAAGTATAGCGTAAGCCCCAAGCGACTTGTGGTCTTGCAACAGCATTTCAAGGACTTTTCGCCGCACAGGGGTTAGCCGCAACCCTTCTTCCCTGCACCGCGCATCCGCTGTGGCCAACGCCGTTTCGACGCAATTCTTGTGATCATGCTCCTGAAATCCTACCGGCGCATCTTCACCAACCGAAATGGGGCGCATCTCACTTGTCATGTTATACCATATCATATATGCCGCTCGTAACGTTATAAAATCACACAGAGGGTCTGATGTCCAGAAAGCTGCTCCCACTATCGATTACCGCTGCATTGATGGGCGGAACCGCCATGGCGGATGCACCCAAGGTTGCGGTTGACATCGCACCCGTTCACTCACTCGTGGCCCGGGTGATGGAGGGGGTAGGAACGCCTGAATTGATAGTGCAGCCCGGTGCCTCGCCACACGAATACAACCTTCGTCCGTCAGAAGCAGCCGCACTGCAAGAGGCAGATCTGGTATTCTGGATTGGCGAGGACCTGACCCCGTGGATGGAAGGCGCTGTCGAGACGCTCAGCGACGGGGCGACTGTTACGGTGTTGCTTGAGTCGGACGGAACGGTTCTGCTCGATTTCCGTGAAAGTGCTTTGTTCGAAGCGCATGACCATGGCGACGACGAAGATCATGGGGATGACGATCACGACCATGCTGAGGATGATGGTCATGATCACGACGACCACGACGATCATGCAAAAGACGATGACCACGATCACGAGGATCATGCCGAGGACAAAGAGCATGATGATCATAATCATGACGAAGAGCATGCGGATGAGCATGACCACGATGATCATGAGGACCACGCCGGACATGACGACCATGAGGGCCACGCGCATGGCGAACATGATCCGCACGCCTGGCTCTCTCCGGTCAACGCAGAAATCTGGCTGAAAACGATCGCGGCGCAGCTTTCTTCGGCTGACCCAGACAACGCAGGTGCTTATTTTGCAAATGCGGCAGCTGCGCGTGAAGAAATGGCTGCTTTGTCAGCGGAAGTGGCCGAAACGCTGGCGCCGGTCAAAGGTGGCAGCTTCATCGTGTTCCACGATGCCTATCAATATTTCGAAGATGCCTTTGGCTTCCCGGCCTCGGGTGCAATTTCCCTCAGCGATGCGACCAATCCAAGCCCGGCAAGGATCGCCGAAATTCAGGGGCGTATCCGCGACGAAGGTGTGGATTGTGTCATGGCTGAACCCCAGTTCAACCCCGGAATTGTCGCAACCGTTCTCGACGGCACCGAAGCTAAAACCGGCATCATGGACCCGCTGGGATCTGATCTGGAACCCGGAGCGGATCTGTACCCGCAACTCATCCGCAATCTGGCCAAAACACTGTCTGAGTGCCTCTGACTCAATCAACAGCCCGGTTGGGATTTGGTTCCAACCGAGCTGAAGTCTGAGTGGTCTTTCCACTCATCGCTCCAACAAAGTCATCAGTATTCGGCTACCGGCCTCTCTAAGCTGTCCAATTTGGCGGCTAAGCTGCCGGCGCAAGTCAATCATCGCCAGCGAACTTTCGATGCCGCGCTCGACCAGAGGTTGGATCACGCCAATCTATTCCTCCAGAAACGCCGCCTCCACACCTGTACGGTCGGTAAGATCAAATTCTTGTCCGGATATCTTAGCCTCAAGTCTCGCGCGCAACACGATTGCAATCGCCTGTCGCTGCTCGCCAGATACGCCTGCACCGCACTACTGCACCAGCATGTTACATCCGTGCAGATGCGCCCCTGCGATATGATCGACGAGCGAGAGTACAGCCTTGCGATGTACCTCGTCATCGGTGACGCCCAGATGGCCTGCAATTAGGTTTTCCCGCAGAGTCCCGGAAAATAGCCAGCAGTCCCGCGGCATGGCACCTATATTGCGCGTGTTGTCCGCAGGATCCTCGGCACGGGCATTCAATCCGTCCAGCATGACCGAGCCGTCATCGGGTTCATAAAGGCCCAGGGTCAAGCGCGCCAAAGTGCTGACGCCGTTGAAATCGATCTGACCATCAATACTGGACTCGCGCGCATCGCGGCTGAGGAAAGACTGTGCCAAAAGGCAGGATACCCGAGTGATCGGCACAGCAATTGCCGGATCTAAAGCAAGCGGCCCGCCAATCGCCCAGATCACGCCACGAAAACGAAAGGGAAGGGCAGATCGACCAAAGCAACCAGCGAGGCAGACGTAAAGAAATCCCGGACGACCTCAAAATCCCGAAGGATCCAGGCCATGCGTCCATTCTGCCCGCCCAAGGCTTACATTTTAAGCGCCATCAACTGATTGAACAGCCGCTCGGTGATCTTCAGGTCCGCCCGTTTTCCCGCTGTATCGATGAACCGTGTCCGCAATTTCTTGATCAGGAAATCGAACAACAGTGCAAGGCCAACCCCGAAGACCAGAGCCAGCAAGCTATCAACCACTTCGTTTGGCAGAATGAGGTCATGAACGACCATGGTGAACAGCGACGTCGTCGGCCCAAGCACACTTATCACCATCGCGGCCAACATATTCTGAATGTAGACCACGCGCAGATCGCTGAACGCAGACTAAAACCATTGGCCTTGTGGGGCAGAGCGGTCCTCGTCCGAACGGCGCGAGCATTATGCGCGCAATATCCAGGGCGTCTTGCGCAGTCGTGTTTCCTGTCGCCGCCAGATCTGAAGATCGCTGAATCCGCTGCTGGCATCGATCACAAGAAAGCGTTGGTGTCTTCTCGATCCAGAAACGCGAAAGATTGCACAGCTGCATCAAACGCCAGGACCAGAAACAAGTTCGGGTCCAGTTTCAGCAACCGCGCTTTCCCGAAACCCGCCTTTAGCCCACCGCTTCCACTGCGCTGACCGCCTAGGCGACTTCATTGCCCTAGAACACCCGAAAGATATCCACCTCGGACAACCCAAGACCCAAATGCTCTGTCAGAAGTCGGAGGTGCGTATTCAGCGGGTTAGTCGCAGTCGGGTTCACGACGGATATCACAAGGTTGGATCGGTCGGCTGTGCAACACCCAACGCGTCCAGGATATCGCCCGTGACCGCCAGCACGGCATATTCTGCACGACGTGCCTGAGCCTCAAGCTGGATCACCCGAACCTGCGCAAGATTCAACTCGCGCAACGCATCCAATATCTGTACCAGCGTGCTGCGCCCGATATCAAACTGTCCACGAGCTGCATCCAGCGCTTGCTCATTGATCTCGACAGCGCGCCGGGCTGTGGCGAGCCGTCGCTGGATTGAATTGGTCTCTTCCAAGGCTTGGGAGAGATTACGTTGCAACTCGCGCCGCAATTCTTCTTCATCAGCCCTGCTTTGTTGAAGATTCGCCCTTGCGGTTTCGACATTGGCGCGCGCGGATCCCCCTTGGTAAATCGGGACCGTTACACCCAATCGGGCCTGCACACCGTCGTCGATTCTGCCCTGGTCGAAATCTGTCTCAAGAATCGCAGAGAGTGTTGGGCGGGTCGCTCGTTCGGCAACCACAACCTCTTGCGCACGCACTTGACTGAAGGCGACCTGAGTACGCAGACGCGGGCTGCGTGCAACCATTTGCTGCGAGGTGGCCGCTGCCAGAATGGGTGCGGGGGGGATGGTCGGAATTATATCGGGTCGCGTTCCGAAGACTTCGACCCATGTTGCCGTCGCCAGTTCCACATCCGTCTGAGCCTGCTCTAATTCTGTCTCGGCGTTAGACTTCCGCCCCTGCCCCGCCAGCAAATCTGCCACCGACCCGGCCCCGGCATCAAAGCGGGACTGGAGGTCGCTGACCAAAACGTCCGTACGATCCAGATTCTGCTGGGCTTGTTCTTCGAGGCGGCGATTTCGATCCAGATCAATTATGGTTTCGATGGCCTCGAAGCTCAGCGCGCTCAGCTCTGACAATTCGTTTAACCAGGTCTGCCGGGCTTCAATCTGACGCAAACCCACACGACCCGAGACTTTGCCACCATCATAGATGATCTGGCTAAGCCGCAGGATCGGTACGGTATCCCCATCGGACGTCAGGGATGTCTCGGCCTCGATCTGCGGCAGGAATGCACCCTGCTCGGCATCAATGCGGGATTTCGAAGCCAGAACGCTGGCGGCTCCGGCTGCGGTGGTGGGCGATGTCGCGACAGACCTTCGCACCAACTCAGCGAATTCAGTGTGTGCGACATTTCCCTTCAGATTATTCCCCCCCGATAAGGGAGCGGGGGCTGGTGTCGCCCCGGGATCAAAGGACTTGGTTCCCTGTAAATCCTGACTGCAGCCCGCCAAAATAATAGTGGCTATCACAACCGACAACCATGCCCTCATCCCGCCAAAGCTCCTGATTTCAACTCTGAGATAAGCAACAAATTTCCAGTCAGTTAATCGTGGAACTTGTTGCCCGCATTTTGCGTTACAGGAGAAAGTGCGGTAAAAAAGTAACCATATTCTTTACGAGTTTAATGTTCTGGCACGACATCAGTTTATCAAGATGCGTGTCCAGAAAAATCAAGCGGAGCAAGGGCGCAGATCCCATCTGATAATCCGCGAGCTTTCGGCCGCCAGCCATGTTCTGTTCGGCAAGTTTGATTCAACCAATCACAACTCATCCAACCTTGTTGCCTTGGCTCCAGACACCGCGCAAAACTGGTGTTTGACCCATGCGACGCACACGCAGAACGTCACCGCGCAGACCTACATTCAGGATGCCACGGTCATCAAGACCGACAGCCATTGCAGGATTACGTGTAACCGTGGCCACAGCACGTGGCAGGTCGTCCCAAACACTGGCAAGATGAAAAGCCGACAGCAGTAGCGCAGAGGGCACGTAGTCGGAAGACACAATTTCCAGAAGATCGGCCTTTGCAAGATCTTCAGCCGCGACATTGCCGGAATGCGAGCCGCCACGGATCAGATTCGGGGCACCCATCATGACGGCGATGTTGCGGGTACGGCAGGCCTCAGCCGCCTCGAACGTGGTTGGGAATTCGGCGAAAGCCACACCATTTTCGGACGATTTTTCGACATGCCGCGCCGTGGTATCGTCATGGCTGGCCAGCGCGGCGCCAAGACGGGCGGCCTCGATCACTGCACCGGCTTCGTGCTTTTCTCCGAAACGCTGCTGTAGACCACGCAGGTTCTCGACATGTGCAACGAAATCGGCGTCGGTCATACCGCGCTTTTTGGCGACATAGGTCTTCAATGCACTCAGATCGCTGAATTGGCGTTGACCCGGCGTGTGGTCCATCAGACTGACAATGCCAACCCTGTCTTCCGGCCCGAAGGTCGCCAATTCCTCAAGCAGTGTCTCCGAGCAGATCTCGGCCCGCAGGTGAAGGAAATGGCTGATCTTGAAATAGCCTGCGGCGCGCGCCGACAACAGTTCGTCCGCCAGTTTGCGGGCATAATCGATGTAACGGCCCTTGCCGCTGTGAATGGAACCTACTCGCATGGCGTCGAACACGGTTGTGATTCCGGTCGAGGCCAGCTCGCTATCATGCGCGATCAGGGCCGGAAGATGAGGCCAGTCCACTTCCGGGCGAGGCTCGATATGACGTTCGATATTGTCGGTGTGCAGCTCGACCAGTCCCGGAAGGATGTAATCACCTGCACAATCGACTGCGCCGGTCGGAACATGATCCCCTTCGGTGATCTCGGAAATGACGCCCTGTTCGATTGTCACCGAACCGGTTACTACCCGATCGGGCATCACAAGCTGGGCATTCGCAAGGCACAGATTATCTGACATATCGCTGTCACAAGCCTTTGCCAAAGAGGGTGCGGGAAAAGGGGAATTCATGTCATACTCTCGATTTGCAATCTACTACGTGCCGCCCGAAGGACCATTGGAACAGTTCGGCGCGCGCTGGCTGGGATGGGATGTCGTGCAGGGCTGCGAGGTGCCTCAGCCCGATCTGCCCGATTTGCATGACGTTACGATGACACCGCGCAAATACGGCTTTCACGGAACGCTGAAACCACCCTTTCAACTTGCCGGAGGTTATTCGCTTGAAGCCCTGAAAGCGGCGGCGTCTGAGATGGCCGCTGGCCTGGCGCCTTCGAGCTGTGAACGGCTGAGTCTGACGAGGCTGGGCCGGTTTCTCGCTTTGACCCCACAGGGCGATGTGAGCGGCTTGCAAAGAATTGCTGCGGCCTGTGTACGTGAGCTTGACCCGTTTCGCGCCCCAACCAATGAGGCTGAACTTGAGCGGCGGCGCGGTGCAAGGTTGAGCCAACGTCAGGACGCACTGTTGATCGAGTGGGGTTATCCCTATGTGATGGACGAGTTTCGGTTTCACATGACGCTGACAGGTCGGCTGCCGAATGGTGATATTCCTGTGTGGACCGAGGCGCTGCACCGCCATTTGCCAGCCTTGCCCGAGCCATTCGTCATCGATCAAATTGCCTTGTGCGGCGAGCGCATTGATGGGCGTTTCGAGCTTATTCATCGGTACGCGCTCGCTGGTTGAAGGACCCCTGCGGCGCGCGCAACCGTCTCGGCCAGCGGGCCATCGTTGGAAATGGTGATAACGTCCAACCCATCGGGCAAGGGTTTTTCTGCCTGAGCAAGCCGATTTGCAATCTCGCTATCGCTTTCTCGGCCGCGAGCCGCCAAACGCCGTGCAAGAGTTTCCGGCTTCGCCGTGATATTCAGGACAATGAAGTGTGGGAAATTTTCTGCGGCCTCGAGCAGAGCTTTGCGCGAGAAATTTGCCAGACAGTCTGCGCCATCACTCAGCCGATCTTTGACGGCAACCGGTATCCCGTAGCAAAGCCCATGAGCAACCCAATGCACCGCAAAGGCACCATTCGCCGCCATTTCTTCAAATTCGGCGAGTTCGACGGCGTCATAGTCTTCCCCGCCCAACTCTGGTGCCCGGGTGATGACGCGGCGCACCAAATGCAAATCGGGCAACAAGTCACAAAGCCCTAGCATCACACTGTCTTTGCCAGCCCCCGACGGGCCAACCACAGCGATGAGGCGACCCCGGGTCATGCCGCGACCTCGGGTGAAAACTGACTGGCGTCGATTTCGCGATCACAAACGCACGCCCTAGCCGCTTCGTCATGGAAAATGCCGATGATTGCAGTACCACGCGCCTTTGCCTTTTCGATGAGCCTTAGAACAACCTCGCGATTGGCCGCATCCAGACTGGCAGTCGGCTCATCCAACAGCATCGCGGGATAAGAATGGGCGAACCCGCGTGCGATGTTGACACGCTGCTGTTCACCACCCGAGAAGGTAGTCGGCGAAAGGGTCCAGAGCCGCTCAGGAATGTTTAGTTGCTGCAACAAGGCTTCGGCGCGCGCCTTCGCGTCAGCAGCGGAAATGCCCACCGCGCGCAGCGGCTCGGCCACCACATCGACGGTGGGCACGCGCGGAACCACGCGAAGAAACTGGCTGACATAACCCAGAACCTCGCGGCGCAGGGCGATAACTGTCCGAGGCTCTGCCTGCACGATATCCACATCACCGATGCGAATTTCTCCGCTTCGGGCCAGATAGTTGCCATAGATCATACGCATGAGGGTGGACTTGCCCGCTCCAGACGCGCCCGTCAGCGCTACGCATTCGCCCGGAGAGACCGAGAAGGATACATCATTCAAAACCTCAATCACGGCCGCGCCTTGATCATGGAGGGTGAAAGTCTTTGAGACGTTATTAAGCTCAATCATTGCTCACACCTGCAAAACGGAACTGACAAGAAGTTGGCTATAGGCGTGTTGCGGGTCATCCAGCACTTGATCGGTCAGGCCTGCCTCGACCACGCGGCCCGATTTCATCACCATCAACCGATCTGCCAGCAGGCGCACCACGGCCAGATCATGCGTGACGATGATCGCCGATAAGCCCATGTCGCGAACTAACCCGCGCAACAAGTCGAGCAACCGCGCCTGAACGGACACGTCCAAACCGCCCGTTGGCTCATCCATAAACACCAGCCGAGGACCGGTCACGAGGTTTCGTGCAATCTGCAGGCGCTGCTGCATCCCGCCCGAAAAGGTCGTCGGGCGATCATCTACACGGGAGGCATCGATCTCCACTCGTTGCAGCCAATCCGTGGCCTTGTCACGTATGTCGCCATAGTGACGCTCTCCAACGGCCATCAGCCGTTCACCTACATTCCCACCGGCACTGACGCCCATGCGCAACCCGTCGCGTGCATGTTGGTGGACAAAGGCCCAATCGGTACGGCTCAGCATCCGGCGCTCGGGCTCGGACATCGTTACCGTGTCCTGCGGACCTTTTGCGCGGGTGTCGAACACAACCTCTCCGGCATCCGGGGTCAGATGCCCGGCCATGCAATTCAGCAGTGTCGACTTACCTGACCCGCTTTCGCCAACGATCCCCATGACCTCGCCAGGATAGAGGTCGAATGACACATCAGCACAGCCAATGTTTGGGCCATAGCGCTTTGTGATGTCCCGAACAGACAGCAAAGGTGTCATGCGGCGTCCTTTCCTTTATGACCCGCCGCCTGGCGCGCCTCGCAATAGTCGGTATCCGAGCAGACGAACATCCGCCCACCCGCGTCATCGATGATTACCTCGTCCAGATAGCTGTCTTCGGCACCGCACAAGCCGCAGGCTTGGTCGGCCTTGGACGCCTCAAACGGATGATCCTCAAAATCCAGTGAGACAACCTGCGTGTAGGGTGGCAGCGCGTAGATCCGTTGTTCACGCCCAGCTCCGAACAGCTGGATCGCAGCCATATCACCAAGCTTTGGGTTATCGAATTTCGGGATTGGCGACGGGTCCATTACATAGCGGCCTTCGACCTTCACCGGGTAAGCATACGACGTCGCGATATGCCCGTGACGACTGATATCTTCGTACAGCTTCACATGCATCAGCCCGTATTCCTCAAGGCTGTGCATCTTGCGGGTTTCGCTCTCTCGCGGTTCCAGAAAGCGCAACGGCTCAGGGATAGGCACCTGATAGACAAGGATCTGACCTTCTTGCAGCGGCTCCTCGGGAATCCGGTGGCGAGTCTGAATCACGGAGGCGTCGCTTGTCGTTGTGGTTGTTTCAACCCCCGCAGTGCGTTCAAAGAAGGTGCGGATCGAGACCGCGTTTGTGGTATCGTCCGAGCCCTGATCGATCACCTTAAACGTGTCATCCGGGGTCAACACAGCGGCCGAGACCTGCACACCGCCCGTACCCCAGCCATACGGCATGGGCATTTCGCGCGAGGCAAACGGCACCTGATAACCCGGGATCGCCAGACCTTTCAGGATTGCACGGCGGATCATACGCTTGGTCTGCTCGTCCAGATAAGCAAAGTTATAGGCGTTCATTCCGCAGCCTCCTGCGCTTTATCAGCACTTGCTTCGCGGCGTAGTTTGCGCACCAGTTCCAGTTCAGACTGGAAATCGACGTAGTGCGGAAGCTTGATATGCTCTAGAAACCCCGTCGCTTGAATGTTGTCCGCGTGATAAAGGACAAACTCGGCATCCTGAGCAGGTGCGCCAACATTATCCTCACCCAGTTCTTCCCACCGCAGCGCGCGGTCGACCAAAGCCATCGAGATCGCCTTGCGTTCCGTCTGACCAAACACAAGCCCATAACCTCGGGTGAATTGCGGCGGCTCGGTTTTGGAGCCCTTGAACTGGTTAACTGTTTCACATTCGGTCAGAACAACTTCACCGATTTCGATGGCAAAGCCGAGTTCAGGGATCTCCATTTCAACCGGCACGGACCCGATCCGAAGCTCTCCAACAAAGGCGTGATTGCGCGCGTATCCGCGCTGTGTGGAATACGCCAGACCGAGGGTGAAACCTTCATCCGCGCGGGTCAGCGCCTGAAGGCGCAGGGCGCGATCGGCGGGCATTTCAAGCGGCTCGCGGGTCAGATCAGGTGGCGGCGTATCGTCATGCGGCGCTTCCTCGATCAGGCCTTCGCGATTGAGGAAATCCGTGACATGCGGCACATCACCCAGTTCAGCTTCGCGCGCTGGGGCTTTGGGCACCTCACCATCAGCAGCCAGTTTGAAATCCAGTAAGCGATGAGTATAGTCGAAGGTCGGCCCAAGCACCTGCCCGCCCGGCAAGTCCTTGAAGGTTGCCGAAATGCGCCGGTCACAAGCCATTGCCCCGGTATCAACAGGCTCGGATGCGCCAAAGCGTGGCAACGTGGTTCGATAGGCGCGGATTAAGAAGATGGCCTCAATCAGATCGCCGCGCGACTGCTTGATCGCAAGCGCGGCCAGATCAGGATCGAACAACGAGCCTTCGGCCATAACCCGATTGACCGCCAGGCTAAGCTGTTCGCGGATTTGCGCGATGCTCAGTTCCGCCACATCGGTATCACCGCGGCGTTCTTCGGCAAGCCAAGCGTGGGCGTTCTCAATCGCGCGCTCACCGCCTTTTACTGCGACATACATCAGGACACCTCGGTCGTTCTTGGCAAAGCCGCTAGGCGGCTGCTATTCGTGAAGATGAAGTCGAGCCCCAGTGGATATAGCGTCTGATTATGCTGAAACGCCTCAAGCTCGGGCAATGAAAGCGCGGCTTTATCCTTGATTCCCGGACCTGTCAGTGTCGCCCCTGAAGCGATGAGTTCGGGGCATTCCACGATCAACGTGGCAGAACGATCCGGATATTCAGACGTCCCGATCGGGTATGCGTTCAATGGTTCCAGATCCAACCACGCACCAATGGCAAACATACAATGCGACGGGCCGGTCAGCGGTGCGCCGGTGTGGAATGCAAGCCAGCTGCGTACGGCGTCGCAATCTAGCGCACCTGCCAGATAAACGGGCGTCTCAGTGTCGCAAAGCGTCAACAACACCGCACCTGCTGCTGGTGACATTGGGGCCGGAGGAACTGCGCCAGAAATCTCTTGCACGGTACCGGGACGCGCCATTGCTTCCATCACGCTGCGAAAGGCGTGGGCAGATTTGATCGCGGGATCCTTGAAACCGCCGATCAGGGCTTCTGACTGCATCAATCCTCTCCTCGTACCATGGTGAAGAAATCAACCTTAGTGGCTGCGGCTTTGGCGGCACGCGCGGCCTTTGCATTGGTCAGCTCATCTCGCAAAGGGGTCAGCACTTTTATGCGCAACAGATCAGACACATCTGTCTGCATCAGTGCATCAACCAGCGCGGCGACTTCGGCATCTTCTTTCCGACGGCCTTGTATATAGGCATGCCCGACTTCGCCCGTTCCCAGCGTCAGCGCACAGCGTGTTACCGTCATTTCGCCCAGATTGAACGGCGCACCAGTCCCGCCAGCGCGAGCCCGAACCATGGTGCTGCCAATCTCAGGAGCACGCAGCCATGTGAAGCCGGGGCGAGGCATCGCTGCATCCAACAGGGCGGCCACGCGTCCCTCCGGCGCTTTGGCCAGCAGGCTCATCCAAGCCTTCCGGTCCGCGTTTTCATTAAAAGTGTCTTTCATCTCGACAACTTTTCCATATACTATACAACTATACACATCTTATCATATTTGCCGCCGTCAGACAGAGGAATTTTGTGAAACTTGCGTGACACTCCCACCAAAACCCCGATCTGGAAGGCCATCGCCGACGCACTTCGCAGCGATATGGCCGAAGGGCGCTATGGCCCGGGTGATAAGCTGCCAACCGAAGCGGCACTGGCAGAGCGGTTCGGTGTGAACCGCCATACGGTGCGTCACGGCATCTCGGCCCTTGTGGATGAGGGCCTAATCCGAACGCGCCGGGGCGCGGGCGCTTTTGTGGCAGCCACGCCCACCGATTACCCCATCGGCTCGCGGGTGCGATTCCATGAAAACCTCATCGCTGCTGGTCGCAGACCAGAAAAGAGGGTGCTTCATGTTGAAGAACGGGCAGCGACCGAGGGCGAGGCCACCGCACTGACCGTTTCACCCGGTGATCAGATCTGTGCGTATCACGGCCTCTCATTGGCGGACGGGCACCCGATTGCAGTGTTTGAAAGCATGTTTCCCCTTGAGCGCCTGCCTGGCATCACTGCTGCGCTGCAAGAGACCAGCAGCGTTACCGAGGCATTAAACAGGTCGGGCGTCACTGACTATACTCGGGCCTCAACCCGTCTGACGGCCACGCGCGCAACGGCCACCCAAGCGCTACATCTGCAGGTTTCAGAAGGTGATCCGCTGCTTAGATCATCCGGGGTGAATGTGGACGAAAAGGGACAACCGGTTGAATTTGGCCGAACCTGGTTTGTTGGAGATCGGGTGACACTGACCCTTGAGAGTTAAGGCTCGTATTTCTCCAGAAACGCATCAGCCGTCAGAGCACGGAAATCGTCGAGCGCCAACCGCAACTTGTCATGAGACCAATTCCACCAGGCCAATGCGATCAACCGATCGGCGATGTGTCGTGGCTGACGCAGTCGCAAGGGTCTTGCAGGTTTACCGGCAACAATTGTGTAGGGGTCTACATCCTTCGTCACCAAGGCACCCGCAGCCACAACAGCCCCGTCACCCAGTGTGACCTCGGGCTTTATCATCGCGCCTGCGCCAATCCATGTATCGTTCCCGATATGGACAATTCGGGATTTGCGGTGACTGAAAAACACCTCGTCCCGATCCGCATCGTCCCAATAATCGTTCGAGCGATACAGGAAATGGTGACAGGACGCCGTGTGCAGCGGGTGATCAGTCGCGCCGATCCGCGAAAACGCGGCGATGTTGGCGAACTTACCGACCTTCGCGTTGGCGATGTCGGCATAACGATCGCAATAGCTGTAGTCGCCCATTTTTGTATGTACGACGCGACTGCCCTTGCCGATTTCAACATAGGCCCCGAACGTGCTTTCGGTAATCTCACATTCGGGGTGAATGCAGGGCTGTTCCGCTGAAAGCCGCGCCATCAGTCTTTCCGCCCGATCAGCTTACCGCGCAACCAGCCCGAGGCCCAATCCATGAACATCACCATGATGATGATCAGGACAATGTAATAGGCGACCTCTTCCCAATCTTTCTGCGTCTGGATGGCTTGCGTCAGCATCAGTCCGATGCCGCCACCGGTGATCGCACCGATGATCGTCGCAGAACGTGTATTGGATTCGAGGAAATATAGAATCTGGGCCAGCAGCACGGGAACAACCTGCGGGATCACCCCGAACCGGTATCGCTGTAGCGGTTTAGCCCCGGTCGAGGACACCCCCTCGATCTGTTTCTGATCAACGTTTTCCAACGCCTCCGAGAAGATTTTGCCAAACGTGCCTGTGTCGGTAATCAGAATCGCCAACGCGCCGGTCAATGGTCCGGGGCCAAAAGCCCGAGCCAGAACCACAGTCCAGATCAATGCGTCCACACCGCGCACAAAGTCGAAAAGACGGCGCGTTGCGGCGCGAAGCAACATGATCGGCGAAAACCGTTTGGCGGCGAGAAAGGCCAATGGCAGCGCGATCATCGCGGCACCCATCGTACCCAGAAATGCCATCAGGATCGTTTCTCCGATGGCCCAGGCCACATCCTTATGCCGCCACATCGCGTTGTTCCACCAGTCAGAGATTGCGCCTGCGATATTCGAACGGCTTGGATCGATCTGCGCGCCAAACAGGATCTCTCCAATCCCATGGCCGTGGTAGGGACTGTCAAGCGTGAACCAGAACAGCTCCCAACCCGGGAAATAGTTGAACACTTCAGTCCGAGCGCCCGTCATGGTGATCCGGCCCTCAGGCGTTGTGACGCCAACACGCCGTTCAGATGCGGAAATCCAGTCGGGCAGTTCAGAGGGCAGATTTGTCGTCAGGCGGCGTCCCTTGGCCTGCACTTCGATCAGCTGGAAATCGGGTATTTCAATCTCGGTCCGGTTGTCAGGCAGGAACCGCACGATATGATTGCGGCCCAGATCGATCGTCGTCACCTCTTCACCCGATACCCAGTCGGGACGTTTACCCTCGGGATAAGTGCCCTTACGCTCGCCCTCAACCGCATAGGTCACCTCACCGCTCCGATTATTGCGTGTGACATGCACTTTGTGTGACCAGCTATCAGAAGCCAGTGTAACGGCGTTGTCCAGATTGGCACGTTGCGCAAGGCCCGGCAGGTCGAAGGCGAAGAAGATGTAGGTGAGATAAACGAGGATCACGACGGGGATGCTAAAGCCGATCAATCGTTTACGCTGAAATAGCTTTTCGGCGTCAAGCTTGGCCTCGTCCAGCCCGAAGTTCCAATCAATTGTGGTCATTGGCCCTGCCCTTCGGTCAGACGGTTGCGGTAGCGGCTGGACACCTGATCGAAGAATACGATGGTGCTGAATAGCAGGATGAAAATCGCGCCGGCCTCGTCAAAACGACCCGGACCCCAAGCCATGGCATTGCGCAGTTCGTAACCCAACCCTCCCGCGCCGACGAAGCCCAGGATGGCAGAAGCGCGAATATTGATCTCAAATCGCAGCAACGTGTAGCTGATATAGTTTGGCGCGACCTGTGGCAGGATACCCAGCATCATCTGTTTCGACCAAGTCGCCCCGGTCGAAGCCAACCCCTCAACCGGTTTCAGGTCAGCGTTTTCGGATACTTCCGAGAACATTTTACCAAGCGCCCCTGCGGTGTGGATTGAGATAGCGATCATCGCCGGCACCGGACCGCCCCCAAGGACGAAGATCAGCACAAGCGCGATAACGATTTCCGGCACTGCGCGCATAACATCCGAGATACGCCGGAAGACCGGGATTAAACCCGGCCATTTCGCCAGCCCGCGTGTGCCAAGAAGCGACAGGATCAGACCACCGATGGCCCCGATCAACGTGGAAACTGCTGCAATGTTCACCGTCTCAACCAGTGCAGGGAAGTACTTCACGATCAGGCCAGGCAGATCGGCCCGCTTTTCCCAAGCTTCAGACAGCACATCCGCCGGGTAATCACCGATCTGATGCAATCCGTCCCAGAACCCACCCGCGTTTCGGGAATCCGCAATGTTGAAACCTGATACCATCAGGACCACAAAGATCAGCAGCGTCAGCCCGCCATAAAGCCTGCGCTTGTGAACTTGTGCCATATAGCTGGATTGAATGGTCTCAACGCCGCCTGGCGCCGCACCGATTGATAAGTCTGCCATCCCGAGCCCCGAATGAATAAAGACCGGCAACCCCAATGGGTTGCCGGAAACGTCATGCGCGCGCGTTAGCCACCGATTTTGGCTTTGCGGGCCTCAACAATCGAGATGTAGGTGTCATGCGATACCGGCTGGAAACCCAGCGTCTCGCCTGCCGCCACACCATAAGCGCAATCGGGGTCACGCTCGTGCAGGCCATCGACAAGATCTGTCATGGTCGCACGGACATCGGCAGGCAACGCCTTGCGCAGAACCACAGGGCCTTCGGGGATAACGTTCGATTTCCAGATCTGGACCATGTCGTTCATGTCGACAAGACCTGCGTCAACCGCTTTGCGCAGGGCACCAGAATTGTATCCGTCTTCCCAGTTGCCCTGACCATCGGCCCAGGTCACACCACCATCAATGTCGCCATTATTCACAGCGACGATCGTCTGCTCGTGGCCACCAGTGAATTTGACCTCACCGAAATACTCACCCGACTCCATGGTGACACCTTCTTTGTATTGGGGGATTTCGATCGATGGGATCAGATAACCTGAGGTCGAGTTCGGATCACCAAACCCAAACACTTTGCCTTTCATGTCGTCCAGTGAGGTGACGCCACTATCCTTGCGGGCGAACCCAATCGAGTGATACCCGATTGAACCATCCACATTGACCTTGATCAGAACGGGCTCAACTGCTTCGGGGTCTTGCAGATAGGTGGCTGCGTAAGAAGAGGCACCCAGCCAAGCCATGTCGAGTGTCCCGCCCAACAGGCCCTGTATCACACCGTTGTAGTCCGCCGGGGCGAATAGCTTGGTCTCAACGCCTAACGCCTCAGAGGTATAGTCTGCGAGACACTGGTACGAGTTCATGCGGTCCTGGGCATTTTCACCACCAAGGATGCCAATGCGAAACTCGGTGATTTCTTCGGCAAGAGCAGCAGTGCTCAAAACGGTCATGGCGGCAAACGCCAGTGCGAGGGTCTTTTTCATCGTTTTCTCCGTTCGGTTAGATGAAGGTGGCCCGCGACGGACGCGGGGGGAAACTGGCTCAGACGTAGGCTTCCGCTTCGCGGACCTCGGGCCTGTCCAGTGTTTCGATCTCGGTCGAGGTTGCGGCCTCGGAAAAGTCTGCGCCTGCACCGTAGATGTCGCGCGCTACGCCCGTGGTCAGCTGCGCAGGGGTGCCGTCGAACACAATCCGACCATCACGCATTCCGATGACCCGGTCGCAGTAGCGACGCGCGGTATCCAATGTGTGCAGATTCGCAATGACCATACGGCCGTCTTCTTCGTGAATGGCCCGCAGCGACTGCATCACAACCTGTGCATTCATTGGGTCCAGCGAGGCGATCGGCTCATCCGCCAGAATGATCTTCGGGTCCTGCATCAGCGCGCGGGCGATGGCGACGCGTTGCTGCTGGCCGCCTGATAAGGCTTCGGCTCGCTTGGGTGCTTGCTCGGCAATGCCTAGCCGATCCAGAATTTCAATCGCCTTATGAATATCCGACCGCGGGTACAGGTTGAACATCGTCGAAAAGGTCGATTGCCTGTTCAGCGTGCCATGCAAAACGTTCGAGACGACATCCATGCGCGGTACAAGATTGAACTGCTGAAAGATCATCGCACAGCGCGATTGCCATTCGCGTTTGGCAGCACCGCGAAGCGCAGAGATCTCTTCGCCTTCAAAAGTAATTGTGCCGGTCGTTGCATCGCTCAGACGGTTGACCATGCGCAAAAGCGTGGATTTTCCAGCCCCGGAGCTGCCTATAATCCCGATCATGGTTGGCTTGTCGACAACGATATTCGCCGAATCCACGGCCCGTTTGTCACCAAACTTTTTGGTCAGCTTTTCAATTCTCAGCATATCGCCCCCATCGTTGCGAGGCGGATAGAACGTCAAAACAAAAGCTTCGTGACGCTTTTGAATCGTTTCGTTTACATCTACGCGAAAGATTTGTGACAGGCGCGATGATTGCCTGGTTCAGCAGTGTGTGGCGTTTCTCGCAGGACTCTGCGCGAGTTTTATCTACAGGGCGTCATAAAACTGTTACGCTTGAGCGCAGAAAGAACTAACCTTCACCTATGACCCGTCTTCATGCCAGCCTTCTTCTTCTATGCCTTGCGGTGCCTTCTACTGCGCAGTCTAAAATGGCGGATGTCAGCTGTGATGACAGCGCGCGGATGGCACAGACACTGAAACAGGTTCTGGGAGCCGAACGTCAGGGCATGGGTTTGCGCGATCCCGAAACAATGCTGGAGGTTTGGGTCAAACGCACAAGCGGAGACTGGATGATCGTTCAGAACTACGCCAACGGTACTTCATGCATCGTCGCGATGGGGGACCATTGGCAAGGTGAGGTGCCAGACCCGGCTTAGGCAGGTGTCAGCAGACCGCGCGAACTGCAGACGCGCAATCTCGCTGATTGTGTCGTTCCTTCTGAAGATCTCGCGAAGGGATCAGGTCAGTCCAGCAGCCCACGTTCGGTCAGGACTTTGCGAGCGACACGGAAGCATTCAAGAGACTGCGGGACGCCACAATAAATGCCGATCACATGAATGATTGATCGGATTTCCTCTTTGGTGACGCCATTGTTCAACGCGCCGTTACAGTGGATTTCCCATTCATGCATCTTGCCGAGTGCCCCAATCATAGCGAGGTTCATCATCGAACGGGTCTTGTGATCGATCGTGTCATCCCCCCAGCCGAAGCCCCAGCACCAAGCAGTCATGTTCTCTTGGAATGAGCGGGTAAAATCATCCGCCGCTGCCAGGTTCTTCTCAACATACTCGGCGCCCAGCGTCGACTTGCGCTGCTTCAGGCCATGTTCAAACAGGTTGTCGTCCATCATTCTCTCCTCAGGTGAAACGACCGATCTGCAACTTAGTCGGTCCTGGCTCGATATTCCGCTAAAGCCGCCGCCCCTGTCTTACAACCAACCCCACCACCGAAGGCAAGGGGCTCGATCGCGTCGTTCTGGTCGGGTGTGCCCTTTGGCACAGCGTTGGCTTCGGTGATGTCTTATCTGGCCCATCCACAGCACGTAACGTTATTCAATCGCCTCGCGCATCCATTGTTGAAGCTTCGCAACGGAATGCTCGCTCATGACGCCACAGGCCGGATCAAGCACCAGCGGTCCCGGTTTGTACCCTTTGGATTTCAGGCCGCGGTGAACGGATTCCACTAACCGAATATCTTCGGCCACAGTCGTTTCGCGATCCTGAGTGGCAAGGCCACGGATCACGTCGCTTTCATGACCGCCTTCTGTGTACCACCCGCGCCAGACGGTACAGCTGTCCACTGTATTTGCCCGCCAATGATAGGTGTTCAGAACATTTCCCGGATAGCATTGGAACGAGAACATCGGCCACAAGAACCAGCTTTGATAGTCGCCCGCGTGCTTGTTGCTTTCCAGATCAATCGGATAGGTCATCTTTTCGAGGCTTTGGCACTCGGTCGTGTGACGCAGCACGTAACCTCCCGACACATCGGGTTGAATGTCATAGGTTTCCGGTTTGATCACGCCTTCGGCAAAGGTCGGGTGATTAGTTGGGCAGTGATAGCATTCCGAGTAATTCTCGATCGAAACCTTCCAATTGCAGTTCTCAGGAATTTCGACCCACTCTAAGGGGGCCAGAGCGTTAGTGTTCGGCACGAACTCAGACAACTCGTCCCGGACACCGGGATACCATTCGTCCATCGTTGCCGCGTTATCGTCCAAATTGACAAAGATGAACCCGAGGAAGTCTTCGGTCCGTACTTCGGTCAGACAGATTTTCGCGCGATCAAAACCGGGAACTTTCTTGATGTTCGGCCCAGACCGCAGGCCGCCGGTAAGCTCATAGGTCCACTGATGATAGGGACAGACCACTACACGGGTATTTCCGGTTCCGGTCACCATTTCATGCGCACGATGCTGGCACACGTTGTAGAAAGTCCTGACAAGATTGTCGCGTCCGCGAATGGCAAAAAGGTTCTGACCAGCGATTTCGAACGCAAAGTAATCGCCTACATTTGGGATATCTGCCGCATGACCTGCGTATTGCCAAGTTCTGCACAACAGGCCGTTCATCTCTTTGTCGAATATGTCAGGATCCGTATAGTACCGGGCCTCGAGCGAGTGGGTTGGCAGGACAGTCATATTTTTTCTCCTGATACAAGCCGAGCTGGTGTTTCAGTCAAAAAGATCGCGTAAGGATTCGTAACATCCGTACGCGTCAGAATACCACTTGAAACATCTGTACCGCACATTGCTTACCTCGGTATGTACATTTGTGCCATTTTTAATTGACAGTGGTACATATGTAGCAATAGGAAGTCCACAGAATTCCATGTCTCGGAAACAGGAAGTTGCGATGTCTAAAAAGGAACTGCCTGCACGCGCAAAGGTCGTCATTGTCGGCGGTGGCGTCATGGGTTGCGGACTGGCCTATCACCTGGGCCATGAAGGTTGGGGCGAAGACACGGTGCTGTTGGAAAAGGCCGAGTTAACTTCGGGCTCCACCTGGCATGCCGCTGGTCAGATTACTCACTCCACCAGTTCCTACGGGCTGGGCAAAATGGTCGACTATAACATTGGCCTTTATTCCAAGACACTTGAGGAAGAAACCGGTCAGGCGGTTACATGGCATGGCTGCGGTTCATTCCGTCTGGCCTATACCGAGGATGAGATGGACTGGCTGCGCCACACATTATCAGTTGGCCGAGCGCTGGGGTTCAACATCGAGTTGGTAGGGCCTGACTTCATAGCTGAAATGCACCCCTACTATAACCTCGACGGTGTCATTGGCGCGCTTTACACGCCAGATGACGGTCACGTTGATCCTTCGAACGTGACTATGGCCATGGCCGCTGGGGCCCGTCAGAAAGGTGTGAAGATTTTCCGCCACTGTCGCGCGACCAACATCACCCAGAACGATGCAGGTGAATGGGTGGTGAAAACCGAACAAGGCACCATCACCTGCGAACACGTGGTCAACGCCGGTGGCACATATGCCCGTCAAATGGGCGAATGGTCGAACCTGCAGTTGCCTATGACCTCGATGACCCATCATTATTTTGTCACTGAAGATGTGCCGGAATTCAAAGACCTGACAACTGAGCTGCCGGTGATCCGCGATGACAAGATGGTTTCGGGCTATATCCGCATGGAACAGAAAAAGGGCCTGATCGGGATCTATGAAAAGGAGAACTCGAACTCTGTCTGGCATGATGAATGCCCATGGGAGTACGAAAACTGGCTGTTCGAGGCGGATTATGACCGTGTCATGCCTTGGCTGGAAAACTCATTGGAACGGATGCCGATCTTTTCTGAACTGGGCATCACCCGCGAAGTCCATGGTGCAATCAGCCACCCGCCAGATGGCAACCCGATGGTCGGCCCCGCGCCGGGCGTCAAGAATTACTGGTGTTGCTGTGGCACGCAGATCGGCATCGGTTGGGGGCCTGGTCTGACCCGTGAACTGGCCAAATGGATGGTACACGGTGCTGCTGATATCAACATGCGCGACTATGATCCGCGCCGCTTTGGCAGCTATGCCAAGAAAGACTGGCAGGTCATCAAGGCGCACGAGGATTACAAGCTGCGGCACGAGATCCCCTTTCCGCATTTCAATCGCCTTGCAGGGCGTCCGATCAAACCCTCGCCGCTTTATGAGATCCTCAAACAAAAGGGCGCGGTCTATGAAGAGGTTTTCGGCCACGAACGCCCCCGCTGGTTCGCGCGCAATGGTGTTGAACAGCGTGACCACTATTCGTTCCGCCGTAACGAGGTTTTCGACATGGTGGCGCTGGAATGCCAGGCCGTGCGTGAGCGGGTCGGCATCATGGACGTGACCGCGTTCACCAAGGTCGAAGTTTCAGGCCCAGATGCCTATGCCTATCTTGACAGGCTGACGGCCAACAAGATGCCACAGAAAGATGGCTCGATCACCTTGACCCACTTTCTGAACCGCCGTGGCCGTATCGAGCTTGAGACGACCATCGTTCGCATGGCGGAAGACCGCTATTATCTGGTCTGCGCGGCGTTCTTTGAACAGCGCCTTGTCGATCACTTGAACCAGAACCTCGCGGGAGAGACCGTCTTTGTCAAAACGCTCTCTGAAGATTGGTCGGCTTTGTCCCTGAACGGGCCAAAATCCCGCGAGGTACTGGCCAGATGCACCGACGCAGACCTGTCCAACGCCGGGTTCCGCTGGCTGTCGGCTCAGGAAATCACCATTGCGGGGCACAAGGTCTGGGCCTTTCGCATGTCCTATGCGGGCGAGTTGGGTTGGGAATTCCACATGCCGGATGAAGCCTGCGTTGACGTCTACAACGCACTGTGGGCTGCCGGCGAGGAATTTGGCATCGAAAACTACGGCTCGTTTGCGATGAACAGCCTGCGCATGGAAAAAGCATTCCCCGGTGCTGGAGAACTGACCAACGAGGTCACGCTGCCAGAGGCCAATGTCAGCCGGTTCTTCAAGCTGGACAAAGAGTATCTAGGTGTCGAAGCAACGCGCGCCAGTGCCGCTCAGTCTGAGGCGGGCGAGATGCCTTGGATTTGCGCCTATTTGGAGATCGAACCGGATGGGGTCGAAGATGGTCATGGGGGCGAGGCTATTCGGATCAAAGGCGAGGTTGTCGGTGCAACAGCCTCGGTCGCCTATGGCCACAGCGTCGGCAAAATCCTCGCCTTTGCTTACGTCAAGCCACACGTGAATGTTCCGGGCACAAAGATCGAAGTAGTTATCGCTGGTGTACCCCGCAAAGGGCGTGTCCTCGGCGAAGCAGCCTATGATCCGAAATCCGAACGCCCACGCACGGACGCAGTTCGTGAACTGGCGTGATCTGAAAACCAGAGCATCGGCCATCGCGGAAGCCCTATGGTGACGCCATGAAGATAACCCGTATCCGTGTGTTCAAAACCCCCCTGCCCTATGTCGGCGGATCATACGGCTGGGGCGCGGGCAACGCGATCACAACGTCGATGTCTTCGGTAGTGGTGATCGACACGGATGCGGGTCTACAGGGCTGCGGCGAGTTTGCCCCATGCGGCGAGAACTACATGATCGCCCATTCCGAAGGCGTCGAGGCCTTTGCCCGCCTCGTCGCCCCGCGCTTGCTGGGGGAAGATCCCCGCCAGCTGTCCAAGATCGAACGGTTGATGGATGGCACGGTCCAAGGTCACGGCTACGCCAAAGCGCCCTTTGATGCAGCGTGTTGGGATATTCTGGGACGGTCCACCGGACAACCTGTTTGGATGCTGATGGGCGGCAAACTCACCGATGGTGCGCCGATGTACCGGGTTGTGCCGCAAAAGCCTGTCTTGGAAGAAACCATCGCCGAGATGGAGCAGCACCGCGCAGCGGGATACCGGCAGTTCCAGATCAAGGTAGGTGGCGACTGGGTGACCGATATCGACCGTATCCGCGAAGGCGTGCCCCTGCTGAAACCCGGTGAAAAGGCTATGGCAGATGCCAATCAGGGTTGGCGCGTTGACAACGCCATCCGTGTGGCCCGCGCAACCCGCGATCTGGATTTTATCCTCGAACAACCCTGCCACAGTTACCACGAGTGCCAGCAGGTGCGCCGCGTAGCCGAGCAACCAATGAAACTGGATGAATGCGTCACCGGGATTGAAATGGCCCGACGCATCGTGAACGATCGGGGTGCCGAAATTTGTTGCTTGAAGATTTCTAACCTGGGCGGCCTGTCCAAAGCCCGCCGGGTGCGCGATTTCCTGATTGATCACGGTATTCCGGTTGTCTCCGAGGACACATGGGGCGGTCAGATCACCACCGCCGTAGTTGCCCATTTTGCGGCCTCAACACCCCAAGAGATGCTGATCAATTCAACCGATCTGATGAACTACAACACCCGTAACACCGGGATTGGCGGCCCCACAGTAAGGGACGGTAAACTCTATGCCACAGATACTCCGGGGCTTGGGGTGACGCCGGACTTTGACAGCCTTGGCCCACCTGTCGCAACCTACGAATCCTGCGCCTGATGGAAACCGCCTGATGAAGATTACTCGCATCACCGCCTGGGAAGTCCCGCTGACCTCGCATGACACCTATTACATGGCCGAGGGCAAGACCTGCGATACGACGGTTTCAGTGGTCGTCCGCCTGGATACCGACACCGGCGCATCGGGCTGGGGAGAGGTTTGTCCGATCCCGCATTATTTACCCGCCTATGCCAAGGGCGTGGTTCCAGCGCTTGAAGAGATGGCACCCGTTCTCATCGGCGCTAACCCGGTTGGTCCCGAAGCGCTGATGGAGCGCCTTAATAAGCATCTGATCGGGCATGGCTACGCCAAGTCAGCCATTGATACAGCGCTTTGGGATCTGACCGCACAGGCAGCCGACCTACCGCTTTACGCTTTGCTCGGTGGGCGGGCGGTCGCGGATTTGCCGCTGTATCACTCGATCACCTGTATCGCGCCGGATGAAATGGCGCGCATGGCGCGCGATGCCTTTGATCAGGGCATGCGACAGTTTCAGGTGAAGCTGGGTGCAGATAACAACTGGGAAGCCGACGTTGCTCGTTTGATTCAAGTGCGCGAGGCTGTTGGTGATGGCCCGTTGGTTTATGGAGACTGGAATTGCGGGTCAGATACGCTGACCGCCACACGAGTTGGCCGCGCTGTCTCGCATCTGGACATAATGCTGGAACAACCTTGCGCCACGATCGAGGAATGCGCCCATGTCCGCGCCGCGACTGGTCTGCCGATGAAGCTGGACGAAAGCGCCTGTGACATTCATTCGGTTCTGGCAGGACACCGCGCTGGCTGCATGGATGCCGCCGCACTGAAACTGTCGAAGATGGGCGGCTTTTCGACGATGCGTCAAATCCGCGATCTCTGCCTGTCGCTTGGCACGCAGATGTGCATCGAGGACACCTGGGGCAGCGATGTTACGACGGCCGCCTCGCTGCATCTTGCAGCCTCAACCCCAGCGCACGGCATCATGAATACCTGTGATCTGTCCCACTATGTCAAACCGCGTCTCGATCCGAATGCACCTAGCCGCCGGAACGGTCGCATCGCCCCACCCGAAGGCCCCGGCCTTGGCGTCACGCCTGATGCAGACGCTTTGGGCCAGCCAGTAACCATCATCGATTGATCCCAACCCCGCACGCCAAGAGGCCTGTTATGGAAGACTTCAGCAACGCCTACCCCTCCCATGATCCCGAATGGGTCAAAGACATGCATGCGGATCATTATCTGCAAAGCTGGTCGAAACAGGGCAGCCGCCCGCGCGTCATAACAGGTGCTCAGGGCAGTTGGTTCTGGGACAGCGACGGCAAACGCTACCTTGATTTTCAAAGCCAACTGGTAAACGCCAATATGGGTCATCAGCACCCCAAGATCGTACAAGCGATTAAGGATCAGGCGGACAAGCTTTGTTATATCGGCCCGGCCATGGGCTCGGATGTTCGATCAGAACTCGCGGCAATCATGACCGAGATCACGCCTGCCAACATCTCATCAACCTTTTTTACAACCGGAGGGTCCGCCGCCAATGAAACCGCGATCCGTTTGGCGCGGCATTACACCGGTCGGACAAAGATCATTGCCCGCTACCGTTCCTATCACGGAGCAACCGGAGGCACGCTGTCGCTGACGGGCGATCCACGTCACCATCTGACCCGCGCCGATATGCCGGGCGTCGTGCGGATGCTTGATCCTTACGTCTATCGGTTACCAACAGGCCACAAAGACCCGGCCCAGTGCCCGGTCGCCCAAGGCGGGCCGCATCTGGAAGAAATCCTGATGTATGAAAACCCCAACACCGTGGCCGCTGTCATTCTGGAACCTATTGTCGGCACAAACGGGATCATCGTGCCACCCGACGGATATCTGCAATCTATTAAGGCAACCTGCGAAAAATACGGCATCCTACTGATCGCGGATGAGGTCATGGCCGGGTTTGGCCGGACCGGGAAATGGTTCGCCGTCGATCACTGGGGTGTTCAGCCGGACATCATTTGTTCGGCCAAGGGCATCAACTCGGGTTACGTGCCGCTTGGCACCATGTCCGTCAGTACCGAGCTGCATGACTGGCTGCGCGATTACCCATTGCCCGGAGGCCTGACTTATGCCGGCCATCCGCTGGCCTGCGCATCTGGCATTGCCGCGATCCGCGCCATGCAGGAAGAAGGCACGCTGGCCCACGCCACCGCGATGGGTGAGAAGATGCGCGCCGAACTGCACAAGCTGGCAAAGAAACACCCCTCGATCGGGGATATTCGCGGCAAGGGCATGTTCAACGGGATCGAACTGGTCAAGAATCGCGACACCCGCGAACCGCTGGTGCCGTTTGCCGCCAAAGGTGCGGACGCCAAACCCATGAGCGAGATGATGAGCTTTGCGATGAACGAAGGCCTCTACCTGTCATTCTTCTCGAACGTGATCCGCCTGACCCCACCGCTCAACATCAGTGAAGACGACCTGATGACAGGGCTGGCGATTCTGGACCGCACCCTCGACATCGCCGACCGGGAGTGTCTCTGAGAACTAGTCGGCGCGAACGCTCGCATCTCGGAAATCTAAGGCCATCACATAGCCCTACGCCGCAGCCTCCGCTCGTTGCGAGCGCAATCACAAAATGAACGCTCTGGTCAGACCCTTCTACGCGTTGCTAACCAAGAAGGCCTGTGCGGCCTTCTGGAAGGAAGGCCAGGCAATCACGGCAGCATATCGGATATTCTGCTAAATCCCGCCAGATCGAAACCAAAGGAAATTGGATCGCCGACCCGGTTTACGCTTTCAATACTCAACAGATTGCCAGCGCGCATCTTTGACATCCAGTCCTGAGAAACAGGAGAACGGGCAAAACAACCCTGTGCTTCGCAGGTTAGAAAATCCAGCCGCGCGATCTCGGCATCATCCACTTTAGCAATCAGCCCTTCAGAGAACAGCAGGCCAAATGGCAGTGTCAGCACCGCTTCGATCTCGTCTCTGCCGGCAGGTTTGACGAACGCAATCGAGGCAAGCCTTTGATTGTTCTCGGTTAAGATAATGGTCTGGGTCATTTCACAAATCAATTCAGTTCCGTTGACCTGATTGCTGCAGTTGACCGACCACAATGGCGCTTCGTTTTCCTGTGCGCCAAGTTGAGTTGTCAAACCGAACGACGCCACCAAAGCGTAGATCCAAGTTTTCATACTGCTGTTCCTCATAAACTAGAATTGTATCCCAAGGCCAATGCCAACCTGCAGGGCTTCGGTTGAGTCTCCAAACATATGGTCCAGGCTCAGGTTGATAAAGCTGCTGTCATCCAAAGCAAACAATCCCAACCGCGCGGACACGACGCCGTGGGCGTCACCGGTATAGCTGGTATTCACGAACCCTCCGTCGGCGGGGCTGGCCCCACTGAAGCCAGCGGTTACCGACACCGTGTCGTCAGACGAGAGGATGGCACCGGCGCGCAGGCTCGCACGCAGTTTCTGCGAGGCGCTCAGGATCTGCTCGGTCCCGATCTCAATCGACGGCGTCAGCGAATAGATCATCTCGTTGTCGTCCTGCAAGACGATACCTGACAAAGTGCCATCGCCATTGCTTTCCGTCGCCAACCGCGTCGCATCGACGGCCAGTTCGGGGCGCAGATACGCTCCACCAGCGCCAAGTCTTTGATCATACGCCAGGCTGAGCCGCAGGTTCTGGTGGTTCATCTTGTGCTTGATCTCGCTGACACCAACGGTGTCCACAATTGTGCCATTGGGCAAAACGCCCCGGATCCCACCTGCACGGCTTGTATCGTAGTTTGACCAACCTGCCGACAGCATGGCCGCAAACTCCCACGCGCCTGTGTATTTGGTCAGCGATGCACCCAGATTGAACCGATCGCCGGATGCATTGTATTGCGATCCGTTCTGCAGGCTGATCTGGTCGTAGCCCAGGGCAAACCCTGCATACAACTCATCCCCCACCGGTAGACGGACACCCGCCGACCAATTGGTGTTATTGACGTTCAGATCGTTGTAAATCCCGGTCTGCTCGCGGTCGAAGAAATAGCGGCCGCCGGTAAACCAGATACAGTTACGCGGATCATCCCCGGCTTGATAATTGGTGTAGCGTTCGCAGTTTTGCAGCGTATCCGCGAATACCCGCGTGCCAAAATACGCATCCACCGCATCTGCGGCGTAGTCCGCTGTCGACAAGCTCTCAATGGCCGCGATCACATCGGCCTCGGATTGCATGTTCCCGATCAGCGCCAAAAGCTCGCCCTGGTCGGACGTTCCCCTCCCGTTCAGGACATCATTGATATAGTCACCGATCGCGGTCTGGTTGGAGTTCATCCTGGGCGTCGAATAGTCTGGTGTGATCACCAGATCGATCGAACTGCCGTCCGACGTCGCCCCGTTCAAACCAATGGAGTAATCCAGAACCACAGTGTCCTGGATGGTCGTGCCAGCATCTGCGGCCGTACCTTCGGGATTGATGATGACAAGCGGCAACGCGCGTTCGAGTGTGTTCAACCGCGGCACCAATGTACCACCAATGGTGGCATCCCCGGTGACATTGATCAGATCGCTGTCTCCACCCGATATGCCAGTGGTTCGGAAATACACGTCGAACGTTGAAGTCGCAGTGCCGCCAAAGGCCAGACTTCCGGTCACGTTCGTGGTCTGGCTGACATCTTCGGTGAAGGAAAAATCATCCGCTTGAACAGCAGCCGTCAGGCCTCCGTCGACGCCCCAATTTGCGCCCAGAACCAAGTTGCCATCCACCTGCATGAGCCCGGCGTCGCCCAGATTCACGGTATCCAATGCATAGAAGGTTGCACCATCTTCCACGGTCAGGCCATTCGTCCCGTCACCAAGGTTCAGGTTCCCAAGCGCGCGTCCGGACAGCGTGATTTGTTCATTGCCATCGCCGCCGTTCACCAGTTGGTTATTGCCCGCGATCAGCACCGTGTCTTCTGATAGGGTCAGCGTGTTGTCGGTACCTCCTTCGACAATGATCGAGGCAACCGAGTTCGCTTGCCCGGTGCCGCCCATGACAACACCATCTAACCCAAGCATAATGGCGTCTGCACCGTCACGGCCTTCGGATTGTGCAAAGACACCAATGCCACCGTCGCCGACCGACATCACATTGCCGGTCAGGGTCATGTCGATAGCACCGCCCGACCCGGCGCCACCTGCGGCACCCCGGAATATGGAGTCGACGATGCCGCCACCGCCACCCAGCGATTGCGCTGCAACACCGATCGCGTTCTCTCCGCTGGTGACTGTGTTACCAGTTTGCGAGAACAGAATGTCCCCGCCGTCCCCGCCATTTGCAGCTGACAGATTTACGGTCACCTGGCTGGGGTCCAGGTCTGTCGTGACAAGACCACCGCCGCCGCCGATGCTCTGGATCACGAACGCATGCGATCCGGTACCACTTGTGTTTACGTCACCGGCATTGGTGAAATCGACGTTGCCGCCATCTCCAGTTGAATCGTCCTGCGCCCCGAGGGTCACATCGACGCCTCCAAGACCAGCAACGACAGCTTCACCACCGCCCGCGCCGATGCTTTGAACGCTTTGGCCAAAGGACCGGTCACCGCTGGTGAAGACATCTCCATTCAGATCAAGATCGATATCACCGCCGCTGTTGCGGAAGCTTGGATCGGACCCCAGGATTACCGAAGCAAACCTGTTGGTATCAGCCGTGCCCGTGCTGTTGAGCACCAGCTTACCGCCGCCGCCGCCAATAGATTGCGCCGTGCCTGCCGAGGAAAACGCACCATCAGTGCCGACATCGCCAGTCCGGCTGCCGAACACATCGCCACCTGCTGCATCATTCGTATCAATCGCGCCCAGGCGCGCATCAATCTCGATACCGTCGCCATCCTGAAGGCTGATGTTGTTGGCCGATGTGCCACCACCGCCGCCAACACTCTGCAGCATCAGACCTGTCGAGCGGTCACTGGTGGTCGCTATGTTACCGACGTGCGACTGGGCAACCTGGCTGCCCGCCGTGCCCGAAACATCATCACCGCCCAGCGAGATGTCACTGATATAAACAGTGCCGGTTCCACCCGCGCTTGCCGTCGCGGTCGTAAAGTCGACCGATGTTTCGGAATTGCCGCCGCCGCCATTGACGGATTGTGCAAAGATGGCCTCGCTGCCTGCACCATTCACCAGAATGTCACCGGTTGAATTGACAGTCGCGGTTCCCACCGATCCGGTGGTCCCTTCTCGCGCGCCCAACACATGAGAGATCGTGTAGTCCAGCGCCGAGACCAAGGGCGACGATACCGAATATCCCGCATTACCGCCGCCGCCACCTACGGATTGGGCATAGATACCGAACCCGTTTTCAGCGTTCACGACAATCGTACCGGTATGGTTGACCGTGACATCTCCACCATCCGCACCGTCGCCACCAGAACCGCCAATGGCGATCTTCGAGTATGACTGGCCGGTCATGGTGTTTTTGAGGTCGTTCACATCCATCGCGACGGCCAAACCACCGTTACCGCCGCCCCCACCAACGGATTGCGCGAAGATACCGTAGGCCCCTTCGCCATCAACGCGGATGTCGCCGGTATTGGTGACAACCGAGTTTCCGGCAGCATTGCCACTGCCACCCGAACCACCGATGTTCAACTGCGCGGTCGGAGAGCTGTTGTCCCCAGTCTTTAGCCGCAGCGTCCCAGTAATCGAACTCCCACCATTGCCGCCGCCGCCACCAACGGATTGAGCAAAGATGCCATGCGCACCTGCACCAATGGTGATGATCGTGCCCGCATTTGTGACGGCCACGTTGCCTCCGGTTCCACCGGAACCACCCGAGCCACCCAGGCCAAACTGCAACGCCCGCCGAGTGCTCGCCTCGGCCCCGCCATAGCGACCATCAACCGAGATTGTCGATCCGCCATTGCCGCCGCCACCGCCGACAGACTGCGCGAAGATACCGTGGCTTTCCGCTCCGCTGGTCACGATCGTACCATCGGCTTCGTTCACAACAGTGGTTGTACTGCCAGAACCACCGGTGCCGCCGGTGCCACCAATAAGGATCGCGTTTGTCGTAGACCCCTCCGAGGACCGGCCCAGAATAATGTTTCGAACCTGCTGTGCATCACCACCGCCACCACCGACCGATTGCGCGTAGATACCCACCGACTTGTCGCCCGTGGTCAGGATCACGTCCCGGTTGGTCACAGATACCGCCGCCGACATCGCACCCGAGCCGCCGTTGCCGCCGATGGATAATGTCGCGGTGTTTCCAATCTCTTTACGCAGGCTGATGATGCGGTTTTCCACGACACCACCCATGCCGCCGCCGCCTCCGACGGACTGCGCAAAGATACCATGGGCCATGGTGCCTGCTGTGCTGATTATTCCGTCGCTCACAACGGTCACGATGTCCGAGGTCATACCGTCCCCACCTGTACCGCCTATGTTGATCGATGCTGTGGTGCCGACTGTGGACGGGTTGACCACAGCTTTGATGGTATCGAGGTTCGATTGTCCGGCCTGTACCATGCCGCCAGTTCCGCCTGCGCCACCGATGGATTGCGCCATCAGCCCAATCGAGCGATCTCCGAACGTTGCGATCTGGGCAGTGTTGGTCACGTCCACCGTGCCACCAACGCCTCCGGTGCCGCCGGTACCACCGATGGACAAGGCAATTGACGTGCCCTTGCCAGCCGAGTTGCTGGCCTTACCGCCATTGCCTCCGCCGCCGCCAACTGACTGCGCAAATACGCCATGTGCGTCATCGCCCTGCGTGACGACGGTGCCCGCCACCACAGAAGTCACATCGCCTGCCGCGCCACCCGTACCGCCTTCAAGCCCGACTGACAGGCTGGCTTTGTTGCCTTTGCTGTCGCCGGATTTCGGGGTGCCGATGCTGACCGAAGTTGATGACGAGTTACCCCCGCCATTGCCGATGGACTGTGCAAAGAAGCCATAAGACCGGTTGCCCGTCGTGCTGATCGCGCCGTTCGAGCTGGCATAGACGTCCCCGCCGCTGCCCCCGGTTCCACCCGTGCGGCCGATCTGGATGTTTACATTGCCGCCATCAACCGACGTCGATGCCGAATTGTAGCCAGCATTGCCGCCGCCGCCGCCAACGGACTGCGCAAACAGACCATGGGAATCTGCGCCCGAGGTCGCGATGTCGCCTGTATTGCGCACATCCACCGAACCACCGATGCCGCCCTCACCCGTGCCGCCGCCAATAGCCAAGCCAAAGCCTTTGTTGGTCGCGTCGGAGGCAAGCTCATAGGTCATGCCGAGGTTCAAGGCGGCGTTGCCGCCGCCACCGCCGATGGATTGCCCAAACACACCGTGGCTGCCATCTTGCAAGGTGACGATATCACCATAGTGGTCAACATCGACCTCGCCACCGTCCCCTGCCGTACCTGCATCGCCACCGATGGCAACCACCGCCGACACTCCGGTTTTGTTGCCCGAGGAATCTGCAGGGTTCACCTTGCCTTCAAGCTCATCCAAAACCGCGTTGTAGTTGGCGATGACCGAGTCATCGACGCCGGTATTGGTCGGTGTCTTGCGATCCGTGGAATCGCCGGTGCCGCCGTTACTTTGATTGCCGGTGGTCTTGCTGATACCCACAACTGCGTTGATCCCGGCATCGCCGCCGCCGCCGCCAATGCTCGACGCCTCGATACCGTGTGATCCAACGCCATCGGTCGTGATTGTCCCCGCAGCAAGGGCCGCTGTGCCACGCGCGACGGTCACGTCACCCGCATCGCCGCCACCGCCGCCAAAGCCGCCGATCCCCATCGCGATCGGTGAGCTGTCCTTAGTACCAACAAAGGTTGCATTGATGCCGCCAGTGCCACCGCCGCCGCCGATGCTCTGGGCAAAGATTCCGCGCGCGTGATAGCCATTTGTTGCGATGTTGCCGGTCTGAGTGACCGACACGTCACCCGCATCCGCACCAGTACCTCCGTGGCCGCCAAGGCCACCCACAATGCTCAGATCCGTTTTGCCGTCCGAGTTGTTGGAGTCGCCATAGTTCAGCTGCCCGGTCACGTTCAAAGCACCGTTGCCACCGCCGCCTGCGATCGACTGGGCCAAAACTCCATGTTTCCAGTTGCCGGCGACTGACACAGTTCCCGCGTGATTGACGCCCACATTGCCCGAGACATTGCCGTCACCGCCAAAGCCTCCGACGCCAAACGTAACCGAAGGGATCTTGCCATCTTTGCTGAGCGCAATACCGCCCGAGACATTCAGACCGCCATTGCCGCCGCCTCCGCCGATGGACTGTGCCAGCAGACCCGCCGAGCCATCGGTATCGGGTTTTTCTTCGTTGAAGACACCCATGTCGATGAACAGGCGTTCCAACCCGAAGTTCGACGCCAATTCCTCGGTCTCATCTACGATCGAGTCGCCCAGGAAATCGCGCAGTTTGTCTTCGAAGGTCGTTGTGTTGGGGATCGATATATCGTCCGGGTTCGTTGTAACCGTAATATCCGCTTGCGAGGTGACCGTGACGTCTCCGGCCTGGCCGCCATCGCCTGCGAAACCACCGACGCCCACGATCAGAGAGCTGTCGGATACGATCCCGCCTGACACGTTCAGACCACCGTTGCCACCGCCGCCGCCAACGGATTGGGCCAGCAGGCCGGATTGGCCAGTGCCGTGAGCTGTGATCGTACTGCCTGCGCCAATGTTCACATCGACATTTCCGGCATCTCCACCGCCGCCGCCAAAACCTCCAACGCCCACGACAACCGCATAGGATTTACTGCTGTCCGTCTGACCCGCACCGGGTTTGCCGCTTATCGCGAGGCCACCCGAGACGTTCGTGCCGCCGTCACCGCCACCGCCACCAAGCGACTGGGCAATGATGCCACTGGCCCCTTTGCTTTCATCAACGGCGAAAGTGCCATCCGATTGCTCGACCATCGGTACGGCCTGTACATTGCCGGTATAGTCCAGATCGACATCGCTTGCATCACCACCCGCCCCGCCAAAGCCGCCAACACCCGCTGAAACCGAAAAGATCGTGTCCGACCCCGATGGTTTGGTCAGCGCCAGAGTGCCCGAAATATTCACGCCCCCGGTGCCGCCACCGCCACCAAGGCTTTGCGCAAACAGACCATGCGATCCGTCACCCGCCGTCACTACATCGCTTTGAACATCCAACGTGACCGCATCGGCATTGCCACCACCGCCACCAAAGCCACCAAGTCCCAGGGCAACCGCTGCACCGGATTTGCCGGTGAGATTGACAGCGCCAGAAACGTTCAGACCGCCGTTACCGCCGCCGCCGCCGACCGACTGGGCCATGACACCAATACTGTCTACGCCAGTGGTTACCACCGAAGTTGTGCCACTGCTGTCCGTTCTTGAGCGCAATGTGCTGTTCACTTCACCAGCGTTACCCGCCCCGCCACCGAAGCCGCCAACGCCCAGACTGACCGAGCCGCCATTTTCCTGGCTGATACCCAACGAGGCCGAGATATTAGTGCCGCCGTTGCCACCACCGCCGCCAAGGCTCTGTGTCAGGATCCCGGTGCTGCGATCACCTGTTGTGGTTACTCCACCGGTGATTGTCGATTGCACCAACGCTCCGGCATCAGCACCGCCGCCGCCAAAACCGCCCACACCGATGCCGACCGCCGCATTGGCTGATCGGGACAGAGACAACGCTGCCGAAATGTTGGTGCCGCCGTTGCCACCACCGCCGCCGAGGCTTTGCGTCAGAATTCCGACCGAGTCATCACCGGTTGTCATGACATCTCCGGTGACCCGCTGCGTGACGTTATCTGCCGCACCACCGTCCCCGCCAAAGCCGCCGACGCCGATCCCCAAACCGCCGGAATAGTTGCTGGCTACAGAAATGGCCCCGGAAATGTTTGTGGCGCCATTGCCGCCACCTCCGCCAAGGCTTTGTGCAATAATACCTGCCGACCGCGGACCCGAGGTGCTCACATTGCCCGAGAACGTGTTGTCGACTACCCCGCTGGTCCCGCCACTGCCGCCGAAGCCGCCCACGCCGATACCTGCCGCACCCGATCCAGTGCGTGCGATGCTCAGAGCGCCCGAGATGTTGACGCCGCCATTACCGCCGCCGCCGCCAACGGATTGGACCAGAACGCCCGCTGCGTTCTCACCACTTGTAGTGACATCGCCGGTGACCGACCCCGTCGCCGCGCTCGCAGCACCGCCATCGCCACCCGAGCCACCGATGCCAACCCCGACGGCGCCGCCCCCGGTCCCCGAGATGTTCACGGCTGCTGATACGTTCAGCCCGCCATTGCCGCCGCCACCCGCAGCAGATTGCACCAAGACGCCGCCAGAATTGTCACCGGTAGTGGTAACATTGCCAACGACCGTGCCTTCGGCCGTATCCGCGTCGCCCCCGTCGCCACCGCTGCCACCAAGACCAACAGACGCACCACCGCTGCCGGTTCCTGCGACAGTGACTGTGGCGGAAACATTCATGCCTCCATTGCCCCCACCGCCGCCAAGGCTTTGCACGATCACCCCGCCGGATTCATCGCCTTGTGTCGAGACGTTTCCGTTCAATGTGGCTTCAACTGTGCCTCCGTTGCCGCCGGTACCGGACGCCCCACCAAGACCCACGGATGCCCCACCCGAGCCGGTGCCCGCCGCGGCCACTGCAACCGAGACGTTCATGCCACCATTACCGCCGCCACCGCCGACAGATTGTGCCAAGAGACCGCTGGAGGTTTCACCTTGCGTGATCAGATTCCCGGTTACATTCGCCGTGACCGCCGAGGCGTCACCGCCGCCAGTTCCACGACCGCCCAAGCCAACTGCCGCAGCGCCAGAACCCGTACCTGCGCCACCGACGGAAGCAGAAACGTTGAACCCGCCATTGCCGCCGCCGCCGCCGATTGATTGCGCCACAACTGCGCTGGACTGCGCACCTTCGGTTTGAACACTATTGGCAACCGTCAGGCCAACAACACCCCCCGTGCCGCCGCTGCCACCGGACCCACCCAGGCCAACGCTGATCGCGCCCGATCCGGTGCCGGCCCCAGCCAAAGCCGGTGAGACATTGAAGCCACCATTACCACCACCGCCACCAACGGACTGCGCGAGGATACCCACCGAAGCATCCCCTCGGGTTACCACGTTAGCTGTTGTGCTGGCCGCCACCAAACTGCCGTCACCCCCGGCGGACCCTGAGCCGCCCAGACCAACCGAAACTGATCCCGCACCCGTTCCAGCCCCGGACACGGTGGGCGAGACATTGAACCCGCCGTTACCACCGCCACCGCCAAGCGACTGCGCAACAAACCCACTTGAGGCGAAGCCATCCGTCAGGATGGTGCCATTCGAAGTCAGCGTGACAATGCCGCCATTGCCGCCGGTATCACCTGAACCACCCAGTCCTACACTCACCGCACCACTGGCTGTACCTGCGCCCGACAGAACCGGGGCTACGTTGAACCCACCATTTCCGCCTCCGCCACCGATGGATTGCGCTACGACGCCCGAGGACTGATCCCCCTGCGTTTCAACCGCATTATTCGATGCGGCATCGACCGTGCTGCCATCGCCGCCACCGCCGCCGTTGCCACCCAATCCGACCGAGACGCCAGCCCCTGCAGTGCCCGATCCCTGAACCGATGCGCTGACGTTAAACCCGCCGTTACCTCCGCCACCGCCGATGGACTGCGCGAGGAAGGCCGTCGCCGAGTCGCCTTGCGTCAGAATTGTCCCACTGGATCTTAGCGTAACCGACCCGCCATTACCGCCACCTGCGCCCGTTCCACCAAGCCCGACACTGACCGCACCGCTTGCAGTACCTGCACCGGCCCCAGTCCCCGAGATATTAAACCCACCATTGCCGCCACCACCGCCGATGGATTGGGCGACGACGCCTGAAGAACGGTCCCCGACAGTTACAATCGTATTTGTAGTCGTCAGATTGACTGTGCCACCCGTCGAGCCCGTACCTGCGTCGCCGCCAAGGCCAACTGAAACTGCACCGCTCGCAACCCCAGCCCCTGCAAGTGACGCGCTAACATTAAAAGCACCATTGCCACCGCCTCCGCCAACGGACTGTGCCAGAACGGCAGTAGAGTCCGCGCCACCGGTGCTTACGGTGCCTGTGACTCGACCTGTCACCGATTGACCGATTCCACCTCCTGAGCCGTCGCCACCAAGGCCTACGGTGACGGCACCGCCACCTGCCCCCGCACCAGCAACACCGGCCGTCACGTTGAAGCCACCATTGCCACCACCGCCGCCGATGGATTGGAAAACTACGCCGCCTGAGCCTTCGGACACTGTTGTGACGTTTCCAGCAACCTGGCCTTCAACCACGCCGCCATTGCCGCCTGTATCGCCGTTGCCGCCGAGCCCGACGCCAATTGACCCAGCACCGGCTCCTGCCGCTGCCACACCGGCAGTGACATTGAAACCACCATTACCACCGCCACCGCCGATGGATTGAATAACGACAGCCGTCGAGCGTGCACCTTCGGTCCGAACCTCGCCGTTGACGCGCACGCCGGTTACCGTACCGCCTATGCCGCCGCTGCCTCCGTCGCCGCCAAGTCCGACTCCAATCGTTCCGGCACCGCCACCGCCGGCCGCCAAGCCAGCAGCGACGCTGAAACCGCCATTGCCACCGCCACCGCCGATGGATTGCACCACGACCGCACCGGCATCGTCCCCACGGGTTGTGACATCCGCATCAACTTGGGCCGTCACTGTACCGCCCGCACCTCCACCGCCAGCTTTGCCGCCGAGGCCTACACTGATGGACCCGGCAGCGCCGCCCGCAATATCGGCGCTGGCCCCGATGGCATAACCACCATTACCACCGCCGCCGCCAACGGATTGCGCAACGACACCGCTGGAGAATGCGCCACTGGTTTCGATTGAGGTCCCACCGGCGCGCAAAGTGACGTTGCCACCGATACCGGCACCACCACCATCTCCGCCGACACCGACGTTGATCCCGACCGCAGCGCCTCCGCTTGCGCTGATACCGGCCGCGATGCTTCCACCACCATTACCGCCACCGCCGCCCACGGATTGCGCGATAATCGCGCTGGAGCTTGTGCCAGTCGTGGTCACGTCAGCATTGGTATAGACCTGAACAAGTCCACCATTGCCCGCACTGCCGGCCTTGCCGCCAATTCCAACTGACACGTTGCCCGAAAACAGAGCCGAGGCGCCACCGGTCGCAGCGACCGCCAAACCACCATTGCCACCACCCCCGCCGACGGACTGGAACAGCATGCCTGTCGATCGGTTTCCGGTCGTGACGACAGTGCCTTCAAACCCAGCTGCTGTTGCGACGCCACTACCATCGAACTGGCCAACCGTGACCGGACCACCCGTGCCGCCCGTACCACCGTCACCGCCAACCCCAACAGCCAGCGAACCCGATACCGGGCCGCCTGACGCTGCGACAGATACGGCATAGCCACCATTGCCGCCACCGCCGCCAACAGATTGCAGCATCACCCCAACCGAGTCGTCACCACCGGTTTGTACAGAAGCTGAACCGCTGCCGCTAAGCGTGACCGTCCCACCGTTGCCACCATTGCCAGCGGACCCACCAACCGAGACCGATGCCGCGCCAAATGCGCCAACCGCAACCGAGACCGCTCCGCCACCGTTGCCGCCACCGCCGCCGACGGATTGTGCAAATACACCTGCCGAGCGCGCGCCCGAAGTCCGGATAGCCGACGGCTGGCTGCCATCGGTGTTGGATAAGGTTACGTTGACATTGCCACCGGTCCCTCCGGCCCCGCCATCACCACCGATGGCTACCCCGACAAACGCACCTACCGAACCGGACGAACCACCATTGCCGCCACCGCCACCAATCGACTGGGCCAGAATACCCATCGCATCATCACCCGAAGTGGTGATGATCCCGTCATTCACGATCGTCACAGTGGACCCGCTGCCACCGCCGCTGCCATTGCCACCGACCGAGACCATTCCGCCGGACGAGCCGCCGTCACCGCCACCGCCGCCGATGGATTGCGCGATAATCCCGCGGGCGTTGTCGTCTTCGGTTACAATACGCCCGTAGTTGCTGACGCTCACTGCAGCGCCCGTTCCGCCCCGAGATCCTGTGCCACCAATCGCAACAAGCCCATAGGAGTTTGCACCGGTTCCGCCGCTGCCGCCGATGGATTGCGCCATGACACCGTCAGCCCCAATGCCCGAAGTCAGGATGCTTCCCGAACCTTGCACAGTGACATTCACCGCGTCCCCGCTACCGCCGTTCGAGCCCACGCCACCAAGAGAAAGTGATACCAGACCGCCTGCAGTTCCGCCCGAACCGCCGCCGCCGCCGATGGACTGGGCAACAATACCGCGCGCGAAATCACCTTGTGTTTCAATCGCGCCACCATGCGAGACGTTAACCCTGCCTCCATTTCCGCCATTATCGGCCCCGCCAATGAGCGAAACCAACAAGTTGCCACTTGTCCCCGCTGCCCCCCCCGAACCGCCGATGGATTGGGCGTAAATCCCGTTCGCATAGTCGCCGGTCGTCAAGATGCTACCGCTTGAGGTCGTGTTTACCGTTACGGTGCCACCGCTACCGCCATAGCCTCCGTTACCGGACGAGCCAACCAGCCCCCATTGTGAGCCACCATTACCGCCGTTGTTCGAAACGCTCAGCGCATAGATGCCATCAGCCGAGTCGCCGGACGTAGAAATGTCACCCCGCTGCGTAACGGTTACATCGCCACCATCTGCCGAGTGGCCACCGGTGCCCCCACCCGGAGCCGCGAAGCCGCTGCCACCATCACCAGCCTCGCCGCTGCGGCTGAAGGCAAATATACCGTCATAGCCGTCGCCCGATGTCTGGATCGTGCTGCTGGAGGATTGTGTTGCGTTAACCGTGCCGCCTTCCCCGCCGTCGCCGCCATCGCGCCCGTCCCAAAAGCTCAGATACGAGTCGCCGCCCTGACCACCGTCACCGCCAACGCTACCCACTTGCCAACCGACATTGCTGGTTGCGTTGACATTCCCGCTCAGGGTTTGTGTCTGGGTTGGGCCATCGGCACCGTTTCCACCTGAACTTGGTGGCACAACAAGCGCACCATCGCGCCCATTGCTGCCATCTCGCCCGTAAACGACCTGGCTCACACCGTTAGGTCCGGAGACGTTCACCGGCGGGGTGACAGAGCCAGGAGTACCCGAACTGTTGAAGTTGCTGTTGTACTGAGACAGGGTCAGCTGAGTGGACAAGCTGGCCGTTCCGGTCGCACCAGAATTACTGATCTGAGCCGTTGTTCCCGTTATGGATACAATCTCAAATGCCAGCGGGGGATTGTCGGAGTTGTAAATTGTATCGCCGGCATCTTTGACGAGAAACACATAGCCATCCGCCGTCTCAACAAAAGCCGTCGTCCCGGCTGTAGGTGTTGAAGCGGGATCCACGATCAGTGCAGTGACTGTCGTATCCAGACCAGTCACAGGGTTGTTAACAGTGTCTCCAACAATTGAATCTGCAGTCGGCGCGGCAAGCAAAGGTGTTGAATTAAATAGAAAAATAGAAAGCGCAAACAGCAGGTTTGAAAACTTTGACACCTTGAGACCCTACAACCCAATTCACCAGCACAGAAGGCAAAGAAGAGCTGCACCCAAAAGCAACACATTGCTTTTGGGAATTTCCCCATCACCACCTAAAGAAAGATATGCGCAAGTTTAAGGAGAGTGGATTTCTCATATTTGTCTAAAACTGGATTTGGTTAAAATAGTGCTAAAATGCCACAACCTGGGTTCATCCCTAAGGCTGGATCAGTTCGGCTGAGTTGGTTTAGGTTCACACAACTTTTCGAAAAAATGAAAGAGCACACTATGAAGGCTGTCCTGTTCGAGAAGTTCCAACAAACCCCCAAGGTTGTCACAGTCGACGACCCTGCACCCGATACTCATGGCGTTGTTCTGAAGGTCGAAGCCACCGGCGTTTGTCGCAGCGATTGGCACGGGTGGATGGGGCATGACAGTGATATCGAGCTGCCTCACATACCCGGTCATGAGTTGGCTGGCGTGGTCGAAGCCGTCGGACGGGATGTAAAGAACTGGAAAGTTGGCGACAAGGTAACCGTGCCTTTCGTCTGCGGCTGCGGAACGTGCAGCGAATGTCACGCAGGGCATCAGCAAACCTGTCTGTATCAAGAGCAACCCGGCTTTACCCATTGGGGCAGTTTCGCAGAATATGTACCAATTCATCAGGCTGACCTTAATTTGGTCGCGCTGCCCGAAACCATGGATTTTGCAACCGCCGCCAGCCTTGGCTGCAGGTTTGCCACTTCATTCCGCGCGGTCGTCGATCAAGGAAGGGTCTCGGCCGGTCAATGGGTTGCCGTGCATGGCTGCGGTGGGGTCGGTCTGTCAGCCGTTATGATTGCTGCCGCCGTCGGGGCCAATGTCATCGGGGTTGATCTAGACGAAGCCAGACTCGAACTTGCGCAAGAACTGGGTGCAGTTGCGATCATTGACGGTACAGATGCTGATGTTCCCGAAGCGATCCGCGAAATCACCAAAGGCGGCTCCCATGTGTCAATCGACGCTTTGGGTCATCCCGTCACAATGACCAACTCGATCCTCTGCCTGCGTCCGCGCGGCAAGCACATTCAGGTCGGTCTGATGCTGGGTGAGCACGCTTCGCCAGCAGTACCCATGCCAAAGATCGTAGGACAAGAGATCGAATTGCTTGGTTCGCACGGGATGCAGGCGCATCGCTATGGCGCGATGCTCGACATGATTAAAAATGGCAAGTTGGATCCGGCGCGGTTGGTGGGGGAAAAAATCGGCCTGGAAGACGCACCCAAGGCCTTGATAGGGATGGATAAGTTTACCTCAATCGGTGCGACGGTCGTCACAAGGTTCTGAGTTACAAACAGGATCCGCCCCGTGCGAAAATGGCGCCACTAAACGGCGATTTCAAAATGCATCACTCAATTGGCAAGTTCTGTTGGTATCGCTGAAAAATGGGCATCGCCTGATCCCAAAAGGTACTTTCGGACCGCCAGGTCGATTGATTTACTCTGTTCTGAATAGACACCGCAGGCAGTGAGCGCTTCACGGGCGGTAATGCGCTCATCAAGCCGTTTCCAGATTGTTTTCGCCGCATAAGGGTGTGGAAACGGCCGCCAAGCCACACCCATTGTCATGCCACGCAAGTATTTTAGCTGTTGGCGATGCGCGGAATAAAGGATGGTCTGCGCAATGCTTCCTTCCTTGCCGCATTCATGTTCGGTGGCGAAGATCCTGTTACCGCGCAGGGCAACCAGCCCTTCGTAGCGCGAAATCTGCCGAACGCTTTTGTCCGGGGAGGTGGCGTTTTCGTGCGAGCGGATCGTCACGACGCCATCCACCTCCTTAAGTCGAATCAGAGAACAAAAAATGCGCCCCTGCCAAGACGGGGTGCAAAAGAAAGAATGATAGAAGCCCACATAGCGTCTGAGATTCTTCACCTGATCACTGTACGGCTTAACAAACAAGCTGGCAGGAGTTTCTTTCCGACGGACGATCGAGTCTTTTAATGTTTCTTCAAACTCCGTCCGAGGCGCAAAAAGCTGTGCCTCAGGCAGATCAAAATACCGAGCGATACGGCGTAGGTTGTGGGCTGATGGCAAGCTTTCGCCGTTGAGGTAGCGATTAAACTGCTGCCTGTTCAG
This sequence comes from Ruegeria sp. E5, assembly GCF_056534105.1. Classification (NCBI taxonomy): domain Bacteria; kingdom Pseudomonadati; phylum Pseudomonadota; class Alphaproteobacteria; order Rhodobacterales; family Roseobacteraceae; genus Ruegeria; species Ruegeria sp. E5. The sequence goes on along the minus strand of NZ_JBQFPA010000002.1, from coordinate 516,264 downwards.
GCCGATTTCTCGACAGACTTGCGAGATATTGCCTCGCTCGGCGCACAAAGACCGTAAATTTGCGGAAAAACTTTCGGACATAAGCGTCATTTCTTTCGCGTTTTGACGCTATAATGCTAAAGATTGAATAAAAGCGCGTAAAGTAGCTCAGTTCAATAAATTTCGGAATGCGGGTTGGCTGTACCAAACGCAACAACGGGACCTCGCTCCGAATGTCCACAAAAATCATCGAAAACACCTGGATCGCCCTGCCGGATGGTCGGAAACTGGCTGCACGAATTTGGTTGCCCGAAACCGGGCCGTCACCCGCCATTCTGGAATACCTCCCCTATCGCAAACGGGATGGAACTGCGCCGCGAGATGCAACCACTCATCCAGTATTTGCCGAGGCAGGATACGCCTGCATCCGCGTCGACATTGCCGGAACCGGTGATAGCGAGGGGCAGTTCGACGACGAGTATTCGGAACAGGAACTCCGCGATGGTGAAGCCGTTCTGAGTTGGATCGCCGCACAAAACTGGTGCGACGGAAACATTGGGATGATCGGTATCTCGTGGGGAGGATTCAATGGGCTGCAGCTGGCCTTTCGCCATCCGCCCGAGCTCAAGGCGGTGGTCAGTGTCGCCTCGACCGTGGATCGGTACGCCGATGACATACACTTCATGGGCGGCTGCCTGTTAAGCGACAATATCAACTGGGGCAGTCAGATGTTCGCCTATTTGACACGGCCCGCAGACCCCGAGCTGCGATCTGATTGGCGAGAAGACTGGCTTGCCCGACTTGAGAATGTACCATTCTCAGCAGCCGATTGGCTGCGTCATCCAACGCGCAGCGCGTTCTGGAAACATGGCTCGGTTTGCGAGGATTGGTCGGCGATTCAAGCTCCGGTTCTTGCGATAACGGGTTGGTCGGATGCATATGTCAACGCTCCGCCAGCGCTGGCAGCAAATCTGGCCGTGCCGTCAAAAGCGCTGATCGGACCGTGGGAGCACCGCTATCCGCATATCTCGAAACTAGAGGCTGGGGATTTCCACTCCGAGGTGATCGGCTGGTTTGATCGCTGGCTGAAGGGGCAGCAGAATGGCGCTGAAGACCTGCCCGCCTACCGAACCTATATGCAGGATCATTTTGGCCCGAGCAAAAAGAACAAACCCAGGCAGGGCCGCTGGATCGCCGAGACAGAATGGCCGTCGCCCAATGTCAGCGATGAAGTCTGGCATTTGGGATTGGGTGGGTTTTCCGACGTCGCCACTACGGCCGAGACAGCCGTATCGAATTCGGCCCATATCGGACAGGCTGGCGGGTATTTCTGCCCGGGCATGCGGATCGACAATGAGTTGGCCGAAGATCAAGCAGCCGATGACGCACTGTCGCTTTGTTTCGATACGGCACCGCTGGACAAGCCGCTTGAACTGCTTGGACGGGCGCGACTGAAACTGTCCTTCACCGTGGACAGACCGGTAGCCCAACTGATTGCGCGATTGTGTGATGTCGCCCCGGATGGGGTTTCTCAGCGGATCACCTATCGGGCGCTGAACCTGACGCACTACAAGAGCCACGAGACCCCTGAAGCGTTGGTTCCCGGTCAGGTCTACAGTGCGGAAATTGCACTAAATGAATGCGCGCATCGCGTGAAACCCGGTCACATCCTGCGTCTTGCGCTGTCTACCTCTTACTGGCCAATCGTTTGGCCCGCGCCAGAAGCAGCAGAGGTGACGTTGCAACTGCAAGGTTCGGCGCTGTATTTGCCGGTTCGGACGATGTCTGAGGAAGCTGATCCTGCACATCCCGGACCAGCGCAGGATTATCCGACGTTGCAAAGCACCGAGCTGCGCGCGCCGTCGGGCCGATCCGAACGGCGCATCGAAGCGGACGGAACCGTCATACTTGAGACATTCGACGACTACGGCAAAGCACAGGACCCCGGCCACGGCCTGATCGTCGGAAGCCACGTCGCCATGCGCTATGCGATCCATCCTGATGACCCAGCGACCGCGCAATTCACGGCGGGCTGGCGTTTCACGTTCGAGAGGGACGAATGGCAGGTCGAGATCAGCACCGAAAACGCGATGACCTGTGACGTCGAGAATTTCTATCTGCATCGAAAACTGCGCGCCACCGAAGGCGCGGACAAAACAGAAGTTCTGACAAAGGAATGGAACGAAACCATCCCGCGCAGGCTTCTGTAAACGATCTGACCCAAGGGAGAACATCATGAAAATCGAATGGACAAAAGCAAATGTCGGGCGCAGGGGCTTCTTGAAAGGGGCAACTGCGCTTGGGGCGGCATCCGCGCTGCCTGCAAGCTGGGCCAATCGCGCCTTCGCCGCTGATGACGGGGTGTTGCGGGTGCGCGCCTACGGTGATGCCCAGAACATGGACCCCGCACATTCCGTCGGTGTTGTCGAAGAAGAAGTGCATGCCTCGATTTACAACAAGCTGATCCAATACAAGCCCGGCGAGGAATGGGGTTGGCAGCTGGATGCGGCGGCGATGATCGAGCAGGTTGACCCGACCCATATCAAGTTCGCCCTACGCGATGATATCGGTTTCACCAATGGCTTCGGTGCGATGACCGCTGAAGACGTGAAATTCAGCATGGAGCGCATCGTGGACGATGCGACCGAAAGCCCGAACAAGCCCGATTTGGGTCCGTTCAGCCATGTCGAAGTGAGCAGCGAACGCGAAGGTACCATCGTTCTCAACGAGCCGTTTGCTCCGATTTGGTCGATCGCCCTGCCTTACATAACCGGCAACATCGTCTCGAAAGCTGCGGTCGAGGCCGCAGGGGGCCGCATCGGGGCTGATCCGGTCGCTGAATCCGGCCCTTATCTGCGGGACAGCTGGTCACCCAAAGAAAAAACCGTGCTTAAGCGCAACCCGGATTGGAAGGGTGACGCACCAACATGGGACACAATCGAAATCCTGCCGATCGACGACGAAAACACCGCCGAGATCGCCTTTGAGGCGGGCGAACTGGACATGACTCGGGTTTCGCTGGGATCGGTCGAACGCTATCGGGCCGGTGTTCCGAATGGCGGATCTTTGGTCGAGAAACCCTCACTATTCTATGTCTGGTTGGGCATGAATCTGGATCACCCCAAGCTTCAGAACCCAAAACTGCGTCAGGCGATTCAACATGCAGTCGACGTACCAAGCATCCTAGAGGCGGCCTATTTTGGAGCCGCTGAACCCTCGACAGGCATCATCGCACCTGGCCTTGCGGGCCACCGCCCGCAATCTCTGGTCCCTCCGGCGGCAAACTTCGAGAAAGCGGCGCAATTGCTGGCGGAATCTGGCGAGACCAATGTGACGCTTACGCTGGACACGCTGAACAAGACCACTTTCACCACGACGGCTCAGATCATTCAGGCAACTCTGGCGCAGATCGGGATCACGGTCGAAGTCAACGTACTGGAATCCGGTGCATTCTGGGCAAGCGGAGACAACGAGAACCTGCAACTGGTTCTGAACCGCTTCTCGATGACCCCCGATCCATATTATGCGACGGCCTGGTTCACCACCGAACAGGTCGGCATCTGGAACTGGGAGCGGTTCAGCAACGCTGAATTTGACGAAATTCACAACTCGGCATTCAAGGAAGCGGATGTGGCCAAACGCGCTGAGATGTATCAGCGGGCGCAGGATCTGATGGAAGAAAGTGGTGCCTACCGCTTTATCACCCACGAGGCGACACCGGTGATTCATTCGGCGCGTGTCACCCCCGCGCTAAGACCCGACGGTCTGGCACTGCTGCGGTACTTCGGCAAGGCGACCTGACCTCCCAAAGGTCGGCTACGTCCGGCGGGATTTGACGCCCGCCGGACAAAACAGCTCGCCACCCATCCACAAGGAGCCAGCTTTTCATGTTGAAGTTTGCAACCCGCCGCTTCGGGCTAGCGCTGCTTATCCTCTTCGTGGCGGTTACCGTCATGTTCCTGATGATCCGCGCCGTCCCCGGGGACCCGGTCCAGATCATGTTGGGGCCACGCGCAACACCTGAGCTTCAGGCCCAGCTCACCGCTGCGTTGGCGCTGGATCAACCAATCTGGAAACAGCTGGTCATATTCTATGGAAACCTGGCCCGTGGCGATCTGGGAATCGACGTATTCTCGGGCCGGTCAGTGACAGATATCGTGTTCCAGCAGCTACCCTACACTCTGGAACTGATCTTTGCGTCGATCCTGTGGTCCGCCACTTTGGGAATTGCACTTGGGGCATATGCCGCTGCCCATCCAAACACTCTGATCGATCGCATTGCGGCGGCGATTTCGGTCAGTTTTGTTGCAGCACCCGCCTTTGTCGTAGCACTTCTGTCGCTATTGGTCTTTGCCGTGCATCTTCAGTGGTTTCCAGCCATCGGCGCGGGCGAAGGCTTCTGGGGCCGCATTGATCACCTCGTCTTGCCCGCCTTTGCCATCGGGCTAAGCTGGGTGGGCTACATCGCGCGGTTGGTGCGCGCCTCGATGTTGGAAGTCTTAGGCGAAAACCACGTTCGGACCGCACGAGCCTTCGGTATCGCAGAGCGCCGCGTGGTGATGGTTTATGCCTTGCGTATCGCCATTCTTCCGGTTGTCACGGTGATCGGCGTCGGCATGGGTTTCCTGCTGAGCTCGGCCGTATTCGCCGAAATAGTGTTCGCGCGCCCGGGTCTGGGCAAGCTGGTGATCGACAGCATAACCACCCGCAATTACCCGATTGTCATGGGCTCGGTTCTGATCTCAACCGGTTTGTTCGTCGTGTCGACCGCACTGGCGGACCTGATCAATGCGTGGCTCGACCCACGCGCTAGACAAGCGCATTGAGGAAAGCCGAAATGGAAAAATCTCGTTCTGAACTTGGTCAGATCATTGTCGGCGTCGCCCGCGACCCTCTGGGTCTGATTGGTTTGGTCATTGTCGGCACCATCGTCTTCTGTGCGATTTTCGCCTATTGGATTGTGCCCTATGATCCTGTGGCCATGGATATCAAAGCCCGGTTGCAAGGCCCGTCTGCCGAGCACCTTCTGGGTACGGACCAACTTGGCCGCGATACGTTTTCCCGCGTGATTGCCGGCGGTCAGGTTGCGTTGAAAGTCGCCTTGCCTGCCGTCTTTGGTGCTATGGCAATTGGCCTAACCTTGGGAATGATTGCGGGGTATGGGCCAAAATGGCTCGACAACCTGTTGATGTTGTTCTTTGACACCATCCGATCCTTCCCAACCGTGATGTTCGCGCTGGCCGTTGTGGCCCTGGTCGGTCCCAGTTTGCAAACGGTTGTGTTCGTGGTGATGGCGACTTCGATCCCAACCTATGGCCGTGTGGCGCGAACGCAGACCCTGACGTTGCGCAACTCCGAGTTCATTCTGGCCGAGCGGTCGATGGGGGCCAGCATGGCCCGCATCTTGGGTGTGCACATGCTACCAAATATCGTGGGGGTTTTGGCCGTCCTGGCTGCTATGGACATCCCGACGGTAATCGCGCTTGAGGCGGGGCTGTCCTTTCTCGGGCTTGGCGTGAAGCCCCCAACCCCCAGTTGGGGCGCACTTCTGAAGGACGGGTATTCCCTGATCCGACAGACACCTTGGCTGGTGGTGGGCGGCGGTCTGCCGATCATTCTGGCAACCCTGGGCTTTACGTTTTTAGGGGAATCCCTGCGCGACGTGGTTGATCCCAAACTGAGGAAACAGCGATGACCGAAACTCTTCTGGAAATCGAGAACCTCAGCGTCGATTATGAAACGGCACGCGGAGATCTCAAGGCATTGCGGGATATCACCTTTGACATCCGCAAAGGTGAAATCGTGGGTATTGTCGGTGAGTCTGGTTGCGGAAAATCAACCTTGATCTCGTCGATCCTGCGGCTGACCGCACCGAACACGCGGTTCCGGCAAGGCGAAATACGCTTTAAGGGGCAGGATCTGTTGCAAGTGCCTGAACGCAGGATGCGTGATCTGCGCGGGGCCGATATCTCGATCATCTTTCAGGACCCGATGCAGACCCACAATCCGGTTCTGACCATTGGCCAGCAGATGGTCGATATTCAGCACCGGTCTAAGGCTAGTAAGCAGGAAAAACTGGCCAATGCGGCAAAGATGCTGGGGGCTGTCGGTATCCCGGACCCAGAGGCGCGGTTAAAGCAGTTCCCGCATGAGTTCTCGGGCGGGATGCGGCAGCGGATCGCGATCGCCATGGCGTTGATGTCAGAACCCGACCTGCTGATCGCGGATGAGCCGACCACCGCGCTGGACGCCACGCTTGAGGTGCAGATCATCGAACGCCTGAAAGAGCTGCAGCGCGAATTCCATTGCGCCATCCTATTTATCTCGCACCATCTGGGTGTGATCGCGGAACTGTGCGACCGAGTGGTTGTGATGTACGCAGGCGCCGTCGTCGAAAGCGGTGAAGTGCGCGAGATTTTTCACAATCCCAAGCACCCTTACACACGCCGTCTAATCGACTGTGACCCGGGCCATATCAAGGAACGCGCGCGGGTTCTGCCAACTATTCCGGGCGAAGTGCCCGATCTGGCCAACTTGCCCGGCGGCTGTATTTTCCGCGACCGCTGCGATCAGGCGATGCCACGCTGCGCAACGGACGTTCCGCCGTTGGATCGTCTGAAAGAAGGGCATCACGCCGCCTGCTGGCTGAACCATGAGGAGGCCGTGACATGAGCCTGCTGAATGTCCAAGACCTGCAAACCAGCTATGGCCCGGTTAACGTGCTGGCGGGCGTCAGCTTTGAGGTCGAAGCTGGCGAAACCTATGCGCTTGTCGGCGAAAGCGGTTCGGGCAAGACAACTGTCATTCGTGCGATTGCGGGCCTGGCCCCGGCGCAGGCCGGTTCGGTCGTGTTTGACACGCAAGAGATACGAGGCGCGCCGGAACGGGTAATGCGTCCGCTGCGCAAGGACATGGCGATGATGTTTCAGGACCCTGTGGGCAGCTTGTCACCACGCCTGACAATTCGAAGCCTGATCACGGAACCCTATCGCATTCAGGGCATGAAAGATCGCGATCTGGATGCCGAAGCCAAGCGTCTGCTGGAAATGGTGAACCTGCCGGTGCATTTCGCGGACCGCTACCCCTATCAATTGTCCGGTGGCCAGGCACGACGGGTTGGTGTTGCCCGCGCTTTGGCGCTGGAGCCGAAACTGATCCTGGCGGATGAACCAACGGCAGGGCTGGATGTTTCGGTACAGGGTGAGCTGCTGAACCTGCTCAACGACCTGCGGGAACGCCTGGGCCTGGCGATGGTGATCATCACCCACAACCTGAACGTGGTGCGCCACGTGGCAGACCGCATGGGCATTATGTATCTGGGTCGACTGGTCGAGGAAGGCACGACAGAGGCGATCTTCGACGATCCGCGCCACCCCTATACCCGCTGCCTGCTAAGCGCCAACCCCGAGCCGGACCCCGATGCGCGCCTTGAACGGATCGCGCTCAAAGGTGAGCCGCCCAGCCTCTTGCAACGCCCGTCGGGCTGTGAGTTCCGCGAAAGATGCCCGTTTGCCAAAGACATCTGCACACAGACACCGCAATGGGAGATTGCGGCGGGCCACGGGCTGCGCTGTCTCGCACCCTTGTCGGGTGCGCCTGCTCCGGGTCACTAAAGGATGAGGGAAACACTCTATTTCGGCGGTCCCATCCTGACGATGGACGCCGACAATTCCCGACCCGAGGCGGTGTTGGTGCGGGACGATGTCATCATTGCGGTGGGGGACGAAGCAACGCTGCGGCGGCAGATGTCATCCGATGCGGGTGCTTGTGATCTGGCTGGCCAGACCCTGATCCCAGCCTTCATCGACTCACACGGCCACTTCCCAGATCCCGGCTTCATCCAGCTGTTTCGGGTTGATCTTGCATCACCTCCGCGCGGCGCGTGTATGGATATGGCGCAAGCTTTGGAAAAGCTGCGCTGCCGGGCCGAAGAGACGCCTGAGGGCGATTGGGTGATGGGCGTTTTGTTCGACAACACCGCCATTTCAGAAGGCCGCATGCCTACCCGGGCCGAACTGGATGATGTCTCAACGGCGCATCCAATCTGGGTTCTGCATGCTTCGGGTCACAACGGCGCGGCCAATTCGATGGCGCTGAAGCTGCATGGCGTCAATCGCGACACCCCGGACCCGGCCGGAGGGCGTTATGGCCGCGACCCCGATACCGGCGCCCTGACGGGGCTGGTCGAAGGGCTGTTGGCCATGGGCGAAATGGGCGACACTGATTTTCTGATCGACCGGGACAGGTTCTGGCAAGGGTTCAACGCCTGCCGTGATGAGTATCTGTCCCGCGGGGTAACTTATGCACAGAACGCTTGGGCATCGCAGGTTATGCTCGACCACTTTGCCAGCCTTCCTGCCGATCAGGATCCCGGCATTGATTTGGAATTGTTGCCAATTGCCGATCTGGAACCGGCTCTGAGCCAGGGCTGGATCGACGATAACTGGCCCGGCAACCCACATTTTACGCTGGGTGCGCGCAAGCTGTTTACCGATGGCGCATTCCAATTGCAGACTGCCTATCTGTCTGCGCCCTACTACAAGTCGCTGGACCCCGATCACCCCTGTGGCATGATCTATGCCACGCAGGTCGACATGGATTTCAAGGTTCTCCGCCTACACGCTATGGGGTTTCAGATCCACTGCCATTGCAACGGGGATGCCGGGGCCGAGATGTTCATCGATGCGGTGGACAAGGCCTTGCTAGCGCATCCGCGAGACGATCACCGCCATACAATCATCCACGGCCAGGTTCTGCGCGACGATCAACTGGACCGCATGGCGCGGCTTGGAATAACTGTCAGCTTCTTTTCAGCACATGTGCATTTCTGGGGGGACCGACATTACGATACCTTCCTCGGCCCGGAACGCGCTGAACGGATTTCGCCAGCCGCAACTGCGGAACGATACGGTGTACGCTATACTATCCACAATGACGCGTCGGTTACGCCAACGCGGCCAATCCATCTGGCGCATTGCGCGGTGAATCGACTGACTGCATCCGGCCGGCAACTGGGTGAAAAGGAAAAGGTCAGCGTACTGTCTGCGCTACGGGCACAAACCATCGATGCGGCGTGGCAAGTGTTTAAAGAAGATCAGCGCGGTTCGATTGAGCCCGGAAAACTGGCAGATTTCGCCATCCTTTCTCGCAATCCCCTAGATGATCCTGAACGGCTGCTCGACACATCGATTGTTGCAACCATCCGGCGAGGTCAGATTGTGTTTGGCACCACCAAATCCAGAAAAGAACTGGAATTTTAGAATGACAGCCAAACGCATTGCCATTGCAGGATTTCAACACGAAACCAACTGCTTCGGAGCGACCAAAGCGGGTCTGCCCGAGTTCGAGATGGCAGATTCATGGCCCGAAATGTTGCATGGCGCGCGTGTCATCGCAGACACCAAAGGCATGAACCTACCCATCGCCGGGTTTTCTTCCGCCGCGAACCAGGCAGGTTTCGAGCTTTTCCCGATCCTGTGGTGTGCGGCAGAACCTAGCGCTCATGTCACGGATCACGCGTTCGAGAAGATATGTACTATGATCTTGGATGGCCTTCGCGGCGCGGGACCGCTGGACGGAGTGTATCTCGACCTGCACGGTGCCATGGTGACTGAAAGCCTTGCCGATGGTGAGGGAGAGCTGTTGCGCCGAGTACGTGATCTGGTAGGGCGGGATGTTCCGGTCGTAGCGAGCCTGGACCTGCATGCCAATATCTCTGACCAGATGATCTCGCAGGCGGACTACCTGGCAATTTTCCGCACCTACCCGCACCTCGATATGGGCGAAACCGGCGCGCGATGTGTGCCGGTTCTGCAAAGGCTACTGGCCGGAGAGAAACTGCACAAAGCCTTCCGGCAGGTGCCCTATTTGATCCCATTGCACGCGCAATACACTTGGGCCGCACCGTTTGATGAGATTTATCAGTTGCCCACCCGGTTTGAACAGGCCCATGTCTATGCAGAAATCGCACTGGGTTTTACAGCGGCAGACTATCCCGATACTGGTCCGTCCTGCGTTGCCTACGCGACCAGTGCCGCGCAAGCGACCGCCGCAGTAGATCAAATTGTCGACCTTTTTCTGGCCCGAGAACCTGATGTGGACTGCTCTATGTTGTCGTTGGACGAAGCCGTTCTGGCCTGTCGTTCGCATCGCGACAAACCGCTCGTGTTAGCGGATGTACAGGACAACGCAGGCGCAGGCGGCACATCCGATACCACCGGACTACTGGCCGCTTTGATCGAGGGGGACGCGCAGGAGGTTTTGATGGGTCTCTTCCACGACGCCGAAAGCGCAGAGAAAGCGCATCGTGCAGGCCAAGGCGCAATACTGAACCTTGCCATCGGCGGAAAATCAGGTCTGCCCGGGCACCACCCCGTTGAGGCAAAGTTCGAAGTTCTGGCCATCGGAGATGGCATCTGCCGATACTCAGGTGAGATGTACGGAGGCGGCATCGCGACGCTTGGCAAAACGGCCGCTCTGAGGATGATAGAGTCTGGCGCGAAGATAGACTTGGTCGTCACCAGTGTGCGCAACCAATGCCTAGACCGCGCTCATTTCACCCATATCGGCCTGAATCCCACATCCTATTCAGTGATCTGTGTCAAAAGCACCACACATTTCCGGGCGGATTTCCAACCCATCGCAAGCGACGTGAAAGCCGTTGCCGCTCCAGGCACCTTTCTCTGCGATCTGGACCAGATCCCCTACTACAACATCGCAGGCAAACGCCGTATCGAAACACGTGGACCCAAAACCAGAAACCATTGATTTCCCACCCGCATCGCAGCTCGCAATCGACTTAGCATGCGCAGAAACTGCATTGAGATCCCGCTCATAAACTAAGAGATTGGAAACTTCTCGCTTCACGTTTTGACAATGCCGCCTCATCTTTCGCTTCAAATCGACAGAAGATAGGGCTTAAACCGTTTCTGTTCGGCAGAAACCCAAACCCATTACGACCAAGCTTTGATAGAGCAACCCTGCGGCAAATCCCGACCCAGCAAACGGACCTTGCTAGCGCGATTCACGGTTCGAAATCGAGCGGTGAATATGTCTGACTTATATTGGTTGGCTGGCGCACATATAGCGCGTCTTGAGCCCTTATTCCCCAAATCACACGCCAGTCAACTACGCGAGACCCACGGAGTTACAGACCCAGATTGTGATGATGTGCTAAAACCCGCTTTTTATCGGAATAGTGAACGAAACCGCAACGCTGGGAAATACCATCAGACCGGATACCTCCGCTCAAACAATCTGGTCTGAGATCCGGCCTGTTCGGCGTTGGATGTAGACGGCAAGTGTAGCTATCGATAGACAACTTCCACAGGGTCAAACCGAAAACGAGGGCCCGAGGCAACCCAGGCAACAGGAAGAAACTATGAAGCGCTGTGCAATTGTACAATTTGAACCGCGCCATGAAGAAGTCATCCCCAGCTTGGTGGCCGCCTGTAATGCCAACGGGTACCGACCACGAATCTTTCTGCATCGCCGGATCTTAAAGCTGCGCGGAGATATCATGGCCTTGGTCCCGGGATTGGAATTTGATGTTGAGTATGTGCCTTTAAGCACGCCGGATTACCGGGCTGCGGATGCACCAAAACACATCAAGTCTACTATGGCTGCAATTGAAGCGGCCGAACATGACTTCGTCCTCATGGCCTCTTTGAGTCGTCCAAAAGCGGCAAGCTGGGCGCGTGGAGTGAAGAAGCCATTGATCATGGTCCTGCATAATCTGGATCAGTTCAGCCAGATGGCACCCCTGCGCGAGACGCTTCAGATGCCAAATGCGCGCTACATCAGCCTGAGTGCACATGTCACGGCTGAATGGATCAGCCGGGTGGGCAAAGCCCATATGGACAGGATCGCGACGTTGGAGCCGTTTTATTGGATCGATGATCCGGAACCAAAATTGGGCCAGCCGCGTCAGGTCGTGATCCCCGGCAACGTTAACATGCGGACACGTGATTACCCTGGCCTGCTGAATCTTCTTGGCAATCGACCGGACGCCTTTCAGAATCTGCATTTCATCCTGCCGTCAGGAGGCGGAGATCGCGCCAAGGTTGAAAGTGAGATCCAGGACCGAAAGCTTGACGCGCGTTTTACGTGCGTGCCTTTGGACAACAGCGGGCAGGTCGGGCATGCCGCGTATTTTGACGCACTGGCGGGCGCTCAGGTGATACATCCGCTCATGCCATTTGACTATGAACAATATCAACGGATCAAGATCACATCTGCCCTGTCCTCTTCGGGTGGATTCTGTGTGCCGATCGTCATGGACCGCTGGTCAGAGGCCTGTTACCGACCACCAATGCTGATTGCTGACAATGGGTTAGAGGCAAGCCTGACCCGCATTTCAGAGGCGAGTGATGCAGAACTCAGCGATCTGCAGGCAGCGCTGAAGTCTTACCGCCGATCTGCACTTTCAAACGGAGCTGTCGGGCTAAGACGGCTAATTGAACAATAAGTGCATCTATTCGGTTCACTCTCAGCCTTTTAGATCCACCTACCACCGAGTTGGAAATCACCCAAGTTGGCAACATGATGCCACGCCGTACTTTTTTCGTTCCTACGCGAAATTCGCAGTTCAGAACATCTGCAAAACCGTTATTCTCAATGAGCACCACATGACATGCGGTCTGGCGGATGACCAGACTGAAGCGTCGGATCAAAGGAATAGAATGACACGAAAGCTAGCGATCCTGACGGTCAAAGATGAAGGCGCGTTCCTGTTGGAATGGCTCGCCCATCATCAGATGGTTGGTTTCACTGATTTTCTGATCTTCTCAAATGATTGCGCGGATGGCACCGATCTGATGTTGCACCGACTCGAAGAGATGGGGCAAATCACTCATGTCAGCCATGAGGCCAAGCCCGATAAGAGCGTACAGTGGCAGGCTATGAAACAAGCCGCCAAACATCCTCTATTGAAAGAAGCAGACTGGATACTGGCGCTCGATATTGATGAGTTTGTAAATATCCATATTGGCGACGGCTCATTAAACGCGCTCATCCATAGCCTCCCCGAGGCGGATGCGATCACGCTCACCTGGCGGCTATTCGGAAATGCAGGGATCGTTTATTTTGAAGATGCGCCGGTGACCCAACAGTTCACTTCGTGCGCCCCCAAACCCATCCTTTGGCCGTGGCGCGCCTCGATGTTCAAAACGCTTTATCGCAACAACGGGATTTACCGTAAACCAGGCATTCATCGGCCAATTTCGCCTGATCAGACCCGCGTGGATGAGGCGCGCTGGTATGATGGATCAGGCCGTTTGCTTGGTGGCGATCATCGCCGCCAGCGGGTATTTTCCAACTATACGCAAGATACGACCATGAGGGTTCAGCTTAACCATTATGCTTTGGGCGCGATGGACTCCTTTCTGCTCAAACGTGCGCGTGGACGTGGGGTGCATTTCAAAGAGAAAATCGGCATGGATTATTGGGTCGATTACAACTTTAACAGCGATCAGGACGTCTCTATTTCCCGCTACCAATTGGCACGGGCTGCTCGGGTTACCGAGCTAAAATCAGATGCCACACTGAAGAAGCTACATGACAAGGCCTGCGAATGGCGGCACAAGCGATTTAAGGAACTTTTGGAGTCAGAACCTGAACGCGCGTTTTTTGCTCGCCTGATGATGGCTGGCCAAACCACACCTCTGACGGAGCATACGGCCCGTCAGCTTATTTCAGTTGCCATGCGCGCGAACCAGAAAGCCGCCGCAGAGTCCGAGTAGGAGCCTTCCTTCGTGCCGCAATCATCAATAGCCCCTGAATATCTCTCCACCCGTGCAGGACGTACGCGGCGGATATTTCAGGTCGGTTTCAACAAGTGCGGCACAAGGTCGATTTCCGCCTTTCTAGATAACAACGGCATTCCGACGGTTCACTTCAAGCGTGGCAATCTGGCCCGCGCGCTCGCTAACAATCTTAAGTATGGCTATGCGCCACTCAATGGCATCGACCGTTGGGTCGGCTACACCGACATGCAGATGGTGAGCGGCTCACGCGTGATTGAAGGTTGCCGTTATTTTCGTCAACTCGCGGCATATTATCCCAATTCCTATTTCATATTGAACACTCGAGACAAAGACAGGTGGATTGCAAGTCGCCGAAACCATGGCAATGGGTTTTATGCTGAGCGTTATCGTAAGGGTATGAATTTCGAGTCGGTTGATCAGGTAATTGATCATTGGTCAGAAGAATGGGACCGGCATCATCAGGAGGTGCCCGAATTTTTTAAGGACCAACCGGTTAAATTATTGATATATAATATAGAAACAGACAGCCCTGACCAGATGTCCGAGTTCCTTGCGCCTGATTTTGAGACTGATCCGACTTTCTTCGGCCATGAGGGCAAAACGTCCGGAGGCAATGACGCCGACGATGCAGTTTCTCCGAATTGAGATGTCATGGCTTGCTTACTTGAGCAGCATAAGAATTCGAGTGTGGGCGAGAACGAAAGATTCGGTCGCCAACTCTCTGACGAATGAATGCGACTTAAAACTTGCCCAGCTTGGATGGCTAACGGAGTGACAAGACTGAACAGGCAGGCTGCGCCGCCGCGCATCTTTTGATTGCCTTGTTTCCTATTGTGTCGGCAATGCTCTTGCCTTTGGCAATCTTTTGGAAAGGCCGTTGATATCGACAATTTGGGCAATGAGCGTCGTAACTGTTGGTTTACTCTTGGTGCTGTTAGAGCACAAAATCCAGACCAATATCGAGGCAGTGTGCACTGTGGGTGATCCAGCCCATAGAAATCAAATCAACACCGGTGTTCGCCACAGCCCGCACATTATCTGGGGTTATCCCGCCTGAAGCTTCGGCAATGGCTTGACCATCAATCATGCCTATAGCTTCGCTTAAGGTTTTTGGATCCATGTTATCCAGAAGCACCGCATCAACACCGATTTTCAGTACTTCGGCCAACTGCTCCAGCGTGTCGACCTCGATCTCGATCTTGACCATATGACCGACTGTCTCTTTGGCCCGATTCAAGGCTGGGCGGACACCCCCGGCTATGGCGATGTGGTTGTCCTTGATCAGCACCGCGTCACTTAGGGAGTAGCGATGGTTCATGCCGCCGCCTGATCGCACAGCGTATTTCTCTAACGCCCGCAAACCGGGCGTTGTTTTTCGGGTACAGACGATGGCAGCACGCGTGCCTTCGACGCGGCGAACCATATCGGCAGTCACACTTGTAATACCCGATAGATGACCCAAGAAGTTGAGCGCCGTACGTTCAGCAATCAGCAGACTGCGCGATGGTCCTTTGAAGGTAGCGATCACTGTGCCGGGCGCGACTGTCCCACCATCCTCGACATGACGGATTACTTTGATCGCCGGGTCTATCAGCTCACAAGCCAATTCAGCACAATCCAGACCGGAAATACATCCGGATTGACGCGCGCAAGCCACAACTTCGGAAACATGATCCGAAGGAATAACAGCCGAGGAGGTGACATCTCCGGCGAGGCCCAAATCTTCATCAAGTGCGCGGCGGATCACCGGCTCCAGCATCGTTCGGGGCAACGGGGCTAGGGGCATGATAGTCATTTCTCAAGCAGTCCTCAGAAAGGGTTCCTGACTGTTCAAACTCGCATGAGCAAGTACTTCGGTCAGAGTCATCAAAAGAGATTGCGCGTTCGCCTCAGGATTGGGGAAGTCGCTTCGGTAATGTCCGCCACGCGATTCTCGGCGCAGATCGGCAAAGACCGCGATCGAAAGCGCGACTAGTGCCGGGTCAGAAGCGCAGGCAGCGGTTTCGACCAACGGAGACAACTTTGAAATGACTTGACGCAATCCCACCTCGTCGCGGATCAAACCCAGAAATTTTGTAGCCAAAGGCCGGACAGAGCTAGGGTCAGCACGAGGCAGAGCGGTAACTGTAGGAACAAATGACAGGTTTCTCATTTCTGCCTTGGCAACATCATTTGCGGCGCGGCATCCCATCACCACCGCCTCCAGCAGTGAATTACTAGCAAGGCGATTGGCACCATGCAGGCCAGTGGCCGCGCATTCACCTATGGCCCAAAGGCCTAACAGAGTGCTTCTTCCATACTCATCAACGGCGATACCGCCCATGTGGTAATGCGCAGCCGGAAGTATCGGTATGGGATCGCGCGCCGGATCAATTCCGGTTGCTGCGCACAATGCATGGATGCCAGGGAACCGCTGGACAAATTCGGCACCAAGCGCGGCACGAGCATCAAGAAACACTCGCCCACCTTCCAATATGACCTGATGCACGGCACGAGCCACCACGTCGCGCGGGGCCAGTTCAGCCCCCGGAATATGCGACATGAAGCGCTTGCCGGTTTGGTCAATCAGAATTGCGCCTTCGCCCCGGACGGCTTCACTGACCAATGCCAGTGGTGTCTGCTTGGCATCCAGCGCTGTGGGATGAAACTGGACAAATTCCATATCGCGCAACGCTGCCCCGGCGCGGGCGGCCATCATGACACCCTGGCCGAAATTACCTGAAGGGTTGGTGCTGACACCAAACAGACCGCCGCAACCGCCTGTCGCCATAACGACCTGAGATGTGCGCAATACCTCTGCTTGGGCATCTTTTTGCAGATGAACGCCTGTGACGTGTCCGTCTAGCGTCAACACCCGTCGGGCTTCGACTCCGGTCAAGCAAGTGATCGACTGGCATTGCAACACGGCACTCGCAAGGGCCGATGTGATTTCGGCTCCGGTGCGGTCGCCGCCTGCATGCAGTATGCGGCGGCGGGAATGCGCGGCCTCGCGCCCCAAGGCATATGTGCCGTCGGCGGTTCTATCGAAACGAACGCCATGTTTCTCTAAACCAGTGATCGCCTTTTGCGCTTCGCAGAGAATGGCCGACGCCAGGGTTTCGTCGCACAGCCCGTCGCCCGCCCGCAAAGTATCGGCCAAGTGTTGCGCAGGATCACCATCCGTGCCTAGTTCGGCGGCAATCCCTCCTTGAGCCCAAGCGCTGGAACATTCCTGGCCCAGCCCTGCACGGGTGATTAGTACTACGGGTTGTGGAGCTAGTTCCAGCGCTGCCGTCAGCCCGGCGATGCCGCCACCGATGATGGCAGTTCGACCATGAAGCCCTTCGAGCCAGATCATTTCACTGCCAGCATCCGTTCTACCGCGCGGCGCGCATCTTCGGCGATGGCCGGATCGACGGTGACTTCGTGATGGCCCAGTTCCAATGCGTTGCGAATGTTGCGCAGACTAATGCGCTTCATATGTGGACACAGGTTACAGGGGCGCACGAATTCCACCTCAGGATGGTTCAGCGCCACGTTGTCGCTCATCGAGCATTCGGTCAGCAGGCAAACCCGCGTCGGTTTTTTGTCGCCGACGAAATCCGACATGACTGCGGTAGAGCCAGAAAAATCTGCTTCGGCAACCACTTCGGGCGGGCACTCAGGATGGGCTAGGACCGTAACACCCGGCCACGCTTCGCGCATTTCACGTATATCGGCTGGAGTAAACAGTTCGTGCACCTCGCAATGTCCATGCCATGCGATCAATTCGACATCGGTCTCTTTGGCGACGTTCTTGGCGAGATACTCGTCCGGGATCATCAACACGCGCGGCACTCCGAGGGATTCCACCACCTTTACTGCGTTGCCCGACGTGCAGCAGATATCCGATGCCGCCTTCACCGCTGCCGAAGTGTTTACATATGTGATCACCGGAACGCCGGGATGGGCTTCGCGCAGAAGCGCAATATCCTCGGGTGTGATGGAATCCGCCAGTGAACACCCCGCCCCCAAATCTGGGATCAGCACTGTCTTATCAGGATTCAGCAGCTTGGCAGTTTCCGCCATAAAATGCACACCAGCCAACACAATGACATCGGCATCAACCTCGACAGCTTCGCGCGCAAGCGCAAGGCTGTCGCCCACGATATCGGCAACTCCGTGGAAGATCTCCGGCGTTTGGTAATTGTGGGCGAGGATGACCGCATTCCTCTCACGCTTGAGATCAAGGACGGCTTCCAGATCATCTTCAAACAGCATCCATTCGGGTTGCGGGATGATCTGCTTTACCCGGTCGTAGAGGTCTGGAAGGCGAAAATCTTTCATTGGCTTCTCCATTTATACTCGCATCGAGTATATTGGGGCCATGCTTATTCTCGATTCGAGATTATGTCAAGCGAGGTTCAGGACCGGGAGAGAGGTAATCTGACGCCCGACAGCATGCGAGCCTCTAGAATGGCCGGCCTATATCGGAACAGGCGCGCCGGGCGACCACCGGTGCCGCTGGACATTTCGCCGGTATCTTCAATCAATTCCTGCTGATCAATCTGGCGGCGAAAATTGGGTTTGTGCAGGTGTAGACCAGACAGCGCTTCGACTGTGCGCTGTAACTGCAGCAAGGTGAAGCTTTCGGGCATGAGCTCGAACACCACCGGAGAGTATTTTATCTTGGCCCGCAAGCGAGATATGCCGGTGGCGAGAATGCGACGGTTGTCCGCTTCCATGTGACGACCGAATTCAGGAGTGTCAACAAGCCCTGCTTCGTACATCAGCTCATAACGTTGCAAAACCAGTTCTTCGTTCCAAGTCTTCCCATTCAAACCAAACAGATAGTCCACACGCTGCAGTTTTAGCGGATCACTTCCTGCCCAAGCTGAGATACGTTTGATAATTTGCAGTAGCTCTTCTGGGCTGCGATCACGATGATCCTCCCATGGGAAGTACTGATACCAGCTACGCCATGCCGGACGTCCAGCACCGGTAGTATCCTGCTCCCGCACCAGACCGAGATAGCTGATCGAGATACGCTGAGAGTTGTCGGCATAACCCGAGCGTGGATCGCGATCCTTGTCTGCAAAGGTATAAAGCTGTTCAAGATATCCCACCGGATGGCCGGTCTGCGCCTCAATCCAGGCCCGCAAGCCGCTTTGCAAGCTGCGGTGTGAAGATTCGAACGGTCCCGAAGGTAGCGCGTTACCGCCACGCAAGGTCATGACACGCGGCTGATCATCAGTCACGGCGATTAGGATTGCGATCAGTTCGGCAGGGGCTAGTCCACTTGGCAAGGAATTTCCTGTTTGTAGAATGTCGCGAAGCGTTGGTTAGAATGTGCGTTCTAACCCAAATTTAGTACCTTGGCTTGAAGAAAAATACAGTTTGACGGGTGCTTCTTCAGAGAACAAGCATTTCTGGCCCAGTTAATCGTCCCACTGTTCTAACATCAGGTTACTACTTTCGGTCCAATGAACCTGAAATACAGTTTCGTCTCACGACTTGAGAAGTGTCGCAAGATATGGGTTCGGGCTGACCAAACAGCCAGTTGAGGTGTTCGTTTCGCTAAGGTAGTTCTCAGAACGGTCTTACGTATGATCTTTTTGAAGGCTGCCGTTTCCGCAAAGACATTATTGATTACACTAAATACTTCGATTTGCGACACACAGTGTCTTATCGAAATTTGGAAGCGATCATAGCATGTCACAGCTAAAGTCTGACCACGTCACATTCGACAATTGGGTTGTGAAGCTTCCTCCAATTCGAAGATACCCATCCGACCCGCGGCGCTAAGCGGCCAGTTCTTTGAATCGTTGTACGGGACGGGGTCCAGGAGTGAATTGAAATCTACGGATCAGGGCCTCTAGGTAGTTTGATATCTTGGCTGATGTTCACAAATTGCAAGTTTCAGAACATCCCAGTTTGATTTTTGCGTCATGCGCTTTGGCTTTCTTAGGCTGAAGATTCTGATCCCGCATTGACACCACGGATGAAAGAGTCCGCGCACGGCGGTAACAATCCAGCAGTCGTTCGGGCGGGGCATTCTGCTGCTCCGATACCGGCACTACTGGTCGAAAACTTCTCCCGGTCCAATAGTCAGAAAGAGAGAGGCCCAGGGCAGCAAAACCCTGAGCCAGCTTTCAATCGGACGGTCCCGTCTCAGCCGCCACTCGAGTTTGCTAACCCTGGCTGGGCAAATCATTGGCGGGTGGTGTCAAATCCTGCGCACCGGTGCCGGGCATCAACTCGAAACCCAAATCGAATTGATCCAGGGTCGAAGCCAGTTGCGCTACGATCTCGGCGTTGCCCTCAGACTGCGCGGTGCCATCAGCGAGCATCTCGGTCAATCTGCGCTCACCGGTCATGACCTTTTCCATGTCCGTGCGGCTCAGACTGATCGAAAGATCGGCGTCTTCCGCCACCTGATCGACGATATGAGTCAGAGTGGCATTGCTCATCTCGACAACGATGTTCTCGTCCCGGTCGGGGATCGACAGGTTGATGGTGAACTCCATATCGGCGGCTTTGGCGCTATTGACGCGAATGGCCAGAAAGTCGAGCCACATCGTGGTCTGCATCGCCTTTATCGTATCGGGACCGGTGGTCTCGATGGTAGCGCCCTGCGGAATACCGTTGCGCAGTTCGAACGCCGCGCCAAGGAACGAGTTGCGGACCGAAGGGCTTTCCTTCTGATACCCGATCTGCTCGAACGCGTCGGCCAACAGGTCCTTGGCGGCCTGGTTCTGTGGCTCGGCGTAGACCAGTTTGTTTAGAATCTCGGTCGCTTCAAGATATTTACCGGTGTCCACCAATTCCTGCCCTTTCGACAGGATTGGCTCGGCGCCGCCCATCATCTCGACAAACAGCGGCGCGCTGTCTTCTGGCGACAGAGGTGTGAGCGTGGTGGGGTTGGCATCCCAGTCGCCCAGATAACGGTTTATCACCGCCCGGCTGTTATGCTCGACCGAGCCATGATAGCTGCGCGCGGCCCATTGCTGCTGCAGGCTTTCCGGCACGTCATAGACGTTGTGAATCTGATTGATGGTCACGCCCTTGTTGGCCAGATTCAACACCCCGTTGTTAAGATTGGCGTAAGTGTCACGCTGCGCACGCATCACTTCTTGAATGCGCTCATTTCCGTAACGGGGCCAAGAGTGAGAGGCGAACATCAACTCGGCATCCTGCCCAAACTTGTACAGCGCGTCATTGACATGCTTGGACCAGCTCAGCGCATCGCGCACCAGTGCGCCACGCAAGGTATAGATGTTGTGAATTGTGCTAGTGATGTTTTCCGCCGCCCAGAATGCCTTGAGGTCGGGGAAATAGGTATTCATCTCAGCAGGTGCTTCAGTACCCGGTGTATTCTGGAAGATCATACGCACGCCGTCTACGATGATCTCTTCACACGCGTCCGAGACATAGCGGGTCGGTTCGATCAAGCCCGTGGTGCCAGCCGAGATGTTCTTGCCGATGGACTGATCCACATGACCGAACGGGCTGCGTGGCAGCAATACGCCGTATTGAAAAAACAGACGGCGGTTCATCACGTTGCCCGCATAGACGTTTTCGGAAACCGCATGTTCCATGAAACCTTCGGGCGCGATCACCTCCACGCCGTTTGCCACGTCCTCATCGGTGATCACTCCGCGCACACCGCCATAATGGTCGGCGTGGGAATGCGAATAGACAACCGCCTTGACAGGAAGTTCGTCCACGGTGTCGTTCAGCAGCTTCAGCGCTGCAGCGGCAGTTTCCTTGGAGGCCAGCGGGTCAAAGATGATCCAGCCGGTATCGCCACGAATAAAAGTGATGTTGGACAGATCGAAGCCACGCACCTGATAGATGCTGTCGTCGAGAATCTCGTACAGGCCGAAATTCATGTTCAGGATCGCCTGACGCTGCAACGACGGGTGGATCGAGTCGAACTCTTTGCCCTCGAGCAGATAGTCATAGCTGCCGATGTCCCAGGCGACGGTGCCATCCTCGGTTTTGATCTGGCGGTATTCTGGAACCGCAATTAGCCCCTTGCGGCTTTCTTCAAAGTCACGCTCGTCATCGAACGGCAGGTTATTGCGTTGGGTTTGCTGGAATTCGATCGTGTAATCCGAGGACAGCTTGCCCTTCGGGTCAAAGTGCTGAGGACTATCATCCTGCGCGACGGCAAGACCTGAGGTCAGCGTCAAAAAGGTGACGGTCAAGAGTAAGGTGGTTCGGCGTGGCATATATAATCGGTTCCTATCATGAACGCTTCAAAAGAGGTCGCAGCGCAGGAGGTCTGACGGGACGAACCACGAGGTTGAAATTCGTCCCGCCGGTGCATTGACGTCCAGAAGTGCCGAGATGCGCGATCTTTTGGAAGCCGGGTGCCTGCCTGTACGACCAGCAGTGCGGCCCTCTTATCCGCAGAATTTTTCCCGAGAAGTGCAAACATGTTGCCACCTGTCGAAAAACACATGTATCAACGAGGCCAACATAATGGTTTTCCTTGGTTTTCCCGAGACAGAGGGATATTGAAGTGGATACTACCGAGCGCGAAATTCGGGTACAGATGCAACGTATCCTGGATCATCCGGATTTCACCGCCAGCCCCAAACGCCGCGCATTTCTGAACTATATCATCGAGGAATATCTGGCCGGTCGTTCAGATCAGATCAAAGGCGTGTCGATTGCCATGTCGGTCTTTGACCGCGACGAAAGCTTCGACCAGCAGGTCGATCCGATTGTCCGACTTGAGGCGCGGCGACTACGGCAGGAGATTGACACCTATTATGCCGGGCCCGGTCGGGGCGATCCGATACGCCTCACCATGCCCAAAGGAGGATACGCGCCGCGGTTCGAAAAATCTTCACTGCCCGGCCCTGTTCCGGCACCTGCTGACGCCCGGCCCAAGGCCGGGCTCAGGAGGCGACGACGCGCTCAGATTGGACTGGCTGCCGCCTTTGGCCTGACATTGTTTGGGCTGATCTGGGGATTGACCCGTTCAGGGACGCCTGAGGAACAGGCAAATCACAGCTTGCCCAAAGGGCCCGTCGTGGCTGTACTGCCCTTTGAAACTCTGGGAGAGGGCCCCGAGTACCTCGCCGCTGGACTTACCCGGCAGTTGACGACCGAGTTGATCCGGTTCCGGGACATCTGGGTCTTGCCCCTTGGCAGCACACTGCATTCTGGTGAAACCGAGATTGATACGGCGAGCTTGCGTACAGAATTCAACGCCGATTTCGCGCTGGAAGGCAATGTGATGGACAGGAGCGACACCTTGCGCCTTTCCGCACGCCTCATTGATCTGAAAGACCGAAGATATATCTGGTCGCAAAGCTACGAGGTCAGCAATACCTCCAAGGAGATCTATGCGGTACAGGACAGCATTATCCGAGATGTAATGGGTAAACTGGCCGGGAAATACGGGCTACTGACGCTTGGCGCGATGCGAGATGCCGATAGAATTCCACCCAACAATCGCGATGCTTATGAATGTGTGCTTGGTTATTACAGCTATCAGGTAACCATCAATCTGGATCGCCATGCCGAAATCAAATCCTGCATCCTGAACGCGCTTGAGAAGGCTCCGGATTATGCCGAGGCTTGGGCGGTGCTGTCGAACCTGTATCTGCAACAGATACGTTTTGGGCTGGGCGGAAATCGCGAACAGATTCTGGCCGCAGCCGATGCCGCAGCACGCCGGACGGTCGAGATCGACCCAAATCTGGCAGCTGGACATTTGATGATGGCCAATATGCGGTTCGTGCTCGGTGATTTTGCCGGGTTCCGCGAGGCCGGGCAACGGGCGATTGACCTGAATCCGAATGACACCGACATTCTGGCCCATTACGGGATGCGTCTGGCGTTCAGTGGCGAATGGGACAAAGGACTTGCTATTTTAGACCGGGCAATCGCTCTGAACCCTGTGCATCCTCAGTGGTATCTGTTTCCGCGGGTTTTTTACGAGTTCGACCGGGGCGACTATGAAGCGGCGCTGGCACAATTGGAACAAATCGATATGCCAGGTTTCTTCTGGACCCATCTATGGCAGGCCGCGCTACACAGCAAACTGGGAAATGGGGAACAGGCCCAGGCGGCTCTACGCAGCTTGTTGGTTCTACGCCCAGATTTTTCATCTGTTGCATCGGATATACTTGCCATTTGGCAACTTGACGCCACATTTAAGGAGAACCTGTTGGCCAGCCTCCAGAAGGCTGGTTTGTCAGATTCTTGATCGGCTTATCCAGTTTCCGCACACTTAGTCATCGGTGGGTTTCACAGTTATCTGGAATCGCATCACCCTTGTACGCAGCAATAAGTAAACCACGTCAGATGGCTGACTTCATATCATCAGATCGTCGTTTGATTTTCTAGCTTTCACGCAAGCGGGCCAACGGTCGCTGCCAGTCCATGTCTGGAATGGTTTGTCAGAGTTGGCGTTTTTTTGGGACGACCTTTTACGTAGTTTCGGCATTGCAAAACACTTTGATCATCGGTGCTAAACATGCGGAAGTTGATCACCTGTAGCCTGAAAGAAGCGCGCTTCTGGGTGGGATATGTCAATTCGACGCTCCAACATGCAAGGCAATCGAAACGCGTCTTTGGAAGATCTGCGCGACACTGTTCACCCACCCAATCAGGCCGGTTTCTTTAACTTTTACAACTGAAACGTTTATTCGGCATCAGAGCACTCCTTCTCTGGTCAGAATTTGCCCCAAAATTACGAACTCTGTTCGGACCCTTTTTTGAGTCAGGGCCAAGGCCCAGTTCGATAAACCACTGAGTAATCTGCAGCCATTACTAGCCCACCACACCGTGACCACGCACCTGCATGCAGTTCACAAGCACATGACGCCGCGCCATTTCGTCATTGTACTGGCCGCGCACAGATCCGACGATGCCACCTGCGATCGCACCTCCGATGACATCTTCCTTCTCGCCAACAACCCAACCAGTAACCGCACCATCAATAGCGCCGAACGTAGCATCCATTTTACGCTGCCCAGGATTGAAACTCGCGGCCATCAATCGGCATTCAGCCTCATCTGTGTAGAAGGTCGCATTCCTGGTTCCGTCAACCATCAGTGGCTTCTGCATCGGGTACTGAGTGCATGCGGTGAGACTGATGAGAGCAACAAAAATGAACTTTTTCATCGCAGCTTTCCTTTAGGGAATCGAAGTAATTGCTTGGCGTACACGCTAAACTTGCCTGCCTAGGCAGATCTCATTTAGGAAGTTTACGATTGTCGAAAAATAGCCCCGCCATTTTACGCAGCGTAAAATTGCATTTGTTTCGCTGGCTCGGTCGCAAACTTCTCTGGCGCATGAATACAGCGCCTTTCTTGCGCAGCTAAGTTGGCTAACTTGGCAACTAGATTAACGCGAAAAAACCGTCGGCCGAGCATGCCGAAGGCGTGACTGCACGCAGACGCGTAGGGCTGCGGCACAAGAAAGTCGGCGGCCCGAAAGTCCTTTTTCATTTTTTATAGGGTCTACTATTCAGCCGCGTAACGCTCCATGTCGGCAAGGCGCGTATATCCGTCCCGCGTCTGTGGTGTTTGAATGCCTAGAATATTTCCGGCGATTTGGGTCCGGAGAATCTGTGCGGTCCCGCCGCCGATAGTGAACATGCGCACATCGCGATACATCCGCTCCAGAGGTTCACGATCGCTGTAGCCGCGCGCGCCGAACATCTGCAGCGCATCGCTGACCACCTTAATAGCCATCTCGGACGCAAAAAGCTTGGCGCGGGCGGCCATGGTCATATCGGGATACTGACTGCCGTTTGGGCCACGCGATCGTGCCGCTTCATGGAGCAGCAGCCTAGCTGCATGAACTTTCGTGTCCATATCGGCCAGCATCCATTGAAGCCCCTGGAATTCTGCAAGCGGGCGCCCGAACTGTTCACGTTGAACGAGGTAGCGTTTTGCATGTTCAAGTGCCCCTGCCGCAACACCCATAGCAACTGCTCCCGCACCGACGCGTTGCGAATTGTAAGCGTTCATCAGGTCGGCAAAGCCACGCTTCAATCGTGAAGGCGGTTTGACCAGCCATTTCTCGTTGATCTCGATATTTTCGAACCGCAATTCTGCTTCGGGCATACCGCAAAGGCCCATCGTGTATTCGCGACCCACCACGGTGAACCCCTTGGGCGTATCACCTGACATCGGATCGGCAAACAGAATGAAACCGCCAATCCCCTGATCGACGCCTGCCTCATCGAGCACGCGGGCAAAGATCAGGTGCAGCTTCGAGACCCCTCCACCAGTGATCCAATGCTTGGACCCGTTGAGGATGTATGTGCGACCCTGTTTCCGCGCGGTAGTCTGCATTTCGGTCGCGGCACTTCCCGAGTCAGGTTCGGTTATGCAGATCGCAGGCTTATCTCCTGCCAGGACATGCTGAGCACAAAAAGCCTTCTGCTCATCATTGCCGTACCCCATGACCGCACTGATGCCGCCCATGTTGCCCTCGACAACGATGCGGGCGGTCAGGGTGCAGGCTTTTGCGATCTCTTCCACCACCATGGTGACATCCAGAAAACTCGCGCCCTGCCCACCATATTTCTTGGGAATGGTCATACCCATGATGCCAGCATCGGCCAATTCGCCAACATTCTGCCAGCAATACCTGCGCGATCTGTCCCAATCTGCGGCACGTTTCTCAAATTCTGGGGCCAGTTCTTTCGCAACGTTCACAAGCGGATGCGGCATGCGTGTCCCTCGTCTCTGTTTTTTAACAGAATACGCTTGCAGTAATACAACACAATCGAATAAAATTGGATATCTAATCCAGTATACTTTAACTTATGCAGACACGTTCTCTCAGAACCCTCATACGGGTCTCGAATGTCGGCTCCTTTGCGAAAGCGGCCGAGCAGCAAAACATGACATTGTCTGCACTTTCAATGCAGATGAAGGCGCTTGAGGCGGAGCTTGGCGTCGACCTCTTTGACCGCACCGTACGACCACCGCGACTTACGCCAATCGGCCGGAGCATCGTCGAGGCATCGATCCCGCTCCTGCAGCACGAAGACAGCCTTCTCAAAATCTGTCGCCCGACGCACACGCTTGTCGGGCATTTCCGAATAGGATTTGTCACAACTGCTGCCGTTCGCTTGCTGCCGAACTTCCTGAACAACGCAAAACGTCAAGCACCGCAAGCGACCTTCTCATTCGAAACCGGCCTGTCCAAGGTTCTACAAGAAAAGGTTGTAAGCGGTCAGCTTGATGCCGCCCTTCTTACAGATGCAGAAGGTGTTCCAGACACGCTTGCGGAAAAGGTGCTTCGAGAGGAACCCTTTGCCTTTGCAGCCCATGAGAAATTGCTGAAAGACGGCCTCGCGGGTTTATTGAATGCACAGCCCTTCTTTCACTTTATGCCCGACACCGGGATCGGAAAACTCATTGCTGGAGAGATGCTTAAGCACAAAAGACCAAAGGGTTCCGAAACCATTGTCCTTGATAACCTTGAAGCGATTATGGAATGTGTTTCGGCAGGCCTGGGATTTACGCTTCTGCCTGTCCCCGATGTTTTGCGGTATCGGTCTGACGACGTCAAAAGTATTTGTCTCCCACAATCGTCGGCTCGGAAACTTGTTCTTGCGACCGTGCGCAAGGGCGCGCTGGCTGGAAGTGAGGCGATGCTTGCCGCGCTATTCTCGACAGGCGAGGCCGTCGCTGCGGGCGAATAAGAAACACCTTTCCTGCACTCGCGGCTTCGGCTTGATCGACTAAGGTCTTGAAACCCTCTTTTGGGTTCACGCAAGAACGACCGGAACCGGCCTTGGATAAACCGTTTAGATGCTGCGATGCAGCCTGTCTAACTAGCCACTCGCTACGGGAGCGATGGCCGCATTCACGGGAACTCAAAAATCGCGGAACAGATCAGGCTATTGCAATTGTAAAAGGCGTGTCCGCCTCGTGCATTTCTCCAAACTGGCGCCGTGATGTCTTAAGGCGCGCTTGACCAATATTGGGATCATGTTTCCCAAGGTGGATTTGAGCCAATCTCTGTGATCAGAAAATCCATGAATACCCGAACTTTGGGAGATAATACGTTGGACTTGGGATAGATAAGCCATAGAACATTGTCTTCCGTAGCCTCAAAGTCTGGCAGAATTTGCATCAACCGGCCCGATTTCAGGTGATCATACACGCTCCATAGTGCGTTTAGGGATATTCCGGCGCCGGCCAGAGTGGCGCAGACCTGGCTTTGGCCGTCGTCTATGATCAATTGACCCTTAGCCATCGCTGGGTCAAATGCGGTTTTCTCACCTGCCTTACCCGTTAGCGTGCGCAATTGGCGATTTTGGAAAGCGATCAGGTGGTGGCTTTTCAGATCGGCAGGTGTTTTAGGTGTGCCGTATGTGTCAAGATAGTGCGGCGCGGCGCACAGTATGCGTCGGTCATCAGCCAATTTTCGGCCTTTCAGGCTGGTGTCGACAAGCGGCGCATTTCTTAGTGCAAGGTCGTAACTCCCCTCGATAAGATCGAACTGCACATCCGATAGGCGCAAATCGAGCGTCAGATCGGGGTGCTGTTGAAGAAATTTCGGCAGGATTGGAGCAATGTAGAGCTGAGCAAAGGTGCTGGGCGCAGCGAAGCGCAATGTACCGCGGATGGTCGCTGTTTGTTTGCCCAACGCCGTAAGTGCTGCCTCTTCCTGCGCAATAATCTCTCGGGCGAAGGGCAGGAAATCGGCACCTTCAACAGACAGCGACACCTTGCGCGTTGTGCGATGTAACAGTTCGGAACCCAGGCTTTGCTCCAACTTGGCAAGCTTTGCGCTCGAGACAGCTGGAGCCATGCCCAAAGCGCGCCCCGCCGCACTGATGTTCAGCCTTTCTGCCGCCGCTACAAACAATCTCAGCGCGTCTGTATCAAGCCCCATTATATCGCAAACCCGAATTATCAATCCATAAATGGGCAGTTTATACGCAAATAGATTAGCGTTAAATCCCCTTCATGGATGCAACTCGGCATGGGAAGGAGATGCAGATGACGCGGACAGCCACAGTCAACTACCACGTTCACAAGCCCTGGCGGCAAGCCTTTGAACTAGATGCAGGCGGGATTGCTGGTAATTTGATTTCGCCCGAACTGGCCAGCACGGCTGTTGCATTGACAGATGCCCGCACCACGAGCAACACAGTTACATTTGCGTCTGATGCTGTTGAGTTCGCGCTGCTGGAAACGCAGGTACAAGATTTTACCGGCGAGGTCTGGAAACCGACATACGATGCGGAACTAACGGCAATGCTCTCGTACAAGTTAGGTGCGCGCGAGGTTGTGGTTTTTGATCACACGGTTCGGATAGATGACCCAGGAGCGACGCGCAAACCCGCGCGCAACGTCCACAGTGACTATAGCAAGGACGGAGCCGAACAGCGGCTTGTCGATCTTTTGGGTGCCGAGGCCGCAGCGGAGTGGGCGCGCAGTCACTATGCTTTTGTTAATGTGTGGCGCCCTGTGGATCATCCTATCAACTCAGCACCCCTGGGCTTTGTTCGCCCGTCATCAGTTGAACCGTCTGATTGGATTTTGCTGGACCTGATTTATCCCGACCGCAATGGGCAAATAATGGGGCTGGTAGGAAACCCCAGGCATGAATGGATTTATCAATCGAAGATGACGCCGGATGAGGTCGCGATCTTCAACATCTATGACAATCAAGGTGCTCCGTCGATCGCGCATAGTGCGCTTGATATGGTCGAAGATTCAAACGTCAACACCATTCGCAAAAGCATCGAGAGCCGCACATTGGTGCGCTATTAAAGGAGAGCCGGACATGTTGGATAAAATGCAGCCTGCTGATTTTGCCCAAATCAACGTGGCCTATAACCGGGTATTTCGACCGGGACGGCTGAGCGTTGGCCTTGTGTTGCCGCTCGAAGCATATGCAGTCGGTGCAGAGCCGACGCTTCGGGATCATCTGGAAGCGGCTCGGAAAGCAGAGAACCTCGGGTTTGCATCACTTTGGCTGCGCGACGTGCCATTCAACGTTCCAAGCTTTGGTGATGCAGGACAGATTTTCGATCCATTTGTCTATCTGGGTGCGCTTGCTGCGGTGACGGACCGAATTGCCCTTGGAACGGCGAGCGTGATCTTGCCATTGCGTCACCCCGCTCATGTAGCCAAGGCGGCGGCGAGCGCGGACGTGCTCTCGGGCGGACGGTTGCTCTTGGGTGTAGCCTCCGGGGACCGGCCTGAGGAGTATCCGGCTATGAACCAGAGCTATGATGACCGCGGGGCACGTTTCCGCGACAGCTTTGACTACATCCGCGCCGTTGGATTGGACTATCCCGAGCGTGAAAGTGCACAGGGTACGCTGTCTGGCGGGATTGACCTGCTGCCAAAGCCGCATGGGACCCGCCTGCCGATGATTATTACGGGTGGTAGCCAGCAATCCCCCGATTGGGTGGCGCAGAACGGCGATGGTTGGATGACCTATCCGCGCAATGCGACTGCTCAAAGGCAGGTTATTGCGGACTATCGGAGGCGCGGGAAGGAAGCGGGCCAGCCAGACAAGCCTGTCATGCAATCCCTGTATATCGATGTCGTTGCCGATCACGCCGCACCACCGCGCCCGATCCATCTTGGGTTTCAGTCTGGCACCGATTTCCTGCGTAGCTATCTACGTGAAATAGAAACGCTTGGGGTCAATCACGTTGCACTGAACCTACGGTTCAATCAAGCGCCCATCGATACGACCCTCGAACACTTGGCGGATACCGTACTGCCCGACTTTTCCTAAAGGATCAGATCAATGACCAAGACTATACTCATTACAGGTTCAACCGACGGCATTGGTTTGCTCACGGCAAAGAAGCTGGCCGCCGATGGACACAAAGTACTTCTGCATGGACGCAGTACCTCCAAATTGGGCAGCGCTGCCACCGACGTCGGCGGCGATGTCGAATCTTATACCGCTGATCTGAGCGATCTGTCCGCAGTGCGAGAACTGGCTGAAAGCGTAAAGGCCAAACATGACAAACTGGACGTGTTGATCAACAATGCAGGTGTGCTGAAAGCTCCGCAAACCGTGCTTGCGGATGGGCAGGACATCCGCTTTGTCGTCAACACACTCGCACCCTATCTGCTCACAGAATTGCTGATGCCGATCATTCCCGCTGACGGGCGCGTCGTGAACCTGTCATCGGCAGCGCAGGCCCCGGTGAATATTAATGCACTGGAGGGTAGTGTCCCGCTGGCTGATATGGAGGCTTATGCGCAAAGCAAGCTGGCGATCACCATCTGGACCCGGGAATGGGCCAAATCTCTGTCCGATGCACCCGTCATGGTCGCGGTAAATCCGGGATCGCTGTTGGCCTCAAAGATGGTGAAAGAAGGATTCGGCCTAGCCGGGAACGATATGAACATCGGCGCTGATATCCTGATTGACGCAGCATTGGGTGATCGGTTCGCTGATGCGTCAGGTGCCTATTTTGACAATGACAGCGGTGCCTTCGCGAATCCACATGCCGCAGCACTGGACAAAGCACATGTTGCCGACGTCATGAACTCGATCAGAGGTTTGATTAACCAGATCAACTGACCCGCGCTGCGCTAAATCCAGACGCGCTTCCAACTTTAACCTCCCTTACCCCTCGCGTGTGCCGCGTCGAGGCCCAAGAAAGGACTGTCTGATGAAATATGAGAACTTTCAAACCTTTGACGTTGCTGTTGAAAACGGCATCGCAACAGTCACATTCAACTTTGGCACCGTAAACGTGCAAGGCCAGGAAATGCTGGCCGACCTCAACAGTCTGGCCATGCGGCTAGAGCGAGACCGCGAAACCAAGGTCGTGATCTTTCAGTCCGCCAACCCGGAAATCTGGGTCTGCCACTACGATACCGAGCTGCTCAAGGATATGTCGACTGAGGCCGTATCCCGGGAGGACGCACAGCTTTTGGACCTTCAATCGGTCTGCGAGCGGATCAGCAATGTGCCACAAGCCACCATCGCAAAGCTGGAAGGGTTCGCACGTGGTGGCGGACACGAGTTGGCGTTGGCGCTCGACATGCGATTTGCGGCGCGGGGTAAGTACAAGTTCATGCAGATGGAAGTTGGAATGGGCATCCTGCCTTGCGGCGGCGGTGCTTCGCGCATGGCACGTCAAACCGGCCTTGGAAAAGCGCTTGAGATCATCCTGAGCGCACAAGACTACGATGCGGATGATGCAGAACGTCTGGGCACCATAAACATGGCTTTGGAGCCAGATGAGATTGGCCCGTATGTAACAGCGCTCGCCGAGCGGATCGCAAAATTCCCGGCAGAGTCGATCAATGCCTGCAAGCAGATGGTCTATGAATCCATTGACAAACCAATTGATGAAGCGCTGAAGGCCGAAGCCTATTGGCTGTATCAGGCCACAAGCAAAACCCCGGCGGTCAAACGGTTCACCATCGCGGATGAACAGGGTCTGGAACACGACATCGAAAACCAGCGCAAGTGGGGCGATCTGGTTATGCAGGTTCAGGATATCAACTGATCCGTCCTCCAACACAATGATCACGTCAGGCGTGCGCTGTTCAATGCCGCGCCTGACACTTCGTCAAAAAAAGGAATATCCCAATGAAAGCAATGGTTCTGAACGACTACGGACCCGATGCACCGTTCGAGCTTGTAGAAATGCTCGAACCGGTCGCAACGTCTGGGCATGTAGTCGTCAAAGTGGCCGCGACCAGCGTCAATACCGTCGATACAATGATCCGAAGCATGGGCGCGGATCTACCTCTGTCCCCAAATTTGCCCGCGGTCCTTGGCATGGATTTTGCTGGCACGATCACAGCCGTTGGCGAAGGTGTTACAGGTTTTTCCATAGGCGATGAGGTGTATGGCTGCGCCGGTGGTTTGATGGACCTCCCTGGTTCGCTAGCCGAGTACATCAATGCGGATGCCCGCCTGATTGCACACAAACCCAAGACGCTGAGCATGCGAGAAGCCGCGGCGCTGCCTCTCGTAGGCATCACCGCCTACGAAGGATTGACGCGCGCCGGTGTCGGCGAAGGGCAAACCGTTCTGGTTCAAGGCGGTGCTGGTGGCGTTGGTCATGTTGCCGTTCAAGTTGCGCGCCACCTTGGCGCAACCGTGTCGGCAACAGGTCGTGGAGCGGATCAGTTAGCCCTGATCGAGGGTCTCGGTGCGCGCCCGCTGGATTTCACAACCCAAAAGGTCGAGGACTACGTGGCCGAACACACTGATGGCGTGGGCTTCGATGTGGTGTTTGATAGCGTGGGTGGGCCTAACATGACGAACTCGTTCGAAGCGGCCAAGCTCAATGGCCAAGTCGCCTCAACCGTCGCGATGGTCGAGATTGATCTGACACCTGTGCATTTCAAAGGTCTGTCTCTGCACGTCGTCTTCATGCTGATCCCGATGATGCATGATGTCGGGCGTCAATCCCATGGTGACATCCTGAAAACTCTGGCGGAAATGGCGGATGCGGGCCAACTCAAACCAATTGTTGACGAACAGAGGTTTGGGTGGACCAATGTCGATGCAGCCTATGAGCACCTGACAAACGGAGCGGCGGTCGGAAAAGTTGTTGTAGAGCTGTGAACGGAACCGGTCGGGATTGGTGCGTAGAGATATAATTGCGCACCATTCCAGTATGGCCTGATATTGATATCGACCGTCAGTACTCAGCCAAGCTGAATCCAAGTTGCAGCTCAGATTGCTATGAACTCAAAGCACTGGTCGGAGCTGACGCAGCACATGGATCCCCTCCGCTGCTGGCGATATTAACTGATACCGCCATTGCGGTTTCCAGTCCCAAGAACCTTTACTTCCAGCCAGTGGAAACCAAATGCGATCACGCCCGCGACGAGAATATAGAATACGGCCAACAGGATGAGCGGCTCGTAAATAATGAAAGTGTCGGAGCGCACACGTGAAGACACGGCGTAAATGTCGACGACAGTGATCGTCGCAACCAATGGAGTTGCTTTGAGCTGCAATATGGTTTCACCGCCCAATGTCGGCAGGACGTTGCGGATAGCCTGCGGCAACCAGATACGGCGAAACATGGTGAAACGTGGCATGCCAAATGCCTTGGCTGCCTCAAGCTGGCCCTTGGCGACCCCTTTGAAGGCACCGCGCATCACCTCTCCTTCGTAGCCGGCATAGGACAACGTCAGCGCCAGTACTGCATATGGCCAGGCCTGTCGCAAATAGGGCCACAACTCGGAAGAGCGTATCCAGGGGAACTGCGGAAACAAAGACCCAAGCCCATAATACAATAACCAGAGTTGCAGCAGCAGCGGTGTGCCACGGATGATAGTGCAAAATGCCTTGGCCGGGGCGGCAAGATACCAAGGCCCAACCGCCTGTGCCAATCCAAGTGGAACGGCGAGTAGGAAACCCAAAACTACGGTGACCACCAACAGCCAGATTGTCGTCCAAATGCCCTGAAGGGCGAGCGGCGCATATTTCGGGATCCAGTCCCACTGAAGAGAGACGGCGCACCAGACAACGATTCCAGCGAATATCAGCATCATCACAATGCGATGTGGTTGCATCAACGATCTGAAATCAATCATCTGCCCCCTCCCTTCAGAGAGGGTTGGCCGCGACGCGCCCATTTCTCAATCCGAGCGAAGATGCCGCCCGAACATAGCGTTACCATGAGATAAAGAAATCCCGCTGCCAGAAAGAAAGTAAAATAGGCGCGTGTACTGCTTGCAGCCTGGCGGGTTTCCAGTGTCAGCTCGTTGAAACCCACAACAGCGAGCAACGCGGTATCTTTGGTTGCAATCAGCCACAGGTTGGCAAGACCTGGCACGGCGAAGCTCATCATGGCCGGGATTGTCACGCGGCGCATGGTCATGAAGGCGGGCATACCGTAGGATTTGGCGGCTTCGATCTGACCGGGCGGAACCGCCTGAATTGCGCCGCGCAAAATCTCGGTCGCGTAAGCACCCTGGACAACACCCAGCACCCATATGCCTGCGCCAACACCACTGACCTCAACCCGACCCCCGCCCATTGCGGCGGAGATTTTGTTTATGATGTCAGATCCCACGTAATACAGGATCAGGATCAGGACCAGCTCGGGCACAGCCCGGATCACCGTCGTATAGATGGCGAGAAGATCGCGCGTGACCTTCCCGCCATAGAGTTTGCCATAAGCTCCGAACAATCCGATCACGAGACCGAGGGCATAAGCGCCGAAAGCGATCTGCAATGAGTGGGCCAATCCGCGCAGCAGATTGGCCCCCCATCCCGGCGGCGAGAGCGACAAAAGCTCTGCGCTCTGCGCCAATCCAAGTGAATCCAACAGTCCGTTCACGGCAGCGGCTTAGTAAATGCTGGCCGAGAAATAGTTCGATGTGATCTTCTCGTGCGTGCCATCGGCAAGAATTGCGGCGATGCCTTTGTTCAGCGCCTCACGCAGGTCATCTTGCCCTTTGCGCACGCCAGCCCCAACGCCGCGTCCCAGAATAGCGGGATCATCTGCAACGGCGCCTTTAATTTCACAGCAAGCGCCCGCATCCGAGTTTACAAAGTCGGCCATTGCGATGCTGTCTGCTTGAGTTGCATCAATACGGCCTGCGAACAGGTCCTGATTGGCCTCATCCTGTGTCTGATAAACCCGCAGTTCAGCATCCTTGAAATATTCCTGCGCATAGGCCTGGTGGATGGTCGAAGCCTGAATGCCGACAACTTTACCCGCCAGCGACTCGGGTGTCGCTTCGATATCCATCGATTTGTCCGCAACGATTACAGCGGGTGTGTTGTAGTAAGGATCGCTGAAATCAATGGTTTTCAGCCGCTCCTCGGTGATCGACA
This sequence comes from Ruegeria sp. E5, assembly GCF_056534105.1. Classification (NCBI taxonomy): domain Bacteria; kingdom Pseudomonadati; phylum Pseudomonadota; class Alphaproteobacteria; order Rhodobacterales; family Roseobacteraceae; genus Ruegeria; species Ruegeria sp. E5. The sequence goes on along the minus strand of NZ_JBQFPA010000002.1, from coordinate 480,781 downwards.
TAGAGGCCATGATGGCGTCGATTTGCTGCCCGGTCAGCGATGGGATGATACCATCCCAGGCTACAGGCGTTATAACACAGTCCAGTTCGGCAGCTGCACAGACAGCATTGATAACATCGATCTCCCATCCAACCCAGTTGCCTGAGCTGTCAAGCGAAGCAAATGGTGGATAAGGTTCAGCCGCGATACCGATCTTGACCTCTTCGGCACTGGCGACACCAACTGAAAGGATGGCGGCGGCAACTCCGGACGCAAGCAGTTTCTTAAGGTTCATTTTGTTACTCCCTTTTGGTTCATTAGTTTGTTTTGACTGAATCAGGCGACCGAGCTGAGGAACTGCCTCAACCGCTCTGATTTTGGATTACCGAAGACCTCGGCAGGTGGACCCTGCTCTTCAATGCGGCCTTCGAAAAGATAGACAACGTGGCTGGCAACTTCGCGCGCAAATTTCATTTCATGGGTGACGAGCAGCATGGTGCGTCCTTCACCAGCGAGATCACGGATCACGTTCAAAACTTCGCCGACCAACTCGGGGTCCAGCGCCGATGTGGGCTCATCGAAAAGCATCACCGAAGGATCTACGGCAAGCGCACGGGCAATGGCGGCGCGCTGTTGCTGACCGCCAGATAGATAGGCCGGAAAGGTGTCGGCCTTGTCACCAAGCCCTACCCTTTTCAACAGGTCGTGCGCCCGCGAGATAGCCTCTGCCTTTGGCACCTTTAGGACATGTATCGGCACTTCGATCACGTTCTCCAGAAGCGTGCGATGCGTCCACAGATTGAACTGCTGAAAAACCATTGCCAGCCGCGTTCGTATACGCTCGATCTGGCGGCGGTTCGCGGGGCTACCATCGGCGTGCATTTCAACCAATTCACCGCCTATGGTGATTTTTCCCGAGCTCGGCGTTTCCAAGAAGTTGATACAGCGCAGCATGGTGGATTTGCCCGAGCCTGACCCCCCGATGATTGCGACAACGTCCCCCTTGTTGGCAGTCAGGGACACACCCTTCAGGACCTCTAGCGCACCAAAGGATTTGTGCAGGTCCTCAATCTTTATCGCCTCAATGGACGCAGTGGCTTCGGGTGTGGGTGATGCTGCTTCGGCTGTGTCCATATCTAACAATCTTCTGATTTCAGCTTGCAGTAAGCCTCGAATCTCGCAATTATGCAAGTGTATAATAACTCCATGCCATGGATGACACTGACGTGCAGGACGACAGCCGCAAATTTAAACGTGAGTCTGCTGAGTTTCGGCGCGAGGCGCTGATATTGGCGACTTTGGACCTGATCGTCGAGATGGGCGTCCGCGGTGCCACGGTGCGTGAGATTGCAGCCCGCGCGAACGTGACCCAAGGGTTGATCCGTCATTATTTCTCTTCAAAGGAAGAGTTGGTCCAGGCGGCGTATGAGCACCACATGAATACGCTAACCGATCAGACAGCAGCTTCGTCAGGAATGGGAAGCGCGGTATCTCAGTTGACCAACTTCGTTGACGCATCGCTGCGACCACCAATCGTTGATCCAAGCGCCGTGGCGTTGTGGGCCAGCTTTCTGAACAAGGTGCAACATGATTCAAAAATGCAGCGCATTCACCAGCAGACCTATAACTATTTCCGGGGTCACCTCGAGGAGCTGATCGTCGCCGCATTGCTGGAAACCGGACGTTCAGTTGCTGCAACGGAGGCAACGCAACTGGCCATTGCTTGCAACGCGGTAATCGACGGCCTTTGGCTGGAAGGTGGTGCGCTTCCGGACGCGTTTTCCGAAGGGCAATTGGCGCAGATCGGCTTGGACTCGGTAAGCGCCATCTTAGGGATACCATTAAACAAAGAGGCGGAGCAGCCATGAAGACAACATCTGTGACTGTGCGTTTAGCGGGGTTGGGTGGTGCCAAATGGGGTGTACACCTGAAAGCACGTGACCTTATCAAAGCCGGAGCGGATATCGTCGAAATGACGATTGGAGAACCGGATGTGCCCGTGCCAGCCGCATTGGTAGAAGCTACCGTAACCTCCTTGCGGGCACAACGGACAGGGTATTCCAACGGGCGCGGTGAAGCCGGACTGCTTGACGCGCTTGCTTCTCGCTATTCAGCCTCTCGTGGGCGGCCCTTCGGACCCGAGAACTTTTTGTGCTTTCCCGGGACGCAAACCGCCCTTTTCGCAGTGATGTCCGGGATTGCAGAGGCCGGAGACGAAGTTTTGGTTGGTGATCCGATGTACGCGACATACGAAGGAGTCGTGCGTGCATCCGGGGCGGATATGGTGCCTGTGCCGCTTCGGCCAGAGCACAGGTTTCGCATGCAAGCCGAAGACATTGCTGCACGCATCACTCCACGCAGCCGCGCCATTCTTCTGACAACGCCACACAACCCGACAGGTTCAATTCTGACTACCACGGAAATTGCCGAAATCGGGCAGCTCGCCATGGCGCACGATTTATGGATCATCTCGGACGAGGTCTATGAAGAACTGATCTTTGACGAGGCCGAATTTGCTTCACCATTGGCTGACCCGAAACTGGCGGATCGTGTCATAGGTGTATCATCCATCTCGAAATCACATGCTGCCCCAGGGTTTCGTAGCGGTTGGTGTGTCGGACCAGCAGCGTTTTGTGAAGCGCTGCTGCCGTATTCCGAAACAATGCTCTTTGGCAATCAGCCCTTCATCGCGGACATGACCGAAAAGGCAATCCGCGACGGGTCCGAGGTTGCCCCCGGCATGGCCGCTCGTTTCTCTGGCCGCGCCACCCTGCTGGCTGATCGTCTTGAAGCAGAAACGGATCTGACGGTTCATCGCCCAGAGGCGGGAATGTTCGCCCTCATCAACGTTTCTGCCACCGGGTTTGATGGCGAAGCTTATGCGTGGGATCTGTTACAGGCCGGGGTGGCTGTCATGCCAGGGTCCGCCTTTGGCGACGGTCTGAAAGACTGGGTCCGGGTCGCGCTGACGATTAGTGACGCCGATTTTGCCACAGCGGTTTCACGCATCATTGATCACGCCAACAGCAAATCACGCGAGGTTGCATGAGCGGAATGACAATCGGTGAAGCTTTGGTTGCCAAGCTTCGCCAAAGAGATGTGACCTGCGTCTTCGGAATTCCGGGCGTTCACACGGTCGAACTTTACCGCGGTCTTGCGACTTCGGGCATTCGTCATATCACGCCCAGGCATGAACAGGGTGCTGGTTTCATGGCTGATGGCTACGCGCGTGTTTCGGGGAAACCGGGTGTGACCTTTGTGATCACCGGCCCCGGATTGACCAACACCTTGACACCGATGGCGCAGGCGCGCGCTGATTCAATTCCGATGTTGGTGGTCTCTGGTGTCATTAAAACCGCTTCACTTGGCAAGGGCTTGGGACATCTGCATGAATTGCCAGACCAACTGGGGCTGGCCAGAACAGTTGCGTTGGTGTCAGAACAAGTTCCCGACTCCAACGCTCTGGACCCGGTCTTGGACCGTGTTTTTCACGACCTTACCAATGGTCGCCCAGGGCCGGTGCATATAGAGATCCCGTTGGATGTAGCAGCAGAAAAATATCAAAAAACACCAGTCGAGACGCTCGATCCAGCACCCCCGTTCAATCCAGATTTAATCTCACAAGCGGCAAGGCAACTGGCTAAAGCAAATCGAGTTGTCATTCTGGCGGGCGGTGGCGCGAAAAAAGCGGAAACCGATTTACAGACATTGGCTGAAACCCTCGATGCCCCCGTCGTGCAAACCGTCAACGCACGGGGCCTGATGCACGGACATCCACTGACCGTTCCTGCCAGCCCGAGCCTCAAAGCAGTACGCGAGCTGATTGAAAGCGCTGATTGCGTTCTGGCTTTGGGAACCGAATTGGGGCCAACCGACTATGACATGTACGCCACCGAGCAAATAGCAGGAAGGTCAGGCCTGATCCGGGTGGATCGCTGCAGCGATCAACTGGCGCGACATGAGGCAGCGCTTACCATTCAAGGTGACGTTAATTTGGTTGTACCGGCGCTGTTTGGGGCATTGTCCAATGAGGCCAAGCAAGACGACGGTGCCGAGCGCGCCAGCAAAACACGCCGCGCCGCCTGGGAGGAAATAGGTCCGGACTATCGCCATCAGGTCGAAATCCTGAACGCCATTCGCTCGGCAGTTCCGAATGCAATGATGGTCGGAGACTCTACCCAACCAATTTATGCCGGCAATCTTTTCTATGACCACGACCGGGCCGGGGGTTGGTTCAACGCTGCAACGGGATATGGCGCGCTCGGCTACGGGATACCCGCTGCCATCGGCGCGTCGATCGCCGATCCGACTGCAAGGGCGATCTGCATTGTCGGCGATGGAGGTGCCCAGTTTTCATTGCCTGAAATCATGGCCGCAGCAGATGAAAACCTGCCGGTCACCTTCGTGATCTGGAACAATCATGGATACCAGGAAATTGCCGCGTCGATGCGGGATGTGGGTGTGACCGTCATAGGTTGCGATCCTTCGCCCCCGAATTTTTCTGCATCAGCCAAGTCTTTTGGCATTCCATTCACCAAGGTTCCGGCCGAACCACAGGCTGTCGCGCAGGCGTTGCGCGAAACTGTCGCTTTAGATGGGCCAGCAATGATCGAAGTCATCGCTCCGAAATGTGAACCTCAGAAAGATTGAAACATGTCAGACCCGACCTTTGAGTTCTCCCGCGCCATCACCCGCCGCCCGGCTGCGACCATTGCCGGCGGTTTGCGTGCAAAGGATATTGGAAACCCCGATTTCGAAGGAATGATGGCGGCACATAAGGCTTATGTGGCTGCACTGAAAAGCACCGGGGCTGAAGTGATCGAACTTGATCCCCTTGACGCGTTCCCCGACGCACAGTTTGTCGAGGATACGGCCCTTTGCCTGCCGCAAGGCGCTGTGCTGATGCGACCAGGCGCACCATCGCGGATGGGTGAGGTGGCAGAAATGGCGCCAAATCTTCGCGCTTGCTACGAGACGGTTCTGGAAATCAACGGCCCCGGCCATATCGAGGGCGGAGATATTCTTTTAACTGGCCGCGAAATTTTGGTGGGCAGATCAGACCGCACGGACGCTGAGGGTGTCGCCGAGCTGGCTAAAATCACTTCCGCGTGGGGCCACAAACTGCGCGAGGTGTTTACACCGGAAGGCGTTTTACACTTCAAGACAGATTGTTCACTGATGGATGCCGAAACAATCCTGTCTACCCGAAGACTTGATGCATCAGGCTGCTTTGAGGGCTACCGAGTGCTTCATGTTGCTGATGGGGAAGAAGCTGCTGCCAACGCAATCCGCTTCAACAATCTGGTGCTGATGGCCGCAGGCTTCTCGCGCACAGCAGACATGTTGGATCGTGAAGGGTATGAGATCGTAGAAATTGACAACACCGATTGCGCCAAGCTGGATGGCGGCATGTCATGTCTCTCGCTAAGACTTTGAAGGGTTATTCACCAACTTTTGGTTATCGGCGGTCTTTTAGTTGGCGAATGAATATCAAGCCGCGCGCTATCTGCGACAGCCGGGGCCGTTCTATGAATCTGTTCATCGCGGCAGGACAAGTCAGCTATGCATATCCGCATCTATGATGGCGCGGATCCGTTGCAAATCCTCAAGTTCGATGCTGGTGATCTCGTCATAAAGGTTGCGAAACTCGGGCTCATCCATCAAAAACTCAATCTTAGCCCGGTGCCAGGCGACGGCTTTTTCGTGTAGCTGCGCAATCTGAGGAACGTCTAGCAACGCTTCCATCGCCACTGACAATCTGGCCAGGTTGCGTTGGATAGTGACGTCCTGATACTGGTTCCAATCCATCCGTATCCAATAGTTGCGCCCGACAGTGCGATCCACATGCAGGGCCCGTCCGCGTTGACGCTTGACCAAGAAAGACTGCGCAGATCTTAGTGCGTAGTGGTTTAGCTGGACCAGTTCATAACCGATGGTCTTGATATCGGATCTCCAGCCATTCTTTGCCACTTTGTGCGTGATATCCTGACCCGATCCATTGACCCATAGCACCTGTTCGGCTTTTGCTTCTTTCAGCTTATTGGGCCGGTGACAGCTTAGTTTACGATAGGCACGAATATTCCTGGTGGCGGTCTTGAAGCCCCAAGCGGTATGCGGTTTGGGCAGATATGACGCAGCGCATCGGTCAAATTGCGCCAGGACCGGCCTGTCCTCGTAGGTCTTTATCCCGGCCGACCCAAATTGCCGCCAGGTCATTGCAATATTGCTGACCCCCTCGGGCAGGCGCTTATAAAGTTCCGGCAGTGTCCCGTTACCAAAGCGGATGTTGATAAACTCATCCACATCAATATGGATAACCCAATCGGCACGTTTGACCACCTTGAGCTTTGCAGACTGGTTCAGAGCCCACTGTTGCGGGGAATTGCCCTTCCATTTGTTGTTGTCGACATGCGTGACCAGACCGGTTTTGGCCAGCGCATCTAGCATCAGATCCGTGCCATCCTCGCAGCCATTGGTATAGATAACAAAGTGATGCACACCGATCGATTGATGGTATGCAATCCATTCCAATAGGAAAGGGCCTTCGTTTTTCATGCAACCGATCAGCACCGTGCCGCTGGTACCCTCTGGCGGCCTTAGGTCCACCGGCACCGTGTCACCCATGGGTTGACTTTCATCAAAACTGGTCAGGTCATTGCGCGGCAAGAAGCGACGGGCAAATGGCAGCACTTCTTTTGGAGTGGATTCTTCTTTTGCAGAGGAGGCCAGGGTAGAGAATGCAGGAGGCTGCGCAGTCAGATCATCTGGCCAGTCAATCCGGTTAACTATCGCATCGGCCCCAAATTGTGTGGCCCAAATTCTGGCGCGATCAGATCCTGAATCAAGATCAGTCAAAATCAGGATGTCGGCCGCCAATTGCCCCAAAACTTCGTGGACTCGACTAACAGAGACTTCCGTGGTGAGGTTTTCTGCTAGCCCTGGCATGGCCAAAAGCATGAACCACGGTCGCTCATTAGCAATCGCACTAGCGAGTGCGGGCAAAAATTCGGGCGGCTCGGCCTTTGCACGTCTTCGCCGTGTAATCTGCGCAAACGTAACCAGTTGCTGCTGCAAATCCGCATTATCGATACTCAAAACAGACGCAACCCCATTGGCTTGGCGCGCCTGATCCCGAGCTGTGTCGCGTATATCCAGGATTAGCTGCATTAGTCAGCGGGCTCTTGATGGATGGGAACCAGCTGGTCGCCAAGGGCTTTTTCCAGTTTTCGGATGGTTCGCCGCCGCTGCCGCCAGAACATTTCTTCCCAGGCCAGATCAGGTGAGACAAATCCTGCATCGGCAAGCATTTTATGCAATCTGGACATGTCAAGCTCTCCAAGTGAATGGCGGTTGGGACGACCGCGCGAAGCCAATACCCAATCGGTGCGAATGGCATTGGCGACTAAAGGCTCTTGCCCGCAAAAGGCCGCTAGCTGAGCTGAGATATTGTGATGCACCGAAGAAGTGCGGCGCGGGATCATTGCAACCTGCTGATCTGGACGGCCTACCAGAGCAAAAAGATGCAGTGCCGACCCGTCTAGTGCAACGATCTGACGGGCGGCTTTGTAACGCGCGATCTGCTTTTCCATCGGGTGTTGTTCCGGATAGAAAATCTCGTACCCGTTCTGGCGCAAATTCTCTTCGAGAAACTCTTCTCCGATAACGCCACCCCGCCGTATTCCAAGACCTGCGCGCGAGATATAAAGCCGCTCCGGCCCATCAGGGGGAACGTCGGCGCCAAAATTTTGATGGATCAAGGCACGATATTCAGGCGTTCCCGCCACAATCGGGCCCAGCCCAAACCCCTGACCGGGCACATGCAGATATTCTATCTGAGTTGGCTCGGTCACCACTTTGATTGGAAGATCAATACCCAGAAGCGTAAAAAAATTATGCTGCATAGGGCGTGTTTCATCCCCATTGGCGGGTCGCTTGGGGGTAAAGAGGACCCCATCAATATCCTTCGCGATTGCCGGCAGCGGCCAAAGACGTGCGGTGCTTTCAGCCAGGAAATGACCAAAGTGTACCCATAACAGCCCGGCATAAAGCCAGCGACCCGACAATTGCGGCAAAGGGACTGTTGGCGATACCGGTTGGGTGGTCATGGCACGCTTTCCCCGCCAAAGCGCCCCATGCGCGCAATATTCCCGGTCTTCAGTCAGAACACCGGCTTCCTGCACCGTATCGGAGACTGCGGGCGGAACCACGATAGCCCGCTCAAGTGCAACAAGTTCACGTGACCATCCTTGATCAGGCTGAGGAGGTTGGTTCAGATCATTATCGTTAAGCGTAGACATCTTTGTTCACACCCGGTCAGAGCGACCGGGTCGACAAAGACATGCTTTTAGTCGGTCTTCTGGTGTTAAAGGCCGGGATAGATGATCGGCGAATATCCTTGTGATCTGTAGCCAGCTTCTTTGACATTCGCCTATCCCTTAAACTGGACCCCAGATTAATCCAAGATCTGTGTTCGGGCTTCATAACATTCGGCCCTATTCACCCCAGTATTCTGATATGGCCGTACCTGCGCCGCTGCAAGTAATCGTAGTGAAATTTCTACGCCAGAAAAAGTAAAGGCTCTATCCGTAGGAAGACAATCGAATATGTTGACAGTGTCGCAGTTTATCATCCTTGCCTGAAGCGACCGCCATTACTTTGATTGCCAAGTTGTTGTCCGTTGTACTCAATGCAATGGCCGGTTGGGAAACCGTCCGCCAAACAACTTGGCACTACGGTATTAGCAGATGACACCTAGTGTTATTGTTTGCGATCGCCCCAAACCTGGACACAGACTGGCGCTTTTGACTTGCCCAGACATTTTAATCTTGGTCAACAGACTTCAGCACATCCTGTGGCATCGCCTTAGAGGGATCGATGTCATGTTTCTTGCATAGCTTGGCGACCTGGCTGTTGGGATGCGGCAAAGGAAACCCACCGTCCATATTGTATTTCTTGCGCATGCTTGAGCCGCCAATGTGATGAACCCCCAACGCGTTTTCATTGAGCGATATGCGGGAAAACCGCGGCCGGAAATAATTCAAGCGCATGGCCGTAGGTTCTTGGGAATAGAATGACTCGGGTGGCAGGGCGTGTTTGACTTCACCGTTTTTGCCCAGGAAATACGAGATAGCCTGAGGCCCGAACGTATAAAATGGCAGCTGCGACAGGTTTTCCAACGGTACCGAGAAAGAGCCGTCTTCATTGGACTTGCCGATGGAAACATCAATATTCTTTTTCCACGGCCAGTCATTGGGGATCACGATCTCAGACCCGTTCATAAAGTCATGCATACCCTGCAATGTTGGAGAACTGTGCGGCAGCCGGAGAGCCGCATTGTTATAATAGCGTTTCTCTTTTGCGAAAATATACGGAATGTCGGGGATCGGCTGCATACACAACATATCGCAATCCATCCAGATTTCGTCGGATTCCCGAAGCATGTTGATCCTGAAAAAATCCGACAACGGGGCATAAGCGCTGTTTCGCTTTTCGTTTCGCCATATTTTCAGGTGGTCAGGTAAGAAAATACGTGCATCCGCATTTTCAACGCCCGGTGGCGTATTCGTGATTTCATTCAAAGAGTACAACTTGACCTTATGGCCGTGATCCACAAAGCTTTTGAGGCAGAGTTGCTCGAAAAAAGTCAGACTGGATCCATGCCAAAACGATGAAATTACTGGAGAAATATCCATGCTGGATCGATGCCCGTTATATTTTTCGCTTGCTCCGCATTAGCATGGCTCCGGTATTCGATCCACTGGTTTAATGATCCCGATACAACCGCAATTGTGATGGTGACCCAACCGTCCAATATGAACTGTCTGTAGCGCAGGTCCGTTAGTCAGAATTCTCGCACCTTTGTGTTTCGCGAAAAAGAACGAGCGGTAACGATCAAACTTTAGGTGCTCGCAATAAGCGGAAATTGTTTGGTTACCTCAACTTTGGTCCAGTTTTCTCAGTCCTCCCCGACAAAGGTCGCAAGATCACCCAAACTGTCTTAAATCGGATCGTCCAATAAGACCTCAGGATGCTCTTGCTTAAGGCGGAAAATTCACCGATCAAGGTTGCCACAAATCCAGACTTACTGGGCAATAGAGGAAGCCGGTGACTCTAAAGACGTGCAATCAGCGAATTTGGCTCTTCCCAAACACAGGACTCCTTTGAAGATGGCCACCTGGAGTGTCGTTACCATGGTCAAAGAGCCGCCAGAGCTGGTGGCTATATTTGCTTCCTATTATGCGTCACTCGGCGCGCAAGAGATCTTTATCTTTCTGGATGGTGATGATCCGAAAGCGCGGCAACTTCTGGCTCAGATACCGAACTGTCGCGTTGAAGTGATGGATGACACGTTTGTTCGAAGGAACTGGAACTGTACTTATCCAGAAAACAGTTTCAGACGCCAAAGGCTGATAGCGACAAAAGCCTATCGAGAAGCAAAAGTCGATTGGATGCTTTTCCTCGATGCGGATGAGTATCTGCAAGCCGATGATTTTGCACAAGAGCTTGCTCACCTGCCCTCGGATGTTGATACGATTTCAATTCCTAATGGCGAGCGTGTGTTTTCAACCGAGGACACCACACCCGGACTATTTGGTGGTCTTATGCTGAAGCCTAAGCACACCCGCGGCTATGTCGCCCGAAGCTTATTCGGAGAAGAACGACTCAAGTACAGCGACAGAGGATTTTGTGCGCATCGTTTCGGAAAAAGCGCCACCCGAACGGGGAAGAACATCAAATTGGGTGTTCATGCGCCACAGCGGTGGAGAGCTAACATCAAGCGATATGTTCTCAACAATCGGTCATTTGTCACCTTGACGGACTGACCGAAATCCACTGGATGCTCAAATTGCTGAGATATCATGATATGCGCACATATGAATCACCGAAGGGCAGCAACGATTTCTGCTATGAACAGGTCCAATTCCTGAAATATTTATCGTCTATGAACGCTGTTCAAGAGCTTCATGACATTATCTGAAAATACGACAAGGACACCGAAGAAAGACTAAGGGGTAATGGTCTTCTCGATGATGTGCAGGTCCGCCCTTTCCGGCGTTTGGATACTTATTATCATGACCACGAGTTTGACTTGTCGGTTGAGTGGTTCAACGAGGTTCTGAAGACGAATATCTCGGACCTCTATGCGAGATTACCGACATGATGTTTGATGCAAATAGTCTGACCTTATGCAAAACATGATCTACCGACGGCTCATCCTTGGAATGGAGCAAGAATGACCGAAACGAACCCTGATGTTGCGATCCAGTACCGTGGATTGAAGATACCTTCATCGCCATTTCTGGACGAAACGATCATGAATCTGATCGAGCAGGACAATTATGAAAGCTGGGAAATGGATGGCGCTTTGAGCGTCGTTCAACCTGAGGATCGTATTCTGGAAATGGGCGCCGGGCTGGGTATCGTGAGTGGTGTTGTCGCGCTCGAGAACAAACCAGAGGCTATTCTCAGTTTTGAAGCCAATCCAAATCCAATTCCACACATCCGTCGTTTACATGCCCTAAATGGGCTTTCAGACCGGATCGAAGTCCGGAATGCGATACTAAGCGCCAATCCAAAGGATCCCGACTCTATTCCGTTTCATATTGACGCTTCATATCTAGGGTCTTCAGTTTTTGATAATGAAGGTGAATCAACAAAATCAGTGCGCGTAGCTAAAGCGGACTTCGAAGCGGTGAAACGAGAGTTCGCTCCGACGGTTCTTGTGATGGATATTGAGGGGGCGGAACTGGATTTCTTGAGGAATGCGGACCTGTCGGGCATTCGAGCCATTGTTATTGAATTTCATCGCCTCATTTATGGGCACAAAGGTGTTCGGGCCTGTAAAAGGATTCTTTCTAACGCGGGTTTTCTACGGCTGGACGATTTGTCTTGGAGGGTCGTTTGGACCTGCACGCGAGATCTTGGCTGAGCCCTCTTCATTGCGATGGGCATTTTTCGGGTTAGGTGAATTGGCCAAGGCAGTTGAGCGCCCTGACATGAGACGTCGGCCGGCTTGTGACCTGAATTTGCCCATCGCAATTCACGCGCTGCAACTATCTGCATCTATGAGCAGTAACTTGTGACAGAATCTCAAAAAACTGTTTCTGTCTTCGATCTCGGATCGCGGGGCTGATGAAACGACCACGGTTTCGGCGCTGTATGTCCCCGTCTTATTGTGTCGTTCTCCGGTCATTGCATCTGGAAACGCCAGCATTTTGCGACACCACCAAAACCCCGAGTTAATCGAAATACTCAAGGGGAGGTCGCAACCACCAAACTGTGTGCAACAAAATTGTTGACGAGACCTGATCTCATCAATAATCGGTAACCATCTGTTGGGGTGCCCCTCGGGGCTGAGATGCTGACTTGCAAACCCATTGAACCTGACCCGGTTAGGACCGGCGGAGGAAACAGGCATACCGGGCGCCCCGTGTCACAACTCGTGTCACAACGCAGGCTACGGGTCTTTCCACGCACATCCTGACCATGACAATGAGGGATGTGCCATGGTTGCGACAGCATTAACGATTGCCGGTTCCGACAGTGGGGGCGGCGCGGGAATTCAGGCAGATCTTAAATCATTCGGCGCAATGGGCGTGTTCGGTTGCAGCGTGGTCACCGCGATAACCGCGCAAAATACCTGTGACGTGACCGCAGTACATCCGGTACCCGACAATGTGGTCGCGGCTCAGATCAAGGCGGTCCTGGACGACATCCGCATAGACGCCATCAAGATCGGAATGCTGGGCACGCCATCATTGGTCGAAACAGTGGCCCGTGCATTGGAAGGTTTTTCCGGACCTGTCGTCCTCGACCCCGTCATGGTGGCGAAATCCGGGGTCGCCCTGCTTGAAAATCAAGCGATTGCCGCGCTGAAGCAGTATCTTCTGCCGCGCGCTGACCTGCTGACACCGAACCTGCCCGAGGCGGACAAGCTGCTGGGACAAACCCATAAGGGCGACAGTGCCGGACTGGTTGCGCCGTTGCTGGCGCTAGGTCCTAAGGCGGTTCTGATCAAGGGCGGCCATGCCGATGGCATTGAGTGCCTTGATGTGCTGGCAAAGTCGGGGTTCGTTGTCACGCTGGGGGCACCGCGGATCGCGACCCGCAACACGCATGGTACTGGCTGCAGTTATTCCGCAGCAATTGCGGGCTGCCTTGCGCGGGGCATGGATCTTGAGACTGCGGTGCGGCGGGCGCATGGCTGGTTGCACGCCGCAATAAAACGTGCCGACGGGTTGGAGATTGGACAAGGCCACGGCCCGGTGCATCATTTTCACGAGATGTGGGCATGAGCGCTGTCACCATACTGGGTGCAGGGGTTGCCGGGCTTTGCGTTGCAGCCGAGCTGGTGTCACGCGGTGTTTCCGTACGGATGATCGACCCGGCAGGTCCCGTGAATACGCATTCCTGCAGCTGGTGGGCCGGGGGCATGTTGTCGCCGGAATGCGAGGGCGCAGTCGCCGAACAGCCCGTTGTGGAACACGGGCGTAAAGCAGCGGATTGGTGGCAAAAGCAGGGGGCGCAGTTCGGTCTGGATGTGACCCGGAACGGTACCTTGGTTGTCGCTCTGGGCCGGGATCAGAGCGAGCTGACGACGTTTGCACGGCGCGCCGAAGGCGTGGAATGGCTGGACCGCGAGGGCATCGCGCTCCACGAGCCGCATCTGGCCGAGCAATTCGGCAAGGTGTTGTTCATCGCGAATGAAGCGCATCTCAATCCCCGCCCGATGTTGACCGGGTTGCATGCACACCTGGTGGCTTCGGGCGTTGAGTTTCTGACTGCAGGCGAAACGCTGGGTCAGGTCATCGACTGCCGTGGTCTCGCCGCGCAGGATCGGCTGAGCGACTTGCGCGGGGTACAGGGTGAGATGCTCATCGTGCGCTGCCCGGACGTGTCGCTATCGCGTCCCGTGCGGCTGCTGCATCCTCGTTTCCCGCTCTACATCGTACCGCGCGGCGATGGCGTATTCATGTTGGGCGCAACCCAGATCGAAAGTGGGCAGCGCAGCCGCGCAAGCCTGCGATCCGTGATGGAACTAATGAATGCGGCCTACGCGTTGCATCCAGCCTTTGGTGAAGCCGAGCTGCTGGAAATCGGAGTCGATGCCCGCCCGGCCTTTGCGGACAATCAGCCACGCATCCGCCATTTCGACGATCGCATCATGGTGAACGGGCTGTACCGCCATGGCTATCTGCTTGCTCCGGCGTTGGCAGGGATGGTGGCAGATCTGGTGACCTGCGGCACGCAGCCCGCGCTTTGGTACGAGAACTGCCAAAACACGAAAATCGCACACAAAACACCGGGGAGAACCACATGAAACTGATGGTGAATGGTGAGGCCGTCGAGGCCAAAGGCCCCAGCCTTGCCGATCTTCTGGTCGAACTAGGCAAAGGCAATGACAAACTGGCCACGGCGGTGAACGAGGTGTTCGTTCCGGCATCAACACGTGCGGCGCAAATGCTTTCCGATGGGGACCGGATCGAGCTGGTTTCGCCGCGGCAGGGGGGCTGACATGCCGGAATTCTACGGCAAGGAAATAGCGTCGCGCCTGATGTTGGGCACCGCGCAGTATCCGTCGCCCGCAGTGCTCGCCGATGCGTTTCGACGTTCGGGCGCAGGCATTGCCACGGTGTCGCTGCGTCGCGAGGCGGGTGGTGAAAGGGCCGGGCAGGATTTCTGGTCTCTGATCCGTGATTTGGGTGTCGAGGTGTTGCCCAATACCGCCGGGTGCTACTCAGTACGCGAAGCGGTCACTACGGCGCAGATGGCGCGCGAACTTTTCGAGACCAACTGGATCAAGCTTGAGGTGATCGGCCATGCCGACACTCTGCAGCCCGACCCGTTCGGCCTTGTGGAGGCGGCGCGCATCCTTGCCGACGATGGGTTCGACGTCTTCCCCTATTGCACCGAAGATCTGGTGCTGTGCGAGAAACTGATCGAGGCAGGCTGCCGGGTACTGATGCCCTGGGGTGCGCCGATCGGCACCGGATTGGGGCTGAATAATCTCTACGGCCTGCGCTCGGTCCGGGCTCATTTCCCCGAGGTGCCTCTGGTGGTCGATGCAGGGCTGGGTCTGCCGTCGCAGGCGGCACAGGCCATCGAAATCGGCTATGACGCGGTGCTGCTGAACACGGCGGTCGCTAAGGCATGTGATCCGGCGGCGATGGCCGAAGCGTTTGCGCGCGCGGTCGAAGCGGGGGCTTTGGCCTTCGGTGCCGATGCGATGGAACCACGCGACATGGCCGCGCCCTCGACCCCTGTTTTTGGAAAGGCCATGTTGTGATCTTGCCGTCGTTCTACCCGATCTTCGATGACATCTCATGGCTGCGCCGAATGCTGCCGCTCGGGGTGCGGTTGGTGCAGCTGCGCATCAAGGAACATCCCCTGGATGCGGTGCGCGCGCAGTTGGCGGAGGCGCGGGATTTGTGCCGCGACCACGGCGCGCTGTTGGTGGTCAATGACTATTGGGAACTGGCGATTGAGCTAGACTGCGACTGGGTGCACCTAGGGCAGGAAGATCTGGATACCGCTGACCTTGACGCGATCCGAGCTGCTGGATTGAAACTTGGAGTCTCAACCCATGACGAAGCAGAGCTTAAGCGTGCGCTGGCTTTGCGGCCTGACTATGTGGCACTCGGGCCCGTTCATCCGACCATTCTTAAAAAGATGAAATGGCACCAGCAGGGTGTCGAAAAGCTGACCGACTGGAAGGCGCGGATCGGACCTATTCCGCTTGTGGCGATAGGTGGCATGTCGGTCGAGCGCGCGCAGGGTGCGTTCGCCGCCGGGGCCGACATCGTGTCCGCCGTGACCGACATCACCTTGAAGGACGACCCAGAAGCCCGTGTACGCGAATGGCTAAGGATCTGCCTATGAGCCGCTATGCACGCCAGATTGCTGTACTTGGCTTTGGCGCGTCGGGGCAGGAAAACCTGCGCACCGCGCATGTACTGGTGATTGGCGCAGGAGGGCTTGCCGCACCAGTGCTGCAATATCTGGTCGGGGCCGGTGTGGGACGTATCCGTTTGGTTGATGCTGACAAGATCAGCCTGTCGAACCTGCACCGCCAAACGCTGTTCCGTGAACGCGACATAGGGCAATCCAAAGTGCAGGTGGCAGCACGTGAAATGATGGCGCTGAATGATGAGGTGCGGATCGAACCGGTCGAAACCCGCTTTGATCCGGCCAATGCCTCGCAACTTTGTCAGGGCATCAATCTGGTGCTGGATTGTGCCGACAGTTTTGCCGCCAGCTATGTGGCCTCGGATGTTTGCCTTGATGCCGATTTGCCGCTGATCAGCGCCAGCGTGGTGGGCTCGGAGGGCTATGTCGGGGGCTTCTGCCACAAGGCTCCGGGTCTGCGCGCGCTGTTCCCGGATCTGCCTGCAAGGCTGGGTTCCTGTGACGCCGATGGCGTGCTTGGCCCGACGGTGGGTATGATCGGCAGTCTGCAAGCGCAGATCGCGGTTGCGGTGCTGAGCGGGGACCTTACGCCAATGGGGCGTCTGGTGACCTATGAGGCCACCAGCATGCGCTTTGGCGGTTTTCGCTTTGACGGCGCGCCGGATCCCGCACCAGAGCCGGACTTCATAGCGCAAGAGATGCTTCGGGCCGACGATCTGGTAATCGACCTACGCGCCGCAGATGAAACTGGCCCGGAGCTGGCCGGGGCTCAGCGCCTCAGTGTCGATGAAATCGATCCGCGTGACCCCCTTTTGCAAAACAACAGACGCCTCATCCTTGCCTGCCGTTCCGGTCTTCGGGCCTGGCAGGCGGCGATGCGGATTTCCACGAAAAACGGGCCCGAAATCAAGCTTCTGGCCCTTGGTGACAACAACTGAAACGAGGAAACCGAATTGAAACATTTTCTGACCGTAGCGGCGATGCTGATGGCTACACCGGCGCTGGCACAAGACAAGATGACTCTGCTGCTGGATTGGTTCGTAAACCCTGATCACGGTCCGATCATCGTAGCGCAGCAAAAAGGTTATTTCGCAGACCAGAATCTTGAGGTCGAGATTGTGCCGCCTGCTGATCCCTCGGCCCCACCGAAACTGGTAGCCGCCGGGCAGGGTGACATCGCCGTGAGCTATCAACCAAACCAGCACCTACAGGTAGCCGAAGGTCTGCCGCTGATGCGTGTCGGTACGTTAGTGGCGACACCACTCAGCTGCCTTTTGACGCTGAAGGACGGCCCAATCCAGGAAATCAGCCAGCTAAAGGGCGGCAAGATCGGGTTCTCAGTTGCCGGCGTAGAAGAAGCGGTGCTGAGTGCCATGCTGGGCAAGCACGGCGTCGCGCTGGACGAGATCGAGATGATCAACGTCAACTTCTCGCTCAGCCCCTCGGTCATGTCGGGGCAGGTCGATGCGGTGATAGGTGCCTATCGCAATTTTGAGCTGAATCAGATGGAAATCGAAGGCGTCGAAGGCCGATGCTTCTATGTCGAAGAAGAAGGCGTGCCGACATATGACGAGCTGATCTATGTCGCCAACCCCGAGCTGATGGACAAGGACAAGGTGCGCCGCTTCCTGCGCGCCACCGAGCTGGCCACGCAATACATCGTCAACAACCCGGATGAAAGCTGGGAGGTTTTCAAAAGCTACGCGGAAGAGCTGGACGACGAGCTGAATGCAAAGGCTTGGGTCGACACCCTACCCCGCTTTGCCTTGCGTCCTGAAGCGCTGGACGAAGGCCGCTATATCCGCTTCGAGGAATTTCTGGCCAAAAGCGGCCTAGTCGAGGGCACCCGCCCAGTATCGAAAATCGCGGTCGATCTGGGGGCACAATGAACTACGGCACCTCATTTGAGGCGTGGCGAGCGGCGGCCGGGGAAACCTGGCCTGCCTATACCCGCCACGCATTCGTGCGGGGCATGGGTGATGGAACCCTCCCGCGCGCGGCGTTTTTGCATTATCTCAAACAGGACTACGTTTTTTTGATCCATTTCGCCCGCGCTTGGGCGCTGGTGGTGACCAAGGCCGAGACCGTCGCGGATATGCGCCTCGCCGCGGGGACAGTGAATGCACTGATCAATGACGAGCTTGCCCTGCATATCGGCATCTGCGCCGAGGCTGGGATTTCCGAGGAAGAACTTATTGCAACGCAAGAGCGTCAGGCTAATCTTGCCTATACACGCTATGTGCTGGATGCCGGGCATTCAGGGGATATGCTTGATCTGCTGGCCACACTGGCCCCCTGCGTCATGGGCTATGGTGTGATCGGGGCGGAGCTTTCGGCGACAAAGACCTCGGAAACCTATGCCGATTGGATCAACACTTATGGCGGGGAAGATTACCAACAGGTCTGCTGCGATGTTGGCGCGCTGATCGATGGCGTGGTAGCGCGGCGCATCGGGGATGACCCGCAAAACTGCCCACGTTGGGCAAATCTTTGCGACCGCTTCCACAAGGCGACCGAGCTTGAGGTCGGCTTTTGGGGCATGGCATCGCAGCCATGAGCCCGGCCCCCGCCCTATATCTGCGCGGATCACTGTCGATTGGCGACACATCCATCGCGCACGGCATTGATCTGCGACTTGATGCAGGGCGGTGGACCTGTCTTCTGGGGGCCAGTGGTGTGGGCAAATCCACAGTGCTCAAGCTGCTGGCCGGACTGGGAGACCATGTTTCTTTGGACGGTGAAATCTGGGCCTCGGACGGTGGCGCGCTGGCCGGGCGGGTGGCCCTAATGGCGCAGAGTGATTTGTTGCTGCCTTGGCTATCAGCGCTCGACAATGTGGCAATAGGGGCACGATTGCGCGGCGAGACGCTTGACCGGGATCGAGCCGAGCACGTGCTGGAGCAAGTTGGGCTAGGCGCGCATCTAGACAAGAAACCGGGAGAGCTCTCCGGTGGGCAGAGACAGCGCGTGGCCTTGGCCCGAACCCTGATGGAAGACCGCCCCATTGTGCTGCTGGACGAACCTTTTTCCGCCCTTGATGCCCTGACTCGGGTGCATATGCAGGACCTCACCGCACAGCTGCTGAAGGGACGTACGGTGCTGCTTATCACCCATGACCCGGCCGAAGTGGCGCGGCTGGGGCAGAACATCATGATCATGACGCGCGACGGGCTGCACCCGGTCGAAACTCCAATGGGCAGCATCCCGCGCCCTGTTGATGATCCGGGCGTGCTGGGCATCCAGGCCGCGCTGCTTCAACAACTCAGGACTGACAGATGAGCACAAGCGAAACTCTCAGGGCGCTGAACCAGGACAACTGGACAGCGGCCACGACACATGACTTTACCAATGCGCTGGCAACCGGAATGCTCGATCATGGCAAAATGGCTGGCTATTTACAGCAGGATTACCTTTTCGTGGAAGGCTTCGTGCGTCTGCTGGCCTCAGCAGTGGCGCATGCACCCAACCTCGCCGATGCTGTGCCGGGC
The DNA here is from genome assembly GCF_056534105.1 of Ruegeria sp. E5. NCBI lineage: Bacteria > Pseudomonadati > Pseudomonadota > Alphaproteobacteria > Rhodobacterales > Roseobacteraceae > Ruegeria > Ruegeria sp. E5. The sequence continues at coordinate 461,408 of NZ_JBQFPA010000002.1, read as the reverse complement.
GCGCGCTTTCTGGGCCAGATCTGCGGGCCAGAGAACACGTACTTCCTGCGTGCATTAGACGCGCTGGACGTGCCCCAGGCAAGCGAAGCCGCACCCGAAACTCTGGCGTTTCAGGCCCTGATGGACGAAGCCCGCACATCCGGGCGCTACGAGCGGATGCTGGCGGTGTTGGTGGTCGCGGAATGGGTCTATCTGGATTGGGCCAGCCCGGTCGAAGCCCGCGCCGAAGATCTGCCGTTCTGGCTGGGGGAATGGATCACTCTGCACTCAGGCGACGGGTTCGAAAGTGTGGTCGCCTACCTACGTGGACAATTGGACGCGATCTGGTCGACCCTTTCGGACCAGGCACAGGCCGAGGTCGCTGCAACCTTCGGCAAGGCCGTCGCCCTTGAGCGTGCCTTTTTCGATGCCGCATGGGCAGGCTTCCCGGTAGCCCGATGACAGGTTGGCGTGCGGGTATCGCCGCCACCGCAATGGCAGTAGCGCTTTGGCAACTGGTGGTTTGGGCCACCGGCCTGCCGCGTTTTATCTTGCCCCCGCCAGCGCTGGTTTCCGAAACCATTTGGAACAGCCGCAACCTTCTGCTGGAGCATGGGCTGGTCACCGCGACCGAAGTGCTGATCGGGCTGGCCCTTGGCGCAGTGCTGGGCGGGCTGTCGGCCATCGGCCTTGCCGCCTCACCGCTAGCACGCGCGCTGGTGCGACCAATTTTGGTGTTTTCCCAGACCATCCCCGTCTTTGCCCTGGCACCGATTCTGACCCTGTGGCTTGGCTTCGGGCTCGAGGCCAAAATCGCCATGGCGCTGCTGATCATTTATTTCCCGGTTACTTCGTCTTTCTTTGATGCATTGATGCGCAGCAATCGCGACTGGCTGGATCTGGCTCGGGTCATGGGGGCGTCACCCGCCCGAGTAATGTTGCACATCCGTATTCCATCTGCTCTGCCCGGATTTGCCAGCGGCCTGCGTCTGGCTGCCGTCTATGCCCCGATCGGTGCCGTCATCGGTGAATGGGTCGGAGCGTCGCGTGGGCTGGGATATCTGATGTTGCTGGCCAATGGCCGTGCCAAAACCGATCTGATGTTCGCCGCGCTGATCGTGTTGGCGGTACTCACCATCATCCTGCACGCAACGGTCAACGCCCTGTGCAATCGGTACCTGGATCAGCGTGATCAGATATGAACAAAGTACTGACCATAAGTATACGCGAACGCGGAGATCGACTTTAATCGTGCCACTAGCTGTGATGAAAGAGCTCAAAGCTAGAGTACATTGATTTCCAGAGCGCCATGTTAAACAAAGCTAGTTGGTCGAGCGGCGAACACAGAGTGTGCCGCAGTCACTTGTCCAAGAGTCCTACCGTAAGGATCAACTTGAATTAAGCCGAACCAGAACACGTAGCGTCATGGTCTGAAGGTGGTTTATCATTGCCAGTGGCCACTACTTCCGCTGGTCAGGCCTCCGCAGCCAGAGAAGCCGAATGGTTTCCGTAATTTTTGCAACGCGGATCACATAGTGAACGCCCCACACACCAAAAGCCTGTTTGGTTGACAGATACTGATTCCTCAGAAGGTTTTTCAACGTCTTGAAGGAAGGGATCAATTTCTGCAAAGGCGGGATGTAATTTACGATGCCGCGCTTGGCATTGCGGCGCAGCCTAGCACCCTCAATACGACGGGCTTTGGTGATGTGATCCCCAAGACTGTCGCGCGCCGGGTGACGGACGATGGCGTCTTCGGCAAACACAATCGCTTCGCCCGCAGATTGTGCACGATCATTCCATTCCATGTCCCCGCCGGACAACACCGTGTCGTTGAACCGACCGATGCGATCCATAAGCTCCCGCCGAACGATCAGATTGGCCGTAACCGCGCGCCCACGCTCCACCCATTTTTTTTGCTCTAATCCCAAATGAACATCATAGAGTTCGGTCGTCTTCCAATCCTGCCCGTTCGGGATCAGCACAACATTGCCACCAAAGCGATTAACCTCGGGGTGGTCTTCGGCTATTTTCAACCCGGCCTCTAGATAGAGCGGGTCAGGCTGACAATCGGAGTCGGTGAAAAACAGTAGCTCCGAGGCGGCTTCTTCGATTCCCCGGTTGCGCGCTGCGTATGAGCCGGGTTTTGCCTCACTTAGGATGCGGGCGTTGGCGGGCAGGCGAAACCCGTCTGGCATGGGGTCGGTCGGATCATTGTTGACTGCAAGTATCTCGAACTGGTTTGTGTTCAGTGTCTGAGAGGCGAGCCCATCCAGACAAAGCTGCAATTGGTCCCAGCTTTGATAGGTCGGGATGATCACTGACGCGCTCAGGGGCGAACGCGCCTGTGTAATGTCAGGCCGTTGGATCACGTCGGGATCATTCGGCATTGACGGCGTTCGAGTACTGATGGTCATACAGGGTTTTGAATGGCCCCGGTTTCTTCAGCAACTGTTGGGCGCTGCCCTGCTCAAGAACTTCACCAGCCTCAATCACGACGATCTTGTCCGCATGCATGATGGTTGAAAGCCTGTGAGCCACGATGATTGTCGTACGCCCTTCGGTCAGGCGGCCCAAGGCTTCCTGAACCAGATGTTCCGACCGCGAGTCCAGCGCACTAGTTGGTTCGTCCAGCAGCAGGATCGGGCTGTCGCGCAGAAGCGCGCGCGCAATCGCAAGGCGCTGTTTTTGACCACCGGACAGGAAGGCACCATTTTCACCAACCAGAGTGTCAAAGCCTTTCTCAAGCGACATGATGAAGTCATAGGCATTCGCGGCCTTGGCAGCCTCGATCACGTCGTCTTGCGAGGCACCCTCACGGCCAAATCGGATGTTGTCGGCGATTGAGGCCGAAAACAGAAACGTCTCTTGCCCGACGAACGACATGTTCTGGCGCAGTGATTTGAACGAGGCGTATTTGATATCCTGACCATCGATCGATACCGAGCCACTGGTCGGGTCATAGAGGCGCAGGGCCAAATTCAGAATGGTCGACTTGCCGCCGCCGGACAGACCAACGAGAGCGGTGGTTTGTCCGGCTTCGAATGTAAGCGAAAGACCCTTCAGAATCGGATCGCTGCGGCGATACCCGAATGTAACGTCGTCAAACACGACCTCTCGCGGGCCGTCGGGCAGGCTTTTGGGATTGGCCTCTTCCGGTAGGGTATCCGGCTCGTCCAACATATTGAACAGCATTTGCACCCGGCGCAGACCCAGCTCCATTTTAACCCGCACTTTGGTCAAGCGCTTCGCGGGCTCATAAGCCATCATCACAGCTGTCACGAATGACATCAGTTCACCCGGAGTGGACGCTGCAGCGCCAAACAGCTTGCCAGCGCTCAATCCGATGACCGAGGCGATTGCAAAACCGGCCAATATATCCGTCAGCGGGCTCGTCGCAGCTTGCAGACGCGCAAGCTTGTTGCGGCGCTTCTCAACGCTTTTCACCGCCGAATTCATCTCGAGGGCCATGCGTTCCTCCAGCCCGAAGGACTTAACCACACGAATACCTGCCGAAGTTTCCTGAATGACCTTCATGATCGTTCCCATCCCCTGCAGTTCCATATCAGCAATCTCTCGAACTTTGCGGAGAAGCTTCCGAACGCCTAGAATCGCCAAAGGGCCGACGATCAGGGTAAAGAGCGACAAGATTGGCTGCTGATAGAACATCACGGCGAGCAGTCCGATCAGGGTGAGCATGTCACGAACAGCGGTAGTAACCATGATCTCGATCACAGTGCGCGCAGCAAGGGCCGTTTGCGTCACCTTCAACAACAGATCCGAGCTTTCTGTCAAATTGAAGAATGACACCCCTTGCCGCAAAAGCTTGTCGTAAAGCTTGATCTGCTGTTTCGAGACAATCCGGTTCCCAGCCCGTGTAAGGGCCACAATCTGGACGTAGGTTGCAATGCCTTTGACCAGGAAAATCGTGAACACGGTCATCGAAACGCCAAAAATCTTGGCTGAGTTTTCACTGTCAAACAGCGAATCCACCACATCACGCATGATAAAGGCGATACCTGCTGTGGTTGCCGCAACAAATACCATCGCGATGATCGCGATCGTATAAGGGACCACTTGCTCGCGCATATTTTCGGAGAGCAGTCGCCACAGGACGGAATCACTCAATACGGCCGCAAATTTTGATTTGATCTTTTGCAATGCACATGTCCACTGTGATCAGGATCGAGCTATGTCACATCTGACGCGCTCATAAACAGTTTCCGCTAGATAGTCGCCTGTTGCCAGTTGAGCAAGCCCGCGCCCTATTCTGCCGCTTCAATGCGAATTGTTCGAACCGAAGGGTCTACACGCGAATAAGCGGCCAAAACCCTCCCCGACCATTTCTGTGCAATGTAATCCGCCATAAAACGCGTTGGCGCAATCAGAATCGCCAGGCCCCCTGCCCTTTCGGCTTCGTTCAGATGCTTGAACCAACTTGACCAAAGTTCTGGGTCACGCTCATGTAGGATCGATTGAACCTGTGCCCAAACGTCTTCACCCTGTGGGGGCGGGATCGATGGCTTTGACTGAAATGGCACAACATTGGTATCGCGCTCTGGCTTCTGCTGCATTCGTTCTTTGAAATCCGTCCCGATGACGGGCCAGGTTTCCATTGTGTCCAGCATGATCTGCTTGAGGTCGAGTTCATAAACCGCAACCCGACCCCGAGCGGCGGGTCGTTTGACCGCAATCCAGCCTGCGCTGCGCAGCTTAGCCATCTCACGTTTAACTGTGCGTTCGTTCACGGACCACAACCGAGCGATCTCTTCCCGACCAATCGACAGTTCATTGGAGCGCCAGTTATAGCGCGTGGTAATTAATGTCATGATGCGAAGAACACTGCGATGACGATGCTTGTCACCTGATAAGGCGTGAACGGCGAGCGCCGACAAGATATCGTACTTCAGTGCAGGCGCATTTCGCCCGACCGGTTTCGCAACCTGCATCCGTTTCCTCACCGCTCTTTTTTGCCTCATGCGGGTTGATCCCGCCGTAATCGCGCCGTTTCCCAACGCTTTTCGTGATTGTTCGCTGATTAGCGTCCAATACTTCGATTCTGTCAAGAGTTCGTTGAGATCACGCTATTTGGTAGCTGCTATTCGCTATCAAAAAATAAAAGAAATAGGTGAATTTATGGTGATGGGGGACATACCGGGTGTCCCCTTATCGAGCAATAATGTCCCCCTATATGCCGTATTTGCTTGAGTTGTGTCCCCCTAAATCTGGTAGGATATCCGAAGTCAGGAGGATCGCAGAAAGAAGCAGCGTTCCGAATCGGTCAGCACTAGATACGGCCATATTTTCTTACCCGTGGGTAACATCACAACCTTACAATAATTTCTTTTGCCAAATATGCAAATCGGGCGTAAATAACAAAAGAGAGAAAAATAACGTCCAGAAGAATGAGAACTGAGGCATGTACACGCACGAAGACCTGAATGCATTGCGCACCCAGTCCCTGAAATTGCAGGGCTGGATTCGCCAGCAGACTTTCAGCCCTGAGATGGAGAAGACGCTAAGGCGGTTCTCAAGCTGGGAGGTGTCTGAGCTGATCTTTAAGGTGAACCAATCGACTTTCCGAGGAAAGCTGGCTGCCGATCCTTCATTGCCGGGAGGCGAGGTCGAGCCTGATGGGCGGCAGCGTTGGTTTAGTCTGGAAGAGGTAAATGAGCTCAGGCGGCGGCTTAGGGTTAATCGCAAAGCGCTCACTCCCCCACGCCCTGCGGGCAAGCGGGCGGTTCGGGCCGCTGTTGCCAATTTCAAAGGGGGGGCTGGCAAGTCGACCGTGGCGTTGCATCTTGCGCACGCCGCTGCTCTGGACGGCTACCGAGTATTAGTGGTGGATTTTGACCCTCAGGCGACGCTCAGCCATTCGATGGGTCTGACCGATGTCGCTGAAGATTTCACCGTCTGGGGTATCATGGCGCGGGATCTGATCCGTGAAACCGAGCGCATGAATAACCGCCCTGCGGCTGCGGAGTCAGGAACCGCCCTGCCCCGCCGAGAGTTACCACCTTCCATCACGGATATGGGCCTCGGCGAACTGCGCATTTCTGATTTTATCAAGCAGACCTCATGGTCAACGATTGATGCGATCCCTTCTTGCGCCAATGCTGCTTTCGTCGAATTCGCATCAGCACAATATCGGCACCTGAATCCTGAGTGGTCTTTTTTTGCAGCTGTGTCTCGCTATCTGGATCAAATACCGAATGATGCTTATGACCTGATCCTGTTCGATTGCCCGCCTGCGATAGGATACCAATCGATGAATGCGGTGTTCGCAGCAGACATGTTGTATATCCCGTCGGGGCCCGGATACTGGGAATACGATTCAACCACCTCATTCATTGGACAGTTGGCTGAAGCCCTCGAAGATCTGGCCTATGGTTTCGACAAGACCTTACCCACGGGTAAGATTGGTTTACCCAAGACATTCTGCGAAATTCGGTTTTTGCTTACACGCTACGAACCGGGGAATGCACTGCACACAGCGATGTATGACGCATTCCGCAAAGTCTTTGGTGAGCACCTTGCCGAGCACCCGGTCGAGATGACGCGTGCGGTCGAGCAATCTGGTCGGTTCCTGAGTTCAGTTTATGAGATGGATTACCGTGAGATGACGAGGGAAACTTGGCGTCGCGCGCGTTCGACATTTGATAATGTTTATGATGAATTCCGGGGCGTCATGCTATCGGCCTGGGACAAGCTGGAGGATGACGTATGAGCCGAAAACGCAGAATGTTCGATATCGATATGCCAGCGATGGAAGAAATCCCGGTTGGCAAGGTTCCGGATAAAGCGCTTGAGAAAAGGCGCGGACCAATGGCTACTGCAATCTCCGAGAACGCTAATGCGCTACGCGACCAGCAAACTACCGAAGATGCAATCAGAGTCGAAAATGACAGGTTAGCGCACGAGCTTGTACGACTACGTTCAGAAGGGTATGTTACTGAACAGATCGCATTGGCGGATGTTGTTACCGAGCGCCTGACGCGCGACCGCAAGCCTGGCCCTGATCCTGAGTTGGATGAGTTGAAGGCTTCTATTCAGGATGTGGGTCTTTCGAACCCGATCCAGGTCGAGCGTCGCAACGATGGACGCTTTGAGTTAATTCAAGGAATGCGCAGATTATCGGCATTTCGCGCATTACTTGAGGAAACTGGCGACGCGCGATTTGCGACGATTCCGGCCGGTGTTTCTGACGTTGCAGAGCTGGATGATAGCTATCGTCGCATGGTCGATGAAAACCTGATCCGAAAGGATATCTCGTTTGCGGAAATGGGCGCGCTTGCGCGTGCCTATGCGCAAGACCCCGCCAATGATTGTCCGGATGTCGACAAAGCGGTTTCAACCTTGTTTAAATCTGCAAGCTATACCAAGCGCAGCTATATACGGGCGTTTGCGAGTTTGCTGGCCATGTTGGAAAAGGTTCTTATGCACCCAAACGACATTCCACGGAATGTGGGCGTTGAACTCAAACGAAAGCTCGACTCTGATCCTGGATTGATCCGACAAGTCAGTGCGGCTTTGGTGAGTGAACCAAATCGCGACAGCGTGCGCGAAGTGGCCATTCTTCGCGATTTTCTCACAATCGAAAATGCGACCGCCGCTAAGCCAAAGGCTGAAGCCGTAGGTAAACCACGCCGCGCGAAGACAACGTTTCAGGTAAGGGGCAGGGCAGGGATTGCAAAATGTTCTGCATCCAGCGGAAGGATCGAACTTCGCTATGATCTCGACTTTACCCGTGTCGATAGGGCTAAATTAGAACGTGCTGTGGCCACTTTGATCGAGGATCTGCGAGAAGAAGACGATCTTACCCACGGGTAAGACGGGCTTAGCGAGATAGATCCGAAGCGCGGCGCTGGTTAATCTCAGCGCCGTTTTTTTTGCATAAAAAGACCAATCGTGTAATACGGTACCCTGGGAGACCATCTAAACGCTTAGCTTTTACCGCCCGGCCTCAAATTCTTGTTTTGTAGTTCGGGCAGGTACGTTCCGAGCAGAGTTGACGAATACAAGTTCAGGCCATCAGTAGAAGGTTTCTTAACGTATTGATATGGAACTAGGGCAGATAATCTACAATTTATGTAGTTAGTCGCGGCTGAACAGATACACAGTTTTCGCGGCAGGGCAGGGACGACGCGATCGCTTCTATCTTCGAGCGCCCCGGCACTACATTTCAACGGGAAGACCAACATAGCGTACCGAAACATATTCGAGGCGCGTGAGCATATAACGGATTGGCCGTGAGCACCTATCAATGATGGATATGATTGCGCTGTGGCTTGCCAAAGAAAGGGCGGCGATGGGTTGAATGATTGACTGAGTAGAAGGTCATTTGGGCGTAGTGTGCAAAATACTTCAATAAGTATTATTAAGAGCTGTATCGGTCTGCCCACCTTAATGCGAAGGCGCCCCATCTAGCCGGCTTAGGGGCCTGCTGAATCGTGATTTAAGGACAGGCTTTGTTAAAGCTTGCTAAAAAAACAATGACTCTTCTCAGTATTGAAACGCCCGAAGCAACCAGAAAGATGTTCGGTAACCTGATCCGATACTACAAATACCGGATTAATCGCGCGAGAAGCGCCTATAAGAATATATACTGGCCTGATAGATAATCAGTATACGGGCGGCGTTATCTGAGACAAAACCTTCTCGCTTACTTTTGTTGCTTCAAGGCTACATATGGCATTCGCCAACAGCGCGATCTCATCCCTGGATGACGTTCTGACGTTGCGTGCCCAGACCCTGAATACCAAGCTCCATTTTGTCGCCGGGATTCAAGTAGGTCTGCGGGTTCTGTCCCATACCAACACCCGGGGGTGTGCCTGTAGAAATTACGTCACCGGGTTGCAAAGACATAAATTGCGACAGATGCGAGATGACCGTCGCTACGCCAAAATGCATCGTTTTGGTTGATCCGTCCTGATATCGGTGCCCGTTTACCTCAAGATACATCGGAAGGTTCTGCGGGTCGGGGACTTCGTCTCGTGTTACCAGCCAGGGGCCAATTGGGCCGAACGTGTCCGCAGACTTTCCTTTGACCCATTGGCCAGAGCGATGAAGCTGAAAGTCACGTTCTGACAAATCGTTCACTACGCAGTAGCCGGCGACGTGGTCTATGGCTTCCGCCTCAGAGACATATTTGGCCTCTTTGCCGATAACGACGCCCAGCTCAACTTCCCAATCGGTTTTGACCGATCCGCGCGGGATTTCTACGGTATCGTCGGGGCCGGCGATGGCCGAGGTGGCTTTGAAGAAGATCACGGGCTCAGCAGGCAATTCCATGCCGCTTTCTGCTGCGTGATCAGCATAATTCAGGCCAATGCATATGAACTTTCCAACATTGCCAACGCAAGGACCGATGCGCGGGTTGCTGTCTACCAATGGCAGGCTGGCCAAATCTAGTGCGCGGAGCTTTTCAAGAACGACATCGCCAAGAGTATCGCCCGAGATATCATCCACCACACCGGAAATGTCGCGAACCGAGCCGTCTGAGGCCAAAATGCCGGGTTTCTCAGCGCCCTTCGGACCATAGCGTAGTAGTTTCATTGTCAGGTCCTTCCTGCTCAGATCGTCCAGCCGCCATCTATGGCAAAGGGCTGGCCCGAAGTGTATTTGCTGGCATCACTGGCCAAATACAGAGCCAGTTCAGCGATCTCTTCCGCTGTGCCAATACGGCCCATCGGTTGACGGGCGATGAAATCAGTCATTGCCTGCTCATAATCCCCGGTGGTGCGAAGCCGGTCATGCAGGCTGGGGCTGTCCACCGTACCTGGACAAATCGCGTTGCACCGAATGCCCTGGGTCACAAAATCGGCTGCCACAGACTTGGTCAGGCCAATCACCGCTGCTTTTGACGCGCAATACGCAAATCGGTTGGGCACGCCTTTCATGGACGATGCGACCGACGACATATTGATGATCGATCCTCCGCCTGCTTTCAGCATTCCGGGTAGAGTCAGTTGGATCAGTCTGAACATGGCCTTTACGTTGAGGTCAAAGCTGAAATCCCAATCCTTTTCAGTGCATTCAAGAATTGATCCCCCCGCTACATAACCTGCGCAGTTAAACAGAATGTCCAGTTGCGGCAGATTGACCGCTGCATCTGTAACGGCCTTATCGTCCATTACGTCCAGTTGCAGCGGTTCGATACCCGGAATACCGCCCAATTCGGCAAGCGCAGCATCGTTGATGTCGCTGGCAATCACCCGAGCGCCTTCGGCAGCGAACAATTCGGCGGTTGCACGGCCAATGCCTTGGCCAGCTGCTGTGATGAGAGCGGTCTTATCTGCAAGCCGGTTGGATGGGTTGATTGTCGACATGAACAACCTCACAATATCTCGGGTAGAAGCTCGGATGGGATGTCCTGATAACAAACCGGCCGCAGGAAACGGCGTATCGACAATGTTCCCACGGATGTTGCGCCAAAGTTGGTTGAGGCGGGGTAGGGGCCTCCGTGAACCATGCTATCGCAAACTTCGACCCCGGTCGGAAAGCTGTTGGCCAACAATCGCCCAGCCTTTCGTTCAAGCAGCGGTAGCAGTGCCTGAGCGTCGGGTTTGTCGCCAGCGTCCAGATGTAGTGTGCAGGTCAACTGCCCTTCGATGGCCCGCGCGATCTGTTGCATCTGAGAGCTGTCGTTCACGCGTACGATGATGCCCAATGGTCCGAAGACTTCTTCTTGCAGCTTCCGATTGGCGAGCCAGTCATCACCTGAAACAGTGAACAGGTATGGGGCCGCATCGCGTGACTTGCAGCTTGTGCCGATAATCTTCGATACACCGGTACCAGCAGCTACACGCGAAACTCCGTTTCGGTATGCCTCCGCAATTCCATCGGTCAGCAGGGTCTGCTCGGCCACCGAAGACAGGCCAGCCTCTGCCGCTGCTTGAAACGCGTCAGCATCAGGACCGTCGATGATCACGGCGATACCGGGGTTGGTGCAGAACTGTCCAGCGCCCATGGTTAGGGACGCGGCCCAGCCATTGCCGATTTCAGCACCGCGCGCGGCCGCCGCTTGCGGCAGTATGAACATCGGATTGACTGAACCCAGTTCGCCAAAAAACGGAATGGGTTCATCGCGTTGCGCGCATAAATCGAACAGCGCCCGTCCACCTCCGAGGCTGCCCGTAAAGCCAACCGCCCGGATCAAGGGATGTTGCACCAATCGCGTGCCCACATCCCGTTTGCCACCCTGTACCAATGAAAACACTCCGGGATGAACTCCGGTCGCCTTGATGGCGGCGTCGATGGCCTGCGCCACGATCTCGCCCGTGCCGGGATGGGCCGAATGGCCTTTAACGACAACCGGACATCCTGCGGCCAGTGCCGCGGCGGTATCGCCCCCAGCAACCGAGAAGGCCAATGGGAAGTTCGACGCGCCGAACACCGCAACAGGACCCAGCGGGCGCTGGATCATGCGCAAGTCGGGGCGGGGCAGGGGTGTACGATCCGGCATGGCCGGGTCATGGCGCATGTCCAGATAATTACCCGCTTCGATGTGATCGGCGAAGAGGCGCAGCTGGCCGACGGTACGGCCACGTTCCCCCTGCAGGCGCGCCTCGGGCAAGCCGGTTTCCTGAGTGCCGATTTCGGTGATGGCATCCCCGCGGGCATCAATCTCATCTGCGATCTTGCGCAACAGCGCGGCACGTTCGGTACGAGAGGACCACCCGAAAGTGGCAAATGCCGACTCTGCTGCCTCCACCGCGTTATCAATCATCGCCGCTGTCCCCACAGAAAAGTCATGGCTTGGTCCATGCGCTGGTTCTGACGCAAAAGTGGTGTCTGCGCCGATCCATTCGCCAGCTATCAGGTGTTTTCCGGTCAACATATTCGTTCTCTCTTACAGCAGGCCGCGATGGGCGAGGTTTCGCATCAGGTGTGATGCCCCAAAGGTCCATTCGGGGCATTCCGTCGACAGGCGCACGGTGTTTGTCAGCGCTCCAAGGCGTGTATTGGAGATAGTGACGACATCGCCAATTTTGTGAGTGAACCCACCGCCAGGTGTGTCACGGTCTTGGGTCGGGGCGAACAGGGTGCCAAGGAAAAGCATCAGCCCATCAGGATATTGGTGATGGCGCCCGATAGTCTGCTTCACAAGGTCTGCAGGATCGCGACTGATCTGGGACATAGATGAGCTTCCGTTCAGCACAAATCCATCCGATCCGGTCACGGTCAGCGCAAGTTCAGCCTGGCGTACATCGTCCAGTGTGAACCCATCATCGAACAACCGGATCATCGGTCCGATCGCGCAAGAGGCATTGTTGTCCTTTGCTTTGCTCAGCAATAAAGCCGAACGACCTTCAACGTCACGCAGGTTGACGTCGTTCCCCAGCGTAGCGCCCTTAATCTCGCCCTTAGAAGTAACGGCCAGAACGACTTCGGGCTCGGGGTTGTTCCAGGTCGAAATCGGGTGAAGACCGATTTCTGAACCAAACCCGACCGAAGACAAAACTTGTGCTTTGGAGAACACCTCGGCATCGGGGCCGATCCCGACTTCCAGATACTGGCTCCAGAGGCCTTCAGCGATCAGTGCTTCTTTGACCTCTGCGGCCGCGTCCGATCCAGGTACGATGTTCGAGAGGCTGTCTCCGATCCGGTCTCCGATGCGCGCCCGGATCGCGTCGGCTTTGGCAGGATCACCGGCGGCTTGTTCCTCGATTACGCGTTCGACCATGGACCCGGCAAATGTGACACCACAGGCCTTGACCGCCTGCAGGTCACACGGGGCCAGCCATTGGTGGTCGGCGTCCAAAGGGCCGATATCTTCACCTTGAGCTTTGCGCACATGATCTGCTTCATCGTCGCGTTCCAGAATGTCCCTGACAGTTGGTGCCGTTTTTGACGTGATATCGATAATCCGCCCATTGCGCAGGGTCACCACGCTGGGGCCGATTCCACCGCGCTCAATACGGCCGAGCCACAGCCCGTTCGAATCCAATGTACCTATGGTCATTTTAATTCCTGAGGTTGTAGGCGCGGGCGGCGTTGCCACCCATTATTGCCTGTCGTTCTGCGCTGCTCAGATGTTTCAGCAACATGTCGGTGGTTTCACACCAGCGCTCATAGCTACTGGCCAAGGTGCAAACTGGCCAATCGCTACCCCAGATCAGACGCGATGGACCGAAGGTGTTCAGCAGGTGATCCACGTACGGGCGCAGATCGTCGATCGTCCAGTCTTTAGCAGCCTCAGTCACAAGGCCTGAAAGCTTGCACCATGCAGTTGTATCTCGGGCCAATGCGGTCATGTTGTCGGACCAGTCACCCAAGATTGCGTCTTTGATCAGCGGTTTCGAACCATGGTCGACGACTACACGCATTTTCGGATGGCGTTCCAGAAGTTGTCTGAGCGGGCCCAGATGTTGGGGCAAGGTCAATGCATCGAATGTCAGGTCATGCCGTTGGACAGCCTCGAAAGCTGGAGGCAGCGTGTCGCCGAGCATCCACAGAGGGTCAGCGATGTCCTGTATCATCGGACGAAGACCGACCAGTGCCGGATGGGCGTCTAACGCAGAAATCTGTGAGCCAACATCATCGGCTTCAAAATCAACCCAGCCGACAACACCTTTGATAAACGCATTCTGGTCGGCCAGCGAGAGCATGTATTCCGTCTCAGCCACAGTGGGCGCCGCCTGGACAAGGACTGTGCCATCGATCCCGGCAGCCTTAAGCAGGGGCATTAGATCGTCCGGCGTGAAATCCCGGTAGATCGTGTCCAGATCGGGCGTCAGCCAGCCATAGTCGCAGCGCGCCAAAGCCCAGAAATGCTGATGCGCGTCGATCCTCATGCGATCACACCCTTTTTCAGGATGATGTTGCCATAAAGCCTGCGTTCGCCCGTTTGAACGATGGCAAACGCGTTGGCCGCACGCTCGTAGAATGCAAACCGTTCCAAGCCCTGAACTTTGGCCGGGTTGTCGGCGGTCGTGTCGATGATGCGTTGAAAGTCCGCGACTGCGTCGGGAACCGCCTCTGCGTCGCCGACAACCTGCATGGTCAACGCCGGATCAGGAACGAACGTATCCAAAGGCATCACAGAAAGTACGGCCTTCAACATTTCACTGGCTGTAGACCCATCGGCCCTGATGCAGTCTGGTCCCATGCTGGTGCCCGGAAAATTCGCATCTGCGATAACAATCTCATCCCCGTGGCCCATGGCCCTGAGGGTGAAAAGCAACTCCGGCGACAGGATCGGATCGATGTTACGCAGCATCTGCAGTCTCGCTTGGCAGAGGCGCATCCGGTCGGATCAGACCTTCGGATCGTAGGTCCGCCCACAGGCCCGGGGGAATGTCACGCTCCATCAATGCCACATTGGATTGGACTTCGGATGCGTTTACGGCTCCGGGAACTACTGTTTTGACGCAAGGATGACCCAGAACAAATTGCAGTGCTGCAGCAATCAACGGAGTGTCGTGCGCCGCGCAAACGGCTTCGATTTTGCGAACCCGGTCCAGAATGTCTTCGGGCGCGTCAGCATAATTGTACTTGGCGCCGGGCACTGCTCCGGTCGCGAGAATGCCTGAATTGTAAGGTCCTCCGAGGATGATCCCGACATCGCGCTGCTCGCAGAGTGGCAGGAAACTGTCGAGGGCCTCTTGTTCAAGCAATGTATAGCGCCCAGCCAAAAGGAACCCGTCGAAGTCGCCCAGCCCAAGAAGTTTCTCGCAAACCTGCCATTCGTTTACACCTGCGCCGATTGCTGCGATTTCACCCGCATCGCGCAGCTCGGTCAAAGCCTTGTAACCTCCGCCATCAAACAGTTCACGCACCTTGGCGTCCGAAACCTCTTGGCTGCCTTGGCTGAAGACACAGACATCATGGACCAGAAGAATGTCAGAATTGGCGACGCCGATCCTGTTGCGGCTTGCCTCGTAAGACCGCATTACGCCGTCATAGGTATAGTCAAACACGATCCGTTTCTGCGGTACATCGACGAAAGCTTCGGGCGTTACTTCATGCGGTTCGCAATCCAGTAACAGGCGACCGATCTTGGTTGAAAGCTGGATGTTTTCGCGCCCGAACCGACCAATCGCCTGCCCAAACCGATGCTCTGATCGGCCAAGCCCGTATTGCGGCGCTGTGTCGAAAAAACGGATGCCTGCGTCATAGGCGGTCTGCAATGCCGCCTGCGCGTCCTCGTCCGAGACATTTCGGTACAGGTTCCCCAATGGTGCCCCACCGAACCCCATGCGGGTCAGGGGAACGGGCCGCGTGGTCCGGTTGTTCAGTAATTCTGTTTGGGAAACGGTCATCCTGCCTCGCTATTCAGCTGTGGGGTGAGGTTGAACAGATGCGGCTTCAGTTGCTCCAACTGCTCAATGCGCGGCATCAACTGCCCGAGGTGGGCGCGCATAGCGACCTGCGCGGCCTGTTCGTCGCGATTGCTGATTGCCTCGAAAATGGCCCTGTGTTCTGCCAGTGTTTCAGCGATCCGGCCAGGGGTGGGCAGCAATAGCA
Organism: Ruegeria sp. E5; assembly: GCF_056534105.1. Lineage (NCBI taxonomy): Bacteria > Pseudomonadati > Pseudomonadota > Alphaproteobacteria > Rhodobacterales > Roseobacteraceae > Ruegeria > Ruegeria sp. E5. The sequence goes on along the minus strand of NZ_JBQFPA010000002.1, from coordinate 445,961 downwards.
TGCGTGCGCGACTGACCTGTAAGGAAACGGTTTGGGCAACGTCGGCGAGGCGGCGGAAGCCTGTAAATTCCATCAGAAGACTGTGGAACTCTTCATCAGCCTGATAAAAGCCTGGGATATCATCATCCATAATCAACAGTTCCTGCAGACGCATGTTGCGGCTTAACCTTTTACGCTGAACGTCGGTTATGTCGCGCGCGACTTTGGCGACAGTTGCAAGTTCAAGCGCTTCACGCAGGAATACGCCTTCGCGGATCTCGTCCATCGAAAAGTAGGATACGCGAGTGCCTGATTGCGGCACTACATCCACCAGACCTTCCGAGGCCAAACGCGCGATCGCATCGGCCACAGGTGCGCGCGACACACCCAATCTTTCACACACAGGTGCCTTCCTGAGGTTCGCTCCGGGTGGGAAATCCAGTGAGAGAATCGCCTGCTTCAATGAGTGGTGAACCCGCTGAGCGAGCGGTCCTTCGATCGTTGTGATCTCGGGCAAAAGTTCGGCATCAATATCTTGGTGTTTGTTCATACTGCATAAGTTAGCATTCTAACATGTTAGTTGACAAGTAGAGATATTGGATTTAGCAACATTGACCAAGCAAGTGGAGAAGAGATGCGAGCGAACGGCAGCATAAACGTTTTGGAAGAGGCGGCTCGCGATGTCGTGAAGCTAAATCCGCAGGACAACATCGTTATTGCTTTGCGTGACTTGCAAGCGGGTGAGCAGCCGGCACATGTTCCCGTGCAATTGGCTGCGCCCGTTACCCGCGGTCACAAGCTTGCCGTGTCATCAATCCAAACTGGCGAGAATATTGTCCGCTACGGTCAGATCATCGGGCAGGCCAGATGCGATATAGCGCCTGGCGAACATATCCATGTGCACAACCTTGGCATGGGGGCGCATCAGCAGGATTATGCGCATGCCAGCGCCAACACCCCGCTGCCTGTTTTGACTGAAAAGCGTACATTCGACGGATACCATCGATCTGACGGTAAAGTGGGAACCCGAAACTACATCGGGATTCTAACCACCGTGAACTGCTCGGGTTCAGTAGCGCGTTTTATCGCCGACGCAGCGGAAAAGACCGGGTTGTTGGAAAGCTATCCCAATGTTGACGGTGTGGTCCCGATTGTGCACGGGACCGGATGTGGAATGTCCAGCAAGGATGAGGGCTATGCTACCCTGTTTCGGACGTTGGCCGGCTATGCACAGCATCCGAATTTCGGGGGTATTCTGCTGATCGGTCTGGGCTGCGAAGTCATGCAGGTGGCAGATCTTGTCGGCGGTCGACCAATCCGCGCTGACGGTGCGCTGCGTTACATGACCATTCAGAACGAGGGCGGAACACGCCGCACTATCGAACGGGGGCTGGCGGAGTTGCGCGGCATCGCCCATCTGGCCAATCAAGCCGAACGCGCTCCGGCTCCGATCAGTGCCATCACGGTCGGTATGCAATGCGGCGGCTCGGACGGGTATTCTGGGATAACCGCGAACCCGGCGCTGGGGTATGCGTCGGATTTACTTGTGCGCCATGGAGGAACAACGATCCTGTCGGAAACCTCGGAAATCTACGGTGCCGAACACCTGCTGACCCGGCGGGCCGAGACTGTTGAGGTGGGTGAAAAACTGATCGAACGCATCCACTGGTGGGAGGACTACACGGCCCGAAACGGCGGTGAGATGGACAACAACCCAAGCCCAGGCAACAAGCGCGGGGGGCTCACAACCATTCTTGAGAAATCGCTTGGTGCCGTAGCTAAGGGAGGCACCGCGCCACTGCGAGACGTCTACAAATTCGGTGAGATGATCGACAAGAGCGGGTTTGTCTTCATGGACAGTCCCGGTTTTGATCCGTGTTCGGTCACCGGGCAAGTCGCTTCGGGTGCGAACCTGATCGTGTTTACCACCGGGCGCGGTTCGGTGTCTGGATATCAGCCAACGCCATGCATCAAGCTGGCCACCAATTCCGAAATGTATGCCCGCATGGCCGAGGATATGGATCTGAACTGCGGTGACATCGTGACAGACGGGATCAGCATCGAGAGCAAGGGCGAAGAACTGTTCGAAATACTGATCCGTGTCGCCTCAGGCAAGAAAACCAAAAGCGAGGAACTTGGATTTGGGGGCGTTGAATTCGTCCCCTGGCAAATTGGTGCGGTGATGTAAACCGCGTTGGCCCAAGGGGAGAGGGGCAAATGGGAGGCAATAAAAATAGACTGGTCGAAATGACGGGGATTGATAAGTTTTTCCCCGGCGTGCACGCGCTGAAATCCGTGCAATTCGATCTTGAACCGGGTGAAGTTCACGCGCTGATGGGCGAGAACGGTGCCGGCAAAAGTACGTTGATGAAAATCCTGTCGGGTATTTATCAACGTGACGGCGGGACCTTGAAGATCGAAGGGCGCGAAGTCAGCCCGACAACCCCGCGCGAGGCGCAGGATCTAGGTATAGGGATCATCCATCAGGAATTGAGCCTGATGAACGACCTGACCGTAGCCCAGAACATTTTTATCGGACGCGAACCGCGTAAGAGCTTTGGCCGTTTGGACGAGGCGGCGCTGAATGCGCAGACTGCCGAAATCTTTGCTTCGATGAACCTCAGCCTTGATCCCAAGGCGTTGGTTGGCAGCCTGACCATCGCAAAACAGCAAATGGTCGAGATCGCCAAGGCACTGTCCTTTCGGTCCAAGGTGCTCATCATGGACGAGCCAACAGCGGCCCTGAATGACGCCGAGATTGCTGAGCTGTTCGTGATCATCCGCCGCCTCAAGGCTGAAGGTGTAGGCATCGTTTACATTAGCCACAAGATGGACGAGCTGAAGCAGATCTCGGATCGCGTGACGGTTATGCGCGATGGGGAATATGTCGGAACAGTTGGGGCTGCTGAAACCCCGATCAGCCAGATCATCGCCATGATGGTGGGCCGAGAGGTCAAGGAAGAACCGCTGGACGTGCCCGATCTGGGTGATGCGGAGATGTCTCTGCAGATCACCGGGCTGAGCCGGAGCAACGAAATTCAGGACGTCAGTTTCTCGGTCCAAAAGGGTGAAATTCTGGGCTTCGCCGGTCTTATGGGCGCAGGTCGCACCGAGGTCGCGCGCGCCATATTTGGGGCCGACCCCAAGGATAGCGGAGAAATCCGGGTACATGGTCAGGTGGTGTCGATCAAATCACCCACCGACGCCGTCAAAGCGGGGATTGGATACCTGTCCGAGGACCGAAAGCACTTCGGTCTCGCCACTAGTATGAATGTACGCGACAACATCGCGCTTGCCTCGATGGACCTATTCACCGGCGCAGGCGGGGTTCTGCACGATGGTGAAATCAGCGACACCGCCAAAAGCTACATCCAGCAATTGGGCATTAGAACGCCATCGGATGTGCAGGAGGTTCGCCTACTGTCAGGCGGCAATCAGCAGAAAGTTGTCATCGCCAAATGGCTGCTGCGCGACTGCGATATTCTGATCTTTGACGAACCGACCCGCGGTATCGACGTCGGCGCGAAATCCGAGATTTACAAGTTGCTGGAAGAACTGGCAGGGCAGGGCAAGACGATCATCGTGATCTCGTCTGAACTGCCCGAAATCATGCGCCTCAGCCATCGCATCGCCGTGATGTGCGAAGGGCGGCTGACCGGCATTTTGCCCGGCGGAAAAGACACAACTCAGGAAGACATCATGCATCTGGCCACGCAACGTGCGGCGGCGATGCAGGTAACAGGGACAGTCCAATGACCACAGCAACCGACATCGAAAAGAAAAAGCCACTATCGGGCCTCGCGGACAGTGGCGCCTATCAAAAGCTGTTGGCCTTTGCCAGTTTGATCGTCCTGCTGATCGGATTTTCTATTGCGTCGCCGAATTTCATGCAGACATCGAACATGATCGCCATTCTGCAGGCGACATCAGTGAATGGCGTTCTGGCCGTCGCCGCGACGCTGGTCATTATCACCGGCGGGATCGACCTTTCAGTCGGAACACTGATGACCTTCTGTGCTGTGATCGCCGGGGTGGTCCTGACATATCTCGGCATGCCCTTGCTGTTGGGTGTGGCCGCAGCCATTGCGGCGGGCGCATTTTGCGGACTTTGCTCGGGCACTTTCGTAGCGAAAATGAAAATTCCGCCATTCATTGCGACGCTTGGAATGATGTTGATCCTCAAAGGCCTGTCGCTGGTGATCTCGGGCACGCGACCAATCTACTTCAATGATACGCCGGGCTTCGATCTGATTTCGCGCGGGTCGCTGATCGGAGAGGTTTTCCCGTCGCTGCCCATCCCCAATGGGGTCTTGATCCTGTTCCTGGTTGCCATCGCGGCCTCGTACATTCTGGGGCGCACGGTTCTAGGCCGGTACACCTTTGCACTTGGCTCAAATGAGGAAGCAGTGCGCTTGTCCGGCGTGAACACCGACATGTGGAAGATGCGCATTTACGCTCTGGCCGGCGCGATCTGCGGCATCGCCGGAATCCTCATCGCCTCGCGCCTGAATTCCGCACAACCGGCATTGGGACTGGGTTACGAGCTGGAGGCGATCGCAGCTGTGGTGATCGGCGGCACCTCCTTGTCCGGTGGACGCGGGACGATCCTGGGTACGCTGATCGGTGCGCTTATCATGGCCGTGCTGACCAACGGATTGCGCGTGCTGTCCGTTGCGCAGGAATGGCAGACCGTTGTGACCGGCGCAATCATCATCCTGGCCGTCTATGCCGATATGGCACGGCGCAAGAAATCGGGATGACCTAGCAGCTAATTCAAAGACCAAAACGACCAACTGGAGGAGAAAACATGTTATCACGTCGTTTCATTCTGGGTGCGCTGAGTGCAGCCACCCTGGCAGGACCCGCCTCGATGGCGGCAGCCGAAGAGATCTACATCCCGCTGGTATCCAAAGGCTTCCAGCATCAGTTCTGGCAGGCCGTGAAGTCGGGTGCGGAGCAGGCGGCTGACGAATTTGATGTCACCATCACATTCGAAGGCCCGGACAATGAGACCATGGTGGACCGTCAGATCGACATGCTGGCTGCCGCTCTGGCCAATAATCCAAAGGCAATCGGTTTTGCCGCGCTGGACAGCCAGGCTGCTATCCCGCTTTTGAAACAGGCCAACAAAAAGGGCATTCCGATCATCGCCTTCGACAGTGGTGTTGATAGCGATATTCCGCTTTCAACCGCGACAACGGACAACCTGGCGGCAGCAGGGTTGGCAGCAGACAAGATGGCTGAAAAAATCGGGGGCAAAGGGAAGGTTGCTGTTGTCGCCCATGACCAGACAAGCCGCACAGGTATTGATCGTCGCGACGGTTTCGTCAATCGCATGGCTGAGAAGTATCCGGATATTGAAGTTGTCACGGTTCAGTACGGCCAGGGCGACCACCTGAAATCGACCGAAGTCACCAAGGCGATCCTGACGGCTAACCCTGATCTAAATGGTATCTTTGGCACCAACGAAGGCTCAGCTATTGGTGTTGTAAACGGTGTTCAGGAGCTGGGCACCGAGGGTTTGGTGATCATCGGTTATGACAGTGGCAAGGCCCAGAAAGACGCAATCAAGAGCGGTCTGATGGCGGGTGCGATCACGCAAAACCCTGTGGGCATCGGCTATGAGACTGTGAAAGCAGCGGTTGCGGCTCTGAATGGGGAAGAGGTTCCAGGTCTGATCGACACAGGCTTCTACTACTACGATGCCTCGAATATTGACGACCCGAAGATCTCGGCCGTTCTGTACGACTAAAAGTACTTATTAACACTGTCCGGCCTGCCTTTTTGGTGGGCCGGACAACCAATGTTCATCGTTCAGGTGAATTATGTCAGTTTTTGCGGGGCAACGGCGTTTGGGTCGCAACACCGGTCTGTCGCTGCTCTGCGCATGTCCTTGGTGCGTCGATGATGGGTTTAAGCCTAATTAGCAGAAATTTTGGCAAATTGATTTAATACTCGAAGTCTGGACATAAGCTAACCTGTTGCAGACGATTAACTTTTCAGCTTTCAATCAGCAAGCTCTATACACCAATATGTTACAAGCTATTGACCATCGACGAATGCGCCACCAGCGCGGGAGTGGTTCGCGGTATCGCCGCGTCGAAGGCAAGTTCGTGATCTCTTACAATGGCGATTAGTCAGGTCTGAAAGGCGTGACGAAATCCCAAACTGCTGTAAACAAATGCATGAATCGCTATCAATCTAAATACCCCTGCCGATATGGGAATATCTGGAATGCAGGATGCATGCCCGCTTCTACGATGTCTGGTTTGTGATGGCGGTACAGGCTGCGCCAATGAGGTTGGATCGTCACTCTCTCAACACCGTCCTGCAAAGCGATGTCTCTAGAACAACGCTCAGGTTACAAACCGTCGGCCTGACCAGCGGTTTCTCAACCAAGCGAAGGCATGCGTGAGGGTGTGATCGGGCCGACGAAATTGAAATTCGCGAACCATATCGTTCTTGTGGCTGAGTTCTCTTGGCTCGATGGTCTCAATTTCCACCCACAATGCCCCAAGTTTTTTTGTGAGTAGTTTTGCAAAAGGGCGCATATATCTTGCCAGAATGACATTTTCGCAGGAATGGTTCCCGATGACTAAGATCACTCCAGAATTGCTTGAACAAATCCGTGCCCGATTTGCGCAGGTCGACCACTGCCCGCAGCAGGGACCGCGTATTTTCTTTGAAAACGCGGGTGGCGCGCTGACGCTGAATTCGGTTGTGGGCACCTCGCAGGCTTATGCTGCGATCCCTGACAATCAGGGCCGCGACAACCCGGGAAGTCACGAACTGGTGCGGGTAATCAACAAGGCCAAAGAAGATATGGCCGTGTTCATGAACGCCCCCGGTGGCCAGTTCTTTGTCGGCGAAAGCGGGACCGAGCTGCTGTTTCGTTTGATAATGAACGCCTGTCTGGGCACAGGCACCGGTCGGGTGCTTGGCACAACGCTGGAACATCCCGCGACCCGAAGCGCTTGCGCGCGTTGGGCCGGGGTGGCCGGGCAAGTTCATGTTCTGGTGGTCCATGACGACGCCACAGGCACCGTCACCGCAGATGCTTATGCGGCGCAGGTAACGCCGGACACAAAGGTTGCGACTATCGTGCACACCTCGCCGGTGACCGGTATGGGCGTGGATGTAGCGGCTGTGGCTGCCGAGATCCGCGCCGTTGCGCCCAATTGCTTCATCATAATCGACGGTATCCAGCACGCCGCGCATGGCCGGATCGACCTGACCGCCTATGATGTCGATGGCTATGTGATCTCGCCTTACAAGGTGTTCTCGCGCCATGGTTACGGGGTGGCCTGGATTTCTGACCGGCTGACCAAGCTGCCACATAACAGCTTGATCGACGGCCCCGCCGACAATTGGGAAATGGGGACGCGTGATACCGGCTCTTACGCTACAATGTCTGACGTAATCAGCTATTTCGAATGGCTGGGCGCACAGGTCAGCGACGCCACCGACCGGCGCGCAAAATTCGTCGCTGCCGGAGAGGCGATCCATGAGCAGGAAAAAGCGCTGACTGATGCGATGATCCGCGGAACCGGCAACCTGCCTGGGCTGGCCGAGATGGAGAAGGTGACCATTCTGGGCGGTGTCGATAACCCTGCACGCGAGGGGCTGGTGTCACTGCAGGTCGAGGGCGTGCCGTCGGTCGATGTGGTCAAGCAACTGAACGAACAAGGCATCCGTACGCATTTGCGCAAGGCCGATCACTACTCGGGCAACATCTTGACACCGCTTGGCATGGACAGCTGCGTGCGTGTTTCGATGTGCCACTACAACAGCGTCGCCGAAGTGGCCCAGTTTCTGGGTGCAATGAAAACCATCGCCGCCTGAGGCATTTGAGAGGGGAAGCACATGAAAACGCATGCACAAGCGGTTGTAATCGGCGGTGGCCTAGCCGGCTGTTCAATTCTGTATCATCTCGCCAAGTTGGGTTGGACCGATGTGGTCCTGCTAGAGCGGGACGAACTGACCAGCGGCTCGACCTGGCACGCGGCGGCCAACATTCATGGGCTGCATGACAACAACAATATCACCCGCATCCAGCACTATACGATGAATCTATATAAAGAGCTGGAACAGGAAACCGGTCAGAGCTGCGGCGTGTTCCAGCCCGGCTCGCTCTATTTAGCGCAAACCGAAGAACGCGAGCATCAGCTGCGCCTACAGGAAGCCAAGGCTAAATTCTATGGTTTGAACTTCCACGAGGTCAGTCGCGAGCAGGCCAAGGAACTGCACCCGCTGGCGCAGTTCGACGATATCCGCTGCATCATGTATGAACCCGATGGCGGCAATGTGGATCCCTCGGGCGTGCCCCACGCCTATGCTGCCGGTGCCCGCGCCATGGGAGCAACCATAGAACGGTTCTGTCCGGTACTAGGTACGGATCAGCAACCCGACGGGTCTTGGATCGTGCGTACCGCAAAGGGCGATATTCACACGCAATGGGTGGTGAATGCCGCTGGTCTTTGGGGCCGCGAAGTTGCGGCGCTGGCGGGGCTGACTCTGCCGTTGCAACCGACCGAGCACCAGTATTTCGTGACTGAATCCATCGAAGAAGTTGCCAATCTGGGCCGTCGCCTTCCGTCAATTGCAGACCGGGATGGCGAGTACTATTTCCGTCAGGAAGGCAACGGATTGCTCATCGGGGCCTATGAGAAGGACATGAAGTTCTGGGCCGAGGACGGTACGCCGCTGGACTTTGCCCATGACCTGTTCCCCGACGATTTGGATCGGATCATGGAAAACGTGATCCGCGCTACCGAACGTGTGCCAGTTGCCGCCACCGCAGGGGTCAAACGGGTGATCAACGGGCCGATGATCTGGTCTCCGGACTCCAGCGCCTTGTGGGGTCCGGTGCCCGAACTGAAGAACTATTTCCTCTGCGGCGGACTGATCCCGGGTTTCTCGCAATCGGGTGGTCTGGGCCTGCTGGCGGCGCAGTGGATGATCGAGGGCGAGCCGCAATACGACATGTTTGCATGGGATCTGGCCCGCTTCGGCGACTGGGCCGACAAAAAATTCACCAAGGCACGGGTTGAGGACCAGTATACCCACCGTTTTGCCATCCACTTCCCGAACGAGGAGCGTAGTGCAGGTCGCCCCGCCCGAGTCCGCCCTGCCTTTGAAATGCAGAAAGACATGGGCTGTGTCTTTGGTCTGAACTGCGGCTGGGAGCATCCCCTATGGTTCGCCGATCAGCCCGGCGTGCAGGAAACCAACGGCTTCACACGCCAGAACTGGTGGGAGCCGGTGGGACGTGAGGTACAGATGCTGCGGGAGAATGTGGGCGTCATCGACATATCAAATTTTGCGAACTACATCATCAAAGGACCCGGTGCGCAAGATTGGCTGGATCACTTGGTCGCCAACCGCGTACCGACCGTGATCGGGCGGTCTTGCCTGACGCCGCTGATCTCTGTCCGTGGCGGCGTGGCTGGAGATTTCACCATAACCAAGGTGGCCGATGACGAATACATGATGATCGGATCGGGCATGGCCGAGCGCTATCATAAACGCTTTTTCAACATGATCGACCTGCCAAAGGACACAACCTTCGAAGTCGCCACCGACCGCATAGCAGGGTTCAACGTCGCCGGTCCGAAAGCGCGTGACCTGCTGCAGCGGCTGACCAATGCAGACCTGTCGAACGAGGCGTTCCGCTTTATGCGCTCGGCCACAATCGAGGTTGCAGGTGTCACCTGTCTGGCCATCCGCGTCAGCTTTACCGGCGATCTAGGGTGGGAGTTGCACTGCGCCGAAGAAGATCAGACCCGCCTGTACGCTGCGCTGCTGGATGCGGCCAAGCTGCTGGATGGCGGTCCCGTTGGCGGCCGCGCGCTGGGGTCGTTGCGGATCGAAAAAGGTTATGGCTCATGGGGCCGTGAGTATTCGCAGGAATACTGGCCGCAAGAGGTCGGGCTGGCGGGCCTGATCAAGCTGGACAAGGATTTCCTGCACAAGGATGCGTATCTGTCGGTCAAGGACAACGCCGCGCGCGAAGTGCTGTCAATCTTCGAGGTCGAAGTCTCCGAGGATGCCGACGCTACCGGCGGTGAGCCGATTTTTACCCCGGATGGTACCCCGGTTGGCCGCGTGACATCCGGTGCATACGGCTATTCGGTCGGCAAATCGCTAGCGCTTGGCTATATAAACCCTGGGTTCGCGCAACCTGGTGATACGGTCGAAGTGTTCATCCTTGGCAAGCCCCATAAAGCGAAAATCCTGTCCGAGCCTCCTTTTGACCCGGATGGAAACCGCCTGCGTGATGTTAAACCGGCACTGGAAGGGGCTGCCTGAGAAGCCCCGTTGCAGGTCAGCGGTTCATGCTGGCGGCGGCGTTTAGCAGCCAGTCCTGAAACAGCCTGACCGACGGTGAAACGGGTTTTTCCTTGAGACGCACGAAATAGGCCCAGGGGCTGTCCAAATCGAATTCGAACGGTTCGATCAGCAGCCCCCGGTCCACATAAGACCCGGCCAAAGAGCGGGGCAGAGCGACGCAGCCCAACGACTTCGCCGCCATCTCCATTGCCAGATTTGAAGCGTTGGTCCGCAGCCCTTCCTTCTGGTTCAGGTCTGCCAGATCAAAATGGCGTGCGACCCGTTCCCAATAAGCTGGACGACCCAGAATATGGATCAGAGGTGCCTCTTGCAGTTGCGCCGGATCGGTCAGCTGCGCGCCATTGACTGTGAATTCGGGCGCGCACACGACCGCAAGCTTTTCGGCCCACAGCTGCCGCGCGCCCACCGTCACATCGTCAATATGATTGACCGTTATCGAAATGTCCGAGACGTTCGGCTCGACATCAATCCAGACGGTGCCGTGTACCGTCAGGTCGATATCCGGGTGCTGGTCGCTAAAGCCCCGGATTACGTCCGGTAGCCAATTCTCGGCCAGGCTGACCGGGCAAGACACGACGACTTTGCGGGTGTGTGACCGCTGGATGACCGATTGTGTGGCCACGTCAATCTCATGCAGAGCATGCCGCACTGAAGGCAGATACGCCTCGCCCACGTCGGTCAGCGACAATGACCGGGCATGGCGCACGAACAGAGGCCGCTGCAAAAACTCTTCGAGCGAACGCACATGGTTGCTGACGGCGGATTGGGTGCAGTTCAGCTCATCTGCCGCGCTGGTAAAGCTGAGGTACCGGGCGGCGGCCTCGAAGGAGCGCAGGAAGATCAGGTGGGGCAGGTTCATCATGGCGATAGGTTCCTGGGCGAGCGGGTAGGTGGTGCGCCGGGAATTCTGTTTCGCGGCGGGAATTGATCTGGTTCATATGCTACAATGGAGCGGAGCCAAAGCTACAAATTTTCCGGGGCCATTGCCCTCGTATTGTTTTCGTGCTGCGATGGGCAAACACACTTAGGTTTTGGCCGAACCCGAAACCTCATCTGTAGGGCATCGTGACCAACACATTTCAAACTATCGCAAAGTTTGCGCTAAATCGAAGGGTGCAGGATTTCCCCGACAGCGCGCTCGAAGCAGCGGCACTGATGCTGCTGGACACGATGGGGATCACCATCGGGTCCGGACCGATGCAGGCCGGTCAGATCGCGCGTGACAGCGCAGTGGCGCTTTACGGTGCGGGCGATCCGGGCCTCAGCGCACGGATGCTGTTCGATGGCCGCAAGGTTAGCGTTGCCGGCGCGGCTTATGCCGCTGCGACTCAGACCGATAATCTGGATGGCCATGACGGCTATAACCCCACCAAGGGCCATATCGGTGTTGCCGTTGTGCCGGTTCTGGCGGCTTTGGCGGAAACGGTCGCGGATTTTTCCGGCCCCGAGGCGTTGGCGACCGTAACTATTGGATACGAAATCGCCGGGCGCGCCGGGATTTCGTTGCATGACACAGTCAGCGACTACCACACTTCCGGCGCATGGAACGCGTTGGGAGTTGTGGCCGTTGCCGCCCGTCTGCGCGGGCTGAGCGCGGAACAGATGCGGCAGGCCATGGGCATCGCCGAATATCACGGGCCGCGCAGTCAAATGATGCGCGAGATTGCCAACCCCACCATGCTGCATGACGGCTCGGGCTGGGGCGCGCTGGTGGGTGTATCCTCGGCAGTGCTCGCCGAGAAGGGATTTACCGGCGCGCCGGCGATCACAATAGAGGCGGATGAGGTCGCGCATCACTGGCGGGATCTGGGCAGCTTCTGGCAGATGGAACATCAATATGTGAAGCCCTATCCGATCTGTCGTTGGGCCCATGCAGCGATCGACGCCACCAGGGCGCTGATGCGTGAATATGGCCTGTCTCATCAGGACATTGCCGCGATTCAGGTGAACACTTTCCACGAAAGTGCCTGCCTGTTTCAGGGTATGCCGGATGACACTTCGAAGGCGCAGTATTCGCTGCCCTTCGCTGTGGCGACGATGGTGGCGCACGGCCGTATCGGGGTCGAGCATATCACCGGCGCGGGCCTCTCCGATCCGCTGGTCGCGGCGATTGTCGACCGTATCTCGGTGGCCGAGACCGCGCGCCATTCCGACCGCTTTCCTCAAAGTCGCGTTGCTGATGTCGTCATGACCTTGACGGATGGGCGGGAACTGGCGTCGGGCGACGTCCACGCGCGCGGCGGGCCCGAGGCACCCATGGACCGTGACGAAGTGATTGCCAAGTTCATGGAGTTCGCCACTCCACCGCTGGGGGTCAGCCGTGCCGCCGCCATACGCGACGCGGTTCTGGGGTTGCAGTCGCCGGACGCCAAATTCTCGGATCTCGGCGCGCTGATTTATGACGCCGCTGACAACCGCTGAAATCAGGACAACAAAAATGCCGCTAAGGCTGCTGAAATACGGGCTATCCGCCGACTACCCTGTCACCGGAGACATTCCGGCCACGCCAGAGCTTAAATCCAGTTACGATGTGGTCATCGTAGGTGGTGGCGGCCACGGACTGGCCTGTGCCCACTACCTATCAAAGTATCACGGCATCACCAATGTGGCTGTGCTGGAAAAGGGTTATCTGGCGGGCGGCAACACCGCGCGGAACACCACTACCATCCGCTCGAACTACATCACCAAAGAGGGCATCGCGTTCTACAAGGAAGGTGTGCAGCTTTACGGGGAGATGAGCGAAGAGCTGGATTTCAACGTCATGTTCAGCCAGCGCGGTCAACTGACGCTGGCCCATACCGAGGCGACGCTACGCTCGTTCCATCTGCGGGCCGAGATGGGTAAACACGCGGGCACCCGGATCGAGGTCGTTGATGCGCAGACGGTCAAGGAACTGTCCCCGCATCTGAATATGGATGAGGGCGGGCCGCTGGAAATCATCGGCGGTTTGTGGCACGCCGATGGAGGCACTGCGCGGCATGATGCGGTGGCCTGGGGCTATGCAGCGCAAGCCAGTAGGCGCGGGGTGGAAATTCATCAACGTACCGAGGTTGAAGGGTTCGACACTGCCGGTGGCAAGATCACAAAAGTGCGCACCAATCGCGGTGATATCAGTGCCGGTCAGGTGATGATTGCTGTCGGGGGCATGAACTACGACATGGCGATGAAAGCCGGGGTAGAATTGCCGATCCGTTGCTATCCGTTGCAGGCGATGGTTACGCAGCCGCTGAAACCGTGGCTGCACACGCTGGTCAGCTCGGTCAGCCTGCACACCTATCTGGTGCAGTCTTCGCGAGGCGAGATCGTGATCGGCGGTGGCTCGGACCCTTATCAGCTGTATTCCACCCGCTCGACACTGGACATGAAAGAACATCTGGCCGAAGGCGCGGTACATTTGTTCCCGTTCCTGCACGGGGTGCGTCTGCTGCGACAATGGGCCGGGATTACCGACATGACGCCCGATTACTCACCCATCATGGGTGCCAGCCCATTGTCCAACCTATGGCTAGATTGCGGTTGGGGCACTTGGGGGTTCAAAGCCACTCCGGTGGCGGGCAAGTACATGGCGCAGTCCATCGCCAACCAGAAGGTCGCGCCGATACTCGAACCCTTCACAATGGAGCGTTTCGCCACCTTTGATCTGCTCAATGAAATGGGCGCAACTGCCGCGAGCCACTGACATGAAGATCCTGATCTGCCCGATGAACGGGCCCCGCAATATTAATGAATTCCAGAGCTTCGGCCCTCTGCGCGCCAACCCCGACCCGGATGCAACCAGCGATCAGGACTGGGCACGTCACCTGTTCCGCGCCGACAATTCACGCGGAACGCTGGTGGAATGGTGGCGGCACGTGCCCTCGAACTATTTCTTTCTGGCCGAGCGCAACGCCACCACGAACGAGGTGATCCGCACTTTTGACCCCTCAGAGCTGGAGCAAAGGTGATGGCCCGACTTCCCGCACCCTGGGGCAACAGGATCAACCGAGATGCGCCGGTATCGTTCAGCTTTGAAGGGCAGGCGTTTCAGGGATACGAAGGTGATGCGATCGCCTCGGCTTTGGCCGGGCAGGGAAAGTGGATACTGTCGCGCTCGTTCAAATACCACCGACCGCGCGGTGCGATGTCGATGGCGGGCACCGAGGCCGATACGCTGGTGCAACTGCCCTCGGACCCGAACGTGCAGGCCGACCGGCATCCGATTTCGGCAGGGCTGCAAGTTACGGCGCAGAACGTCAACGGATCACTGGCGCGAGACCGCGACGCATTCATGGACAAGCTGGGGCGATTTATGCCGGTGGGGTTCTATTATCGCACCTTCATGGGTCCGACGCGCAATAGCTGGCTGAAACTGTGGGAGCCGCTGATCCGCAAGAAGGCTGGGCTGGGCGTTCTGGATATCAACGCCCCGCATGAAGACTACGAAAAGGCCAACCTGTTTTGTGACCTGCTGGTCGTCGGCGCGGGGCTGGCCGGGTTGACCGCCGCCATCGAAGCCGCCGAAGTCGGGGCTGACGTCATCCTGGCCGAGCAGGAGCCGGTATTGGGCGGCGCGCTGACCTATGGCCGCGATGTCGACAGGCTGTCCGACCTACTGGCGAAAGTGCAAAGTCTGCCGAACCTTCGCATCATGACCGATACAGTGGTGAACGGCTGGTTCGAGGACAACTGGCTGCCGCTGATCCGGGGCAACAAGCTGTTCAAGACGCGCGCGCGCGAGGTTCTGCTGGCCACCGGCTGCATCGAACAGCCCGCGATCTTCCGAAACAATGACCTGCCGGGCATCTTGCTGGGCACTGGCGCGCAACGGCTTATGCGGCACTATGGTGTGAAACCGGGCAAGCGCGCGGTGGTACTGGCCGCCAATCTCGACGGTTATCGGGTGGCGCTGGATCTGTTGGACGCAGGCGTAGAACTGGCGGCTGTGGTTGATCCGCGCCCCGGCGGCAGCGGCAGTGAGCTTGGCCAGCAACTGGCAACAAGGGGAACGCGTGTCATTCACGGCGCCGTGGGCGAGGCGCGTGGCAAGACCCATGTTACCGGCGTAGAGGTCGGAGGCGACTGGCTGGATTGCGATCTGTTGGTGATTTCGGTCGGCTATGCGCCAATGTGGCAACTGCCCTGTCATGCTGGCGCGAAACTTGGGTACAATGAAACGGCGGCGCGGTTTTCCCTGTCTCTGCCAGACGCTCCGCTGGGCATTGCCGGGGGTGTTGCCGGGGTCTTTGCGCCTGATGCGGTGGTGGCCGATGCGCAACGCGCGGCACAGACGGCGTTGACTCGTCTGGGGCTGCCAACCCGCGACATCGCGCAGGTTGAAGATGTCGAGGCTGCGTTGACGAATTTCGAACCGGCAATCGCCGGGCATCCCAAGGGCAAGGATTTTGTCGACCGGGACGAGGATATTCAGATCAAGGACCTGCAAAACGCGGTTAAGGAAGGCTATCGCGAGCTGGAGCTGATCAAGCGCTTTACCACAGTTGGTATGGGGCCGTCACAAGGGCGGCACTCGGCGCTGGCCACCGCCCGGGTGGTGGCCAAGGCGACCGACCGCACAATCGGGCAGATCGGCGTGACTACCGCCCGTCCGCCCTTTGGCCCCGAAACGCTGGGCGTGCTGTCTGGTCATCATCACCCGGCAGACAGGCGCACCGCGCTGCATCACGAACATATCCGGTTGGGGGCGGACATGCGCCCGGTCGGAGCGTGGTGGCGGCCCTATTTCTACGGCCCCAAACAAGACGCCAAGCGCCTTATCGAAGAAGAGGTGCATGCGGTGCGCAATGGGGTCGGCGTGCTGGATGTTTCAACTCTGGGCGGGCTCGAGGTGCGTGGCCCGGATGCGGGCGAATTCCTCAACCGCATTTACACCATGGCCTATAAAAAGCAGCCTGTGGGCCGTTGCCGGTACTGCCTGATGACAAACGAAATGGGCACGGTGATCGACGATGGCGTGGCGTATCGGCTGGCCGAGGATCTGTTCTATGTCACCGCCACCACCGGGGCCGTGGCGCGGGTTTATTCGGATATGTTGTTCTGGAATGCGCAGTGGCGGTTGGATGTGGATGTGCTGAACGTCACCTCGGCCTTCTCGGGCTTCAACATTACCGGTCCCAAGGCGCGCTCCGTGGTCGAGGCGCTGGACAGCGATATCGATTTCTCGCGCGATAGCTTTGCCTATCTCGACGGGCGCAGCGGCATGGTGGCCGGGGTGCCAGTGCGCGCCATGCGGATTGGGTTCACCGGCGAGTTGAGCTACGAGCTGCACTGCCCCACCAGCTATGCCCACACCCTGTGGGATGCGGTGATGGCGGCGGGTCACGCGCACGAGTTGCGCCCTTACGGGCTGGAAGCCAGCCGGATTCTGCGGTTGGAGAAAGGCCATATCCTGATTGGTCAGGACACCGACGCGCTGACCTCGCCGGATGAGCTGGGGTTCGAATGGGCGATCTCGAAGACCAAGCCGTTTTTCGTGGGCAAGCGCTCAACCGAGATGCGCCGAAACAAAGGCCTGCCGCGCAAGCTGGTCGGGCTGACATTCGACGGGCCAGATGTACCGGGGGAAAGCTGTCTGGTACTGAGGGACGATGTACCGGTGGGGCATGTGACCTCGGTCCTGTGGTCGCCGACGCTGAACACCCATATCGCGCTGGCATATGTGCATGGCGATGACGCTACGCAAGGATCGCAGGTCACGGTGAAGTGCCGCAATGGCAAGCGCGTCGTTACAACTGTGCGCGGCCACACCTTCTTTGATCCTGAAAACAAACGGCAGGAGGTGTGATGATGCGAACCTATCCGCTTGACCCAAAGGGCGCTGCTGAAGGCACACCGCTGGTTTCCGGGCAGATTTTCCTGCAGGACCTGACCCATACGCCGCGTTTTGGCCTCAAGGGCCGAGGCACCGTGGCGTTTTTGCAATCGCGGGGCCTGAAGGTGCCAGACGTCAACGAAACCGCCGATGGCCTTCTGCGTCTGGGTCAGGAAGAGGTGGTGGTACTGGATGCGCCTGCCGACCTGTATGCCCGGTGGCAGGTCGCCGCCACGCCAAAGGGCTATTATTCCTGGCGCGAGGAAACCTGGGCCATGATGCACCTGACCGGCCCGCGCCTGTTCGATCTGCTGGCCAAGATTTGCCCGGTCGACCTGTCGCCCGGTGCCTTTCCAGTGGGAAAGATCGCCCAGACCCGCGTGGGCTATGTCGAGGCAATCACATGGCGCAACGACCGCAAAGGTGTGGGGTTCGATGTCCTTTTCGACGTCGCCGCCACTGCTTTTTTCGCCAACGCGGTAGCCATTGCCAGCGCCGAGTTCCAACCGGAGGTACCCGCATGAAATCCCCCACCGTGATCTTGCACACCGATAACCCCGACGCTGCCCGTGCGGTTCTTGCTGAAGGTCATCCCGATCTGCCGATCCACACCTGCGACAGCTACGAGGCGCTCACGGGTTTGATCGAGGATACAGGGGCTGAAGTTGTCTATTCCGTTCGCTTTGCGGGCACCCCCGGCTTTCCACGCGCAGCACTGGTCGAGAACCCGCAAATCAAATGGGCTTCGGTCGGCGGCTCAGGTACCGATCACCTGAACCCTTGGAACCCTGATGAGGTAACGGTGACAAATGCCGCCGGGGTCGCCGCCGATATGATGGCACAATATGCGCTGGGGGCGATGCTGCATTTCACGCTGGATTTCCCGGGCTTTCGTGCCGCGCAGGCGCGGCGGGACTGGATCGGCGGCAAAGTCGAGCCCATCGACAGCAAGACGGTGCTGATCATCGGCCTTGGCAAAACAGGAGAGGCTGTTGCGGCACGAGCCAAAGCTATGGGGCTGAACACAATCGGTGTACGGGCCCGCCCGAAACCGACCCCCAACGTGGACGAGGTACACGGGATGGAGGCTTTGCCTGATCTCTGGCCACGCGCTGACTTTATCGTCGTTTGCGTACCACTGCTGGACAGCACGCGCGGTCTGGTCGGGGCGGAGGCTTTTGCCGCCATGAAACCGACGACGGTGATAATCGACGTCTCGCGAGGTGGGGTAATTGACGAAGCACCTCTACTGGCCGCGCTGGAACAGAACCGGATCAGAGGCGCGGCGCTGGACGTGTTCGTTACCGAACCGCTGCCTCAGGGGCACAGGTTCTGGGAACTGGACAACGTGATCGTCACACCGCACTGCAGCTCGGTCTATGACGGCTGGGATCTGAAATCGGTCCGCATGTTTTCCGAGAACCTGATGCGCTATCGCAAGGGCGAGGTGCTGAACAACATCGTAAATCCACAACGGGGATACTAGGTCAATGGCACGAGACAGACGCAGCGGCGGGCGACGCGGCAAATCCGGGCGCGCGGCGGCGGGAATCGAACAGCTGCCCTGGCAACAGGTGCGCAACAGCTATCCGCCGTTCGAGCTGTTGAACCCTGAACAGATGGATCAGCTGCATACAACCTCGATGCGCATTCTGTCCGAGGCCGGAATCCGGGTGATGGGCGACAATGTTATGGACATTTTCGAACGCGCGGGGGCCATCGTAGACCGCGACACCAAGACCATCCGTATGGACGAAACCATTGTCGCCGAAGCGTTGAAAACGGTGCCCTCGGAATTCACGCTGACCTCTCGCAACCGCGCGAAACAGATTACGCTGGGCGGCGATCATGTGAATTTTGGTTTGGTTGCCGGGCCGCCGAACGTACATGACTGTATCAATGGCCGCCGTCAGGGTAATTACGATGACTATTGCAACTTCATCCGGTTGGCGCATCACTTCAACGCTATCCATCTGATCGGCAATCAGGTGATGGCCCCGATCGAAATGCCCGCCAACAACCGCCATCTGGACACCTACAACGCCAACCTGAGCTATAGCGACCTGAGCTTTCACTGCACCGCTATCGGGCGCGGGCGGGCGATGGATGGCATCAACATGATGGCGATTTCGCGCGGTCAGAAACCTGAGGACATGCGCGGCGATCCGGGAGTGATCACAATCATTTCGGTGAACTCTCCACGCCTGTTCGACGATGCCATGGGTGACGGCCTGATCGCGATGGCCGAGTATGGTCAACCTGTGACGGTCACGCCATTCACTCTGATGGGGGCAATGACACCGGTCACGCTTCCTGCCGCGCTGGCGCAACAGAACGCCGAGGCGCTGTTCGGTGTGGTGCTGACGCAGTTGGTCAGCCCGGGAGCGCCTGTCATGTATGGCTCATTCACCTCGAATGTGGACATGAAATCCGGGGCTCCGGCCTTTGGCACACCGGAAAATGCCAAGGCGAATATTGTCGGCGGGCAGCTGGCGCGGCGCTATGGCATTCCGTACCGGACATCGAACGCAAATGCATCCAACGTGGTGGATTTGCAGGCGGCATACGAAACGATGATGGCCACATGGGGCGCGGTTCTGGGAGGGGCCAATATCGTCTATCATGCCGCCGGCTGGCTTGAAGGCGGGCTGACCGCATCTTATGAGAAATTCGTCATGGATATCGAGATCATCCAGAACATGATGGAATTCCTAAAGCCGATGAAATTTGACACGGATGAACTGGGCCTGGACACCATCAAATCGGTGCCCACTGGCGGCCATTTCTTTGGCGTCGATCACACGATGGAACGCTATGAGACCGCGTTCTACAAACCGATGCTGTCCGACTGGCAGAACTATGAAAACTGGGAGGCGGCCGGAGCCAAGGACGCCCTGCAACGCGCCACCGAGGTTTGGCAGCAGGCGCTACGCGAGTATCAGATGCCCGAGATGGACCCCTCCGTGCGTGAGGAGCTGGATGCCTATATCGCCAAACGCAAGGAAGAGATCGGCAGCGGCGAACCCTGATGGAATATCGGGGCAGGGGGGTCGACCGCTGCCCCGGTTCGGTTACAGCAGATCGAACAACCGGCCCGGCAGCGCCTCGTGGCGTGGCAGACCCAGCGCCCGCATCATGCAGAACATCATCGCCTGATTTGAGGTCACCACCGGCTTGTCCAGCGTGTCCTCGATCTGCTCGATGGCCTCGACTGCGCGCATGTCGGTGCAGCTGAGCACGACGGCTTGCGCGTCCGGGTGGTCTGCCTCACAGGCGAGGTCGTAAACCTCGTCCGGGGTCAGCTCTCCTTGTCCGTAATTGCCCAGCTCGCGACCAACGTCGGCGCAACGCACGGTTTCGATGTCGTTTGCGGCCATGAAATCCATCGCCTGCGTGTTGATCTCGCCCAGATAGGGCGAGGAAAAGCCCACTTTCGTCACCCCAAGCGCCTGAATGGCAGCGATCAGCGATCCGGCGGCTGTCAGCGATTGCGCTCCCGATCCGGCCTTGATCTGCTGCGCCAGATCGGCGTCGAAAGACGGTCCATGGGTCAGCGTGGCCGAGGTGCAGCCGTACAGCACCACATCTGGCCGCACGCCCGAAATCATCCGCAAATCGTGGCTGATGTCCGAGGCCCCAAGCCCCGCCATCTGGTCAGAACCGGGGATTTCATCGACATCATAACCACCCATGCGCTGGAAATGCACGGTGGTATACGGGCAGCGCATCAAGGCCATATCGGCCTCGAGGTTGGTGTTGGTGAAGGGCACCAGAACGCCGATCTTGGCCCGGGTACGCGTTTCGTGGCTCATGACGTTACCTTTCTCAGAACGGCCAGACAGCGATCCATTACCGGCGTGTCGCAGATCGTGGCGCGCAGGCAGTCGGACAGACCATAGCCGCCCATACCGCGCATCAGCAGTTTCTCGGCCCGTAGCGCGGCGTCGGCATGTTGCGCTTGCTCGGTCGAGGCAAAGCGGATCAGCACGAAATTGGTGTGGCTGTCCGGTACGATCAGCCCCAGATCGCGGCAGTCCTCCGCGAGCCGATCGCGAATGGTTGCCGTTTTCGCGACCACGTCCCGCATATGCGCCTGATCGCGCATCGCCGCCGCTGCCGCAGCCTGCGAGGCAATCGAGATGTTGTTGGGGTTCAACAGCTTGCGCAGCTCTCTGGCGATGTCGGTGGGGAAATAGCCCCACCCGGCGCGCGCCCCGGCAAGCCCGTAAGCCTTGGAGAAGGTGCGGGTGATCACGGTATCCCCCCGATCAGCCAGCGCGAAAATCTCTGCTGGATCGTTGGCTTGGTCGGCGAACTCGGCATAGGCCTGATCGACCACCAGCAGCACGTCGCCGGGTAGCGCGTTGCGCAGGCGCAGGATGTCGGCATTCGGGATCAGGGTGCCGGTGGGATTGCCCGGGTTACAGACAAACACGATACGGGTCGCCGGGGTGACGGCGGCCAGAACCGCGTCGACGGATACGGTCAGATCGACCTCGGGCGCGGCGACGTATTCGGCCTGCGCCTGCGCCGTGGCCGAGGCCACGAAGGCATAGCCATACTGCGTGCCCAGCACGTGATCGCCGGGCCCGGCAAAGGCGCGGATCAGGCAGCCGATCAGCTCCATCGAGCCCGCGCCACACAGCACCCGCGCCGGGTCGACCCCGTGTACCCCGGCAATGGCCGCGCGCATGTCGGGCCATTCGGGATCGGGGTAGAGCGTCAGATCAGCCAGCGCTGCCTGCCCGGCCGCCACGGCGGACGGACTGGCCGGAAAGGCGCTTTCGTTCTGCGCCAGCGAGATGGTGCCTTCACCACCCAGATCGGCCAGCGCATAGGCGCCCATGGCGCCGACATGAGAAACCGGACGGATCATACGTCACCTCCGTAGGCATTGGCGCCCTCGGCGCTGACCAGACCGCGTTTGAGGTCCAGCGCCAGCGCGTCCCGATCACGGTCTGCCGGGTCGCCGAAACCGCCGCCGCCCGGGGTGTCGAAGATCAGGTAATCGCCACCTTCGACCCGCAGCTCTCCCTTGCCGGGAATGTCGCTGTCGCCATCACGGAACCGGATGCGCCCCGGCGCGCCGGGCTGACCGCCCATGCGGCCCAGGGCGGGGAATTTCAGCCGCTCGACCGACAGGAACACGATGAAGGGCGCGCCGTTGGCCGATGTCATCTCGATCCGCTGCCCAAGCCCGCCGCGATACTTGCCCGCGCCACCGGAATCCGCGCGCAGCTCGCGTCGCCAGATGGTCACCGGCGCGACGCTTTCGGTGATCTCCACCTGCGAACCGAACACGCCCGAGGGGTAGGCGGTGGCTGACAGACCATCCGCATGGGGTCGTGCGCCGGTTCCGCCGTTATGCACCGGTTCCACCGCGAATTCCTGCCCGCCATCGCGGGCCACTTCGGGCGCGTGGCGCATCGGCAGGTCGAACATGCAGCTTGCGCCTTCAGCCGGAACTTCATCGGGCAGCGCCTGATGCAGGCAGCCCAGCACCAGATCGGGTGTCACCTGACCCAGCGTGTGCCGCATCGCCACCGGCACCGGGCGCTGCGCATTCAGGATGCAGCCCTTGGGGCCGTCGACGGTGAACGGCTCCAGCGATCCGGCATTGTTGGGAATGTCCGAGCCGACAATGCAGCGCAAGGCAAATACCGTGTAGGCGGTGGCATAGTTCAGCGGCACGTTGATGCCCTTGCGCGAACAACCCGAGGTGCCGGTGAAATCCACATGCATCCTCGATTTACTGACGGTCAGGGTCGCGTGCAGTTCCAGCTCGTTCTCATAGCCGTCCATCTTGAGGGCGTTCTTATAGACCCCCTCGGGCACCTCGGCGATGGCCTCAAGCGTGCCACGGCGCGAAGTGTCGATGATATAGGACCCCAGCGCATCCAGATCGGTCAGGCCGAACTCTTCCATCATCGAAACCAGCCGGTTCACCCCGGCCTCGCAACAGGCGATCAGGGCATAGATGTCGCCCTCGTTGGCGATGGGCTCGCGGCTGTTGGCGCGGATGATGTCCAGCAGCAGCGCGTTGGGGGTACCTTCCTCGACCAGTTTGCAGGGCGGGATCAGCAGCCCCTCGTCATAGATGTCGGACCCTTCGGGCCCCATGCCCAAGCCACCCAGATCGACCAGATGTGAGGTGCATGAGGTGAAGCCCACCACCCTGCCATCCTTGAACGCGGGCATCATCAGCAGAAAGTCGTTCAAATGCCCCGAGGCCAGCCACGGATCGTTGGTCATGTAGATATCGCCCGGTTTCATGGTCTGAACCGGGAAGGCGGCGCGCAGATGCTGCACCGCTTCGGCCATGGTGTTGATATGGCCCGGCGTGCCGGTTACCGCCTGTGCCAGCATCCGGCCGTTGACGTCGAAGATCCCGGCGGAGATATCGCCGCATTCGCGCACGATGGGCGAAAAGGCGGCGCGGATCAGGGTTTGGCCTTGTTCTTCGACCACTGCCAGCAAACGGTTCCACATCACTTGTAGGCGGGCGGGGGAAAGATCGGTCGCCATCATGCGCCTCCTTTCTGGTCCTGAACCAGGACGAGGTTTCCTATGGCGTCCACATGGGCCGAGAAATCAGTCGAGACCAGCGTGGTGGTCTGCGGCTCGTGGATCAGCGCCGGGCCGCGCACATGGTCGCCGGACTTCAGATCGGCCCGCGCCACGAAGGCGGCCTGTTTCAGCGCGCCGTCCACATCGCAGGTGATCGGGCGAGTGTCGGATGCGGTGAAGGTCGTCAATGCAGGTGAAGCGGGCACTGGTGGCACGGCGCTGTCAAGGGTCGCGACGCGCACCGCCCAGTTGAGAATCTCAATCTGCATCCCCGGCACCGGGCGTGAGAACTGCTTGCGATATTCTTCCTCAAAGGCGGTGGTCAGCGGTGCAATATCGTCTGCCGTCAGATGCCGGTCGGGCAGAGTGATCTCGATCTCGTGGCCCTGACCGTTGTAGCGCATGAAGGCGGTGCGGTGGGTTTCGGTCGGGGCATCGCCCGCGCCCTGGGCAACCACGCCTTTGGCTTCGGAAATCATTGCGTCGAACAGAGCGTTGATCTCATCCATGTCCATGCTGTCCAACAGCGAATAGCGCGAGCGGACGATTTCGAACGACACGGGTGCGAACAGGAAGCCCACGGCAGACCCCACGCCCGGATTGGGCGGGATTACAATGCGGCTGACCCCGGCGGATCGTGCCACCCGGCTGGCATGTAACGGCCCGTTGCCGCCAAAGGCAATCATCGTGCGCGGTCCAAGATCCTTGCCCGATTCCACCGCGTGCATCCGGCCCGCGCTGGCCATGCTTTCGTCGACGATGCGGCTGACGCCGTCGGCTGAGCCAACGGCATCGAGATCTAGTTTCGACCCGATCACCCGGCTCAGCGACTGTTTGGAGCCTTCGGGGTCCAGCTCGATATGCCCCTCGGCAAATGTGTCGGGCACGATGTAGCCCAGCGTAATGTCGCTGTCTGTCACCGTGGGCTCGGTGCCGCCGCGCATGAAGGCCACGGGTCCGGGTTCAGACCCCGCCGATTTCGGACCCACGGTCAGGCGTCCCAACCGATCCACCCCGGCGATGGAGCCACCGCCCGCGCCGATCTCGATCATCTCGATCACCGGGATGCGCACTGGCATGCCCGAGCCCTTTATGAACCGCGCGGCGCGGGCGATCTCGAACTGGCGCGAGGTCTGCGGGCGGGCCTTGTCGATCAGGCACAGCTTAGCGGTGGTGCCGCCAACGTCAAAGGACAGCACCTGATCCAGCCCGGTGCGGGCGGCGATGCGGGCGGCCAGAATGGCCCCTCCGGCGGGGCCGGATTCCACCAGCCGGATCGGAAAACGCGCGGCGGTGCGCACGGTGCACATGCCGCCGCCTGCCGTCATCATCAGGATCGGACAGGTCACGCCCTCGGCCTCGAACCGGTCGACGAAACGGGTCAGATAGGTCTGCATCAGCGGCTGGATATATGCGTTGGCGACGGTGGTGCACAGCCGGTCGAACTCGCGCGCCTCGGGGCTGACCTCGGACGAGATCGAGACGGTCAGATCGGGGCGCTTTTCGGCCAGCACATCGCGCAGGCGGCGTTCATGGGCGGGGTTGGCATAAGCGTGCATCAGGCAGATCGCTATGGCCTCTGCGCCGCTCGCGTCGATATCGGCCAGCAGTGCGTCGATGGCCGAGTCTTCGAGCTCGATCAATACCTGACCACCCGCCGACATGCGTTCGCGCACGGTCAGAGCACGCTCGCGCGGCACCAGCAGGTCAGGCTTCTCGAGGTTGATATCGTATTGCGAATAACGCCGCTCATACGCGATTTCCAGGATGTCGCGAAAGCCTTCGGTGGTCACCGTCGCCACTACCGCGCCGCGACGTTCGATCAGCGCATTGGTCGCCAGGGTGGTGCCGTGGATAAAGCCGGTCACCTGATCCAGCGTCCGGCCCGATTGCTGCATTACTCGCGCGGCCCCTTCCATGGCGCCGTCGGCAGGGTTCTGATGGGTGGTCAGGGTCTTGGTGGAGGCTAGGATTGTCTCTTCGCCAGAGACAAGGACCGTATCGGTAAAGGTGCCGCCAATATCGATGGCCAGGCGCAGCGTTTGAGTTGTCATGAGGTTTTCCGAAATTTCTGTAATCGCAGCGTGAAGCAAAAGGCCCGAGGCCCTGCTTTATGCAAGGATCACAAGATCACAGCCGGTTGCGCGGCGGTCCGTAGGATTCGGAATATCAGTCTGTGCCATGGGCGAAATGTGCAGTTTCAAGATAGCGGCAGCAAGCTGGATTGCGACAGAAAGGCCTGCAAGCGACATCTATCGTCTCTGCAGGCCAGAAATCTGCCGACTCGGGCCACCAGACGGAGAGCGGGCGATCAGGCAAGCCACCAGCGTTCGGGAGCCTTGGCACCATCCATTTCCCAATTCGCGGCGATCTCGCCCTGGGCGACGGTTTTGGCAACACCCATGATATGATTGGCGAACATCGGAACGATCGCACCACCGTCATCATGAACCAATGTCTGCGCCTCGGCATACAGTGTGCGGCGTTTGGCGTCGTCCAGCTCTGCACGGGCCTCGACCACGATGGCGTTGAAGCGATCGGCGGCTTCGCCTGTGCGCCAGGCGGTCTCGTTCAATTTGGTGTCGTTGGTATAGGCCGAAGCAAACATCCAGTCCTCAGTCGGGCGGCACGACCAGTACGAGAATGACCAGGGTTTCTTGTTCCAGACATTCGACCAGTAGCCATCCGAGGGTTCTCGAACCACTTCGATCCCAAGACCCTTTCCACTAAAAACCCTGTGCGTTTCACGTCCTCGCGGCGCCATGGAAGTTCTCAGCTTCCGTGTTTGCAGCGCGAAGCATGAAGGCGTGTTCTGAAGCCACGAAGATCATGGTCACCCCATAGTCGCGCAGCTTGAGTCCGGCTTCTGCGCTGGCTGCAAAGGTCATCAGCGTCTTGCCATGTGCTTTGGCTGCATCGCCCGAGCGTCGCATTGCATCAAGAACCTGTGGGTCGGACTGATCAGTCACGCCGTAGCACACCGCAAGATCCGCAGGTCCTACAAAAATCCCGTCGATGCCCTCGGTCGCGGCGATATCATCAACTTCTGCGACGCCTTCTGGTTCTTCGATTTGGGCAATGATAATCGTCTCCTCTTCGCTTTGCTTGAGGACATCAGCCATGGATCGGGTCGCAAACCCTGCCCACCGGGTTGATCCGGCATAGCCGCGACCACCATGGCCAAAACGACCCTCGCGCGCAATGCGACGGGCCTTTTCGGCGCTGTCAACATGCGGCACAACAATACCTGTCGCGCCACTGTCGAGCGCCTTGAGAATTTCGTCCGCAGACCCAGTCGGCACCCGCACCAACGTCGGCAACCCCAGAGCCCGGGCGACGGCGAGGCAAACATCCAACCGACCCCGGTCAAAGGGTGCGTGTTCCGCATCCAGGCACAAGAAGTCCAGTTTTGACTTGGCAATTATCTCGACCAGTTCATGGGCTGGTGTCTTGAGAAACGTTCCGACGAGAGGCTCGCCAGAAAGCATGCGTTGTTTGAAATTCATGGGAAAGTCCTGACGGTTTTGTTTGGGCGGCACATGGCAATTGGCAGCCAAGCGGTTTGGAAACATCGGCTATAGCGTAGAGCATTGAAGTTGGCAGGGCCAGACTATCGAACAGTCGTTATTGCGTTTTCACCCGAAACGCTGTTCTTGTCGGGACTTGCCGTTAGTGTTGGCAGGCGCAACTCTGAAAAGGTGTTCTCATGGTATTCGATATCCGTTCCAAAGGCTTCACAGATCTGGTGCACTCTGACGCTCAACTGGAAGAAATCGCTAGCGGTCTGGGGTTTACCGAAGGGCCAATATGGCACCCCGAAGAGCATTGGCTAGTATTCTCGGACATTCAGGAGAGCCATCAATACAAGTGGAGCGAGGGTGAAGGAGTTCGCGTTTTTCGCACCCCATCCAACCAAGCGAACGGAAATTGCTTCGACAAAAGCGGGGCAGTGATCTCTTGCGAGCACGCCAGTTCGCATTTGGTACGCCATGATCACGGCGGCAAGCGGGTTACTTCGATCGCCACGCATTTTGATGGCAAAGAACTCAACAGCCCCAACGATGTTATCTGCGACTCGCACGGTCGGATTTGGTTCACTGATCCCAGTTTTGGTCGTATCCGAGAGGATCTTGGCATTCTGAGAGAGCAGGAACTGCCGGTGCAAGGCGTGTTCCGGCTGGATCCCGACGGCACGTTACACCTTGTCGCGGATGATTTTCAGCAACCCAACGGGTTGTGTTTGTCAGCTGACGAAACAAGGCTGTTTGTCAATGACAGTTGGGGTGGCCATATCCGCATCTTTGATGTCGCCGCTGATGGCTCACTGACCGGTGGGGTGGTCTGGGCCGATGTTGTTGGCGATGGGGAAGGGGTACCGGACGGTATGAAGTGCACCCGCGACGGCCAGATTTTGTGCAATGGTCCCGGCGGTGTACATCTGTTTGATGCCCAAGCGCACTGCCTTGGTGTCATTCTGACGCCGCAGAAATCTACCAACTTCTGCTTTGGTGGGGCCGGGTTCAGCATGCTGTACATCACTGCCTGCACGTCCGTTTACCGTATTCCGACCAACATGACGGGTCTGGCCATGATCTAAAGGCCCACTCGCGCCATGCGGTCCAGAATATCGACACCCTGTTGCTTCCAGAAATGAAGCAGATCGATGAAAATCCAGTTCTCGGCCAGTTTATCACCTTTGCGACGATAAATGTCTATCACCCGGAACTCACCGGCTTTGTCAGTGGCAGGCATCCCCATGAACCCGCCGGTTGGTCGGGCGGTAAAGTTCGGCCAGCCAAAAAAGCCGCCATAGTGGCCCTCGGCCATGCGGCAGATATGGTTGGTTTTTGACCGGTCGGCAAACCCAGCACGGAACGGGCCAGCGTGTTGTTTGGCGTAACGTTCGATTGTGTAGGTCGCACCGATACCGGATGGCCCCCACCAGATCATGTCTTCGCACCATGTGCGGCGCAACTCATCTTCAAGGCTGAGCCCGCTGTCCCACCGCCCAAGATCGGAGATCATCGCGTTGATAGCGGCCAATGTCTTTTGGCCGTCTTCGGCGGGTTGAGGCGTGAACATCAGGCCGTCATGGGTCATGGGCCCGGGCTGGACAAGTTGTGCGGCGGTCTGCGGCGGGAAGGGCTGCAACCCGGCCTGAATCATGAAATGCGGGATGTCGAAATACATCGCGGTTTCGACAATCTTACCGTGCTCAATCCTGTTGAACTCGCAATAGCGCAGCAAGGCCATTTTTCCGGTTGGCGCAATGCCCAGCCAGTCCTTGTCGAACAGCCCCATGAGATGGCCCATCGAAACAACCCAGACTGAATTGAACCCGTCGATTTCATTTTGACCAGCCATGAACACGTCCATCCGACGCTGCAAGTTAGTTAGGCTGTGATTCAGCGGCTGCCAGAATTTTTGCGCCACGTTGCTAGCGCCACGCAGCTCGTTGAACGGGTGAAAGCCGCGCCACAGGAGGTCCTCGGCGCTATACTCAGCGATTACATCAGAGTGGGCTGATTCCTCTGCATCGCTCAGAGCTTTGTAGAAGTTCAGGACAATTTCTTTCTCAGCTTCGTAAGACATATCTTTTACTTTCAATGCTTTGCCCGGAGGGAAGCGTCAGTCTTTAGCAAGATTGCGGGCGCTTTTGCATTCGCTTGCAAAAAATACTTGCCAGATGTTCCTTTGGATGTCTATGCTTTTGCAAACGTATGCACTCAGGTGCAACTGGGAGGACAGTATGGCCGAGATTCAACTGCGCAATGTTGGAAAACGTTGGGGTTCGTTTGTTGGAGTGGACAATTTCGACCTGACAATATCCGACAAGGAATTTCTGGTGCTTCTCGGCCCGTCGGGTTGTGGCAAGACCACGACGATGCGCATGATCGCAGGTTTGGAAGACGCAAGCGAGGGTGATATTCTGATCGACGGTACCCGCGTCAACGATATGGAGCCAAAAGACCGCGACGTCGCGATGGTGTTCCAGTCTTACGCATTGTATCCGAACATGAACGTCTACGAGAACATTCGTTTCCCGCTGAGGGTACGTGGTATCGACGCTTCCACCCATGACGAAAAAGTGCGCCGTGCGTCGGCGATGGTAGAGTTGGACGACTTTCTGCATCGTAAGCCGGCAGAGCTGTCAGGTGGGCAACGTCAACGGGTGGCTCTGGCGCGTGCGATTGTACGCGAGCCCAACGTGTTCCTGATGGATGAGCCGTTGTCCAACCTTGACGCAAAACTGCGTGTTTCGACACGCGCGCAGATCAAGAACCTCAGCCATGAACTAGCCGTGACTACGATTTATGTGACACATGACCAGATCGAGGCGATGACACTGGCCGATCGCGTGGTGATCATGAAGCAGGGTGTTGTCCAACAGGTTGGCTCTCCGACGGCGATCTACGACGAGCCTGCGAACACGTTTGTCGCCAGCTTTATCGGCAACCCGGCGATGAACCTGGTTGATGGCGATGTTCAGGGCGGTGTGTTCCGCGCGCAGAATACCGAAGTGCATGGTCTGAATGCTCCGGATGGCCCAATAACTTTGGGTTTCCGCGCCGAGGACGCCAATGTCGTAGAAAGCGGGGGCGAGATTAACGCGCCCATCTATACGCAGGAATTGCTGGGCGACAGCACCATGGTCTCGGTTCGGATCGGCGGAGCGCTGGTCTCGGTCAAGGCCGACAAAACCTATCGTGCAGAAATCGACGATCAGGTGTCGATTCATATCCATACCGATCACTGCCACCTATTCGATGCGCAAACCGGCGCGCGCCTTGAGATCTGAGAGACGAAAACCAATCCCGCAATGACGGGACAATCTCGGGTGCAGGCTTCGAAGATGCACCCAATCACCTAGGGAGGAATCAAAAATGTTTCTAAAGAAAATCGCATTGGCCGGGTCACTGACCGCCTTTGCTGCGAGCGCGGGTTATGCCTGCGAGATCACGGATCGGGTCAACATCGTCGGCAACGAATTTGCCGCCATTCAGGCTGTGGCCGCTGCCGCAAAGGAATGCACGGGCGCATCTGTTGAATCCAACCTGACATCCGAACACCAAACCATCAACGTGGCCGGTCTGTCGGGCAATCCGTCGGAATACACCTCAGCCATCATCGCCAACAGCTCGATTGTGGCGTTGATGAATGAAGACGTTATCCGACCGCTCAATGACCTGGTCGAAAAACATGGTCAGAACCTGCAGCCGGGACAGTTAATCAAGATCGGCGATGACATCATGGCCATCGCCTTCATGGCCAACGCTCAGCACCTGATGTACCGCAAGGACGTTCTGGAACAGGCAGGCGTCGAAGTGCCGACCACGTATGAAGAACTGCTCGAAGCGGCCGAAGCCATTCGCGCGCAGGGCATAATGCAAAACCCGGTTGGCGGTGCTTATGCTGCGGGATGGAATCTGGCGCAGGAATTCAACAACATGTTCCTTGGCTATGGAGGTACTCATTTCAAGCCCGGCAGCGCAGAGCCCAACGTCAATACCGAGGCCGGTGTCAAAGCGCTGAACATGATGAAGGCTTTGTCCGAGTATATGAACCCCGACTTTCTGACCCATGATTCCAATGCCACCAACGCGGAATACCGCGCGGGCAATGTGGCGATCATGAATATGTGGGGGTCACGGGCGTCACAGCAGACCACAACCGAAGGTGTCTTGCAGGAAGTAATCGATGGCCATGCCATTGCAGCGCCGCTGACCGTGGGTGGCGGCACGACTCCGGCCTCGACCCTTTGGTGGGATGGATGGACCGTCGGCAAGAACATCTCAGATGAAGAGGCTGAGGCGACTTTTGTCGCGATGACGCATGGCGTCCGCCCCGAAATGTTGAACGATGAAACCACGCCGCTGGCAGTCTGGTTGATCGAAGGGTACGAACCTGCAGACGACGCGCAGGGTGTATTTGACGCTGCCAAAATGGGCACGACTCCTTATCCGATGCTGCCCTACATGGGTTTGATGCACAGTGCACTCGGCAATGAACTTGCCGATTTCATGCAGGGCAAGGAAAGCGCTGAACAGGCGCTGGCCGATGTCGAGGCCGCCTATCGCGCCGCGGCAATCGAACAGGGCTTCCTACAGTAAAACGCCCCTCGCGGGTGCCCAATTTGGGCACCCGCCCAATCAAGCCGACACGGGAATTGCGACATGCGCCATAAGACATTTCTTTGGTTTTTCCTGCCCACAGGACTTGCAATGCTGCTGTTCATTGCAATGCCCATCGTCTCGGTGGTGATCCAATCCATTTATGCCCCACACCCGGCGGTTCTGGTGGAAGTCGAAAACTGTACTCCGCTTGTCGGGTGCACAACCGAGACCACCATCGATCAGGAAGCCACCGCAGCGCTTCGTGCCGAACAACCATTGGGCAGATTTGTCGGGCTGGATATCTACTTTGATCGCGGCCACCTGGCGATACAGGAGGTTGGCGAAATCTGGGCGGCGAGTGACACGTGGGGTGACCTTTTCTCAGAGGTCGGAAACTTGCCCTTCTATCGGGCCATGGCCTTTACGCTGACCTTCACATTCATTGTGACACCCCTCACGATCATTCTGGGGCTGGTGATTGCGCTGGCGGTCAACTCACTGCACCGGCACCTCAAGGGTTTGATGATCTTCTTCTCGCTCTTGCCCATGATTGTGACACCGCTGATCGGCTCGCTCATTCTGTTTTGGATGATTGACAGTCGTGGCGTCATCGGCAACGCCCTTGTAAACTTGGCCGGAGATCCGGATTTCAGTCTAAAGGCTTCGACCGGGCTGATGTGGGTGGCGCTGATGGTTTATGGCGTCTGGAGTTCGGCCCCCTTTGCCTTCGTGGTATTCTATGCCGGTTTGCAAACTTTGCCCAAAGATCAGATCGAGGCGGCCCAGATCGATGGGGCAACCCGCTGGCAACAGGTCAAATTCGTGGTTGTTCCCCATCTCATGCCACTGGTTACGTTTGTTGCGCTGATCCAGTTGATGGATAATTTCAAGGTGTTCGAACCGATTATCGGCTTCAGCGCCGGTGCCCATGCGCAATCGCTCAGCACTTTCATCTTCAACGACCTCGGCGGTGAAACGCGACAGCTGTCCTCTGCGGCCGCTACGTCTGTGATCACGATTATCGGGGTCGCCATTCTGTTGTCGCCCGTGCTTGTCCGCACCTGGCGTGACTTCAAAGGAGCAAGATAACATGGCCAGCCGTGCGCAAAGAATGCCCAAAAGCCTTCGGATTGCTTCGTCGCTTTTTGTGATCCTTTGGTTCATCCTGGCCGCTTTCCCGTTCCTCTGGACGGTTTGGGGGTCGTTCAAGGTAGAGCTGGATTTCTTCTCGATCGCCGATTGGACCAACGCCTTAACCGGCGCGCGGACCGAGGCAGTTTATGGCTCACCCTTTACCACCACCGGTTACGAAGGGGCTTGGATTCAGGAAGAATTTTGGCGGAATGTTCTGAACACGGGGATCGTTTGCGTCTTTGTGGTCGCCATCTCGCTGACCATCGGAACGCTGGGGGGCTATGCGCTTTCGCGGTCGAGCTATAACTACACATTCTGGCTTTTGATCACGGCGCTGATCTTCCGCGCGATGCCGCCGATCACGTTGGTTTCGGGTTATCTGTTGCCCTTCTTTGAATGGAATATCTGGGGGATACTGCCGACGACAATTATCGTACTTGTCGCGATCAACCAGCCGTTCACCCTGTGGATGCTACACGCCTTCTTCAAGAACATCCCCAGCGAGCTTGACGAAAGCGCAAAGGTCGACGGCTGCAACCAGTTTCAGGCCTTCCGCCGCGTGATCATTCCGGTGATGTGGCCGGGTGTGATCACCACGGGGCTGTTCTCGTTTCTTCTGGCCTATAACGACTTTGCCGTTGGGGCGATGCTGCTGTCAGAAAGCAACCGCACAATGGTTCCAGCCATCGCCGCGTTCCTTGGTACAACGCAAACCGAGGGCAACGTAATGTTCGCCGTTGCGGCCGTGGTTTCTGCGACGGTTCCGCTGTTCATCTTGGTGATGTTCTTCCAGCGTCAGATTGTGGGCGGTTTGACCGCCGGGGCTGTGAAAGGCTGACGCTGATGGGACGCACGCATCCTCAGTCCGTATTTGCCCATGCGCACGCAGCCAGCCTGAATATGGCTGCGTGCCGGGCAAGGCGACCAGGGCGAATTCCTTTTGCTTTGATGCGCGCAGGGCCTTGCGGGGCGTTTCTCCGCAGACGCCTTGAACAGATCCTATAGAGACAAAGTTAATGGAACGCCTCGACCGTAAACCCTTTCTGAATTTCATCGCCGCGCAACGCCATCCAGGCAATTTCCGGCCAGCCTATGAGGGATTCTTCGCCCCCGGTGCACATGTCAACGTGGTGCATCCTTTCAACGAGGTCGCGGGTGGCCTCGGGCTGCACGATCACGTCATCGCCCCGCTCGCAGCCTCCTTCGATGGGCTTTTTCGGCGCGATGATATCGTCATGGCCGGTGTATTTGAAGGACAGGGCTGGATCAGCGCCACCGGCTATTTCGTCGGTCGGTTCTCGCGCGACTGGCTTGGTATCCGCGCCACAGGTGAGCTTGCCTATCTGCGCTTCGGCGAGTTCCACCGCATGCAGGATGGCAAGGCGGTGGAGAGCTATATCTTCTTCGATATCCCAGAACTGATGCTGGCTGCAGGGCAATGGCCGATCACCGATAGCCCGGGCAAGACCCGTGGCTTCACCGGGATGATTCAGGGTCCAGCAAGCCATGATGGCATCTTGACCACGCCGCAAGACCCAGTCGAGGGGGCCAAGAGCTATTGTATGGTCACAGAAATGCTGGCCAAGCTTGCCACCAAGAACGAGGCCTGGCGCCCGTTCTGGCATGACAACATGGTCTGGTACGGCCCCGGCGCCTTCGGTTCTTTCGTCGGGCTCGAGAGTTTTGCAAGCTTCCAGGTGCCTTTCGAGGCCACCTTCGAAGGTTGGTCCGGAGGTAGTGCGGGAAATGGCATGACTGCGCATTTCACCCGCTTCGGCGAAGGCAATTACGTATGCTCGGGTGGCTGGCCTTCCTTGACTGGTGTCCAGGTGAAACCCTTCCTCGACCAGCCCGCAAGCGGAAAACGCGTCTTCATGCGGGTCTGCGACTGGTGGCGTCGAGAGGACGATCTGTTGGTCGAAAACTGGGTTTTCGTCGACATCCCGCATGTGTTGTTGCAGCTGGGATATGACCTTTTTGCCGACATCGCCGAGCAAGCCGCATGAGCAGCTCTGCAAGACATAACGCCGTTGGCCGCCACCCGGCGCTCAACCGGATGCCGAGGGATTTTCTGTCAGCTGATTGAGCTACCCGATGAAGACAGAATTTCTATTGGCACCAATACAAGGATGAGAAAGATGAAGGGTTCCCGCCCGGAACAGGCCGTGCTGACACGTGATACGGACCTCGACAAAACAGAAGACACCCGCCGTGTGATTGAAACCATGGTGGATGGTCTGAACGATCACCGCATAGATGACATCGGCGAATTCTTCTCGGAAGGCTTCCGCTGGATGGGCAATCAGGGCTGCGGCACAAAAACTGGCCTGAAACAGTTTCAGGACAATTGGCAACGCCCGTTTCAGGCGGCTTTTTCGGACAAGACCTGCATCGACGAAGCGCGCCTTTACATGGGCGAGTGGGCGGCTGCGTTTGGCCGACAGGAAGCAACCCATTCGGGTGAGTTCCTGGGGATCGCCCCCACCGGAAAGCGGGTCGAGATCCGATATATGGATTTCTGGAAAGTGGTCGACGGCAAGATCGTCGACAATTGGGTGAATGTGGATTTCGCCCATGTAGCGGCACAGCTGGGTGTCGATCTGTTTAACGGTGAAGGCTGGGAAGCATTTGACCGGGGTGAGAAGTCTCCGCCCCGGCCTGAAACTAAGGATTAGGACAATGACAATCGAGTATCTGAAACGTGGTAAGTCCGATGCTGACCGAGCCGAGGATGACGCCAAAACACGCGCTGTCGTCGAAGCGACGCTGAAAGACATCGAAACACGTGGCGATGCTGCGGTACGCGAGCTAAGCGAGAAGTTCGATAACTATTCGCCAGCATCGTTTCGGTTGTCTCAAGACCAGATCGGCGACCTGATCAATCAGCTAACGGATCGAGAGCTGGCGGACATCAAATTCGCGCAGGAGCAAGTGCGCAACTTTGCACAAGCTCAGCGCGATTCGATGCTGGATATCGAAGTTGAGACTCTGCCGGGCGTCATTTTGGGCCACAAGAACATCCCCGTACAATCGGTGGGCTGTTATGTGCCCGGTGGAAAATTCCCGATGGTGGCCTCGGCGCATATGTCGGTGGCGACGGCCTCGGTGGCGGGCGTGCCGCGCATCATCGCCTGCACCCCTCCGTTTCAGGGCAAGCCCAATGCAGCGGTGATCGCCGCCATGCATTT
Source organism: Ruegeria sp. E5 (assembly GCF_056534105.1). Taxonomy (NCBI): domain Bacteria; kingdom Pseudomonadati; phylum Pseudomonadota; class Alphaproteobacteria; order Rhodobacterales; family Roseobacteraceae; genus Ruegeria; species Ruegeria sp. E5. The sequence continues at coordinate 409,821 of NZ_JBQFPA010000002.1, read as the reverse complement.
GGGTGGGGCGCATGAGATTTACGTGATGGGCGGCATTCAGGCTATCGGCGCCATGGCGTTGGGAACCGAGACGATTGATCCAGTCCACATGCTTGTCGGTCCGGGTAACGCCTTTGTCGCAGAAGCTAAACGTCAGCTATTTGGCCGCGTCGGTATCGACCTGTTCGCCGGCCCGACCGAGACCATGGTGATTGCTGATGAGACCGCCGCAGACGCAGAGCTGTGCGCGACCGATCTTCTGGGTCAGGCCGAACATGGATATAACAGCCCCTGCGTATTGCTGACCAATTCTCGCAAACTGGCCGAGGACACGATGGCCGAGGTGGACCGGCTGCTGGGCATTCTACCGACCGCGGGCACCGCAAAAGTATCGTGGGAGGAATATGGCGAAGTGATCGTCTGCGACACGTATGATGAGATGCTGCGGGTTGCTGATGACATTGCATCTGAACATGTGCAGGTCATGACCGATCGCGACGACTGGTTCCTTGAGAACATGACTTGTTACGGCGCACTGTTCCTTGGCCCGCGTACCAATGTCTCGAACGGTGATAAGGTAATTGGCACCAATCACACGCTACCTACCAAAAAAGCTGGCCGCTATACTGGTGGTCTATGGGTGGGTAAATATCTGAAAACACATAGCTATCAAAAGGTTATGACTGATGAGGCGGCAACCTTGATCGGCGAATATGGCTCGCGCCTATGTATGCTCGAAGGTTTTGTGGGGCACGCCGAGCAATGTAACGTCCGCGTACGGCGTTACGGCGGCATCAATGTCCCCTACGGCGCGCCTGCACCCTACAGGGACGCCGCAGAATGAGTGACAGGCATACTGAGCACAAGACCCTGATCGCACAGGTCAGGGCTGCGATGTATGACTTTACCGAAGCCGGTGTCCGGCAGGCGTTGGATAAGATTTGTTCTCCCGACGCTGTGTTCCATCTGGGCTATCCGTTTGACGACACCAAAGGGAGTAATGCTTATTACGATTGTTGCTATCGCGATCTTCTGACCGCATGGCCCGATCTTGAGCGCCGCGATTATATCGTCATGGCTGGACCTGATGAATTCGGGGCCGATTGGGTTGGATGCGGCGGGTACTATACCGGCACTTTCGCGGGGCCATGGCTGGAGATTCCGCCGACAGGCCATCAGGTCACCATGCGGTTTCACGAGTTTTACCGGATCGAAAATGACAAAGTCGCCGAGGTGCAGGCGCTTTGGGATATCCCCGAAGTGATGATGCAAGCGCAGGCCTGGCCCATGGCACCCGGTTTGGGGCGGGAATGGCATGTTCCGGGACCCGCGACGCAGGACGGGCTGGTGCCCGGCCCGTATGACGAGGCCAAGGGCAAAGAGACTTGCCAGCACATTGTCGACATGCTGAATCATCTGACCAAACATCCTGCAGAAGGTGGTCCGGAGGTGATGGAGATGGAGCGGTTCTGGCATCCTCGGATGAACTGGTACGGCCCCTCGGGGATCGGCACAGGGCGGGGTATTGCGGGGTTCCGTAATTGGCATCAGATTCCATTCCTCAACGCAATGCCGGATCGCGGGCAGGATGTAGATGACATCACCTGTCATTTCTTTGGCGACGGTGACTATGCGGCTGTTACGGGTTGGCCCAACATGATCCAGACTGTCACCAATGATGGCTGGATGGGGATCGCACCGTCGGGCAAGAAGATCACGCTGCGCAGCCTCGATTTCTGGCGGCTTGAAAATGGCAAGATTCGCGAGAACTGGGTTCTGGTTGATCTGCTGGATACCTATCGCCAGCTGGGTGTTGACGTCTTTGCCCGTTTGCGAGAGTTCAACAAGGCGCGCGTTCCGGGCCGCATTCCATTTCCGGTTGGCGAGGTCTGATATGTCCCAATTTCCCAGCACCCCAAGTTTCAATCTTAACGGCAAACGCGCATTGGTCGCGGGCGCGTCGTCCGGTATCGGCATGGCCTGTGCCGTAGCACTGGCAGAGCATGGTGCCGAAGTGACACTGGCGGCGCGGCGCAAGGATGCGTTGCAGGATCTGGCAACAGAGATGACCGCTCGGGGATGGTTGGCGAATATACTTGAACTGGATGTTTCTGACGTTGCAGGCACTGCTGATGCGGTGGCGCAAAATGGGCCATTTGATGTCCTGCTGAACTCAGCCGGTCTGGCCCGACACAGCAGGGCCGTGGACACGCGGCCCGATGATTTTGATGCGGTAATGGATGTTAATGTCCGGGGGGCCTATTTTCTGACCCAAGCGGTGGCAAAAGGATTGTTAGAAGCTGGGCGCCCCGGATCGCTGATGAACATCTCCAGCCAGATGGGCCATGTGGGCGGGCGGGAAAGGGCAGTCTATTGCGCGTCAAAATTCGCAGTCGAAGGCTTTTCCAAGGCGATGGCGCTGGAGTTCGGTCCTGCAAAAATTCGGGTCAACACGATCTGCCCAACTTTTATTCTGACCGATTTGACCAAGTCGACTTTTGATGACCCGGACAAGCGCGCATGGATATTGGACAAGATCAAGTTGGGCCGCCCGGGCGAGATCGAAGACATCATGGGGGCAGTGGTTTATCTTGCCTCGGATGCATCGGCTTTGGTGACGGGCACCGCGTTGATGATAGACGGAGGTTGGACAGCAGACTGATGGCGGCGCAAAAAGTTACATCCATGGAGGTCGCCCGCCTCGCCGGGGTCAGCCAGTCTGCCGTTAGCCGTGTGTTCACTCCGGGGGCGTCAGCCTCGAAGAAGACGATTGAAAAGGTGCGTCAGGCCGCCAAGCAACTGGGCTATCGGCCGAACGTCCTTGCGCGTGCCGTAGTGTCCGGCAAAAGCCGGATCATTGGGCTTGTTGTGGCGTATCTGAATAATCAGTTTTATCCTGAAGCACTGGAAAGGTTGACGAACACGCTGCAGGAGCGCGGCTACCATGTGATGATATTCATGGCGTCGAACCAAGCCGAAAACGTCGATAGCGTGGTCGAGGAATTGCTCGACTTTCAAGTCGACGGCATAATCGCGGCATCGGTGGCCCTGTCGTCGACCTTGTATGAACGTTGTCGGACCGTGGGTGTACCGATGGTGTTGTTCAATCGGGCACAGGATGACCTCACTATGTCATCGGTTACATCCGACAATGTCGCCGGTGGCCGAAAGGCAGCCGAGTTTCTGCTGGCTGGCGGTCATGAGAAGATCGGATATATCGCCGGGTGGGAGGGCGCTTCGACCCAGCGCGATCGTGAAGCGGGGTTCGTAGCGGCCCTGCAAGAGGCGGGTGTCAAACTGCACGCCCGTGGAGCCGGAAACTTCATCGCAGAACAGGCGCGTGAGGCAACGCTACGCATGTTCGCGTCCGATCCACCGGACGCCGTGTTCGTGGCCAATGATCACATGGCGATCTCTGTGATGGACACGCTGCGGTTCGAGTTGGGCCTGCAAATTCCGGCCGACGTCTCGGTTCTGGGATATGACGATGTCGCCGTTGCCTCTTGGCCAGCCTACAATCTGACAACTATTCGTCAGCCTGCCAATCGGATGGTTGCCGAAACCGTCGATATTCTACTTAGCAAGATCGAAAATCCCGCTGCTGCGCCGCGCCGCACCGAGATTGACGGACCTTTGATCGTTCGCGGCTCCGCCCGCATACCTGAAGGATGGAAGACATGAAGGGATTTGATCCCAAATTCAAAGATTTCCCGGATTATATCATCGGCATCACCAAAGAGATTTGGGAAGACCGTGGCATTGCGACTCTGCATCAATATTACAGCCCAGACATCGTCGTCCGCTCGCCCGGTTCGGTTGTGTTGGGTAACCAGAATGTCATTGGTGCAACAATGGCCACGTTGGCCGAGTTCCCCGACCGTCAGCTGCTGGGCGAGGATGTGATCTGGTCGGGCACCCCGGAAGAAGGCATGCTGAGCTCGCATCGTATCCTGTCGACCGCCACGCATCGGGGCAATGGTGTCTATGGCAAAGCCACCGGAACACGCTTGCGATACCGAATTCTGGCCGACTGCCACGCCATCGACAACATGATCGATGACGAATGGCTGATCCGAGATCAGGGTGCGATTGTCCGGCAAATGGGCTGGGATCCCAAGGAATATGCCGCCGATCTGATAGCGCGTGAAGGTGGGGCCGAGGCCAGTGTGAAGCCTCTGTCACCCAAGATCGACATCGAAGGCCCCTACAAGGGGTACGGCAATGACAATGAATGGGGACACCGCCACGCGGATCTGCTGACACGGATAATGAATGCAGATATGGGCGCGATTGAACGAGAGTATGACCGAGGCGTGCAGACCGAATATCCCGGCGGTGTCACGGGCCATGGCTGGGATTCGGCTGATCGGTTCTGGATGTCTTTGCGTGCAGCCATGCCAAGCGCAACGTTCACCATCCATCATCAGATCGGGCGCGATGATCCGAATATGCCGCCCCGCTCGGCCCTGCGCTGGAGCTTGCATGGCAAGCATGACGGTTGGGGCGTGTTCGGCAAACCAACAGGTGCTGAGTTGTATGTGCTGGGGATCAGCCATGCCGAATGGGGCGAGTTGGTTGGAGGCGACATCAGGCTGCGACGCGAATGGACCTTGTTCGATGAAACCGCGGTCTGGAAACAGCTTCTGTTGGAAACCGGGGATCTCTGATGCCTCAAACGCGCGTCGCATTGGATGCCAGTGAAGGAACCCGGCGGTACCACGGCCACCGGGCGTCCTTGCGGGCGCGGCGGCTGAATAATCGCCCTCCGGGTGCATGAGGATCGAGACCTCTTGTACCAATTCAATGAACGGAGACTATTATGAGCACGATCCAACAACGCATTGTCCGCTACGGCGAACTGCAGCCTTGTAAAACCGCATTTATTGACGCGCACACGCCCGGTTCGGACCAGAAGGAAAACTTTACCATCGTAGGCGGTGGCGTATCCGAAAGCCCCGATCAGCATGTCCACATCAACGACAAAATCGGTTTCAATATTGGCGCGGCGGGACAACCTCCGAAATGCCGGAATTCACTGCACAGCCACACCACGGCCGAGGTGTTCTTTGTCGCCAAAGGACGTTGGCGGTTCTTCTGGGGTCGCTATGGCACTGCGGGTGAGTTTATTGCCGAGGAAGGTGACATATTTAACATTCCAACTGGCATCTTTCGCGGTTTCGAAAATGTCGGGCAGGATTATGGGATGATCATGTCGATCCTGGGCGGCGATGATGCGGGTGGCGGTGTCACCTGGGCACCACAGGTGATCGAAGACGCGCAGGCGCATGGGCTGATGCTGGGCGACAATGGCGTGCTGTATGACAGCAAGAAGGGTCAGGAACTGCCCCACAACGTGCGCCCCATGCCGCTGCTGACCGATGAAGAGCTTAAGAGCTATCCGGAAGTTCCGGTCGAAAATGTTATCGGCAAATATGTGGCACGCTATTGGGATCTGATGGCGCTTTCCGCTAACAAGCCAGCCAAAGTGATTGGCGAAGATGCCCTGATCACGGATAAGCCGGGGTTTGAGGTCGATTTCCTCGGACGCGGCTCTTGTTTAAACGAACCCGTCGCGGCGCATATGCCCGTCGTCCTCATGCCTGCGAGTGGTCATTGGCGGATTACAGTCGATGGCTATGAGACAACTTTGTCCGCAGGCGACACAGCGCTGGTTCTGTCAGGTGAAAGCTACAGTATCGTGCCCTCAATGACCGGAGAGGCCGGTCTGTATCGTATCACGGCAACGGACGATCCCGCCGGTGCTACCTGGACCGGTGCATAAAGGCAAAGTTGCGCGCTCCGATCTTTTTCGGGGCGCGCAGTATGTGACCCGTGCTTCACTTTGGACTCGGCACAGGGAAGTAATTGAATTGGAGATGACAAGATGACCCGAATTTCAACCACCCATGTGGGAAGTCTGCCGCGCAGTCAGGAAGTCGTCGATTTCATCTTCGCGCGTGAGCGGGAGGAACCGTTCGATCAGACAGATTTTGATGCCTGCATGACGAACGCGGTGTCCGAAACCGTAGGCAAACAGGCTGCAGCGGGGATCGATATTGTATCAGATGGCGAGACTTCGAAAATCTCTTACGCGACCTACGTCAAGGACCGCTACACCGGGTTTGCAGGCGACAGCCCGCGCAACGCTCCGGCTGATCTGAAGATGTTTCCGGGCTTTCTTCAACGTTTGGCGAATGATGGCGGAACTCCGCAATACGCGCGGCCCATGTGCGTAGGCGATGTGCGCTCGAAAGGGCAGGGCGAGTTGCAGAAGGATATCGACAACCTCAAAAGAGCCATGGTTGAGCACGGGATTGAGCGCGGATTTATGAATGCTGCCAGCCCGGGTGTGATCTCTCTTTTTCTGCAGAACGACTATTACCCGACGCGCGAGGCGTATTTGGCCGCGCTGGCCGATGCGATGAAATCCGAATATGAAACCATCGTCGCGGCGGGCCTGGATCTTCAATTGGATTGTCCCGATCTTGCCCTGTCGCGCCATATGCTGTTCACCGATCTTTCTGACGAGGAATTTGTCAGTATTGCCGAAATGCATGTCGAAGCGCTGAACCATGCATTGCAGGATGTGCCCGCCGACAAGGTTCGGGTTCACATCTGCTGGGGCAATTACGAAGGTCCGCATTGCTGCGATATCGGAATGGACAAGGTGTTCTCGACTTTGATGTCAACCAAGTCGCGCTATGTGCTGTTTGAAACCTCGAACCCGCGCCATGCACATGAATGGACGGTGTTCCGCGACCGCAAGTCCGAGATACCCGATGACAAGGTACTTGTGCCGGGCGTGGTCGATACCACCACGAACTTTGTCGAACACCCTGAATTGGTCCTGCAACGTCTTGAGCGGTTCGTGAACATCGTGGGAGCGGAGCGGGTGATTGGCGGATCGGATTGCGGTTTTGGCACTTTTGCGGGGTTTGGCGCTGTCGATCCTGATATCGCCTATGCCAAACTGAGTGCGCTGGCCGAAGGGGCTGCTCTGGTCAAATGACACCACTTGTCCTTTTGCCGGGCATGATGTGCGATGCTCGGCTATTCTCGCCGCAAATTGGTGCATTGTCTGGCAGATATCCGATACTTGTCGCCCCCATTGGTGCGCATGATACGATGCAGGCTCTGGCCGCCGAGGTTTTAAAACACGCGCCCGACCGGTTCGCATTGGCCGGTCTTTCCATGGGAGGCATTGTTGCGATGGAAATGCTGCGGCAAGCACCGGGGCGTGTAGCGGGGATGGCGTTGATGGACACCAACCCGCTGGCAGAGGTGGATCAGGTCAAGGCGAGGCGTGAGCCCCAGATAGAGGCGGTTAAAAACGGTCGGCTAAGCGATGTGATGGCCGAGGAAATGAAGCCCAACTATCTGACCGATGGCCCTGATCGACAGGCAATTCTGGACCTATGCATGGATATGGCTATGGCCTTGGGGCCGGAGATTTTTGTTAACCAATCCAAGGCCCTACGAGATCGCCCGGATCAAAGTCACACATTGTGCGCTTTCAAGGGATCTGCGCTGGTCCTTTGCGGCCGTCATGATGCGTTATGCCCAGTCGAACGCCACGAATTGATGCATGACCTGTTGCCGCAAAGCCGGTTGGAAGTCATCGAACACGCGGGCCATTTGCCAACTCTGGAACAACCGCAGCAAACCACGGTGGCGCTGCTGCGCTGGCTGGAGACAATCGAAGCAATCTAAGCCGGATTTCCGCAAGGCCGTAGATAGCTCTGGCGGAAACTGACTACGATATTACTCTGTCGGACTTGGAGCCCCTATCGTAGCGTGGATGCAGCAGTAACGTTTAAGGGTTTCAGAAGCACCCAAATCTGGTTCAGAGCCTGCTGTCGCGATCAAAACTGCACTTAAGTCAGGGCACACGCGATACACCAAATAAAAAGCCTGCTACCAAGTCTCTGACGAAGATTGCTTTGTTGCACGCAGCCACCTGCGGAAGGTGGCGGAAGTTGGAGGAATTTGCTGTTTGGAGTGACAAATTATTCAATCGTCCGGAATGCCCCGGTGGATGATTGTCTGGTTTAGCCATGAGTGGCGATTGCGGTCGCCGCGTACCAGACAGTTTGATCGTTCTCTGCAACATTGACAGCTTCGAATAGCAAATGTTGTTATCGTAACGACAGGCATCGTCCCGAGGAGAAGAGCTATGCAAGACGTCGCGGATCAATCCGCTGGCTATGATGAGCACATTCTGATTTGTGACGATGACATCGAGTTTGCTCAGGGTGTTTGTGCATTTCTGACTGACAAAGGGTACAAAATCGAACACGCGCAAGATGTACCCGCTGCGCGGTTGATGATGGCTGATGAAACCTACAGCTTGTTTCTGCTGGACCTCGTGATGCCAGGAACTAGTGGTAAGGTGTTATGTCACGAGATCGCTTCGCGCATAGATGCCGGGATCATCATGATCAGTTCGATTGATGACGACGCCGAGCGGATTTCCCTGCTGGAACTGGGCGCGGATGATTACATCATTAAACCATTCAACGAGTTGGAACTCCTCGCGCGCGTGCGTGCTGTGCTGCGCAGGCGTGCTGGTGGAACGCAGGGAAAATCCCGGGTTACCCGGTTCGGAGAATGGGAGCTTGTTGAAAACGAGCGACATCTCAAAAGTGAAGATGGTCGTCTCATCACACTCACCTCAAGCGAAGTGCGGGTTATGCGCTTCTTTGCTGAAAACCCGGACGTGTTGTGTACCCGAGAAGACCTTCTTGCCGTTGCCCGGACCCGACAGCATGGCGGTGCAGGAGACAGAAGCGTTGATGCTCTGATCAAACGGTTGCGATCGAAGATTGAGAGCGACCCTTCAAATCCGGAATATATTCGAACGGTCTGGGGGCAGGGTTACATCTTTCGTCCCGGCTGAACTCCGGTATCAAGCGGCAACAGCACATTTGCCCTAAGGCCTCCGCTCAGGCGGTTCTCAAGCGTTACAGTGCCCCCCTGATCAACCACAATCGCCCGGACTATGGCGAGGCCGAGGCCCGTTCCGGGTTCGGTGGCTCCTAGTCTCTGGAAAGGCTCAAATGCTGTTTCAAGTTGTTCGGTTGGGATACCTGGTCCTTCATCGTCTATGTGAATTGCGGCCATATCGTTCGACGCGGTCAAAGAGACATTTGTTCGACCCCCGTATTTGACCGCATTCTCCAACAAGTTTCTAAGAACCCGGGTAAGCGCGTTATGTCTTCCTTTGACCACCGCAGATTGTTCGATTGTGCAGGTCACATCGCGACCCGCCTCAACCTGTTCATCTACAAGCGCCTCAACCAGTGAGCGCAAATCCAGGCGTGCAAGCTCTCCATCGTGATGCGTTTCGCGGTTGAGGTTGGTGACGGAGTTTACAATATCGCTGATGGTTTCCAACCGCTTGAGCAGTTGCTCTTTGGGTGCTGTTGGTTCCAATTTCTGGATCGCATCGTGCATCCGTGCAATCGGTCCCTTCAGGTCATGCCCGAGGCTACGAAGCAAGGTTGTCTTGTACTCAAGCGCCAGAACAATCCGGGCTTCCATGCGATTGAACGCAATAATTGTGTGGCGGATATCAATGGCACCCGCCTCGACGAGTGGGCCGACTTCTTCACCCCGGCCGATCAACTCGGCATTGACGGCCATCGCGCTCAGCGGTCGCATCACTTTCTGAATAAGAAACGCAAGTGCGCAAAGCAGGGTAAGCGCGACCAGACTGTCGATTGAGCCAACGATGACCAAAGGTACAATGTTCTTGTTTTTCATGAGCAAATAGCAGTTCAGCCATTCGTCATCATCCTTGAGCCGGACCGAAAAAACGCTCACCAGAAACGCGTCAACGCTTTCTGCATCGATAGGTTCGCCCGAGTGGCTCTTGAACAGTTGCAACAGCGCGCTTTGGTCGTGTTTGGCGTCAACGACCGTGTCTGCCACGGACAGTTCCGCGACGGCGATCCCGCGGTGTTCCAGCCGCGCCGTCAGCCAGTTAGCCAGATTCGGGCGGTCGCGGCCATTGGCCAAAGTGGTTGCTGCATCCTGCGTGCCGACCCTGACACTCCATTCTGCAGGAAAGAAACCAAGCGCTGCTTCGGAGCGGCTGTCAGGAGGCACGCGGGCCAGGGTTGAAACCACCTGCGCAAGAAAGGCATCGCCCCTGTTTCGGATCTCTTCAGCGCGAGAGTTTCGGATCTGAACCACATCGGTGACTACCGAGAACACGCCGACAATCGTCCAGCTGATAAGCACGATGCTCATAACTTGTGTTCGAAGTGTCAGATCATTCCAGCGCATTGCGCGTAGGCTCCCTGTCCCATCCCCCTGACTTGGGACGCTAATTCAAATACCGCCGCATTCCCAAGCGGAAATTGCAACCGCCATGCCGCTGATGATGCAAAGGGGTTTCACCCACCGGTACCGCACTTCCGGGCACCCGGTTTCGTCAGCTCGGTAAACAACCGGCCAAATTCGTCAATTGAATCAAAGTGTGACAAGCCCTTGGGGCATCGGCGGCTGGTCTCCAAGTATCACCCACAGAGTTTTTATTGGGAGCCAGCTATGTCAAAGCATTCATCCGTTCATCCACAACTTGCCAGCGCCCGGCGCGCGCTGAAGGGCAATCTGATTGCCACCGGCGTTTTCAGCGGTGCTGTGAACCTATTGATGCTGACAGGGCCGATTTTCATGCTTCAGATCTATGATCGCGTGATGTCTAGCCAAAGCGTGAATACGCTTGTCGCGCTCAGCACACTTGTCGCCGGTCTGTACTTGTTCATGGCCTTGATTGACGGCGCGCGGACCCGTGTGCTGGTTGCCATGGGGCATCGCTTTGAACAAAGGCTCACCCGAACAGCGTTTGATTGCACTTTGTCCGAGCCGTCGCGAAACCGTCCGGGTGGCAACCCTGCGGCGGCAATTCAAGATGTCGAAAAAATTCGCGGTTTCCTGTCGGGTCAGGGTGCCGGAGCTTTGTTCGATCTGCCGTGGATCCCGGTCTATCTGGGATTGGTTTTTGCCATGCACATGTGGCTGGGTATGGTCGGTGTAATTGGCGCGCTGGCATTGGTTGCCATTGCCATCGTTACGGATATCAAGGTCCGCGCTGCCGCGTGCGTTCAGTCTGAGCATTCAGCCAAGCGCAATCGTCTGGCAGAAGCCGGCCGCCGGAATGCCGAAATGGTTCGCGCGATGGGGATGCAGTCCAATCTGGGCAAGACCTGGCAAGATGTGAATGATCTCCACCTTGGTGCGAGTGCTAAGGCGGCCACTACTGTCGGAGTGTCTGGTAGCTTTACCAAGGTGTTCCGCCTGGCACTTCAGTCCGCCGTTCTTGCGGTCGCCGCTTATCTTGCCATCCATGGACATATATCGGCTGGCTCAATCGTTGCGGCATCGGTCATCATGTCCCGTGGCTTGCAGCCTATCGAGACTCTGGTCGGTAGTTGGCGCAATCTGGTTGCTGCCCGGCAAGCATGGGCTCAGCTGAAGCAAACTCTTTCTGGTGACGAAGCTGACCGTCGTATTTCCATGCCCAAGGCACAGAAGTCGCTGACCGTTGACGGCCTGATCGCTGCCCCTCCGATGGCCACTGCCGCTGTTCTCAAAGGTGTTGGTTTCGATATGAAAGCAGGCGAGGCACTGGCTGTGATTGGAACGACCGGCAGCGGAAAATCAACCTTGGCGCGCACACTTGTTGGTGCATGGTCGGCGGCCAAAGGCAGCATCAGTCTCGACGGTGTGCCGATCGACCAGTACCTGCCTGAGGAGCTTGGCCCCCAGATCGGCTTTCTGCCGCAGGATGTTGAGCTCTTTGACGGAATGATCGCCCAGAATATCGCGCGTTTTGATCCCGAGGCGACGGACGAGTTGGTGATTGCCGCCGCCAAGGCAGCGGGTGTTCACGAACTGATCGCTAGCTTCAAAGACGGCTATGCCACCTCGGTTGGCGAGCGTGGCGCGGCCTTGTCCGGTGGTCAGCGACAGCGTGTTGCCCTTGCGCGCGCGCTTTATGGTGATCCATTTCTGGTGGTTCTGGATGAGCCCAATTCCAATCTGGATGCCGTGGGCGAGGCTGCACTGAACCATGCCATTCTCGCCGCCAAGGCACGCGGGGCGATTGTGATCGTCATCGCGCACCGGGCGAGCGTGCTGGGTTCAGTCGACAAGATTCTGATTATGGAAGACGGTCGCGCCGGAGATTTTGGTCCTCGTACAGAAGTGATGGAGCGGTTGCGTCAACGCAATCAGGCCGCCGCCGGAGCTGCACAGCCTGCCGCTGAACAGAAGACCGTCGAACAACCCCAACAAACAGAAATCGTTGCCGCCACGGGCTGACCCAGGCCGGCGCTGTAAACAGAATGAATGGAGGAAGTCATGAATACCAACAAGAATTCCAACACGAACAACAAAGGGTTTAGGGATTGTTCTGCCCAATCCATCGGCTTTGGTCTGGTCGCAATTGCTGTGCTCGCCATAGGAATCGGTGGTTGGGCGATGAAAGCCCCGATGTCCGGGGCGGTCGTGACGGCTGGTAGTGTGGTGGTCTCGTCCGACCTCAGAGCTGTGCAACATCCCGACGGAGGTATTGTCGGCGCGATTCACGTCAAAAACGGAGATAGGGTTGAGGCTGGCGATGTTGTTCTGACACTTGATGATCAGCTGTTGTCAGGCAGCCAAGCCTTGGTCGATGACAGGCTCGTGGCGCTTGAAGCGCAGTTAGTTCGTCTGACGGCCGAGCGCGATGGTCTGGACGATCTCGTACTGTCCGAGGAGCTTGCGGCCCGAAAAGACGAAGACAAAGTTGACCGCGCACTCGCAACGCAGCGCGCGGTGATGGAAGCACGTCGTCTGTCGCAGGATGGTGAGGTCGCGGCCTTGGAAGAGAAAATCGAACAGGCAGGGCAGGAAATTGTGGGCCTGGAGGCGCAGCGCGAAGCTTCCGAAGAAGAGATCAAACTGATCGACAGCGAATTGGAGGGTCTGACGCAGCTCTTTGAAAAGGGTTTAGTGCCTGGTACCCGGGTGACGACTTTGCAGCGTCAAAGAAGCAGTCTTGTCGGTAATAGTGGCGGCCTGACCTCTCGGATCGCAGTCGCCCGTGGTCGTATCAGCGAGACGCGTATCCATATCCTGCAACTGGAAAAGACTTTCCGCGAGCAGGTGATGAACGAGATCTCCTCGCTGGAGGTCGAGCTGGATGGCTTGAAAGAACGTCGGAGCGCGGCCGCGTTGCAGCTGGCGCGGGTTGACCTTCGGGCTCCGGCGGATGGCATCGTGCACGAGTTGGGTGTGCATACAATCGGCGGCGTGGTGTCTCCGGGCGAAACGCTGATGCAGATCGTGCCCGAGGATGACGGGTTGGTGGTGACCGCTAGTGTCATGCCACAGGACATCAACAATGTCGCCTTGGGCCAGGCTGCGAGCGTGATGATCGGGGCGTTCGATCAACATGTTGCCCCTCGGTTGGATGGGCACGTTGAGTTTGTCTCGGCTGATTTGAAAACAGATCAGATGACTGGCTTACCCTACTACGAGGCGCGGGTTGCACTAAGCGAGGAGGCTGTCGGACTTTTGTCTGACCGCCAGTTGAGCCTGCTGCCGGGTATGCCGGCTGACGTCTTCATCGAAACCGGCGAACGTACCTTGTTCCAGTACCTTCTTGATCCTCTCAGTAAACAAATCCGGACCACGTTCCGGGAGGTCTGATCGACCGCATGATGTGAGCTGCCCAATAGGAAGAAACAGCTAAAACCAGCGCCAGAAATGGCGCTGGTTTTTTCGATCCTGAAGGCGAGGAGGGGCGAAGGTGGTACCTGAGCGGGTGCTGGTCCACATCTTGGAAGCGCGTCCTGTCTGAAAAGAGATGATGCCCGGCTTGAGAGCCTATTTTTGTCATACTTTGTAACAATTTAGCCCCCTTTTTCGCGTTGTAATGAAGGGGTCGGATAACCACCTTTTTGTTATACCCGAGGAGGAAGTTTCTAAGATTTTTTGGGTGCTAAACAAAGTGTGTAACAAGGAGAAATACAATGAAACATGTAACCGCTACGAGCTTCGAGAAAGCCAACGACGATGTCATCGCCGTGCCCCCGATTCAGCCTTTTCCAAAGTGCGGAACCGAGGTGCCAAACGATGGTGAAGACCTGGTGGCTGTAAATCCGTTGCCGATTAATCCGCTGGTTGCCGATCCCATCGAAGATCTGGTTGCCGTGAACCCGCTGCCTTTTGGTGCGGTTCCTGCCGGTGAAGGTGACGACGTCACCGCAGTTTCCCCGATCATGCCTGACCCCCGGTGTGGTACCGAGGTTCCGCAGGATGGTGAAGACCTGATCGCAGTAGCCCCGCTGCCTTATGGTGCGGTTCCTGCTGGTGAAGGTGACGATGTGACCGCAGTTTCGCCGATCATGCCTGATCCCCGTTGCGGCACCGAAGTGCCACAGGACGGTGAAGATCTGGTTGCAGTGAACCCGCTGCCCTTTGATCCGATCGTTCTGGATCAGGGTGATGACGTCATCGCTGTACCCCCGATCCTGCCGCTGCCCAAATGCGGCACCGAAGTACCGGAGGATGAGTATGACCTGACGGAAATGGCGCCTCCGCCGCTGTGCGAGATCGTACCGACTGCAGGCGGCGAAGACATCTGCGGAACCCCCGTTCCGACCGACAGCTTCTTTGTCGATATGGTCGCCTAAGTGGGGCGAAAACTCAGCGATCATCTATCGCTGCACAACCAAAATCCGGGCGTCTTAGTTCCTGTTGAAACTGACGCCCGGGCAAACAAAGGGAAAACCAAACTCACCGGCTGGGGCCTGAAACAGGCGCCAGCCGGATTGCTGGTTTTCTCAGGCCGTGGATTCCATTTTTGTCATACTTTGTAACAACTTAATTGGCTTTCGCCTGTTGAGATCAACAGCCTGAAAAACCACATCTTTCCTATGATCTGTGATGCGTATGGGCCCGAACCTCGGGTGTCGACCATCCAGGAAACAGGAGGAAAGACATGAAACATGTTAGCAAATCAAAATTCCAGCCCAACTCGGCGAGCACGCTCAACATATCGGTTGGTCTTGGTGAAACGGATGACGATCCTATCGTGATCCCGCCGGTTAGTCTGCTGTCGGAAGAAAGCAGCGAATTGCAGGACTACGTCTGGGAAGATTCAGCCTCGGACGACGAGACTGTAGCCAGCAACAAACCTGATATTCCCGTCTGGACCGGTGGTAAATCACCTGGCGATGGCCACAGCGGTTGGTGGGATAAATATGGGACCCATCTGCATGACACCAGCGGCACCTATGTCGGCCGCGATGTCAAAGCCCGTGGTGAATACAATATGGCCGATGGTGAGGTGAGCTTTGAAAACCTGATGCACCGTCTCTCAAGTGGGCAAAGCAAGGGGACATATCTTTACACCCGTATCGAAGGGAATGACGGGGATAACGTCATCCACGGTTGGAACCCCGAAAACTGGGATAACTATGATGGCGGCACCTCGATCAAGAATTACTATTCCAACTATCATCATCGGGACAATATCTCGGGCGGTGACGGAGATGACATCATCATCGCCTACCGTGGGAACGACCAGTTGTTCGGTGATGGCGGTAATGATGTCATCTATGGTGGCGGTGGCCACGACTACATCGATGGAGGTGAAGGTGATGATCAGCTGTTCGGCGAATCCGGCAACGACAAGATCATTGGCGGCGGAGGCAAGAACATCCTTGTTGGCGGCGAAGGCGATGACATCCTGATTGCCGGGAATGAAGGCGACAAACTGTACGGTGGTACTGGTAACGACCTTCTTGTCGGCGGTGACGGTGATGATGTCCTGTTTACCGGGCATATCGACGAAACCTCTGCCGACACGCTTTACGGTGGAAAAGGGGCCGACACGTTCGTTATTGGCTCTGTGCCTGAACCAACAACTCATGATCCCAACCATAACCAATCGAATGGTCTGGGCGAAGAGTGGCTGGAAGAGGCAGGTAATCTGGCACTCGCCAAGATGCTGCCAGGCGCGAAGCTGTTCATCAACCTTGCCAGAGGCCTGATCGACGGGATCAAGAACATGTTCAAGACAGAGGAGCAGGTTGTCGAAACCGTCAACCCGCCGAAGGTGTCTCTGGTCGAGATCCTCGACTTCAACCCGCTTGAAGACAAGATCATTGTACCAGTCAACGTGGAGGGGCCAGTAACGCTGGACCTGCAGGCATCGATCGTTGATGGCGCGGCATTCGATCTGGTTGCGCTTGATCCGGCCGACAACAAGTTCAAGGTGATTACAACCTTCTATTGGGATGAGGCGTCGAACATCTTTCCGGGCGCAACAAGTATCTCGCAGCAGAACACAGATGCCTTCATTCAACGGTTGAAAGAAACCGCTCTGATCACGGGGCCGGATGGTGCGCATTATGGCTTGGGCCAAAAGATCGACCTTGGCCTGAGTAGTGAAGACCTTGCAGGTCTTGGAACCAGCAAGTTCGTCACATTCGGGGCGTTCGGCGGTGTTTCGATGGTCGGCTTTCATGACGAGGATCGTCAGTTGGGAACAAACCACAACGACGTTCTGCAAGCCTATACGTCCGAGCGCGATACCCACGGCGGAAACGAGGCCGAAATCCGCAATGACGGCAATGATGTTCTCTACGGCTTTGGCGGTGACGATATCATGGCTGGCGGTGGCGGCTTTAATAAGCTGTATGGTGGAGAAGGCAATGACACGGCCTGGTATGGTGACAGCCTGAGCGGCATCTATGTCGACATGAACAACAAGGCGGAAGATGCCAGCGGTGAGTATTACTGGGCCTGGCATGGCAACAGCGCCAATCCGTTCGATCTCAATGACGAGATTCGCGACAAGGAAGGCTATGATCTGCTCTGGAGCGTCGAGAACATCTATGGCAGCGACCATGATGATGTGATCATCGGCGACGACGGCGATAACGTCTTCACCTCGGGTGATGGCAAAGACGTGCTGACCGGTAACGGAGGAGCTGACACCTTCATTCTGAACGGCGGCGAGAACACGATCACCGATTTCGATGCCAATGAAGGCGATCGGATCGAGATCGATCTAGACGCTTATGGGATGACCGGTTGGTTTGATCTGGATCACCGCATCGAAAACGGCCAGATCGTGCTGTTCAACAAGCTGACAGACGAGATCATCGTGCGCTATGACGATGACGGAAACGGTTTTGACCCGTCCTACATCGACCTGCGCAGCCTGGTTGGCGACGACAAAGGCGGTTATCAGGTTGTCTATGAACCGCCCTTTGGCGCAAACACGCTGGAGTGGTTCGAGAAGTACGGCAACCGGATTGATGCCGAGGTGGGCGAAGAGATCACCACCGTAGATGGCACCGATAGCTGGGACTATATGGTTGGCGATACCGGCAGCGGTGGATTGACCCTGAATGGTGGTGCTGGTGATGACTACATTGTTGGCGGTGCGCTCAATCAGTTCGCTACTCTGAACGGCGGCGACGGCAATGACACCATCGTGATCCGCAAAGGCGCGATGATCACCAATGCAAATGGTGGAGACGGCGACGACGTCATCATCCTTGATGCAGACCAGTCTTCAGAAGCCGGGTTTGCCAATATGTTCGGTGGCGAAGGCAGCGATACTTTTGTCATCACCGGCCCGGGCAGCCAGTATGGAGGTCAGGTGATCCGGGATTTTGAGGCTGACGACTCGATTGTTATCGATCTGGAAGGGTTCGGGATCTCGTCTCTGGATCAACTTCAGATCGAATGGCGTTCCAGCACTCACTGGGTCACGGCAAATGGCCAAAAGGTGATCAGCGTACAGGGTGTTGATGAGCATTTCGATGTCATGCAGCACATCAGCGAGCTGACGGCTCAGCAATCACAGGATTGGGGTCTCTGATCATCGCCTGATAACAAAAAAAACGCCTCAGCCGGTCTGGATCGGCTGAGGCTTTCTTAACAGTTCGATCTGGCAATAATGCAAAGTTAATTATTGCGACATTCCAAATTTGGCGAAGACTCGCGCAACTACACCGATCTTTTGCTCAAACCCCGCCATAACCCACTGACCTACAGCGTTTTTTAGCGCATCAAAAGGTTGGCCTAGGCCCGCATCCGCTCAGATTAATTCGTTAATGAACTCTTAACGTGTCCTGAACTTCTGACTTGTTACGCAAGTTGGGCCTGAATTCATCGGGCTAATAAAGCCGAAATACTTGGGCTGAAACAACGACAAGATGGGAGTCTGTTTCAAGATGAGTAATGGAACATATGAAGAATTTCGCGACGCTTTGCGTGCATTTGAATCTGGTTGGGATCGAGATCGATACGACGCAGGAATCATTCAGGATTGGCAGCTGAACCAATGGGCGGGAGGGGCCGTTGCCGACTTCTATCCAAGCTATTCCAGCTGGTCTGATCTAAGCAGTGATGAATGGGACGCGATGTCCTATCGCTCGATGAACTCGCTTGGTTTTGTTGGATATCAGTTCGGCGAGGCGCTGTTAATTGACCTCGGGTATTACACCGATGATGTCTATTATGGGAAGGGCGCGGCTTCGAACACCTGGGATGGCACATGGACCGGTAAGAACGGGGTGAATTCGCTGGCAGAGTTCACAACCGCCGAAGCGCAGGAGCGCGCGATTCAAGAAGCTTTTGGCTACAATCTTCAAGTCATCGAAACCGGGCTGGGCTATCAGGGAGAGAGCCTGTCCGACTATCTCGGCACGACACGCACTTATCTGGAAAATGGCCAGGCCGTCTCTGTCACGCTCAGTCTTACTGGCATAATGGCCGCCGCGCACCTGCGGGGGGCATGGGGCACGTTGGCTCTGCTTCAGGGTGGAAGTGTATCCACCGATGAATACGGTACTTCGATCCTGCGGTATGTCTCGCAATTCGGCGGTTATGACGCGCCGAGTATCGAAGACGCTATCAAGGTATACACCGACGGTGTCTTGCCCACGGATACAAATGGCGGCACCGATAACGGGAATACGTCGCCGCCCGTTGTCCCACCGGTTATACATCCGGAACCCACGGAACCGACCGGCAACGGGACTGCTGACACCACAGAAGATACTGCGGATGTGGTGATTAACTGGGCTTGGGGCACGAATGCAACGATCCCGGATTTCGACCCTACGACCGATACGATCTTCATCGCATGGGTCGGTGCAGACGCGTTGGAGGTTGCCGAGGTTGATGGCGCGGTTGTGTTCTCGATCCCGTCCAACAACCAGTCCACGACCCTCAGCGGTGTGACACTTGCTGAGCTGAGCCCGGCAAACTTCACTATTCTGGACAATACCGCCGCAGCTGAAGTGCTTGGGCTGATAGGCACTGATGGTTCAATGCCGACCAGCGGTGGCAATGGTGGCGGAGATGGTGGTGGCGGTGGCCATAGCCACCAACATATGCACGTCATGCTGGGCCTTGCCAGCGAGGCACAGACGGTCGAAGGCTTCCTGCCCGCGATGGGAGATGTCATTGAAATCGGACCGGACATTGGGGCTGATAACTTCTCGATTTTCGAAGAGAGTGGGGACGCTCTGGGGCAGACCGTTAGAATTGAGCTGACCTCGGGCAATGTAACCAAGCAGATCGTATTCACTGGCTTTGGCCTGTCCGATCTTTCGCTCAGCAATTTCTCTATCACGGATCAGACGGTGTTGAACGAAGTGTCCACAGCTTTGGGGCAAGTTATCGTCTCGCCGGGAGACGGAGAGGGCTATGACCTCAGTTATGATGCAGACGGGTCAAACCCGCCCGCGATCACCGGCAATACAGACACGGGCGGGGTGAAATACCGGGCCGATAGCAACGCTGACGACATAACCGGATTCCGCCCCGGTGTGGACGAGTTGGACTTTGGCGGTACGTCGGTTCACGGCATGATCGTCACCAAATCCAAGGCCGGCGAGATTGTTATCGACAGCCCATGGTCGGACGCGGCGCAAATCGTGCAAGGTGTCACCTTCCAGGACGTGACCATCGACAGCTTTGGTGTGGTCGGCAACGAACACCTCCGTCAGGATATGGGCGGCGTTCTTAGTTGGGAGCAGGGCGTAGGACCTCGCGATGCTGACACAGTCTATGTTCGCAGCCACGAATATGGCGTGCACGAAGTTATTGACGGTTTTGATCCTTCAACGATGAAGATCAGCTTTCTGTATTTCGGAACCCGCGAGCGGCTTAGCGTCGAGGACAGTGGCGATGGTCTGGTGATCTCATCCTTGCCGACCGGACAAAGCATCACGCTGACCGGCGTGACCAAGGCTGACCTGATCCCGGGTCTGGTCGAATTCCATTTTGATCAGGTGATGGAAGACAATCTCGAGGTACCATTTGGCTTTGACCAGAACGATGTGACGTTGGTTGCTCGCACCATACTGCTGACCCCACAGGCTCCTGTCGGGGCGACGACAGACGGTTATCAGACACGGGTCGGAGATCTGACAGGGGGATCGACCCAACCAGAAATCGGTAGTGGAACCAACGAACCCGGAAACAGCCAAACCCCAGGAGTTGTGACCTTCGGCGCTGAAGCGGATGTGGCAGAGCTTACCTGGAACTGGGGGGTAAAGACCCAGATTATCAGTTTTAATGCCGATGAAGATATCATCGATTTCAACGCTTTGAGCGAAAGCGATGTGTCGGTCACCGAAATTGATGGCGATCTTATCTTTGAAGTTGTCGGAAATGGCGGCCATACCGTTACACTTCAGGATGTTCAGGCCGAGGGTCTGGATCTTGGCAACCTGACGGCTGATGACTGGAACAGTGTTGCCGAAGCAGAAAGCGCCCTGACAGACCAACTTGAAGCGCTCGGCATGTCCATCGCCTGAGGCACTCCAATAAGTGGTTCCCGGTCTGCGCTAGGCCGGGAACGAAAACAAACACATGAAAATCGATGGGCGCTGGCCTCGTTTCCGGTTCGGTTCCGTGATCAAACCATGCGACCATAATATTAATGCTCGGATCGCTTGCGCTAGGTTCTCGTGGCTGGCTTTCTTATCGTTTGTCCTTCCGGCTCTACTTAAACATTACTCCAATAGGCTGCCGGACGGAGCGTTTAGCATATCAATTTGCTAAGCCAAACTAATCGGATGTCTTTGACAGAATTTGGCCACCGCTGCAGAGTCGGGTTGCAGGCGTTTCCAGTGCGGAAGAAATCCATGATCGCGACCGTTAGAAGTGTGAATCCGATTAAAGCCTTCTTTTTGTTCGTTTTGTCCTTCGCTTGTTTTTGCGCTACAAGCGCTTTGTCCCAAAACTCAGTGCCGCAAGTCGTTCTAACGGATGAGATCGTCCAGCGCATAGAAACACAGCGCGCAGCCGATCAGGTGTTCGCGGCTGACTATCAGGCATTGATTGAGAGTGCAGAAGCGCATTTGCAGTCGCCTACTATTGTTGAGGCAGTTCGGAATGGAGATGGTCAGCTTCACGAAGCTTTTCGTGGATTTGGACAACGTCCGGTCGAACGCCTCACCACACTGGCTTTGGCTTGGCGATTGACCGGTGACAGTCGCTATGCCGATCGCGCCAGAACCGAACTCTTGCAATTTTCGGAACTGGAGACATGGCAGCCCGCACACTTTCTGGGATTAAGCCGTGTCACATTGGCGGTGTCGCTCGGATACAGTTGGATTAGTGACAATCTGGACGAAGAGGATCATCAAATCATTCGATCGGCACTTGTCGAGAAGGGGTTGAAAGAAGCCGCCAAAATCTACGATCTGGATACGCATTATTATGACAAGGGTTGGATCGCCCCCCAACGCTGGGTGAACCCAGTGTCTGTTCCCGCATCGCTTCCTGATGGGACGGCTACCGCAGATATCGCCTGGCCCGTTGCTTCCTTCAACTGGAACATCGTTTGCAATGCAGGAATGATCGTCGC
Organism: Ruegeria sp. E5; assembly: GCF_056534105.1. Taxonomy (NCBI): domain Bacteria; kingdom Pseudomonadati; phylum Pseudomonadota; class Alphaproteobacteria; order Rhodobacterales; family Roseobacteraceae; genus Ruegeria; species Ruegeria sp. E5. The sequence continues at coordinate 387,950 of NZ_JBQFPA010000002.1, read as the reverse complement.
TGCTCTGGTTGTGTCAGAAACAGAACCGGAACTGGCTGATCATATTATTGAGCAAGCGCAGGTTTCACTTAGAAATGGGTTGGCAATGTTTGCTCCGGATGGTGCATGGCCAGAAGGACCGATGTACGGGGCTTTGTCCGCCCGGGACGCGGCGGTGGCGTTTGATGCGCTTGTTTCCGTCCTCGGGCATGATTTTGATCTCTCTAGAATGGTAGGGTTGGAGGATTTTGGGGAGTTCCTGATCCATGCATCTGGGCCAACTGGCATGCTGTTTAACTTTGGAGACAGCGATACAAGCACTGACCTTGTTGTGTTGACCTGGTTGGCGTCGCGGTTCAATCGCCCGGGCTACGACATTAAAATGAATAGCAAAATGCGGTCTTCCCATCCTGCATTCGAGCTGATCTGGCAGCAGCGAAGCAATAGTGAACCAATCACTGCCCGATCAACATCCTATTGGTCTGGAGGGCTTGGGATCGTAACCATGCGGTCTGGTTGGAATGACCCTAAGGCCAGCTATATCGGCCTCAAGGCTGGGCCGCTTAGCAGCCATCACAATGACCTTGATGCGGGCACCTTTGTGCTTGAAGCCGACGGTGTACGTTGGGGGGTGGATCTTGGGCTCGGAAATTACCAATTGCCCGGCTACTTTACTGACAAACGTTTTGACTATTATCGAACCGCCACGATCGGGCAGAATACACTGACCTTTGACATGGCAAATCAAATCGAAACGGGGCGGGCGCATGTTGAGGAGTTGGCGCAGTTTCCAGGTTTCGATTTTGCAATCGCCGATCTTTCAGACGCCTATGGAAAGCCCAAGGGAACGGTCAGACGAGGCATAGCTCTTGTCGACGGAACGACAGTGTTGGTTCAGGATGAAATTAGCCCTGATCAACGGGGGCGGGTGGCGTGGGCAATGCATACCGAAGCGCAGTTAACAGTTGATGGCTCCAAGGCCACATTGCGCCAGGATGGGAAAGAACTAACCGCACGCATACTGTCGCCGCCAAACGCCACCTTCTCTCAACTTTCAGCCAATCCTTGCGAAACGGCATTCAATTCTGAATGTGCGATGCAGAATCCGAATTCAGGCGTTACACGGCTCATGATCCAGCTTGATCTTGATGAAAGTGACAAGCGTGAAACCATTGTTGTTACTTTTGAACCTGATGCACAGGCCGCAAACAAGCCGGTCATCCCGTTAGGTGAGTGGCGATTGAACGCGACCCTCTCGAACGATGTTGAGAAAAAGCACATTGATCGGTTGCCTGCTGAAAACTCACGATAGGTTTGGGTCAAATTTGAACGACCTCAACCCTGGCTTTGGGCGATGCTGGGTGCGCTCAAGGAATGTAGTACGCACCAGAAGTCGCACTATGTTTGGAAACGAATAGAAGACGGCACCCTAGCGCCTGAGGCAGCGCATGGCGACCTTCAGATACGATAGACTCCGATTCAAGTTATCTGGCTGACCCGATCCAAATTAATAAGCCTATACAGCTTCGTGCTCACCACTGCTTAGATATCGGCGCAGGGTTACGCCAAGCCCAAACACAGCTACATCCCCCAGAACCGAGATCGCGCGATGCGCGATCGCAGCGCTTAGACCGACTCCCTGATCAGTGAAAAGGCCAAGTCCGAGAGCAATAATTCCGTCTCGAATACCGATACCACCGGGTGCGCCTGGCATCAGAAAACCGATGACCCAGGCTGTCGAAAAGATTGCGATGCATTGCAATATACCGGCACCACCCTGAGGGTAGATCGCCCGTGCGACACACCAAAGTGACAAACCCAGCATCAAAAAGTTGAAGCTATGCAGAAACAATAGGATCAGGCATTTTGAAAATGTAAGTTTCGGTTTTCCCGCTTTGCGCCAAATCACAATCTGGCCAATCACTATGCAGGCCAGAATTCCGAAGAAGATGATTGTCGTCTGTCCATCGAGCCAGGATCCTGGAAGGTCTGCAATTACTGCGGCGACAAGATCGGGCATGGTCAGGAGCACAATTCCGACGACCAGAGCACCGCTGGCGAGCAGAAAACCGATCTCGAGCAACAGAGATGACGCAATAATTGCGGATGGCACTCCATCACTCCTTGCGAGGGCGAAACGTCCCAAAAGGTGGGCAACATTGCCGGGGATGTATTTCCCGATCTGCGATACCATTAACTGACTTTCAGCGCGTGTGCGCGGTAGGGCAATGTCATAGATGTTTAGCGTCACCCCCCAAGCGACGGCACCTACGAGCTGCGACAGCACATAAAGGGTAAACCCACCTAGCAGTGCATAACGGGCGCGGCCTGACCCGAGGTCGAGCACAGCGATGTCTCCCGCGTGTCGAACCAGAATGATTCCGATGAAGATCAGGGTAGCAGCGGTGCCGATATAGCGCAGGACGGTCGCCATCTTCTTATGTTTTGCGCGCCACTACAAGAAAGCCGTTTCCAAATTCGGTGTTAAGGAACGGGCGTTGTAGCTGGAAAAAAAGCCGCATGACCGTGACTGCGGGTATGGAAGAAAACACAGGCCAGAAGCGCCGCTCAATGGAACGATCGCTACCGCTTTCGTTGGTAAGGTCGTTCGCTGTTTTACCCGATTTGGCGTTGGTTTCCAATGTCTGCCCATAGGCCCGAGCACGCCAATACTCCATGATATTGGCCAAAGGAAAACCGTAGCACTCAACAGTTTCGACGGTGAAGCCGGCGTCCTGAACCGAATGTACTAAAAGTTCTTTACTGTAGCGTCGAACATGCCCTGCCCAAACGTCGGCAGCATTCCAGCGGGATGGGTGCGCAGGCGTCGACAAGATCATTGTTCCACCGGGTTTCAGATAAGTTTGCCATTCTCTCATGGCCTCAATATCTTGCTCCAAGTGCTCAATCACTTCAAATGACATGATCAGGTCGAAGGAGTTTTTCCAATCCGGGTCAAGCTCGGCCAAGAGTGTCATAGGGCTGGCTTGAGTGTTGAGCTTATCTGCCAGTTCAAGGGCTTGCTGCGAACGATCTACGCCATAAGCTTCAAAACCCTGTTCTGCCAGTTCTGACAATAGCGCAGCCGGTCCGCACCCGATGTCAAGCACTCTGCAAGGCATCAGATTTTTGAGATGCCGCATAACCCGATCACGCCTTAGAAGATACCGCGGCGCGGGCACCCAATTGGATTGCGGCAGGGCCGGGCCAAAGTGCCTGTGATAGATGGCAGAAGCACTATGCTCTGCGGAATTAATGGCGGTATCAGTCATGTCGACCACAGTTTTATCCGGCTTGAGGTGCACAATGAAACAAGTATCCGCAAAGAGTCCGCGCAATCTCATGCGGCTGGGCCATTTTCAGTTTGTCTTCAGGCATTACCGGATAGCCCTCGTGCCTCAATTCAGCGATGGCATCCAGCAGCGCTTCGGGATTTGAATGAGGGATAAGCTTCACCCCGAGAGCTTCGGTGCCGAATGTTTCGATCATGGCAGGTGAGCTTCGGGTGATCACTGAACGCCCTGACAACAGCGCCTGATAAACCTTGTTCGGCACCACTGACGCAGCCTTGCCAGAAGCGCCAAAAATGCCGAGGCAGATGTCGGCATTTGAAATTGCCTCGGTCAGTTCCTCATAGGGAACCCACTTCTGCCAGGAGATATGATTATGCTCCGCATCAACCAGAGCTGTCTCGAGCAATAGGCGCTCTTGCCCGGTGCCAATCAGGTGCCAATTGATATCGCGACCTCGATCCGAGGTAGCTGCCGTCAATATCGTTTTAAGCCCATGCAGCGGGATGAGCTGTCCGTAAAACAACACTCTAGTGGGACCGTCGTGGCGCACAGGAGGAGGCAGACGCTGGAAGGATCCCGGCTCAGCTCCCACCGGCACTGCTCCAATCCTGGATTCAGGCAAATTGAAGATCCGTGCAATATGCTCGGCATGCGCCTTCGTATCGAGCAAGACATGATGCGCTGCCCGACAGGCCAGCCATTCAGTGACCCAAAGCATCTGGCTCGGCAGTGACTTGGCTCCAACCATACTTCGATCGTTAACGACAGTGTCGTAAAGCGAAAGGAACATGTCCCAGGTGATCTGCCGCCGACGTAGCAGGGCAAAGGGCCACAACACCAATGTATCGAGCGCGCCAAGATAGGGAACCATCACTGCGTCATGACGAGGCGCACGCAAATAATGCAGGATCAGAAGCGGATAGGCCAAGAACGCGCTGAACAACACTCGGATCATCACAGCCACGTTCAACTGGCTTTTATCCGCGTGTTTGGGCCAAATCTCTGCGTGGATTTCAATTACTTCTACGCCGAGTTCTTGCAATCCAGTTCGGAGAATTCGAGTACGCGGTTTGCTAAGATCATATGTTCCCCAAAAAATCACCCGCTTGTTGCCGGGCTCAGATGGTATCGAAGTGGTGCTGACCACCCGAGGGGAAAGAGGCGTATCGGCATTCATAGCGAAAGCACCCGGAAGCCGGTATAAACCTCTCGATCCAAGCTTTCTGGTGCGACCGGCGCCACACCAGTATCCCAGATCAGCCTGACAGCAACACCTTTCGGTCCGTTGATTGTTACTGCCTCAGCCCCAATGCTGAGAATGTCTCCAGATGCGACGGCACTTGTGTCAATCTGTACTGGCTGGCTGGTCTCGACTCGATACCTCCCGGGGAACGGAAGTGCCAATTCAACCGGTTCGCCGGTCAGCGTCACTGATCCTCCGGCAAGCCAGATCGATCCCGAATAGTGCACATATGACTCGCGTAATATCTTGTGGTCCTCAGGCAACAGCACAGGCTCGGCTCCATTGGCCGAACTTGGGTCCATCGTCAGCGTCAGAGCAGTTTTGTTGGCGATAAGTAGAGGCGGCTGCTGTTCTACGATGATTTTGGCAAATACGGGCTGGCCCGCCGCCTGATAGCGTGTAACGCCCCAGCCTGACATGAAGAAACCAGGATTCGGGAAACTTGCGATCATGTGGCTGTCATCAATATAGGCGACCGGATCTGGGAACAGGCGATGAATTTCCGCAATAGTGGCGCGTTGGTTTCCTGCACGATCTTGCAGTGCTAGGGCTGCCTGGACAAAAAGCCCCGCAAGCATCACCATCACCAGTTGTGCCGAGCGTCGTGATGATCCAAGCCTCTGTGCTCCGATCGCGACGGCTACCATCAGGAGTGGGGTAGCGAAGGGGTAAAAATAGACAAAGGCATTGCGATAGATCACCACCGAGAGGAGCGGTGCAGCAAAGAGCGCAATCAACAGAACCCGCCGAGCATTCCGACCGGCACACAGTCCGATCCCCACAAGAATGATCTGTGGGAGACTGAGCATAGCCCAACTCATGAATTCAGTTGATCGTGGGAATATGCCGCTTTTCAACAGCGTCGTATTCAGCGCGTCCTTTGCATTGTTTGCCGTCTGGTTGTCTTCGGCGACGCGGAGGCCAGACGCATGCCAGAGGTAGAATGACACGCAAATGCCAGCCGCCAAGATACCCGTGATAATGATGCGCCGTACCGCTATTCGATCTTCGATCCTCCATATCAGCACGGCCAGAAATGCGGGCAGATAGAGTGCCGATTTGATCGTAACCAGTACGGCTAGAGCGCTCAGAAGCGCTGCCGCCAGTGTTTGCCAGACAGACAGGCGCGTGGTCAGCAAGATTGCAATCGAAGAAGTCAGTAATGCCGCAGCAATGGGATCGGCGCGGAAACTGGCGCCATAGGCCAAAACGTAGCCCGAAGTCAGGAAACCCAGAGCAGCGATATCGGCAAATCGCTGTTCGGTAAAACACAGGGCGATACGGTGCACAGAAATTGTGGTCAGCCCAACGCATGCAACCATCACAAGCCGGGCTGCAAATATCTGTTCCATCTCATGACCCGGCAGCGCATCGAGCCATGTGAAACCATGCACGAAGAAGGTCTGCATTGGACGGTCCAATCGACCGTCGAGGAAGGCATGGACATGTGACAGGAAATAGAATTCGTCCCAATTCACATTGTGAGTATACGCCAGCACCAGCATAAACACGAAGACAACGACAATGCTCGCACGTACCACTCGATCAAGAGTGATAGCCCCTACCAATCCGGCGTTTCGCTGATCGCCTAGCGCCGGATTATCCATTCTCTACCGCCCTGACCGGGTCGAGGGAAACTACTTCAGTAGGTCTAATCGGCGCGCGCAGCAACTCTCGGGCCCGGATGTCTTCCAGCAGACTACGGTTGGTGGCGATAAGATCGGCCAGGATACCAACGGCGAACAGTATCGTGGCCATTGCCAGCAGCACACCGGACAGAACCAGCGACTGAACATGCCCGGCCCCCCCGTCTGTCGCGTAATAATAGAGAAATCGCCCAACCCCGATTAAGCCAGGCAAGGCGAATACTGCCGAAAGCGTCAGGAAGAACTTCAATGGTGCATAGATCACAAAAACGCGCAGAATAGTTCTTGCGGAGCGGGTGACATACTCTCCGATACCTCTGAACAGACGAGACGGGCGTGTTACCTTGTTGACCCGAACAGGCACCGAGGTCATCGGGATATGTTTGCGTCCGGCCTGAATGATGGTTTCCAGAGTGTAGGTATAAGTGTTGACAACACAGAGTCGGGCAGCGGCATCTCGGGAATAGGCGCGAAATCCGCTGGGCGCATCAGGGATTTCTGACTTGCTAGCCAGTCGCACGACCCAACTGCCCAGCCGTTGAAGGGTTTTCTTCAACGGCGAGAAGCCCTCGATCTCTCTGATCGGGCGAGCGCCGACCACGATTTGTGCCTTACGCTTCAGTATCGGATCAATCAGGGCCGGAATGTCGTCAGCACAATACTGATTGTCTGCATCGGTGTTGACGATCACATCCGCGCCCAATGAAAGTGCATACTCGATGCCGGCACTGAACGCACGGGCGAGGCCGACATGGCTGCTCATTTCCAGAACGTGATCAGCTTTGGCATTCCAGGCGACTTCAACGGTCCGATCGGTGGAGCCGTCGTCGATGACCAGTACTTCAACTTTACTAACGCCAGGAATCGATCGGGGAATTGCCGCGATCGCTTCGGCAAGGGTTTCCTCCTCGTTAAGCGCCGGTATTTGGACGACAAGCATCATGATCATGCCACATTGATAACTATTGAGTGCAATTACATTTTATTTTGGGACAAAATTGTGTCCAAAAGGGGTAATTGTTGAGCCATCTGAAACGGTTGAAACGCTCCTTTGAAACAATTCGTATGAATACTCGATGGTTGGTGCGTCATCGGTGCCGACCGAAAACTGCGTTACGCTAAATCAGTGAATTCCGACCAGCCGTCGATCTTCTCAAATCAACTTGACGCTGTAAATCGCTTCGAGCGATCAAGAGATCAACTCATTGGGGCCGATCAGTATTACTCACGCCCGGCCTGGAAAATCCATTCTGTGTGAGGATTCGCCTTCACGTCTTCCAACATTTTTAAGACCTCGGCTTTCCATCCAGCTTTGATCTTTAAAGCCAGTTGAGACGGCGGCCGGTGGTTGGGTTCAAGGATCGCGTATTCATATCTGAGCGGTTTCTTGAATGGCAAAAAAGCGACCTTTCCGTCGGACAGGTTCAATTCTTGCTCGGTCACGACGGTCAGCGGATCAACGATGCTGCAACATTGCCCGGAGCTGACGAAGGGGATGAGCGGCTGAAAATACTGGCAGGTCACTGTCGGATTGTACTCAGCACCGACCTCCTCGAATTCCTGCCGGATTTTGCGCTGGAATGGGTGTGACGCATGCAAGCCGCCCATGGGCGTATCGTTCAGATCAGACAGTGTCAGGCTCTTACGCGAAGCAAGTGGGTGGGTGCGGTCAATGGCACAGAAGCAATCTGCTTTGATTAGTTCGGCAGAGTACTGCGGTTCTTTGCCCGCTGAATGTTCGAAATCAGCAAATCCGAAGTCGATGTTCTGGGTCCCTGCAAGCTCCATAATCTGAGGTGAACTGCGGGTGGAAAGAGTGATGCGAATATCGGGGTTTTCTCCGACCGACTGGCTGATGAAACGCGGGAACAAAAAGGCGGACGGGCCAGGCATCGTTGCGATGTTCAGGCTGCCTGCATGCCCTTTGATCAACCCTTCCATTGTGCTGGAGATGGTGGCGAGACGGTCCAGAATGCCTGTGGTTTCGGCCAGAAGGTAGTGCGCTTCAGGAACCGGAACCAGGCGTCTTCCCTTGCGTTCAAACAGGGTCAGTCCCAGCGTTTTTTCCAAGTTTTTCAACGCAAGGCTAATCGCCGGCTGAGTGCGATTCAGTTTCTTGGCAGTTTGCGAGATAGAGCCGGTCTCCATCACTTCGCGAAACACTGTGAGCTGCATAAGGTTCATGGTTAATGTATAAATAAAACCTTAGTTTTGTGAAGTATAAAAAATTTGCATTTATGCGAATCGTCTCTACGCTGAGGAGATCGAATTCGGGAAAACCGAATCCAGCGATCCAACAACGGAGATGATTATGAAATTCGTGAAATGTTTGACTGGACTGGCCTTGGCAGGCGCGCTTGCCGCCCCTGCGCTGGCGCAGGATCCAACATTCTTCCGCATCGGGACCGGTGGCGCAGGCGGAACCTACTTCCCCATCGGCGGCACCATCGCCAACGGAATTTCCGCCCCTCCGGGATCGCGTCCATGTGAAGAAGGCGGCCAATGTGGCGTTCCGGGGCTGATCGCGATTGCGCAATCCACAACAGCGTCTGTATTCAACAACGCCGCCGTGCAGAATGGTGAGCTTGAGGCCGGTCTGGCCGCGGCTGATGTGACCCGATCGATGTATCTGGGTGAAGGCAAGTTCGAGGGTAAACCTCATCCCAACCTCCGCATCGTTGCAAATCTGTTCCCCGAGGATCTGCATCTCGTACTGCCCGCTGGTCAGACGATCAACGACCTGGGCGATCTGGAAGGCAAACGCGTCGGTATCGCACAGGCCGGATCGGGTACGCAGGTTGCAGTTTTGCAGATGCTCGACGCCTGGGGCGTGAATCGCGACAATATGGATGAAGCCGAACTGAACAACAGTCAAAGCGCCGAGCGTTTGGCTGACGGTCAGTTAGACGCCTATTTCTACGCTGCGGGCTGGCCAGTTGCCGCGATGGTACAACTGTCGTCGACCAAAGGCATGAACCTGCATTCGTTCAGCGATGAAGATCTGGCCAAGATCAACGAGATCATTCCGGCCTATATCCCTTCGGCTATTCCGGGTGGTGTCTATGAAGGCATAGATGCGGAAACCAAGACCCCTGCGGTCAGTGCTATGCTGGTTGTGTCCTCGGATCTGTCGGAAGATCTGGTCTATCAGCTGACCAAAGCCCTGTGGAACGACAACACCCGCAAGCTACTGGACAACGGCCATGCCAAGGGTAAGCAGATCACGCCCGATACCGCGCTGGATGGTGTAGAGGCGCTGGGTGTTCCACTGCATCCGGGTGCCGAGAAGTTCTACAAAGAAGCCGGACTTCTTCAGTAAACGCAACAAACTGAACCGTATCGTCGGTGCCCCTATGTGGGGCACCGCACACTGGAACTATGCGAAATCGGGAGGCCATCATGTCCGAGACCCAGAAACTTGATGACCACGAATTGACGGCTGAGGAACTAGCGGCCATCGAGGAACAGTTCGATGAAGGTGCCGCCGTCCGAAAGGTGACGCCCACCGCTGGAAAAGTTCTCCGTGTTGTGGCCCTGATTTTAGCGTTCTACGAATTCTTCACAGCCGGATTCGGCCTGCCCGCAGACCACTGGCACATGGGCATCTACCTCGCCCTGCTGTTCATTCTGGTCTACGCCACAATCCCGATTGTCGGGGCCAAAAGCCTTTATGCCCTTAAGGTCAGCCGGTTCCGCATCGGTAACATCCCGCTCTATGATCTGGTTTTCATGGCGCTTGGCATCATTGCCGCGCTCTATGTTGGCATAGCCTGGCGCGGCATTCCGTTCCTTGGGATCGAGGAACAGACGTTCCGGATGGGCAACCCCAACAACTATGATGTATTTCTGGGCGTCGTCATCATCCTTTTGGTGCTGGACATTGCGCGGCGCACGCTGGGCTGGGTGCTGCCCCTTATCATCTGTGTTTTCATCTCATACGCCCTGCTTGGGCCGTACTTCCCCGGACTGCTGCAGCATCCCGGCGTGAATTTCAAAACCTTCGTATCGTCGATGTATTTTCCGCAGGAAGGTATCTACGGCGTCACGCTCTGGGTGGTTTCGACTATCGTCTTTCACTTTGTTTTGTTCGGCGTCATCGCGCAACGCACCGGTCTGGGGCAGCTGTTCATCGACAACGCGACTATACTTGCGGGCCGTTATACTGGCGGTCCAGCAAAGGTATCAGTCGTGTCCTCAGCTTTCTTTGGCACGATCTCGGGCTCATCGGTGGCCAACACCGTATCGACCGGAGCATTGACTATCCCCAATATGAAGCGCCTCGGATACCCGGGCCATTTTGCGGGCGGGGTTGAGGCTGCGTCTTCGGCCGGCGGCCAGATTACTCCGCCGATCATGGGCGCTGCGGCCTTCATCATGGCCGAGTTCCTTGAGGTTCCGTACACCACCATTGTGATCGCAGCGATCTTCCCGGCAATTCTGCACTATGTCGGCGTCTTCGCTGTGGTGCACTTGATGGCACGCAAGCTGAACCTGAAGGGTCTGGCGAAAGAGCAACTGCCGCAACTCAAAGCCGTCTGGGCGGAAGGCTGGGCCAATATCGTGCCACTGATCGGCCTGCTGGTGGTGCTGTTTACGGGCTACACGCCATTCATGTCCGCTTTTTGCGGTATTTCTCTGGCGGTCATCGCGGGCATGTCGCGGATCAAACAGCCGCCAACGCTGGTCTATGCCGCGGCTTTCCTGGCTTTTGTGCTTTGGAAATTTTCGGATGGCGGGTTCGACCTGACGATGACCGCAATCCTTTGTGGCCTGTCGGTTATTGCCACGCTGAATCCACAGAAACGGATTGAAGTGCCCGAGATGCTGCAGGCGGTCGAACTGGGCGTGAAGTACTCGCTGGCCGTTGGTGCCGCAGCGGCTGCGGTTGGCATCGTGGTCGGAGTGATCAACACCACTGGCATCGGCTTTCGCATTGGCTTCATGGTGACACAGGGCGCGGGCAATCTGGCTTCAGATATTTACAACATGATCTCGTTCGGCAGCTTCCAGCTGTTTGCCATGGAAGACCTGCAGCTGTTCATCTCACTGGTCTTCATAGCCATCGTCTGTATCCTGATGGGCGCAGGTATCCCGACCACAGCGTTGTACATCATGCTGGTATCGGTCGCACAGCCTGCTTTGGCGCAGCTCGGCGTTCCTCCCATCGCCAGCCACCTGTTCGTGCTCTATTACGGCGTGGTGTCAGAAATCACACCCCCGGTCTGTACGTCGGCCTACGCGGCTGCTGCAATTGCCAACTCGAATCCGTTCCGCACTGGCCTGTCGGCATTCACTCTTGGATTGGGCAAGGTGATTGCGCCGATGGCTTTCGTATATGCGCCAGTTCTGCTGTTCGTATCCTCAACCGGCTTCAATTTCTGGGAGTTCACTTACACCGCCGCCAGCTGTATCGCCGGGGTCATCGCCCTGTCGGCTGCGGTTGTGGGCTACTGGCTGAAACCGATGAATGTTGCGGCGCGGATTCTGATGGCCCTTGCGGGGATTATCTTTGTCGCGCCCAGCCTGACGGCAGACCTGATCGCGCTGGCCGTTGCCTCGCCTGTCATCGTCACCCAATTGATCGCGCGCAACCGCAGTCAATCTCCGGCCTGAACTGATGACAGAACAAGTGACCATCATCGGCGCAGGAATCGTCGGCATCTGTTGCGCTTTGTCGCTGCAGGAACGGGGCATTCAGGTTCGGCTGATCGATCGAGGTGAGCCGGGTCAGGAAACCTCGTTCGGGAATGCTGGTGTGGTTTCGCCTTGGTCGATCATTCCGCAAGCAATGCCCGGTATCTGGAAAATGCTGCCCAAAATGCTGCTTGACCCAAAGAGCGCGCTGTCAGTCAGGCCCAGCTTCTGGCCCAAAATGATTCCTTGGGGGTTGCGATTTCTCGGAAACTCAGGAGAAAAAACTGTTCGCGAAGTCTCGGACGCAATGGAGGTTCTTTGTCGCCCCTCCGTCGATCTGTACCGGCGTCATTTACATGGTACCGGGCACGAGAACCTGATCACCGATAGCTATTACATCCACGCCTTTCGCCGACCAGAACAGGCTGATCTGGACGGGCTTGGATATCTTATCCGCCGAGAAAAAGGCGGCGATCTGGAACGCGTCGACGGAGACGAACTGCGCCGATTGGAGCCCGCTATGTCCGAAGCGTTCAAAGGTGCGATCGTGATCAAAGGGCAAGCGCGTGTAACCGCTCCGGGACGTGTGGGAGCGGTTTTGGCCGAAAAGGCGCGAGTGCAAGGTGCTGAAATTGTGCAAACCGAAGTCACCAAGCTTACCCCCGCAGAAGAGGGTGGTTGGCAGATTGCAACTGCGCAGGATACGCTAACCGCCAGCCATGTTGTTCTTGCGGCAGGCGTATGGTCTGCCGACCTGTTGAAACCATTGGGATTGCCTATGCCTCTCGTGGCCGAAAGGGGCTATCATGTCGAATTCCCAACCCCTGCGGTCGAACTGAACAACTCGGTCATGGATGTGGATGCAAAGGTGGTCGCAAGTTCGATGCTTGGGGGGCTTAGGGTCGCCGGTACGGCTGAATTCGGCAGCGCCGATGCACCCGCTGACCCACGGAAGAAGCAAATCCTGTCCCAACAGGCCAAGGCCATGATGCCCGAGCTTGATACAGGTGAGGCGCGGTTTTGGATGGGTCGGCGCCCGTCATTCCCGGACAGCTTGCCCGCAATCGGGCAAGTAAAAGACCAAGAGGGACTCTGTGCAGCGTTCGGGCATTCTCATTACGGGCTGATGATGGCCCCGAAAACCGGCGAGCTAGTGGCGGATATCGTCTCGGATCGCATCCCGAATATCGATCTAGCACCGTATACACCAACCCGGTTTTGAACTTTCAAATCAAAGAAGGACCTGATGACAATGCCAATTTATCAAGGCGGCCAGAATATCTGCGGGGCCTCAATCGGTGTGCTTTGCCTTGAAAGCTATTTCCCAAAGCCACCGGGCCATATCAAGAACCCGTCCAGCCTGCCATTTCCGGTTCTGTATGAAATGATCGACGGGGTGACTGTCCCGAAACTTCTGAACAACCCTACGCCGGAATTGCTTGAACCCTTCATCGAAGGTGCCAGACGGCTTGAGGCCGAAGGCGTGCGCGCCATTACCGGCAGCTGTGGCTTTCTTGCGCTGTTTCAAAAGGAACTCGCGGCAGCGGTTTCTGTTCCCGTCTTTGCCTCCAGCCTGATCCAAGTGCCGCTGGCTTATCACATGACCGGCGCGAACGCTCCGGTGGGTGTTTTGACTGCAGACGCGTCTGCTTTGACCGCCCGGCATTTTGAAGGCGTCGGTGCCGCCGGTGTTCCGGTGGCGGTGAAGGGACTGGAGGACACTAGTGAATTTGCAGAAGTGATCTTGCGGAATACCCGCACCCGTATGGACACAGACCTGATCGAGGCCGAGGTCCTGAACGCAGCCCGTAGCCTGATGCTTGAGGCCCCTGATATCCGCTCGCTGGTTTTGGAGTGTACAGACCTGCCGCCCTACGCATCGCGCCTTCAGGAAGAACTGCGCCTTCCCGTGTATGATCTGACGACACTTGCGCAAATGGCACATTCCGTAGCGGCCCGCGAGCTATACTCTGGATTGATGCCCTGGCAGCGTTAGTGCGTGCCAATCAATTCGAATGAAGGAATGACATGGACCATGGCCGTAACCTCAGGATATCTGAGGTCTTGCAACAATGCCAAAGCTGCAGGAGTGCTATGTGACCATTGATCTGTCTATTTTGATGGCCGCCATTTGCCTCGGGGCAATGCTGCAGGTTGGCGTGGGCATCGGTTTCAGTATCATCGCGGGTCCCCCGATGATGATCCTGCTCGGCACCTCGACGGCAGTTCCCATATTGCTGTTGCTGAATACCCTTGTGTCGATAGTCGCGACGGACCGTCATGTACTAAAGAACAACAAGCCACTCATTCTTAATGCGATCATCGCATGTTGTGTCGGTGTAGCTGCCGGTCTTACTGTTTATCCGTTGTTGAACGAGACGTTTGTTCTGGCCTTGACGGCCTGCTTGTTGTTGATCGGCTTGATCACCACCCTGCTTCCCTTGCGCGGCACAATCGGGCGTTTTGGGTTTTCAGCCATTACAGGACTGTCCGGGCTTGCAACCGTCTGGGCGGCAACACCGGGCCCGCTTATGGTGTTTGGTTTGATCGCAAAGGGCCGTTCAGCCAAAGAGGTGGCCAAGCTGGTGCAGCCCATCGCGCTGGTGGCTTATGGCATTGCATTCCTGTTGCACAGCCTGTCCGAAACGCAGGCGATCACATACGGGCCGCAACTGCTCGGCTTTGTCATAATCACGCTGGTAGGCAGCCTGCTTGGACGGGCAGGAGGCCCTTACTTGCCGCAGTCGGTCGTCATAGCCGCGATCCGCGTGGTTTCTTTCATCGCTTGCTGTGTCCTGTTTCAGCGCGCCTACATGATTGCATAATCCCGGGAGGTACACGATGCAACGAAACGACAATCTGGAGAGATTTCCTCGCGCCCGGCTTATGTCGGGCCCGACACCTCTGGAACGGTTAGACAGGTTGTCGGCGGAATTGGGGATCGATCTCTGGCTCAAGCGCGATGATCTGACGGAGCTTGTGTTTGGCGGCAATAAAACACGGCAGCTCGAATTCTACCTCGGCGATGCTCAGCAACAAGGTGCCGATACCATTCTAATCACCGGTGCTGTTCAGTCCAATTTTGTCCGATCTGCAGCCGCGGCGGCCGCTAAGCTGGGCATGCAATCCGTGCTTCAGTTAGAAGAGCGTGTCCCAGATATGGACGAAGAGTATTACAGGTCCGGGAACGTATTTTTGGCACAGATTCTGGGTGCCGAGCATATCAGCTATCCCGAGGGCGAAGACGAAGCTGGGGCCGACGCGGCATTGCACGCGCGTGCTGACGAATTGAAGGCCCAAGGCCGCACGCCATATGTCATTCATCTGGGCTTGAATCATCCACCTCTGGGGGCGTTGGGCTATGTCGTTGGCGGACAGGAATTGTGCGCCCAGATGCCCAATTTCGATGCGGTGGTTGTGCCGTCAGGCAGTGGTGCTACGCATGGCGGTTTGCTAACCGGTCTAGCACTGGAAGGCAGTACAGCCCCGGTATTTGGAATATGCGTGCGCAGAGATCGCGAGAAGCAACACGCCCGCATGATGATCGTTCTACAGAAACTTGCAAACTTGCTGGATGTTGATGCCGCTCTATTGCAGGCGCGGATCGATGTCTATGACGATGCATTGCCGCCAGGTTACGGCAAAGTGAACGCAAGAACGCGTGCCGCACTGGAAAAAATGGCACGGACCGAAGGGGTTTTCCTCGACCCGGTTTATTCCGCCAAGACATTCGCCGGTTTGATGCATCTGGTTGAAAGCCAGAAGATTAAACCGGGTCAGAAGGTCATTCTGCTCCACACCGGCGGGCTGCCGGCCCTTTTTGGATATCAAAATGAACTGGCGGACAATCTGACTTGAAGGAAACTCGGCCTCGGAATGCCGGCTTCTGATCTATGGCTCCCATTGGCATTTCAACGCTTGTGCCGTGGGCAGCTCAAATCACTGCTAAATTCAACAATGAGAAAGTACAAGTTATGACAATCACCCGCATCGAAACCGGTCAGCGCATGAGCCGGATCGTCAAACACAACGGCGTTGCCTACCTGTGCGGTCAGACTTCGGACGCGCCGACCGTGGCAGATCAGACGCAGGACATTCTGGCCAAGGTTGAGGATCTTTTGCAAAAGGCAGGCAGCGACAAGACCCGCATCCTAAAATGCGAAATCTGGTTGGCGGATATGGCAGACTTTGCCGAGATGAATGCCGTTTGGGACGCTTGGGTGCCCGAAGGCCACGCGCCTGCCCGCGCCTGCGGAGAATCCAAGCTCGCCCGTGATGTATTGAAGGTCGAAATGATCGTGACGGCAGCTTACGACTGAGCGGCGGCTGATTGCGGTTAATAGGGTAGGTTTTCTGGACCTTTGCAAGTCCAGTCCCTCGGAGATTGAGCTATTCACGGTCCAGAAAACACCCTAGGTCTTCGCGTCTGCGTTCGCGTGCCCACATTTGCGTCTCTGAAAGCGATTGCTGACGGGAGATGACGGCGATGCGTTAGTTTCGCAGTTTCACCACCAACTGGCATGTGATGCGCGCGCGTTGGGTTCATATCGATTGCCCAAAGTCACTGTAGTGGATTCAAATCCTTACGCATCCTGGGTGAGTCAAGAAACAACACAGGATAAATAGCGCTATTCGAGTGCTATCTCAGATCATTTTGGCCGATTCAGGACTGCGCTATGCCGCTGCTAATACAGCAAATTATTGCTTTCCGAATTTGACCAAATAGCTGCGGCGTGTATTCATCGACTTGCAACGAAACGAGCGATCAACTCTTTCTCTTTGCAAGATACGTCCAGGTTGGTCCGGCAGTTTCCCCTGATCCATCCGGCAAAGGAATACGCATCAATTTCTGCGCCAGAGACTTGATGTCATACATTGCTGGGACCAATGACCTTAGCGCAGTCTTGTCCGTGTTGAACGCAATGTGCAGACCATCAAGCAGGCCGGACCAGGCCGCGTTAAATTCGGCAGATATTTCTGCGATCTCTGGCGCGTTCTTGAAGTCCTTTTCGGACGGATCATCCCGCATCGGGGATACCGCGCTCCAATCGACGATGAGGTCGCCACCGGTGGGCGGGCCGTCTATGCTGTCATCTGGTTTATAATACCGGCTGTGCAGGATTTCGTTGAACTTGAAATAGTGCGCAACATCCTCGCGGTGGTCAGGGCCAGGGATCATGTCTTTGTCACCAGCTCTGTGACCAAGGTCTGCGCCTTCCCCTTCATCCATGATTTTCTTTATCGCCTTCAGCGCGGCCTTACGGCGCTGCGACGGGGTGCCAATCACCTCGATCACCTCACCTCCAGCACCGAAATAGTCGGCGTCGGTGATTTGTCGTGCCTCATTACCGGTAAAAATCGCGGCATCCCCATAAGTATCACACGCTTTGCGCAACCTTTCCCGGATGTAGATGTAAAAACCTCCGATCGTATGATAATCACCGCTCTTCGCAGCCCTTTCATCTTTTGATGCCGTTTCAACCGCACGAAAGCTCTTGATTTGGTCTGGTGTAAACCTGCGCAGATAAACAGTTGGACCGCGGCCGTTTAGCAGTGGCTGGGGGTATTTGGGCAGCAGCTTAGGATTGTTCAGCTCCGGAGTTCCGCCAATTGAATTCATGACATTCGCCGCAAGAACCATGTGGAGCATTTCTTCGACCATAACCTGCCGGATCACTTCGATGGGTTCGGCGTTTACGATTGTAGGCTCAGACCGGTCATACTGGCCTTGTTCGAGGATCGAATAACACGCAGTCGCATAGGGAGGAATAGTAGTGAGTTCAAGAATAAGCGCGTCCTGAAACAGTTTACACAGTGTCGCGCGCTCTTTCTCCAGTTTGTCTTTCGAGGTCATTTTGCACCCCCTTTCCGAACAGCATCCGATATTGCTCTGGAGGCTCGGTAAGCCATTGCCGACATCGTGAGTGTCGGGTTCGATGTTGCGATTGTTGGCATCGATCCGGCGCCTACCATCCACAAATTGTCGTGATCCCAGGTTCGCATTACGTCATTAGTCACCGAATTGCGCGGGTGCGTTCCGATCCGATGGGTTCCGACAAGATGACCTGCGCCAAAGAACGTGTATCCCCGGCCGTCATAGGTGAAATATCCGGCGTCAGATGGGTTGTAGGCCGTGTGGTTTCGAATACCCAGGCGCTGAAAAATCTGGGTGCAAGTGTCATAGGCAGTTGCCAAACCGGCCCGCGAATAGTCATCCAGATCATAGCTGATCACAGGGCGATATTCACCCATCGGTGTGCGATAGGCGGGATCAATCGTGACTCGGTTGGTCGAGCGGGGCAGTTGTTCGACCATCGTGCCGATGCGAACCTGTCTTTGAACATCGTGATATAATTTGTCACGAAGCGCTTTGCCAAAGAGGTTCTCCTGTTCAACAAAGCGCGCCACATCCGTGTTTGGGGCCCCGGTGGCAAAGTTCCAGCCCCAGTTTCCGATCTCGAGCCTATGTGCGGCAGTTCTATCACGAAAGGTCCCGTCCCGGAAATTGGCGTAGCTTGACGTCGATCCCGGCCCACGAAACGGACCAACCGGCTCGGGCGCGGAACCCCAAGTCATCATGTAGGGATGATCCATCAGGTTGCGGCCCAGTTCGCCGCTGGTCCGACAAATCTCGGAAGCCAGCGCAAGAGTTACGTTTTCCACCGCTCCACCAGCAAGGACGTATTGTTTGCCCTTGGCACGGCGCAGTTCGTATTGCGCGACGCCGGGGAAAGGGTACTTCTTGTAAACGATACCCGAAACGCGACCGCTTTCGGCAAGTTCGACCTTGGACGCCACGGCTTGCGTGATTGTCTGCATGTGATGTTTGCGGAGATGCCTGGCATCATCCAGCGTTTTCATTGCATTGTATTTTGCCTGGATTGGGCAGATCGGGATACAGCTTGAGTTGCCCTCGCAGCGCTGGCCCATATAAGCAAACGGGCCGGTTGACCCGCGCGGTCGGAATTGGGGCCTCATCTTACGGCCCACAGGTATGCCATTGGCATTTTTTGGCTTGCGCGGGGTTGAGTTGCGGCCTTGTGGAGTGCGTGAGACTTTCAGTCTAACTGTATCTTTAGGGTCTTCGCCAATTTCAATGGGCATGCCGTCTGCCCGGGCAAAGAACCCGTCGATATAAGACGAGGGTATCGAGTGCATGGGGAAGTCATATCCTTTAGCAAAGTACCCCCGGTTATCATGCTTGCCCGAGGTCTTTATTCCCAATGCTCTGGGTGTCTGTTCCTCGGCGTCCGCAGAGACGCCGATTTCCCACTCGGCTCTTTCATAGTCGGATCGAATATCCTTGTAGCCAAATGGCCAATCGACCCCTTGGCCGAACCTGCTCTGCATTTCGAAATCTGCGGGCATCATCCGAAGGCTGGTGCCCAGCCAATGCAAGGAGGTTCCGCCATAGGCACGCAGATAGTTGCTGCCGAAGGGCAACGGGCCACGTTGAACAAAGTACCCGTTCGTGTCCGGTTCGGTGCCGCGAACCGCCGTAATGTCCAGCACCGAAGGTGACGGCAAAGTCGGCAGATCCGGGTAGGGTGAGTTCGGTGTTTTCGCCAACGAGAGGTAGTACTGATCCAGATAGGATCGGTAGGTCTCCCACGTTTTACCGTGATCTGCACCGGCCTCGAGGATCAGAACTGTATGCCCTGCTGACACAAGCTCTTTCGCCAGAATGGCACCAGAAAATCCAGCGCCGACAATGACCACATCATAGGTTCTGTCGTCGTCTGTAATCGCGTTCATTGGCCCGCCTCCCGTTTCCGAGGAGGTTCAAGCGCCCAAGCACCAAAACCCTGCTGCTTTGCCCCCATGGGATGGGCACCGATGGCGTCCCAGACCAACCCTTCCTTGTACGAGCGTGTCGAGATGATCTTGACCACATCAAAGCGAGAAGCGCCGTAGCTTTCGCGCCATTCTTGCGAAAGCGGGACCCACTGACCCGTGTACCAAAGCTGAATCAGCGAACGCGCAATCGGGCCAAGGCACCTGTCCGACAGATAAGTTTGGCGGATAATCTGATCATCGTCCCCTTGCCCGAGGGATTGAGCGTGAGACAGAAACCGGCTCAAAATCTCTTCTGGCAGAACCTGTCGGAATTGATGCCAGTATTCCCCGGTGCACCCGGTCCCTTGCAACTCGGCACTATTGTAACCCGTCAATGCCGCGCTGACCGTCACGAAGGCTTGATGGGCGGGACTGTTGTCATGCTGTGACATGGCGGTCTCCATCAATGGCATCCACGTAGAACCCGCGAGGCTCGAAGCAGGCGGGGGGGCTTTCAAAAACCTGTACGGCGACAGGGGTGAAGTCGGTGAACAACCGATGCATGTCCCGTGTCATCGGGAAATCGTTGTTGCCGAGTTTCAGTTTGAATGTCTTGGCGATGCGCTTGCCGTCCTTGTTGTCCAGCATTGCAGTTTCGAAGAGGCCCGAGATTGTCCAGCGGGTCCAAACAGTGCGGCCAAGACCGGTCGCGAATTCTGGGATCGGAGTGCAATTTGTTGTCGTCCACTGATTGCCACTAAGCTTTCCCAAATCGGCGGTCAAATCGTAGACGATGGTTTGCGGGTCGTCGGGGTTGACCAATTGAATCCACCAGGATTTCGGAGAGATTGGCGGATGGCCTTTCATCTTGGCGTTCAGCGACGGCACTTTGTAATTGAACTGCCCCAGAAACTTGGGCTCGCCAAAGGCCTGACGCCCAGCCTTGACAGCAACCGCATTGTCTGCGGCTACGTGTATTCGCAGATGCCCGATGGTCTTGGTCTGATCGCGGCCGTGCAGATACTCGGTCAGGGACATCTTCGGAACGCCGGGCACCCGGTTCGAAGGGTAAGCCAGAAGGTTAAATTCAACCTCGTTCACAAAGCCCAAGGAATTGTCATAGTGGGCGGTGTAGCGTTGAAAATTCAATAGAATGACAGCTTTGTTCTTTCCATTTTCATCGGGGAACTCCGCCACGCACAATCCTGTACCCTTGACGAAGGGTTTGGCGGCTTCGACCGAGGTATACCAATACATCCATTGGCATTGCAGAGAGGCATAATAGAAGGGAAACGTATCAAACTGCTTGGGCAGTTTTGGCATGACACCGGTGACATTCGTCTGATGGCAGCGGTCACCTTTTGATTTCTTCTTAGTCATAATGGCTATGTCCTCCCGACTGGCTTTGACTATCTCGTATGTTTCAAATGTCCTGTGATGAGCTCTCCGTTTTTGCAGTTCCAAGTTTTCTCAGAATAGAGCGTGTCTCGGCCAAATCCGGACCATCGAACCCGGCGACTTCTTCAACCGCTTTTTTGATCCGGTTCAGGCAATCGGGGGTTGGATCAAGCTTTGCCAGCTCTTTGATCGTACGCAGCAGCGGACCAAAATGCCCGCGGTCCAGCGCCAAACTGACAGCCTGCTCGAAATGATCGATACACGCTTCTTCATGACCTTGGGTAAGCGCCAGACGTCCTCTTAGCCGGGTCAAACCGACAATCCAGAATTGTTCCCCCCCACCCAACGTGATCTGCTCGGCTTCGTCCAAAAGCTCTTCTGCGAGTTCGAGATGTCCGTGCAGGATGGCCGCGTCTGCATAAAGATACAGAAAGAAACTCAACCCCAGCCGGCAGCCGGTATCCCGCCATTCCTGAAGACCAAGTTCGATTTCCTTCAGCGCGCCGTCACCCAACTCGTTCCGGCGTGCCCATCCGTTCATGATCCGCGCCCATCCACGCCAGAACTGAAACGAGTACTCCTCTGACAGCGCAATCAGATTGGCCGAGCTTTCCAGTACAAGGTCCTCATCACCGCGGAACTGCGAGATCCAACCCAGAAATGCATTTGCAAAGGATTGACTGAAGGGATGCGCTGTTTCTTGCGCGTGAAGCACGGCCTTTTCGATCGCGTCCAAAGCGCTTTTCGTGTCGCCTGACAACCAGCAAGACAGCGCACGATATCCCTGAAGCGCGACGGATAGATCAACGACGTCAAAATCCAGTCCCATGAACCGGTGCTCAAGCGACAGATTGACATCAATCCCTGCTTGCAGATGCGTTAGGGCGTCCTGCGGCTGGCCAAGATATGTCTGCAGCGAGCCAAGTGATCTCTCGGCGGATACAATGGCAAGAGGGCTTTTCAGATCCTGACAAAGCGACACCAGGCGATCCGCATTCTGTTTCGAGACCGCATATTCGCCCCCCAGCATTGTCGATCGGAACTGGCCGTAGACAACTTTGAACAACCGCTCTGTTTCGCCGTATTCACGGCACAAGGTTTGCGCCCGGGCATAAGCGGAGAGGACCGAACTATGTGCGTATCCGCGTACAAAGGCCAATGGAACCGCGATAGTGATTTGCAGATCAATCTCGCGCCTGTCGCGGTCTTGCGACGCGGGCAGTTCCTGCAGGCAATCCAAGGCGTGCTGTAGATGGGTGATGGCCTCAACATTCGCGGAATGATCCAATGCCTGTCGAGCGGCCCGCATCAGGTTGAGCTCAGCCGCCAAATAGTCACCGGCCCGCCAATAGTGATGGCCCAGAATCTCTGGCTCGTGTTTGACAATTTCCTTGTAGTTCTCTTCAAGAACCGCCGCGATTTGACCATGCCATCTGGACGCTGTCGAACGCAGCATGGATTGATAGGCCGCGTCCTGCACCAAGGCGTGCCGGAATCGGTATGTGTCTTCCACACCTCTTAGACCTGCGGGAACAATCAACTCGGTTTCAAGTAACTGCTCCAGCGCTGAGGTGATTTCCTGATCACTCCATTTCAGTACGTGGCCGAGCAGGTTTCTTTCGAAATTGCGCCCGATCGCAGCGGCGACCTGCACGATCTCGCGGCTGGCGGATAACCGGTCCAGCCGGGCCATCAAGGAATCCTGCAGGGATTCCGGAATTGCCATGGACAATTCGGCCTTGCTTTGCCCCCGGCTTGCCAGCAATCCGGATTCCATCGCCATCTTGGTCAGTTCTTCGACAAACAGCGGCACGCCATCGGTTCGGTCAGCCAACTGGCTCAGAACCTCATCTGAGGGGCGGATTCCCGAAATGCTTTCAACCAGTTTGAAGATATCGCGCCGGACCAGACGGTTCAGCTCCAAGGTGGTGACATGTGACTGGTTTCGCCAGGGTGACTGGAATTCACTGCGGGCCGTCATCAGGACCAGGCAGCGGCGGCTTGACAGTTGTTCGACCCAACCGTCGACAAACTCAAGCGTGGAAGCATCGAACCAATGCACGTCGTCCAGCAACAACATCAGCGGTGAAGATTGCTCTAAGCCTGCGCAAAGCCGCAGCAATGCCTCAATCAGGGCACCCTTTTCACGTTCAGGCGCCATTGGTTCAGCCGGGATCGAAGTGTCTTCCAGCGCCACTAAGCGCAGAATGGGCGTCACACAGTCAGGATCATCAAGACCGAGTTCGGACAAAAACCCGATGACCTTTGCCCGGCTCTGTTCTGGGGTCTCATCCGGGGACATTCCGGTCAACGCCGTGAGCGCGTTTTTAACCGGGTAAAAGGCACTGCTTTGATGAAGCGGCGAGCCGAACAGAATAAACCGGGACGCATCTTCTTCGGCCAGATCATCGCTCAGCCCAAAGGCAATCTTGGATTTCCCGACACCTGCGTCACCGGTCAGCAACAGCACTTGCCCTTCACCTTCCAGCGCACCCTCCCACCGGGATCGGACCAAGGCGATTTCCGCGGTCCGACCGATGGTTGGTGTATTGTCGTGTGAAAAGTCTTTGCGC
This sequence comes from Ruegeria sp. E5, assembly GCF_056534105.1. Classification (NCBI taxonomy): domain Bacteria; kingdom Pseudomonadati; phylum Pseudomonadota; class Alphaproteobacteria; order Rhodobacterales; family Roseobacteraceae; genus Ruegeria; species Ruegeria sp. E5. Next base: position 364,408 of record NZ_JBQFPA010000002.1, on the reverse strand, counting down.
GCCGACTCGAACCCCAGCACCTTCTGCCGGACCTGAAACAGCTCTAGCGGAGAGCTGACGCCTGCCAATTGCGGCGCGCCGAGTGAAACAAAGTCAAGCCGTTCTCCGATCAGGCGTCGCGTCACCTCGGAGATCACAACCTGCCCGACCTCGGCAACAGACTGAATACGGGCCGCCACGTTTGGTGTGTCTCCGAACAGCCACATCTTTTCGTCCAGTGACGAGCTGTTGGCGGTGCCAACAACAACGGGTCCAGTGTGCATTCCGATACGAACGTTGGTCGCAACCGGCTGGCTGGAGAATCCGACCTCGATACCCTCCGCCATCTGGGTAATTTCAAGCGCACAGAGCGCGGCCGAATAGTGGCTGGCCTCTTGGGCGACGGGGTAACCAAAGACAGCCACCACACCATCACCCGCATAATTTGCAATCTCACCGCCAAATTTCGCAACCGTGCTACCGACCAGATCGCGATATTGGGTGATAAGCTCACGATAGTCTTCGGGATCAAATTTTTCGGACAACGCGGTAGAACCAACCAGATCGCAGAACATGACGGTCAGTTGCCGCCGTTCCGCAACATTTTCAGGTGCGGGCGTTAGTGGCGGTGAATTATCTTGCTCTGACTTTTTAACCGGCGCTGATCCGACCACAGACGCACCGCAGGCCGTGCAGAACTTTGCCTTTTGCAAAGCTGGGGCTCCGCACGCTGTACACGTAAGGGACAGGGCGTTTCCACAGCTTTGGCAATATTTCGATCCGGCAGGATTGGCCGAACCACAATTTGGGCAATTAACGTCAGGACTTACCAAAATGGTCGCCTTCGTAAGTTTAGATAGATCAGGTCAAAATTAGAAACGATAGAACGAAATCACGGCTTCTTATAACATAATATCAACAATGCGTCGCCCAACAATTCCTGATGGATGAACCAGGCTGCAACTTTACCCGGCGCAAAGCCCCGTGGATCAACAAAATTACAGGGTTTCCTTGGGGCGGCCGGGATCGCCCGACCTACCTTTAGCCGTTGCTCGACCCAGCTTCGGGGCGCACGAATCCCTGAATGCGATCCACGTTCATGACCTGAAAGAATGGGCTCTTGCTCCCTGGGGCAGAAAGAAAAAGGTGACCACTTTTTTTCAGGAACTTCGAAAAATCCGATCCTTTGCTCAGGTGTTTTTTGAATGCCTTTTCGTTTTTGTAGATTTCCACGAACACAGTCTTATCGTCATCGCATGGCGGGACCGAGTCCGCGCCACCTGAGTGCACAAGGTAACCCCAGGTATCAGGTTCGTTTTTCTTGACGTCCCTAGCAAGCCGCCGGAGTGCAGCAATACCTTCGGACCGGGTTTCTGGGTTCAGATACCAAATCGCAATCGTGGTTAGCATTTCCTCGCTCCTTTCATGGGTTGGACCGATCGTCTAAATGCGGGTCCAACGGTTTGGTTGCCGCTCAATATTGGCAACGTCACCGGCGGAACGGGTCGCTAATCCTGGGCATTTGTTGAGTTCAATTCTTCACTTACTGCGCAGGTCTTTGGCCACCTTGAACCGGTGACACGGTTCCGCCGAAAAATAGTCTTTAACAAGTATCCAAGCGGTGATGGTTATGCATCCAACTGCAAGTCGGCCGCACGTGGAAGAATGCGCCCGAACTCACCGCCACCGAGGCTGTGTTTGACCTGCGTGTATATCATAAAGACGGGCGTAAATCCCGAATTTATGTTGCGACCAGGCCTTCTGCGACCCATTCATCGAACTGGGCCAATACATGATCGCAAAACGCGGCATCGTTGATATGTGCGTCTATTTCGGTCATAGGAACGCGCCCGGGCATGACTTTACGGGCCTCATCCATCATCTCGGCCAGGGCTTCGGGATCATACGCCTCTTCACCCTCCTTGTCCCAGGCTTCGACCCCGTGAACGGGCAGAAAAAAGTGAACCGGGCCAGTTGCGGCCTCCAATCGGTTGGCAAGCTCCCGCACCCAGGCACGGCGTTCATCGCCATTGAAGACCGAGCTTTTTATCAGGCGGTTGTGTTCATGAAATGGACGGTCGGCATACTGGTCAGGGATGTCCTGCCATCCGGCAAAGTCCAAAAGGTCCAGCGCGCCTGGCGCAACCAGCTGTGGTGTGCCCACACGCCCGGCATTTGTCACGCGATCCTCACCGCTGGAGACCACGGAACCCGCCATCAGGTTCCCGAATTCCTGCATGCAGAAGTCCATGACGCAGGCAAACGCCCCTTCACCCGCCAGTTTTTCGAAAGCCATGCCGCCCATTCCGGTGGAATGAAAAACGGCAACCTCGAACCCGCGCTCTTCCAGCGCTGGTTTGAGCGTTTTCATGTAGCGCAAACACGAGGATCCAAGACTGGTCATCCCAATCAGCGGTTTGCTGCGATCCGGTATTGTGGCAGCCTTTGTGGCACCAACAACAGCGCCGGCCGCTTGCGCAAGCGAAGACTGGCAGATCGAATTCATACCATAGAGCCCCCCGGCCCACAGGATCATCTGAATGTCCGGAGCCAGTCGGTGCGGCGGGATCAGCGGAGAAAAACTGACGGTCGACACGATGTATTTAGGCACCCCCATGGGCAAGGCCTGTGCACAGTCCAGGGCCAGATCGGTGCCCATAGTGCCCCCGGTCGCCAGCATCCCGTCAAATCGCCCATCCGCATAGGCTTGGGTAACGGCCTTTGAGGCACCGTCTGACATCACGCGAAAGGCTTTGTTCTCGTCCCCTTGTGCGATGACATCTTCGATGGTCATTCCAGCCGCTTGGGCGACGTCGTGCTTGGAGATGTCGGTTGGCTCCAAAGGGTCGCCCAATACCGAGACATCCATCGTCAACACATCCGCGCCCTGCGCCTTGATCGCCTGTTCGATGAACCGCATCTCGGGTTCTTTCGTGTCGTAGGTCCCAATCAGCAGGATTGTCTTTGTGTTCATTGGTTCCTCCTATTCATGCGACCTATGGGCCCCAGACAAAGCGGTGAAGACATGTCGTTCAGACGCCCCGCAGTCAGAGCTTTATCCAGGCGGTTTTCAACTCAAAGTACTTCTCAAGCGCGTGCAAAGATTTGTCATGCCCGTTCCCGGATTGACCCACGCCCCCAAGCGGAACGGTCAGGTCCGAGCCGCCATAGGTGTTCACATGCATGACCCCGGTCCGCACTTCGGCCACCATGCGATGCGCGCGACTGAGGTTCGAGGTCCAGACTGCGCCAGCGAGCCCATAGACTGTGGCATTGGCAAGCCGGATCGCCTCGGCTTCGTCATTGAACGGGGTCACGGCCAAGACTGGGCCGAAGACTTCGTTCTGAAACAGATGATCCGTTTCTTTGACACCTGCCATAACTGTGGGGGACATATAGTAGCCCCCGGTTTCGGTCAGAATGCGGTTTCCGCCCGTACGACGTTCGGCACCTTCAGCTTCGGCCTTGGTAACGAATTCCAAATTGGCCTCTAACTCGGGCAGGCTGTGCACTGCACCGATCTGGCTGTTCAGGTCCAACGGATCACCAACACGAAAGGCTGCGGCGTGGCGCGTGATCTCGGCCACAAAATCTTCGTAGATGTCCTGCTGCACCAGCAGGCGCGAGCCCGCGATACAGACCTGACCGGAATTGCGGAAGATCCCCGCGGCCGAAACTTTGGCAGCTTCCGCCAAATCGGGCGCGTCAGCGAAAACAATATTCGGAGACTTGCCACCCAATTCCAGATAGCAGCGTTTCAGATTGGACCGCGCCGAGTATTCCAGCAGTCGCCGACCTGTCGCGCCGGATCCCGTGAAGACCATGATGTCCACATCCATCGACAAGGCCAAAGTTTCCCCCACGACCGACCCGCGCCCGGTCACCACGTTGAAGACGCCATCCGGAACTCCGGCTTCGGCAGCCAGCTCAGCGATTTTAAGCAGGCTGAGCGATGCGCTTTCTGCAGGCTTCAAGACGATGGAGTTGCCCGCCGCAAGGGCAGGGGCGATTTTCCAACTGCCGATCATCAACGGGAAATTCCAAGGCACAATCGCCCCGACAACTCCGACAGGCGCATGATGTACGAGGCCAAGAACATCGTTGCTCGTCGGGGCAATCTGCCCGTAAATCTTGTCGATGGCTTCGGCATAGTAGCGGAAAGTGGCCGCAGCCGAGAGCGCCTCGGCCTTATAGGCCATATTGATCTCGGTTCCGTTGTCGCGTACGCCCAGCACCGCGATCTCAAGCGCGCGGGATTCGATCAGATCCGCCAGTTTCAGCAGAACCTTCTTGCGTCCTGCTGGAGCCATGCGCGACCACCGGCCATCCTCAAACGCTGCCCGCGCGGCATGTACCGCTGCATTAATATCCGCCGGGTTGCCCTCGGCGATTTGAGCGAGAGGCTGGCCGTCGATGGGCGACAGCACCTCATGCAGGGCGCCAGTTTCACCGGCACGGAAATCGCCATTGATAAAGTGTCCGCGTGGGGCAATCTCCTGCACGCGCAAGGCATCGATGGAAGACTGATCCATGAAAGCTATCCTTGTTGGTTCGGGTGGTCGGAATCCACGGCTGGGACATGGGGTTCGGGGCGCAGCTTGTTTTTGAACTCGTAGTACAGTGTGCGGAAATGCAGGATCAGGATCAGCACGATCAGGCAGAACAGGATGGCTGCGATGGGCCGGTCGATGAAGTCCAGTGGCGTCTTGACCCGTGCCATTGCGCTGCGAAGCTTGGTTTCCATGATTCCGCCCAATACCATGCCCAGGATGATCGGGACGATCGGCAGATCAAGCCGTTTGAGGATTAGGCCAAAGACACCAAACCCAGCAGCGATCGCGCAGTCGGTGATCGAGTTGCGTAAACTATAAACCCCGACAAAGGCTAAGATCAGGATCATCACACCCAGGAAGCGTGTGGGAATCTGAATGATCTTTAACAACAGGTTTGTCGAAAACAGCAGAAAGACCAGAACGATCACATTCAGCAGGATCAGCGCCATATATAGGGCCATGACGAAATCCATCTGGTTCTCAAACAGTTGCGGGCCGGGGATCACGTTGTGAACATAGAAGACCGACAGCATCATCGCCGTAAGCGCTTCGCCGGGTATACCGAGGGCGAGTAGGGGGATCATCGCTGCCCCCGGCACGGCGTTGTTCGCGGCTTCGGATGCCACCAACCCTTCGGGCGAGCCATCGCCGAATTTGTCGGGATTTTTCGAGCTTTTCTGAGCATAGGTGTAGGACAGAAACTGCGAAGTGAACTCACCTGTTCCCGGCACCATGCCCATAAATACCCCGATGCTTGAAGAAACGGTAGCGATCCGTTTCAGGCCCAACAGTTCCTTCAATCCGGCAAAGATATTACCGCTGACGTGAGTGTCTTCTGGTGCATGGTTCTTTTCCAACAGCAAAAGAAATGCCTGGCTGAGCGCAAACAGACCCAGCACAACCACGATCAGGTCAACGCCTGACGCCAGCCAGCTTTGATCGAAAGTGTAGCGGCGCGTATATTTGACGGGCTCCAGTCCGACCGTGTTCAAAAAGACGCCAAAGGCAGCAAGCATACCTGCTGCAAAGATCTGTCCTCGATGGGCTAAAACGACCAGAACAATACCTAGCAACGCGGCCAGAAAAATCTCTCGGCTGCCAAAATGCGGGGCGATCATGGCCAACACGGGCGAGAGCACCATAAGGCAGATGATCGCAAAGACACCTCCGAAGAATGAGGCTGAATAGGCCAGCGATAACGCCCTGTGGCCTTGGCCGCGCTTGGTCATGGGATAGCCATCATAGGTAGTCAGCGCATTGACCGCTGTTCCCGGCGTGTTGATCAGGATGGCCGGGATCGCGCCGCCATACATGGATGATCCGTAAATCCCCAACAACAAGGTCAGACCGACGATGGGCTCAAAGGCAAAGGTTGCGGGCAACAGGATGGCGATGGCAACGGCAGCGCCCACACCGGGCAGCGCGCCGATGATGACACCACCGATCGAGCCGATGAACAAGGCCACGATGACCTGCCATTGCAGCAGGATTGAAACACCGGACAGAAGGGTATCCATACGTGCCTCCCTACAAATACGTCAGCGCAAAGGCGCGGATCGAGCCGGGAAGGTATTCATAGACAGCCCCTGCCGGGATTTTGACTTGCAGAAACGCTCGGAACACGATGGTGACGACGAAGCCGAACAGGGCTGCGATGCCGATCGCGCCCGAGCCTCGAAACCCTGAACGCAGGGTCAGAAACACCGCGAACAACATGGTGGACGGCAGATAGCCAAGCTGTGGCACCAGTAGGACATAAATCAGGAAATAAGCCACATATTCCAGAGACCGGACCCAAAACCCGACCTCGGCCCAACGACCATCGATCCGATCGGATAAGGCAGAGCTGAGCCAATGTAAAAAGCTGAACAAGACCATGCACCACACGGCAACGGTGGGCCACAGACCGGGTTGAGCAAACCATTTGGTCCGCTTGACGACCTGCGTCTGCTCCCCAAGCTGAGACAGCAGAAACACCGAGAAAGCCAGGAACAATACGGCAAAGACAATATCACCCGGACGGCGATACCGTTTGAACATGTCCTGAAGCGTTCTTGCGATCATTTCATCCTCCCAGCCCTATGAAGAAGGCGCGGAAATCACTGCCCGCGCCTCGATCCGGGGTGTTACTCGCCTAGAATCTCTTCTATTTTGGCGAATGACGCTTTATCTTGCTCGATCTGGGCATTCGAAGCATCGGGATCCTGCCAATAGATCAGCGCACCGGTTTCTTCGGCAAGCTTTTTAGCCTTGTCCGATTGCAGTGCTTTTTGGGCTGCGGCGGTGATTTTTTCGCGAGCCTCGGGCGGCGTGTCTTTGTGAACAAACAATCCGTTCCACAGTGCCAATGGCAGGTCTGGGTTAAGCTCAACCACTGTCGGCGTATCCGGTACCAGAGCGATCCGGTCGCCGCCGATGCTGGCCAGCACGTTCACTTCATCCAGACAGGGCAGAATAAGCTGGAGCGTGGTGTTGATGACATCAACGTCACCGGACGCCAAGGTGTTGCAGTCCAGCGCATCGAACGCGGCTTCGCTGGCAAAGTCGAAACCGCTGCTGACAGCGGCGGCAAAAGTAACCTGCGTGGGTGGCAGAACCGAGCCAAAGTGGCCGAGTGCCACGTCGTTTGACTTGCCGTGTTCCACCAACTCATCCCAGCTTTGGAACGGGGCGTCTTTGCTCGACGCGATTACGAACGGGTAGGTCAGGAAGATGCCGATCGGTTCAAACGGGTTCGGGTTCAATTCAGGAATACCAATCTCGGGCCCGATGACCGGAACACCAATCACAAACGACCCGATCGTATAGCCATCCGCCGGTGCTGTGGCGACTTCGACTGCGCCGGGGAAAGGACCACCACCGCCGCCGGGCTTGTTCACAACAGCTGCCGGTACCCCGTACATCGCCTGAAATTCATCTGCGATCATTCTAGTCAGGACGTCTTCAAGATCACCCGGAGGCCAAGGAACCACAAAGGATACCGGCTTTTCGGGGTATTCTGCCAAAGCGGCCGTTGCAGAGGCGGCCATCACGGCTGCAGCAATAAACTTTTTCATTTACACCTCCCAGTGATTGGTTCATTATTTGAACCGTGTTAACAATAATAATCTTGCTTTGTTAAGTTCATTCTGTCAAGGATAACCTCAGCGGAAGGAGGCAAAACACATGGGTGCCGCACTTAATGCCCTAAAAATGCTGGACTTATTCTCAAGCACGATGGCCGAAATCGGCCTGAGTCAGGCCGCGCGCCTGTCAGGATTGAACAAGGCGACAGCCCTGCGTCACCTACGAGCGCTTGAAGAATTCGGGTTGATCGAACAAAACCCGCAGTCAAAGACCTATACCATCGGACCGGCTGCGCTGCGGCTTGCGGCACTGCGCGAGATTGCCAAACCCGGTCTTGAAGGCGCGCGCCAGAAAATGCACTTGGCCATGCAAGAGGTTGGCGAAAGCCTGCACCTAACGCTGCTGGAACAGGGCAGCCTGCAAACCGCCATCGTGGTTGAGACGACCAAGCACAGCGTTCGCGTCAGCCTTGATCCAAGCGAGATCATCCCGGTCAACGCGACTGCGGCGGGTCTATGTATGCTCAGCTTTGGCCCACCTTTCCTGCTGGATCGTCTGGATCAGGAAGCGCAGGTACGTTTCACCGAATCCACCCTGACAGACCCGGATCTGATCAAGGAAAAAGTTGCTCTGATCCAGCGGGCTGGCTGGGCCAACAGCAATGGCAGCTATGAAGAGGGCGTTTTCGGATTTGCGACCCCAATCTTTGGCATCGACCAAGTCGCCCTTGGGACCATTTCGATCGCGGTCCCAGAAATCAGAGCTACCCGTGAACGCCTGCCCGTGATTCTGAAATCCCTTCAATCCCTCTCGCGCGATCTGACCGCAAATTTCGGCGGCCAGATGCCCGAGGCCTTTCCAACCGAGTTCCACCCATGAGCGAAAGTGGACAACCCCGGAGAACCGCAACATGAAAGACTCCAACTTTCTTAAGGAGAACAACGCCCGCCATTTCTGGCATCCGATGGCGCACCCGGCTGACAGCCGGAACAACCCTCCGACCATTCTGACCGGCGGGGAAGGAGTTAGCATCATCGATGTGGACGGGCACAAGGCCATCGACGCCGTGGGTGGCCTTTGGAACGTCAATCTGGGCTATTCCTGCGATCCGGTGAAACAGGCGATCACTGATCAACTAAATGCGCTGCCGTATTATTCGACCTTCCGGGGTACGAGCAACGACAAGGCGATCGAGCTGTCTTACGAGTTGGCACAGTTCTTTGCTCCTGATGGGCTGACACGCGCCTTTTTCACCTCGGGCGGATCGGATTCGGTGGAAATCGCACTTAAGCTGGCGCGCCAGTATCACAAAGTTCGGGGTGAGGCCGGTCGCACCAAGTTCATCAGTCTCAAACAGGGATACCACGGCACCCATTTCGCTGCCGCTTCGGTTAATGGCAATCAGAAGTTCCGCGCCGTGTATGAACCCATGATGCCAGGCTGTTTTCATGTGCCTGCGCCTTGGACCTATCGCAACCCGTTTGACGAAACCGACCCTGAACGCCTGGCTCAGCTTTGCGTCAAAGCGCTTGAAGCCGAGATTGCGTTCCAGGGGTCCAACACGGTTGCCGCCTTCATCATGGAGCCGATTTTGGGCGCAGGCGGCGTAATTCCGCCGCACAAAAGCTTTATGCCCATGGTGCGTGAGGTTTGTTCGAAGAACGGTATTCTGCTGATTTCAGACGAAATCATCACGGCGTTTGGTCGAACCGGTAGTGAAAGCGGAGCGAGACATTGGGGCGTCCAGCCTGACATTATGACGACGGCCAAGGCGATCACCAATGGCTATTTCCCGTTTGGCGCCGCGATGATCTCGGGGGCAGTTGCCGAGGTATTTGAAAATGACACAACCGGCTTGGCATCCGTTGATCAGGGATACACCTATTCTGGTCACCCCGTCGGCGCGGCGGCGGCACTGGCAGCTCTTTCGGAAATCAATCGTCTGCGGATTTGGGAAAACGCTGCAGCACGCGGGGATGAGCTGTTCGAGGGCTTGAAGAAACTGGCTGAAAAGCACGAGGTGATCGGTGACGTCCGAGGGGGCGAGGGCCTTATGTGCGCGCTGGAACTGGTCTCGGACCGCGCAACCAAAGCACCGATTGCCAAACAACTGCCAATACAGGTGCAAAAGGCAGCTTATGAGGATGGTGTGATGGTGCGCGTATCTGGCAACAACATCATCATTTCCCCACCTCTGATTGTCACATCCGACGATGTTGCCAAGATCCTGTCAGCGCTGGATACAGGATTGTCGAGTTTGTAGTCGTCGCGCAGACCCCGCTTGCCAACTGGCGGGGTCAAACCTTAACAGCTTGCAGCTCTTCAAGTAGGTCCAGTAGCTCATCAAGCTTCTCTCGCCCCATCTGCGCCTCAATACTATTTGAAATGGCCAATGACGCTTGAAGGTTGTCTTTCAAAATCTGCCGACCCGCATCTGTAATCATCACCATCGTCCGCCTTTTATCCTGGCTGTCCTGACGACGTGTGACCTGCCCATCGGCTTCCATGCTGCGCAATATTCGCGTCAGGCTGGGCAGCAACAGACAAGCTTCTTTGGCGATAGCGCTTTGCTCGACCTCGCCAAGCTCATCCAATACGCGCAGGACGCGCCACTTTTGCTCGGATATCTGTATATCCTGCAGCATGTCCCTGATGGGGGCCATGATCGTTTCGCGGGCGCGCAATAATGCAATGGGAAGCGACCTTGAGGTGCTCTTGGTATGGCTTTGAGTGTTCATGCCGCCTTCTAGTGTGCTGCCCCAGGAAATGCAAAGATTAACAACGCAACTTCTTGACGACATAATCTCATAATGCTAAACATGTTAATTAATAACGGAGGAATCATGCCGCATTTTCACGTCGAATATTCCTGGAATCTGGAAGACAGGATCGACATGGGCGGTCTGTGCGATTGCATCCGTGCAACGGCCGCTGAGATTGACACCTTTCCGCTAGCAGGCATTCGCGTCCGAGCGATCCGTGTTGATCACTATGCCATCGCAGACGGAAATCCAAAGCATGGGTTCATCGATATCTCGATCCGGCTGCGGGCCGGTCGTTCGCAGGCCGACAAGAAGGACGCAACGCAGCGCATCTTCGAGGCGGCCCGAACCTATCTGGAGCCCGCCATGAGCCAGCATTCCATCGCGCTGTCGCTTGAGATGCGCGACATCGATCCCGACCTCTCCCCCAAAACCGGCACGATCCGCGACCATCTGGAGGCCTGACCATGAGTGACCTGCGCAAGAATATTGAACGGCTTGATGGTTTCCTTGCCCGTTTCAAGAGGACTGGGATAAAGAACCGGATCGCAGGAGAAGATCAAGATGGGTCAGCAGGGGTGTTTCAGTCGATCTCTCCGGTGGATAAATCGGTGATCTGCGACGTTGCCCATGGCACGGCGGAAGATATCGATACGGCGGCACAGGCCGCGCATAATGCCTTTGCAGACTGGCGCGACATGCCCGCTACGGAGCGCCGCCGGATATTGCTTAAAGTTGCAGATGGCATTGAGGCAAGAGCCGAAGAGATCGCGCTGTGCGAATGCTGGGATACCGGCCAGACCCTGCGCTTCATGTCCAAAGCCGCCCTGCGAGGGGCTGAGAATTTCCGCTATTTCGCCGATCAGGTGGTTCAGGCGCGGGATGGTCAACACCTGAAATCACCGACACTGATGAACATAACCACCCGCGTCCCAATCGGGCCCGTTGGTGTCATCACGCCGTGGAACACCCCGTTCATGCTGTCGACATGGAAGATCGCTCCGGCACTGGCCGCTGGCTGTACGGTCGTCCACAAACCGGCTGAAGACTCACCGCTGTCTGCGCGGCTATTGGTCGAAATCGCGGAAGAAGCCGGTCTGCCCAAGGGTGTGCTGAACACTGTCAACGGTTTTGGTCCAGACGCCGGTAAGCGGCTGACCGAACATCCATTGATCAAAGCCATTGCCTTTGTCGGTGAAAGCCGTACTGGCAGCATCATTACCAAGCAAGGCGCAGATACGCTGAAACGGATGCATCTGGAGTTGGGCGGTAAGAACCCGGTCATCGTCTTTGACGACGCCGACATGGATCGCGCGCTGGATGCGGTGATCTTCATGATCTATTCGATCAACGGCGAACGCTGCACGTCTTCTTCGCGGCTGCTGGTACACGATACAATCAAGGAAGAGTTCGAAGCCAAGCTGATCGAGCGCGTGAACAATATCAAAGTCGGCCACCCGTTGGACCCTGCAACCGAGATTGGCCCTCTTGTAACGGAAGAGCATTACAACAAGGTCACTTCATACTTCGACATCGCCAAGGAAGACGGCGCGACCGTCGCGGCCGGTGGCGTCAAGGTGGGCGAAGAGGGGTACTTCGTACGGCCCACCCTGTTTACTAACGCTAACAATCAAATGCGCATCGCACGCGAGGAAATCTTTGGCCCTGTCCTGACCGTGATCCCGTTCTCGACTGAGGAGGAGGCGCTGCAGATCGCAAATGACACGCAATATGGTCTGACCGGCTATGTCTGGACCAACGATCTGACCCGCGCGTTACGTTTCACGGACAAGCTTGAGGCCGGAATGATCTGGGTGAACTCGGAAAACGTGCGCCATCTGCCCACACCGTTTGGCGGGGTCAAAGCATCCGGCATCGGGCGCGACGGCGGCGACTGGAGCTTTGAGTTCTACATGGAACAAAAGCATGTCGGCTTTGCCACAGGCCAGCACAAGATCATGCAATTGGGTAAGCTATAGCGGCCCCTCAGACGACAATCGCGCGAAAAACCTTAACTCCAGGAGCAGACCATGGGAGAAATCGTTCTTGCCGCCAAAATGACCCATGTGCCGACATTGCTCATGTCCGAGCAGGAAGGCCCGGTGAAAGGTAAACGCCAGCCTGCCATTGATGGCCACCGCGAGATCGCGCGCCGCGCCAAAGCACTGGGGGCGACCACGGTGATCATCTGTGACACCCATTGGGTGATCAATGCCGGGTTCCACATCAACGCCAATGAGAAGTTCGAAGGCCTGTTCACGTCGAACGAGTTCCCGCAATTCATTCAGGACCTGCCGTATTCCTATACGGGCAATCCTGAAATGGGCGACGCCATTGCTAAGATAGCTTCAGAAAAGGGCGCCTATACTTTGGCGCATCACCTGGACAGCCTCGGACTGGAATACGGCACACTGGTGCCGCTGCGGTTCATGAGCCGCGAGCATGATATGAAGGTTGTCTCGGTCGCGGCCTGGGCCACGGTGCATAGCCATGATGATAGCCGAATTGTCGGCGAGGCCATCCGTGAAGCGGTTGAGGCCAGCAATGAAAAGGTGCTGTTGGTCGCGTCAGGCTCGTTGTCGCACAAGATCTGGGCGAACAAGGATTATGCCGCCAATAACGGCACTTTCACCATCAGCTCGGAATTCAACCGTCAGATGGACTTGCATGTGCTTGAGATGTGGAAGAACGGCGACCACGCCACGTTCCTGAAAATGCTGGGCGACTATGCCAATTTCTGCTGCGGCGAAGGCTCGATGCATGACACGTCGATGCTCTACGGAGCGTTGGGTTGGGACGCCTATGACAAAAAATGCGAGGTTGTGACCGAGTATTTCCCAAGCTCCGGCACTGGTCAGACCAACGTCATCTTCCCCGTTTAACAGGAGGTTTCAATGCCCGTTCCAGCCCCCAACCTGTACCCCGACTTCAACACGATCCGGCTGAGCCATGTTTGCCTGAACGTCAGCGATCTTGTTGCTTCGCGCAAATTCTACTCGGAGATTCTGGGTTTGCAGGTCTCGGACGAAAGCGACACACATGTCTACCTGCGCGCTATGGAGGAACGTGGACATCATTGTGTGATCCTGCAGAAATCCGATCAGCCGGCGACTGTCGAGGTCATGGGCTTCAAAACATTCGACGAGGATGATTTGGATCGGGCCGAGGCGTATTTTATATCCAAAGGCCGACCGACCTCATGGGTTGATCGCCCCTATCAGGGCCGGACTCTGTTAACCTCGGACAATATGGGCATACCGCTGGAGTTCTATCACAAGATGGATCGCCTGGAGCCGATCCATCAGAAATACGCACTCTATCGTGGTGTGAAACCGCTGCGGATCGATCACTTCAACTGCTTCTCGACCAATGTCGATGACAGTGTCGCGTTTTATAGTGATTTCGGGTTCCGCGTGACCGAGTATACGGAAGACGAAGACAGCAAGAAACTGTGGGCCGCGTGGATGCACCGCAAGGGTGGGGTGCATGATATGGCCTTCACCAATGGCAAAGGCCCACGGATGCACCACGTGGCCTTCTGGGTGCCAACACCGCTGAACATCATCGATTTGCTCGATCTAATGGCCACCACCGGCTATGTGGACAACATCGAACGCGGCCCGGGGCGACATGGTATTTCGAATGCTTTCTTCCTGTATATCCTCGATCCCGACGGACACCGGATTGAGATTTATTGCTCGGATTATCAGACCGTTGACCCCGATCTGGAGCCGATCAAATGGGACCTGAAGGACCCGCAGCGTCAGACGCTCTGGGGCGCTCCGGCGCCGCGCAGTTGGTTTGAACACGGCACATCCTTTGTCGGTGTGGATGTAAACGAGCCAGACCTGTCTGCGTCTCCCATCATCGCACCGTAAGCAAAGTATGCTTGATCTAAAACTCTCAGTATGGGCGGGTTCCATAACGCCGAGGAGGCCTGATGCGCATTGCAACCTACACTGCCAACGGTGAAACATTTTTTGGTGCGATCACTGATGAAGGCGCGGTCGCACTAAACAGCGAATTTGCCGAGTTCAAAAGCCTCTACGAGGTTGTCGCCGCCGGGGCGTTTGGCCAATTGACCAAGGCTGCCGAAGGAACGCCCGTAACCCACACGGATTTCACCTTTGAGATGGTGATGCCGGATGTCCGCCGTATTCTGTGCGTTGGCGTGAACTTTCCAGATCGCAACGCGGAATACAAAGATGGCAGTGCCCAGCCGAAATACATGTCGCTGTTTCCACGCTTCGCCAGTGGATTTACCGGCCATAATCGCCCTCTGATCCGCCCGCCCGAAAATCACACGCTGGATTACGAGGGTGAAGTGGCCATCGTGATCGGCAAAGCAGGCCGCCGGATTTCGCAGGACGATGCTTATGGCCATATTGCAGCCTTGACCCTGTGCAACGAAGGGACAATCCGCGATTGGGTTCGGCACGCCAAGTTCAACGTCACGCAAGGTAAGAACTGGGACAATTCGGGTGCCATCGGCCCTTGGCTGGTCCCGTTCACTGATGCCGCGCAACTGGATGGCGCCCACATTCAGACCCACGTGAATGGTGAGTTGCGTCAGGACGATACGTTGAACCGAATGATGTTTCCGATCCGGCGCGAGATTGAATACATATCAACCTTTATGACGCTTCAACCGGGCGATATCATCGTTACCGGCACCCCAACCGGCGCAGGTGCACGATTTGATCCGCCAAAATACTTGGCTCCCGGCGATGTGGTTGAGGTATCCGTCGATGGGATTGGCACCCTGCGCAACACCATCGAGGATGAGCAGATATGACCCCCGAAGACCATGCGCGCGCTGCCGCCGATCTGCTGAACGCGGAAAGGACGCGACAGCAGATCGGTCTACTGACATTGCGGTATCCCGAAATGGCGATGGATGACGCTTATGAAGTGCAGAATGCCATCTATCGGGCCAAGCTGGCGGAAGGGCGCAAGGTCATCGGCTGGAAGATCGGGCTGACCTCGAAAGCGATGCAATATGCTTTGAATATCGACATACCTGATAGTGGTATCCTGTTTGACAACATGGCGTTTGAAAATGGCGGGACCGTTCCCGCAGGTCGTTTCATCCAACCACGTATCGAAGCCGAGATCGCCTTTGTCATGAAGGAAGCTATTGGTGACGCCGATGTGAGCCGCGATCAGGTTTTGCGGGCGACCGACTATGTTACTCCGTCCATCGAAATCCTCGACACTCGTATTAAGCGGGCAGACCCTGGGACTGGAAAGTCCCGCACTGTATTCGACACAATCAGCGACAACGCCGCAAATGCCGGCATTGTACTAGGGGCGGAACGCCACCCAGCGGATGCATTTGACCTGCGATGGGTAGGGGCCCTAACCTTCCGCAACGGCGAAATCGAGGAAACCGGCCTGGGTGCGGGCGTATTGAATGATCCGGTCGAAAGTGTGGTCTGGCTTGCCCGTCGCATGGCGCAATACGGCCAGAGCATTGAACCCGGCCACGTAATCCTGTCCGGCAGCTTCATTCGCCCGATCGAATGCCCATCGGGTGCGGAAATCCACGCCGATTTCGGATCGTTCGGATCCGTCGACATCAATTTTGCCTAAAGGAGCAGCGACATGCCCGCACCAAAGAACACCTTTAAGGCCGCATTAAAGGCTGGAAAGCCTCAGGTCGGGTGCTGGATCGGAATGGCCGACGCATATGCAGCAGAAATTTCCGCGACCGCAGGGTTCGATTGGTTGTTGGTCGATGGCGAACACGCACCAAACGACCTGCGCTCGACCCTTGAACAGGTGCGAGTGATCGAAAGTTCGGGCAGCGCGCCAGTCGCACGCCTACCGATTGGTGAGACATGGATGATCAAGCAATATCTCGACGCGGGTGTTCAGAGTATTCTGGTGCCGATGGTCGAAAGCGCTGATCAGGCGCGCGAACTGGTGCGAGCGGTGCAATACCCCCCACGCGGCGTCCGAGGTGTGGGATCATCCCTTGCGCGGGCTTCGCAATTTGCCAAAATCCCGGACTACCTCGATACGGCGGATGAGCAGATTTGTCTGCTGGTACAGGTAGAGAACAACGCGGGCATGGCCGCTCTGGACGACATTCTGACGGTTGATGGAGTAGACGGAGTTTTTATCGGACCTGCAGATCTGGCCGCCGACATGGGTCATATCGGCAACGCCGGGCATCCAGATGTTGTGGAGGCCATTGAAGACGCGCTGACCCGCATCGTCGCGGTAGGTAAAGCCGCGGGTATCCTAACACTGGACCCAGCAACGCAGCGTAGGTGTCTTGAGATCGGCGTGACCTTTCTGGCCACTGAAATTGACGTCACCCTTTTCGCAAAAAGCATGCGCGCAAAAGCGCAAAACGGCCTCGCGCTTTTGCCGCGACAAAACGCTATCGGATCGGCGACAACAGAAAATGCTAGCAAGTACTTACAGCAATTGTGCAAACATTGGTCACATAAGGGACAGGTCGAGTTCGATGCAAATACTGGAACCGTTTTTTTTGACAGTGGCAATGCCGTCGAACTAAAGGCGACGCCAGTAGCACTGGAAGTTCGCGCCTCGGCGCAGCCACGCGATGACCTGGACAGTTGGAAGACAGTGATTTCCGATCACCTAAAACGGTTTGCCTTTCGCGAAGAGTTTGAACTGAACTGGGATGACTAGCGACTTTTGCTAAGCTGGATATCGCAGAAAAACAAAGAGGCCCATTAGGAGCTTTGTTTTTGGTCGGAGTGAGAGGATTCGAACCTCCGACCCCTGCCTCCCGAAGGCGAGTTCCCGGGGTGAACGTAAACAAAATAAGGGCTTTGAATGCCAACCATTGCACTTCAGCGGCAGATAGCGCTGCGATAACGTTGCGGTTTCATTGCGATCAAACCCAGCATCAGTCAATTTTGGGCTCTCTCGTTGGCTCCGCTGCGCTTTGCCTGAACGGCTGCTTATCCGAAAATCGCTTAGAGGGGGATTAAGCAAAGAGCCGCACATTACCCTTCTAACAACGGTCTAGAGACGCTGTTCTTGAAATCTGACAAGCAAGCAATGGAACTGCTAAAGAACCTGATCTACGACCAGCTAAAGAGCGGTAAGAACATTGATTTGGGCGAGCTGGATGCCGTTTGAAATTCGAATTCAACCTTGAAGCAGAAATGGGAGGCCACTTTGACCTCCCATCAACATTTTACCACAAGGCCTTGGCCCTTGGGCGCCTTGTTTTATTGGTCGGAGTGAGAGGATTCGAACCTCCGACCCCTGCCTCCCGAAGACAGTGCTCTACCAGGCTGAGCTACACTCCGACCGTGGCGTGTGACCTATACCTCGTCATATCGATGTGCAAGAGGGATTTTGGGCGTACACACATATGTCGTCGCTGGATTCGAGGGGTGGTTTTAACCCTTCGCCTGATCCGCGAATTCGCTGAGTCACTGCAACGGATCGGTTCGATACAGTCGGATTTTTGTTCCGCCGTGATCAACGATTGGGCCGGGGGGAAGCATTGGCAATCGCGTTGCGCGGGCAAGTCCGGGTGTGGTGGTGATGATGCCCACACGCCATCGCTGGAAACGACTGGATAATACCTTGCCTAAACTGCCATAGAGCGACCGCAGGCGCTTTTCATCACCGATGCGTGCCCCGTAGGGCGGATTGACGATGACCAGCCCAGCTGGGCCTTCTGGCGGCTTGATATCACTGACCGAACAGTGCTGAAATCGGGTGGCATGATCCACTTGTGCCTGTCGGGCGTTAGAGCGTGAAGCCTCGACTGCGCCTGTATTGCGATCTGAGCCAAAGAATCTCAGCTCTGTTTCGGGTCGACCGGTACGAGTGCGCATTTTTTGCCAGACATCTGGATCGAAGCTTGCCAAATCTTCGAATGCGAACTGACGTGAGCGGCCTGGGGGCAGACCAAGTGCAATTTCAGCCGCTTCGATAACGAATGTTCCAGAGCCACACATCGGGTCCAGAACCGGTTCAGACCCGTCAAACCCACACTCACGCAGGAACATCGAAGCCATTGTTTCCCGCATCGGGGCCTTGGCGACTGCAGGCTTATGACCGCGCTTGTGCAAGGGCTCGCCGGATGTGTCGACGGAGATCGTGCATATGTCTTTTTCGATTCTTAGCAGCACACGGACTTTGCCATCGGGTGAGACTGAGGTGCCGAGCCCCTCGGATATGGCTTGTTCGATGCGCTGTCGCGCCGCTCCTGCATGATAGATACGAGATTTGCGGCAGGTTGCTTCGACCTTCACGGGAATGTCTGGACTGAGATAACTCGCCCACGGAAATTTTCGGGCGCGCTTGTCCAATTGCGCCAAATGCACGGCGGGGAAACTGCCCAGTCGTACCAGAACTTTGTTGGCACCACGCAATTCCAGATTAGCGCGCCAGACTTCCGGCCAATCGCCACGGCACACGACACCACCTGGAACGATCCTGGCGCCTGAGAATCCGCGCTCGATGGCCTCGGCACACAAAGGCGTTTCGAGCCCTGGAGTGGCAATCAGAAAAATCTCGAATTTATCATTGTTGTCCATTGTGGTTGCTTACACCGGTTGATCAGCCTGTGCGACACGCAAATTAAATGGGCAAATTGTTCTGAACGACCGTAAGCTCAAAAGAATGTGACATTCCTTTTCGATTTTGGGCGGTAACAGGTTTGCGTTTGCACTCATCCCCGCGTAAAGGACCCGTGATCGGAAATACGCCTGCGGATTCTGGTCGGATAATGGCGCTTTCGCGACCGGACAGACGGGAAATTTCGTGTTATTTCCTGGCATCATTGTAAGATGGCGCGCAGCAGGCGCAGGACAAAGGCTTGGAAGAACGTAGCAACATGCAAACTTTCAAACTAAAAAAAGGGTTGGATTTGCCGGTTGAAGGCGCGCCCGAACAGAAAATCCAGCCGGGGCCTGAATTCTCGTCGGTTGCCGTTCTGGGCAGTGATTATATCGGATTAAAGCCCAAGATGCTGGTGCAAGAGGGCGACGCGGTCCAGCGAGGAACGCCGTTGTTCTGCCACAAGGATGCGCCCGACGCGATGATGGTCGCGCCGCTGACCGGCAAGGTCGTGGCAGTTAATCGCGGGGCGCGACGCGTATTGCAAAGCGTGGTGATAGAGGTCTCGGATGCCAATGACGCCGGCATAGATTTCTCGGGCACCGGCGATGCCGAGACTGCCGAAGGTGTTACGGCTAAGCTCTGCGCGGCCGGGCTGTGGACTTCTTTCCGGACACGTCCTTATTCAAAGATGCCCGAACCAGGCTCCAAGCCTACAGCAATCTTCGTGACAGCCATGGACAGCGATCCACTGGCAGGTGATGCGGCATTGGTTATTGCGGATGCGGGCGAGGCATTTGCGGCTGGTCTCGCAGCTGTCTCAAACCTGACCGACGGCAAGACTTATCTGTGCCAGCAAGAGGGGGCATCCATCCCCGGTTCCGATCTGCCAGGTATAGAAGCGGCTGCGTTTTCCGGCCCACACCCCTCGGGCCTTGCTGGAACTCATATTCACTTCCTTGAGCCGCTGGGAGGGGACAAGCAGGTTTGGACCATTGGCTACCAGGACGTGATCGCGATCGGTCGTCTGATGCAGACCGGTCATCTGGATACAAACATCGTGATTGCTCTGTCTGGACCGGGCGCGCGCCAACCGCGCCTGATCCGCACCGTGATGGGCGCGTCGACGGATGACCTGACCCGGGATGAAGTGAACGTCGACGGGATCGCGCGGATCATCTCGGGGTCGATCTTGTCGGGGCAGCATGCCGATGGTCCGACCGCCTATCTGGGCCGTTTTGCGCGCCAGATCAGCATTATTCGCGAAGATCATGATCAGCACACACTGGGCTGGATTCTTCCTATGCCTTCGAAATATGCGGTACAGCCTGTTTTGGGATCGGCTTT
This sequence comes from Ruegeria sp. E5, assembly GCF_056534105.1. Taxonomy (NCBI): domain Bacteria; kingdom Pseudomonadati; phylum Pseudomonadota; class Alphaproteobacteria; order Rhodobacterales; family Roseobacteraceae; genus Ruegeria; species Ruegeria sp. E5. The sequence goes on along the minus strand of NZ_JBQFPA010000002.1, from coordinate 344,145 downwards.
TGCCAAGAAGCTCTATTCATTCACGTCTAACCTGAATGGTGGTCGCCGCGCGATGGTGCCGACGGGTGTATTCGAAGAGCTTATGCCCCAGGATTATCTGCCGACGCAATTGCTGCGGGCGCTATTGGTGATGGACACCGACACCGCGCAGGCGCTGGGTGCACTGGAACTGGACGAAGAAGACCTGGGCCTTGTGGGCTTTGCCTGCCCTGCGAAATATGAATATGGGCTGGCGCTGCGCGACTGCCTCACCAAGATTGAAAAGGAGGGCTGATCCACATGGGTTTGCGCAGCTTCTTCGATCGGATCGAGCCGAACTTTACCAAGGGCGGCAAGTACGAAAAATATTTCCCCATCTACGAGATGGTGGAAAGTTTTATCTACACTCCGAAAACCGTCACGACCGTCGCGCCGCATGCGCGCTCTTACGTGGATATGAAGCGGATCATGACCTATGTCGTGATTGCTACGATCCCCGCAATCCTCTGGGGGATGTATAACACTGGCTATCAGGCAAACTCGGCCATTGCTACGTTGGGAACGGATTCGGCAACAGGCTGGCGGATTGCGATCCTGCAGGTGTTCGGCATCTCGCTGAACCCTGACAGCATTTTCGCCAATGTGATGCATGGATTGATGTATTTCCTTCCGATCTACATTACCACACTGGTTGCGGGCGGTATTTTTGAGGTCATCTTCGCCACTGTGCGCGGCCATGAGGTCAACGAGGGTTTTCTAGTAACCTCGATGCTTTACACACTGATTATGCCTGCGACAGCGCCATTGTGGCAGGTCGCGTTAGGCATCATTTTCGGTGTCGTGATCGGTAAGGAAGTATTTGGCGGCACGGGCAAGAACTTCCTCAACCCAGCGCTGGTCGGACGCGCTTTCCTATATTTCGCCTATCCCGCGCAAATGTCGGGGGATTCAGTCTGGACCCCGGTGGATGGATTTTCCGGTGCGACTGCTTTGGGTATCTCCGCTGCTGAAGGCGTTCAAGCACTGGCGGCCGACGGGATCACCTGGGCCAATGCCTTCTTCGGGCAAATTCAGGGTAGCTTTGGAGAAACATCGACGCTGGCTTGCATGATTGGCCTGGCCTTCCTGCTGATGACCAAGATTGCCAATTATCGCCTGATAGTGGGCTGTCTTGCGGGCACCATAGGCTTCACGCTTCTGCTGAATCTTATCGGATCGGACACAAATCCGATGTTCGCGATGCCTTGGTACTGGCATATCGTTCTTGGGGGCTACGCCTTTGGTCTGGCGTTCATGGTAACCGAGCCCGTTTCGGCCAGTCACACCAATATGGGCCGCTACATCTATGGCGCGCTGATTGGTATCATGGTTGTGATGATCCGCGTCATTAACCCAGCTTTCCCAGAAGGTATGATGCTGGCAATCTTGTTCGGAAACGTTTTTGCGCCGCTGATCGACTATTTCGTCGTCCAGGCAAACATCAAACGGAGGGCGCGTCGCCATGTCTGATACGCAATCCAATGAACCCAAGGGAGCGATTGCCAAGTTTCTGGCTGCTTCGCCAGATTCGGTTGGCAAGACTATCTTTGTTGCCGTTGCCGTCTGCCTTGTAGCCTCGATGGTCGTGTCTGCTGCTGCGGTCAGCCTGCGCCCGGTGCAGGAAATCAACCGTTTGAAGGATAAGCAAGTCAACGTTCTGCAAGTTGCCGGCATCTACGAACCAGGCATTGATGTGACCGAGGCATTCGCTGCCTTTGAGCCGCATGTACTGGAATTGTCTACAGGTGAATTCGTTGACGATCAGTTCGACGCGACCACCTTCGATGATATCGCTGCTGCCAGCGATCCAGAACTGAGCGTCGCTTTGGACGATGACCCGGCTGGGATCGGGCGCAAGTCCAAGTACCGCGTAATCTATCTGCTGCGTGATGATGCCGGGGCGCTCGACAAGGTAATCCTGCCGCTTCACGGCTATGGCCTCTGGTCCACGCTCTATGGTTTCATCGCGCTGGAAAACAACGGCAACGATATCTACGGCCTGCAGTTCTATCAGCACGGTGAGACACCGGGCCTTGGCGCCGAGGTGGACAATCCTCGCTGGAAGGCGCTGTGGAATGGCAAAAAGCTGCGCGATGATGCAGGCGATCTGCAAATCACCGTTGCCAAGTCGCAGCCTGCGGCAGGCCCCGATTTCTATGTCGATGCGCTGGCTGGTGCCACGCTGACGTCGGTTGGTGTCGATAACCTGGTGAAATTCTGGATGGGCGACGCGGGCTACGCCCCGTTCCTGGCCAAACTGCAAGCAGGAGAGCTCTGATGTCTCAGACCAAGAAAGAGATGCTGGTCGACCCGCTTGTCGACAACAACCCGATCACGCTGCAGGTGCTGGGCATCTGTTCGGCGCTGGCGGTGACCTCGTCACTGCAGGTGTCGATGGTGATGGCGCTGGCGGTGATCTTCGTGACCTCGTTCTCGTCCTTCTTTATCTCGTGCCTGCGAAACCAAATCCCGGGTTCGATCCGGATCATCGTACAGATGGTTATCATTGCCTCACTGGTGATCCTGGTGGACCAGATCCTCAAGGCTTATGCGTTTGAGATTTCAAAAACACTGTCGGTCTTTGTCGGCTTGATCATCACCAACTGTATCGTGATGGGCCGGGCCGAAGCGTTTGCCATGAAGAACCCCCCGGTCGCGTCCTTTATCGACGGTATGGGCAACGGCATGGGCTATGGTCTGATCCTGCTGCTGGTCGGCTTCATTCGTGAGCTGTTTGGCGCCGGGTCACTGTTCGGTGTCACCATTCTGGAGACCGTCAACAACGGCGGCTGGTATGTGCCCAACGGCATGCTGCTGCTGCCGCCGTCGGCTTTCTTCATCATCGGTCTGATCATCTGGGCCTTCCGCACATGGAAGCCGAACCAGGTGGAAGAGCGTGAATACAAAATCCAGCAGGTAGAGGCCCACTGATGGAAGGTCTGATTTCACTGGCCGTAAAGGCCATCTTTGTCGAAAACCTTGCGCTCAGCTTCTTTCTGGGGATGTGTACCTTCATCGCTGTTTCGAAGAAGATTTCAACTGCGCTGGGTCTGGGCATCTCGGTCATGGTGGTGCAGGCCATCACCGTGCCGGCGAATAATCTGCTGCTGAACTATCTGCTGAAACCAGGTGCGCTGGCTTGGGCAGGTTTCCCGGATGTGGACCTGACGTTCCTTGGACTGATCTCGTATATTGGCGTGATCGCAGCGATGGTTCAGATCCTAGAGATGGTGCTGGATAAGTATTTCCCCCCACTCTACAACGCGCTGGGGATCTTCCTACCACTGATCACGGTGAACTGCGCCATTTTGGGTGGTTCACTGTTCATGGTGGAACGTGACTACAATTTTGCCGAAGCGGCGACTTACGGTCTGTCCTCTGGCTTTGGCTGGGCTCTGGCGATTACTGCGATGGCGGGTGTTCGGGAAAAGCTGAAGTATTCGGACATTCCCGATGGTCTGCAAGGCCTGGGCATCACTTTCATCACCGCTGGACTGATGGCGATGGCCTTCATGTCCTTCTCGGGCGTGAAACTGTAAGGAGGGCGGAATGGAAACCTTTGGCTTAGGTGTAGCCCTTTTCACCGTTATCGTTCTTGGTTTGGTTGCCATCATCATGGCGGCGCGGTCCAAGCTGGTTTCAACCGGTAACGTGAACATCACCATCAATGGTGAGAAAACAATCTCGGTCCCGGCGGGTGGCAAACTGCTGCAGACGCTTGCGGCAGAGAAGCTATTCGTGCCCTCCGCTTGTGGTGGTGGTGGCACCTGCGCGCAATGTCGCGTGCGCGTGCATTCCGGCGGTGGCTCGATCCTGCCGACCGAGGAAAGCCATATCACCAAGCGCGAGGCGTCTTGTGGTGACCGGCTATCCTGTCAGGTTGCAGTCAAGCAGGATATGGACATCGAAGTTCCCGAAGAGGTCTTCGGCGTCAAGAAATGGGAATGCACAGTTCGCTCGAACGAGAATGTGGCGACCTTTATCAAGGCTCTGACGCTGGACCTCCCGGAAGGCGAGGATGTGAATTTCCGCGCTGGTGGTTACATCCAAATCGAAGCGCCTGCACACCAGCTCGCCTATACGGATTTCGACGTAGAAGAAGAATACCGCGAGGATTGGGATCGCTTCAATCTATGGCAGTACAAATCCGTCGTCGCCGAACCGATCGAACGCGCCTATTCCATGGCAAACTATCCGGATGAAAAAGGCATGATCATGCTGAACGTCCGCGTGGCTTCGCCCCCTCCTGGATCCGAAGGCATTCCTCCGGGTCAGATGTCGTCGTATATTTTCAACCTGAAACCGGGCGACAAGGTCACAATCTCTGGTCCCTTTGGCGAGTTCTTTGCTCGCGAGACCGAAAAAGAGATGGTCTTCATCGGTGGTGGTGCTGGTATGGCCCCAATGCGCAGCCATATCTTTGACCAGCTCAAACGCCTTGAAAACCGCAACCGCAAGATCAGCTTCTGGTATGGAGCGCGGTCGAAGAAAGAGATGTTCTTTGTCGAAGATTTCGACACGCTGGCCAAGGAATTCGACAATTTCGAATGGCACGTTGCGTTGTCGGACGCCCAGCCCGAGGATGACTGGAAAGGCTACACTGGCTTTATTCACAACGTTCTGTTCGAGGAATATCTGAAGAACCACCCCGCACCCGAGGATTGCGAATACTACATGTGTGGTCCGCCAATCATGAACCAGTCGGTCATCAACATGCTGCTGGATCTGGGCGTGGACCGCGAAGACATCATGCTCGACGATTTCGGCGGATAAACAGAATCGGTCGGTTCCAACCCTTGGGGCCGACCATTTTCATTTTTGGGTCTGATGTTGGGCAGGCTGCCAATATCAACGTCTGCATTTGGCGAATTCCGTTTCATAATTTGCCGCATTGGACAGCAGGTCTTATGTTCACCGGATGGATCAAAAGGCTTATCGCATCTCAAACACCGCCTGATCAGACGGTGATTCTGCATTCATTGGCGCCTACAGAAAAATTCTACGCAATCGGAGACATACATGGGAGGTTGGATCTTTTACAACGGCTGCTACCTGCGCTGGATAACGACTGTCCGGTGGTGTTTGTAGGCGACTATGTTGACCGGGGCGGATACAGCGCGCAGGTGTTGCGTCAGCTACACCACCTCGAGACGAACCCTGAAACCCGGGCGATCTGCCTGAAAGGCAATCACGAAGATATGCTGCTTGGGTTTTTGTCTGATCCAACCCGGATGGAGCGTGTCTGGCTGTATAATGGCGGTGCTCAGACTTTGGCTTCGTTTGGGCTTGCGGATATTGACCAGTCCAACCCGCAAGCCGTTGCCGAACAACTGCAGCAAGCGATGGGACAACCGCTTCTGGACTGGTTACAAGATCGGCCGCTGACCTGGACGAGCGGGAATGTAACGGTTGTTCATGCCGCGCTTGATCCTTCGCAGCCGGTCGATCGGCAACAGGACAGAACTTGCCTTTGGGGGCATCCTCAGTTCCGCAAGAAACGCAGGAAAGACGAGCAATGGGTGGTGCATGGCCATACCATCGTCGACGAAGCTCGGGTCGAGCATGATGTCATTTCGATCGATACAGGTGCGTTCATCACCGATCAGTTGACGGCTGCGGAAATCTCGCCTGGTTCTGTCCTATTTATCTCGACAACGCACACCGGAATCGCGCGCGTATCAGCGTAAGTCGCTAGCCGACGATCATTTGCTTCATTCTAAGTGCTTCGTATTCCAGTTCTTTCAAGCGGAAATGAACCACATCGCCAATGGTGATCACCCCGCGCAGATTTCCATCACTCAGCACGGGCATATGCCGGAACCGGCCTTCGGTCATGGTTTTCAGCACATCGTTCAGATAATCTTCGGGGCTGCAGGTTTTAACCTCAGTCGTCATAAGATCAGCCACGGATTGGGGTAGGGTCTGGCCGGGCGTTTCCGCCATACGGCGCACGATATCACGTTCGGAAAGGATACCCTGCAGGGCACCATTCTGATCCGTCACAACAACGGCCCCGATGCGTTTTTCGCGCAAGATATCCACGACCGAGTGAATCGTGTCGTTGGGCCGCACCGAAAAAACGGCATCCCCTTTGCCTTCCATCAGTTTCGCAACCGTTGTCTGGGTATGCGACAGATTGGTCTCAACTGATTGACTGCGGGTTGTCGCCGCGGCCTTGTCGCCGCGTGTCGGAGGCTGGTAAGAGCTTGGGGCCATGGGCGGTCTCCTCTTTCACCGGTATTGTCCTTACAACCTACCTTACCGCAGGGACCGGCCCTGTATAGGGTGCAATTTCGAAAACCGGCGTAACTTGGCCACTTCAAAAGGAAATTGCTTGTGAGCAACCTGTATCTGACGCCACCAGTGGCCGCGCTGATATTTTTTATCGTGGTGGTCTGCGGCCATAATTTTCGCATGGCTTGGAAACAGCAACCGGAAGGTTGGCAAAAGCGCGCTTGGCTGTTTGGCGTCCCGGCAGCAATCGGGCTTTTTACATTGGCGTTTTTGCCGCTCAAGATTTGAGGCCGGTTTGACTCTGAACAGGCTCACTGGCATATGCCGGGCAAGAACACTCCCGGGAGATTGCACCATGCGCCCACTGATCGCACTGGCCTTACTTTTGACTGTTTCGGCCTGCTTGTTTGGCAAAGAGCCTGACGTGGTACGCCTGTCCGGCGAGACGATGGGCACCACGTTCAACATCACCGCAATCGGCGATGATTTGGACGAAGCAGCGCTGGGGCAAGCGGTTCAGGAGACCCTGGCGCAGGTCAATGCCAAGATGTCCAACTGGGACCCGAAATCCGAGGTCTCGACCTTCTCGGCCTCAGGCAGCACGGACCCCATGCAAGTGTCAGACGAATTTGCCTTCGTCATCGAGGCCGCAAATGAGGTTCACGAGAAATCCGGTGGTACGTTTGATGTTACCCTTGGTCCGCTGATCGAATTGTGGGGGTTTGGACCGCGAAAACCTGAAGACCCAATTCCGGCAGATGACGAGATCGCGACAGCGCTTGGGCAAGTGGGACAAGCGCGGTTGTTAGAATTGGATCGCGGAGCGGGCACTTTGACCAAGTCAGAGGCCGGAGTCGGAATCAACCTGTCTGCGATTGCCAAAGGCTATGGCATCGATGCGGTTGCCGCACAGCTGCGCGAGGCCGGGATCGAGAACTATATGGTCGAGATCGGTGGTGATCTGGTGACCATGGGCGAGAATGATAAAGGCGAAAGCTGGCGGATCGGGATCGAAAAACCCGAGACTGGCGCGCAATCAATCCAGTTGATCGTGCCGCTCGACAATCTGGGAATGGCGACCTCGGGTGATTACAAGAACTTCTTCGAACAGGACGGGGTGCGCTATTCGCATATCATTGACCCGACGACGGGCCGCCCGATTACTCATCGCACCACTTCGGTTACTGTTATAGCAGACAACGCCATGATGGCGGATGCGTGGGCAACGGCGATGCTGGCATTGGGTCTGGAAAAGGGTCTGGAACTGGCCGAAGAGCATAAACTTGCCGTGTTCTTCATCTCGCGGGATGTGACAAGCGGAGAAGAAGCCTATATCACCGTACAAAGCAGCGCCTTCAAGGATGCGCTGGGGACCAACTGACCGGTAGGAACCGCTATGAGCACCTTTATTCTGGCCTTTTTCCTGTTGCTGATCGTCATGGTTGGCATGGCGCTGGGTGTGATGTTGATGGGCAAAACCATCAAAGGCAGCTGCGGTGGCCTGAACGCGATCTCGGGTGCCGATAAATGTGTGGTCTGCCAAAAGGATATCGATCCCGACAGCCCTCTGCGCGACCAGTTGCAGTGCAAGCGTGCGAAAAAGATGCTGCAACAGATGGAAGGCTAGGATAACCCTCTTGGCATGAACAAAGCCAAGAACGTCCTCTTCATCATGTTCGACCAATTGCGCTGGGACTATCTCAGCTGCTACGGGCATCCACATCTGCATACGCCAAATATTGACCGTCTCGCCTCGATGGGTGTGCGGTTCACGCGGGCCTACATCCAGTCTCCGATCTGCGGCAGTTCCCGTATGTCGACCTATACCGGCCGCTATGTGCATTCGCACGGCGCGTCATGGAACGGAATCCCGCTGAAAGTTGGTGAGGTCACCATGGGCGATCACTTGCGCAAGGCAGGGATGGATTGCTGGTTGGTTGGCAAGACTCATATGCGCGCAGACGCCGAGGGCATGGCTCGTTTGGGGCTTGAGCCCGACAGCCTGATCGGGGCACGCGTCGCTGAATGCGGGTTTGATGTCTTTGAGCGCGATGACGGGATGCGCCCCGAAGGGCCGGATGGGTTTTATGACCCGGATGGCGCCAAAAGGTACAACGAGTATCTGAAAGACAAAGGCTATGAGAGTGACAACCCCTGGCACGACTTCGCCAATTCGGGGCTGGATGAAGAGGGCAATGTACTTTCGGGTTGGTTCCTGAAGAATTCGTCAGAGGCCGCGAATATCGCCGAGGAAGACAGCGAAACGCCTTATCTCACCTCTCGCGCCATGGAGTTCATGGAAAACCATGACGGGCCGTGGTGCTGCCACCTTAGCTATATCAAACCGCATTGGCCCTATATTGTGCCGGAACCCTACGCCTCGATGTATGGTCCCGAACATATTCTGCCTGTCATTCGGTCCGAAGCTGAACGGCAGAACGCTCATCCGGTGCTGAAAGCGTTCATGGATACGAAAATCGGCCAGACCTTCTCGCGTCAGGATGTACGCGAGGCCGTGATCCCAGCCTATATGGGCCTGATCAAGCAGGCTGACGACCAAATGGGGCGGCTGTTTGACTGGATGGATCAGACCGGACGAATGCAGGACACGATGATCGTGCTGACCTCGGATCACGGGGATTTTCTGGGCGATCACTGGATGGGAGAGAAGACCTTCTTCCATGACGCCTCGACCAAAATGCCGCTGATCATCTTTGATCCATCGCCCGAGGCTGATGCCACGCGCGGCACCACATGCGATGAATTGGTCGAATCCATCGATCTAGCGCCCACGTTTCTGGATGTTGCAGGCGGTGAACCCGCAGGGCACATTCTGGAAGGGCATTCGTTGCTGCCCATCCTGCACGCTCAGGCTGACAGCACCCCGCGCGATGTAGTGATTTGTGAATATGACTACTCTGCATCTCCCATAGCGCAGACACTGAACGCCTCGGTTCGGGATGCGGTCATGTTCATGGTTGCAAACGAGAAATGGAAGCTGATCCATTGTGAAGGGGGCTATCGCCCGCTTTTGTTTGATCTAGAGAATGATCCGAATGAGCTGACGGACCTGGGCGAAAGCGATGAGCACACAGACATCATCGCCGAGATGTATGATCACCTGTTCACCTGGACGCGGCGCCAGTCGCAGCGCACGACCCGGTCGGAAGAACAACTGCTAAACATGCGTGGATCAAGCCGAGGAACAGGCGTGGTGATCGGTATTTACGACGAAAACGAGATGCCGCTTGAGCTGACCGTTAAATACCGCAACCGCAAAGCGCGACCCTTTGGGGACTACAAGACAGATTAATTCTTCATTCGCGGCCCTAATGACGGTTCAACCTTGAGCGGGCAGGGGGTAGAAGACAGCAACGCCGCCTCAATCGGAGAGCTTTCATGACCGCCCCAAAGCCCGTTGTCCTTTGTATCCTTGATGGTTGGGGCCTATCCGACGACACCAAGGCCAATGCGGTTTATCTGGCAAATACGCCAACCTTTGATGCTCTCATGGCTGAAGGTCCTCATGCGCAACTGATAACGCACGGGCCGGATGTGGGTCTACCTAGTGGTCAGATGGGTAATTCCGAGGTTGGTCACACCAATATCGGGGCTGGGCGCGTGGTTGCGATGGATCTGGGGCAGATTGACCTGGCCATAGAAGACGGTTCTTTCTTTCACAATGAGGCGCTGCAGAGCTTCATCGCTAAGGTGAAAGCTGCAGGCGGGACAGCGCATCTGATGGGGCTGGTATCGGATGGGGGCGTGCACGGGCACCTGGATCATATCGTGGCTGCCGCCAAAGCGGTTACCGATGCGGGTGTGCCTGTGGCGCTACATGCGATCACCGACGGGCGCGATGTGGCCCCGAAATCGGCCTTTACCTATATCGCCGAACTCGAAGACCGGTTGCCCGATGGCGCAAATGTCGTCACCGTCTGTGGGCGCTACTTTGCCATGGACCGCGATAATCGCTGGGAACGCGTTTCCGAGGCTTATGACGCAATAGTCAAAGGTCAGGGGCGCACCGTGGCCTCGGCCCATGAGGCCGTCGACCATGCCTACGCCCAATCCGAAACCGACGAGTTTATCGCGCCCACGGTTCTTGCTGGTTATTCCGGTATTAAGGACGGTGACGGGTTCTTTTGCCTGAACTTCCGCGCCGACCGTGCCCGAGAAATCCTGCGGGCAATTGGGGAGCCCGGTTTTGCCGAGTTCGACTCCGGTCCGCGCCCGCAGTTGTCGGCGTTACTGGGCATGGTTGAGTATTCCGATGGCCATAACGATTATATGACGACTGTATTTCCCAAGCGGGATATCGTGAACACGCTGGGCGAATGGGTTGCTAAGCAAGGCCTGCGCCAGTTCCGGCTGGCCGAAACCGAGAAGTACCCTCATGTCACTTTCTTCCTGAACGGTGGCAAAGAGCAGCCCGAGGGTGGCGAGGATCGCTTCATGCCCAAATCGCCCAAAGTGGCGACGTATGATTTGCAGCCCGAGATGTCCTCGGCCGAAGTGACAGAAAAGTTCGTCGAGGCGATCCACGGCGCATATGATCTGATCGTCACCAACTACGCCAATCCAGATATGGTTGGTCATACCGGTGATCTGCAAGCTGCGATTGAAGCCTGTGAAGCTGTTGATCAAGGGCTGGGGCAGGTGGTTGCAGCGCTGAAGCAGGTCGGGGGTGCGATGATTTTGACCGCAGATCACGGTAATTGTGAAATGATGGTTGACCCGGAAACGGGCGGTCCACATACGGCGCATACGCTGAATCCCGTGCCTGTTGTTCTGGTCGGCGGCCCCGAAGGGGCAAGCCTGCGCGATGGGCGCTTGGCCGATCTTGCTCCAACTTTGTTGCAGCTTATGGAATTGCCGAAACCCGTTGAAATGACAGGGGAAAGCTTGCTGACATGAGATTGCGCCCGATCGTTGCTGCAGCGCTGATTTGGGCCACCCCTGTCGTCGCCCAAACCAGCCCGTCAAAGGCGGCACTAGAAGCGGCCGAGATGCTGGAGCAAGCCTCGATCGCGTTGACTGAGGCCGAATCTGCCCGCGACCGTGTCAAAGCTCTGACCGAAACCATAAAAGCCTACGAGGCTGGTCTGAGCGCCATGCGCGACGGCCTGCGCCGCGCGGCCTTGCGCGAGGCGCAATTGACTGCGGAATTGCAGGTACAAGAGCAGGAGGTGGCGCAGCTGTTAGGTGTTCTGCAGACGATCGAAACCACCGCGCCTCCGGTACTTATGCTGCACCCGTCCGGCCCACTTGGGGCCGCGCGCACTGGTATGATGTTGTCCGAAGTCACGCCTGGGTTGAACGCGCAGGCTCAGGCGCTTGCAAACGAATTGCAAGAGGTACAGACACTGCGACAGCTTCAACAAAACGCTGCCAATACGCTGACCGAAGGGTTGGAGGGTGTTCAGGATGCCCGCACGCAGCTTAGTGAGGCGATAGCGGACCGGACCGATCTGCCTCGCCGTTTCGTAGAAGATCCTGTGCGTACAGCGATCCTGATATCCTCGACCGAAACGCTGGATGGGTTTGCCAGTGGGTTATCCGAGATCACCGATGGTGAGATTGAAGATACAAATGCAGATGTCTCGGGCCGGAAAGGTCAAATCGCCTTGCCCGCACAAGGGGTCATGCTGCACCGGGCGGGCGAAACGGACGCAGCGGGGGTAACGCGCCCCGGGCTGGTGCTGGGCACGCGACCCCGCGCATTGGTCACCGCGCCAACGGCTGCCACGATCCGTTACCGCGGGCCGTTGCTGGATCTCGGGAATCTTGTGATCCTTGAACCCCAGCCCGGATTGCTATTCGTGTTCTCAGGTCTGCAAGAGGTATATGGTCTGACCGGGGAAGTGATACCCGAGGGTACTCCGGTAGGTTTGATGCCGGGTGAAACTCCGGAAATCGGCGCTATTATGTCAACAAGCGGTGATGGCACTGGAACTGACTGGTCAGAAACGCTCTATATAGAAGTAAGACAGGATAACAGCCCAGTGGACCCGGAATCATGGTTCCGGACGGACAAGGATGGATAAACGAGTATGAAGAAATTTGTGATGGCCGGACTGGCCGGCACCGTGGCAGGGATAGTCGCAACAACACAGATCGCAGGCCCTCTGCTTGCGCAAGAGGCCGAGAACAAGGCAAGCGTTTACGAACAACTTGATCTGTTCGGTGACATTTTCGAACGTATTCGCGCCCAGTATGTCGAAGAGGTAGAAACCGACGAGCTGATCGAGGCTGCGATTGACGGGATGCTGACCTCGCTAGACCCACATTCCAGCTACCTGTCGCCTGATGATGCCGAGCAGATGCGCGTGCAGACACGTGGCGAGTTTGGCGGGCTCGGTATCGAAGTCACGCAGGAAGAAGGCTTTGTCAAAGTTGTATCGCCCATCGATGACACCCCAGCGGATGCTGCTGGTATCGAAGCGGGCGATTTCATCACTCATGTGGATGGCGAGAGCATTTTGGGGCTGACGCTGGATAAAGCCGTGGACCTGATGCGCGGCCCGGTGGGATCGGAAATCGTGATCACAGTCGTGCGTGAAGGCGAGCAGGAGCCATTCGACGTGACGATCGTTCGCGACACGATCAAGCTGACCGCAGTTCGTGCACGTACCGAAGGTACAAGTGTCGTGTTGCGTGTCACGACCTTCAATGACCAAACCTATCCGAACCTTAAGGAAGGACTGGAAGAACAGATTGAAGAGGCCGGGGGCATCGAAAACGTCAATGGGATCGTTCTGGATCTGCGTAACAATCCCGGCGGGTTGTTGACTCAGGCCATCAAGGTCTCTGACGCATTCCTGGATGAGGGCGAAATCGTCTCGACCCGGGGTCGCAATCTCGAAGATGGTGAGCGATTCAACGCAACACCCGGCGATCTGACCGGGGGCAAGCCCATCGTTGTGCTGATCAACGGTGGTTCGGCCTCGGCGTCGGAAATTGTCGCGGGCGCCTTGCAGGATCACAATCGCGCCATCGTGGTTGGCACTAAGAGCTTCGGCAAGGGATCGGTGCAGACGGTCATGCCGCTTCGGGGTGACGGGGCTATGCGTCTGACAACCTCTCGCTACTACACGCCCTCGGGTCGTTCGATTCAGGCGCTTGGCGTCAGCCCGGACATCATCGTTGAACAACCACGCAACAACCCGGTTGACGAGGAAGAGGAAGATACAAACACCCGCACCCGGTCCGAGGCCGATCTGCGTGGCAGCCTGAACAATGACAGCCTCAGCGAGGACGAGATTCGCCAGATCGAAGAAGATCGCGCCAAGGCCGAAGCCACCGCGGAGCTGCGGGAAGAGGATTATCAACTGGCCTATGCCATCGATATTCTCAAGGGCCTGTCCGCATTCAATCCGACTGGACCGTCACAATAAAGGGGAGGGGGGCCGCCACCAGCGGCCCCATACTTACACCTGTACGGGTTACCCTTCGACCTTGTGCAGCTTTTTCTCATCCAGCATCAGCGCTAGGACGATTCCAGCAGCGACTGAGATCGTGGCGAATACAAAAGCCATATTCATTCCGGTATCAAAGGCCGCCGCAATGGCGGCCTGAACCTTTTCAGTTTCACCTGAATTCAACTTTTCAAGCACTGCTTTTGCCGAGTCTGTGTTCAGCGTTCCACCATTGATCGCTTTCTGATCAGCCTCGGACATGTTGATGCCTGACGCAGTCAATCGGGTTTTCAGGCTGGACAGGCTTGTCACATACATGACCGCCGTCGCACAGGCGACCGCGATTGCCCCATAGACCAGATGGGTCATGAAACTCAGGCCGCCAACCAGTCCGGCGCGTTCCGGCTTGACCGCGCATACAGCGGCTGTTCCCGAAGGCCCGACCGTCAGCGTTGCGCCCAAACCAATCAGCGCCATTCCGGGAAGAATCTGAAAATATCCGGTCCCGGAGGGCATGATGACAACGCTTGCCGCCCCGACTGTGGCGCAAATATATCCCCAAAACAGCAGTCGCTTGGGCCCAAAATCGTTATACAGCGTACCCGAGACGATCGATCCGACCGCTAGCAACACCGTCAGCGGTGCCAAACCCAGCGCCGATTGGAACACAGACCATCCCAAGACTTTTTGCATATACTGCGGAAAATAAAGCAGCCCGACAAAAGCTGCCGAGACGTTGAACATATTCAGACCTAAGGTAATCAAAAACTCTCGGTTCTGCATCAACTGAGGCATTAGCAAGGGTTCCTTGACCCTCTTTTCGACTTTCGGAAACAGGAAGAACAAAACGGCGCTGACAAAAAACAGCAGCAAAAGCGGCAGCGAAGTCCAGCCCCAATCGGCACCAACGTCCAAACCGTAAAGCAAGAGCAAAACTGCAAAAGACAGGATACCCATCCCGGCAAAGTCGATGTGTTCACCTTTCTTATGCTCGGTCTCACGCTCCATCAGCAGGATCGCAGTCGTCATCGAAATGCTGGAAAACACCACATTGGCGAGGAAAAACAACCTCCAATCACCCAGATTGACCACCGCGCCGCTAATCATCGGTCCAAAGACATTACCCGTGGTGACACCCGCCAGTATCAGCCCCATCACCAATGCGCGGTGTTCTTCTTTCGACACTTTGGTGGCTCCAAATGCCAGTGTGCAGGGCCACACGCATCCCGCCCCGATCCCCTGCAAGGCGCGTGCGCCGATCAGGTAGTCCAAACCGGGTGAGACAAAGCATAAAACCGACGCAAACAGAAAGATCGAAAGACCGATGATCATCATCTTGCGATGACCATACATGTCACCCAGGCGACCTCCGGCCACCATCGTCATGGCAAAGAACAGAGCGTAAATATTCAGAACCCACTGGGTGCTGGTGATGTCGGCGTCAAAGCTGTTTTCGATTGCCGGGACCAGCATGAGGGCACCGGTAAAATCGATCCCGATCCCGAAACCCGTCACCATCAGCGCGATGACCTTTATGATGCTGTTGCGATCCATAGGCCAATCCAATGATGCACGTATGGACCTGAAAAGATAGGGACAATCCTATCGGTACTGTGGTCAGGTTTCGCTTTGAGATGCCTGAGAGCGGCGGAACGCGCGCTTTAACATGTCCAACTCGGCGCGCAACAAAGCGACTTCGGCCCTCAAGTCATCTGCGGCGGGTGAACCGGCGATGATGGTGAAATCCCCCAGCTTATGGCCTGTTGTTCCATCGTGAATCACGACAGTATGGACACCTTCCGACAGGGCGGCGGGCGGCACTGGGATGCGCAAGGCCCAGCCATCTGTTGCTGGTTCCAACTCAACATCAGTCAAAGGCTCACCAAGAAACAGCACCTTGATCTGAGGGGGGCTTTCGCTGGTCAAATGGCCTTCCCACAGGCCGTTTTCGAAGCGGATTGGTGTCAGGGTGGTATGAGACATTGAGTACCCTTTACAGATCAGCCCGGTGGTAACGGCAAAATGTCAGGTCACGAAACACCACACGGTTCATCGCGGGTTGATCAATGATCAGATCCAGCCAGAGTTTTTCAATTCGACGCTCATTCACGTTCAGATGGGCCAGATCAAAATCTACAGTCGCCGCAGGTGTTGAAAGATCAAGTTCGCGCAGAACCTGCTCGGTATTAGGGCCATGCTGAATGTTCAGGCGGGCGAAGACAACGGTAGAACGCTCGCACTCAACCAGAGTGTCGACCCGCATCAGATGCTGGCGGGACAGATTTATGGCGGCATCAGTGGGCAGATCAACGGAGAGCGACAGGAAAGATCCCTGAAAATCAAATACCTCAACGGCCAGACTGAAAGGCGCCAAATCCTTGTCTCGCCGATTTCGGATTTGCTGCAGCCCGATCTCGACCTGGCTGCAATCGTGAAACAGGATGACCTGCCCATCCATCCGCGCCTTGCGCGGGGCCGAGGCTATACCTTTGCGGATCAGTGGCGTCCGCCACAGGTCCGGTCGCCACGACCAATCCGTTCCCAAGGGTTTTGGAAACTGGGTCGCCCCAATCAAGGGTTGGATCAGGCGAGCATCAGCTTTTTGAATTGCTTGTTCAAGTTTGCCGCGCAACCGCCGGGCGTCATCACGTTGGCGGCGAAGCTCAGGCAGTGCGAGGTGGTCAGACTGCTGCGCGGCACGCTGCCAGCGCCCCAGAGCCTTTAGTTGAATATATCGATCCAGTAATCTGCCCATCGCCCCATCTTTCAAGACAGCCCCTCTTTAGTCAAAGTCGGGGCAGGGGACAAACCAGTCTTACTTGATTAGCGGATAAATCTTCCCGAATCCTAAATGTGATCTCCTATCCAGCTGGTTTCTGCGTCGCAAAGAGCCGCCATTCTTGCAATAGCTCGGGCCGAGGCTTACCGTCGGCGCTCGGGCAATCGGCATTTGTCCCGGATCATGCAGGCTCATCATGAGGCAGGGGAATGGAACCCACCCTATTTTCATTCATATGGAAGCATTCGAAAAAACAGCAATTGGTCCTACTATTGCTGACCGTTCTGTCATTTCCGTTCCTTTACGCTTCGTTGGAGCTTCCCAAGCAGATCATCAACGACGCGATTGGTGCGCCCGCAGACACCGTGAAAGTACTCGGTATCACCGTGACACAGGTGCAGTACCTGCTGATTCTGTGCTTTGCCTTTTTGGCAACTGTCATCGCCAGTGGCGTGATGAAAATGCGCATCAATACCATGAAAGGCATTCTCGCCGAGCGGATGTTGCGTCGCCTTCGCTTTACCTTGATCAGCCGCTCGATGCGCTTTCCCAAATCCTATTTCGCCACCACCAGCCAAGGTGAACTGGTATCGATGATCACGTCCGAGGCCGAACCCATGGGCGGGTTGATGGGAGATGCCATCGCGCAGCCCGTTTTTCAGTTCGGCCAGATGATGACGATCGTCACGTTTCTTTTCATGCAAAGCGTGTGGTTTGGTCTGGCCAGTATTGCATTGATCCCTTTGCAGGCCTGGCTGATTCCCAAATTGCAGCGTCAGATCAACCTTCTAAACAAGGATCGCATTCAGGAGGTCCGGCGGCTGAGCTCTGAGATTGGCGAAAGTGCTGCTGGTATCAGCGATCTGCGCACCAATGGCGGCTGGCGCTATCGTCTGGCGCAATTCAGCCATCGGCTAGGAACCTTGTTCGAGATCCGCTTTAAGATCTACAACAAGAAGTTCTTCATGAAGTTCCTCAACAATCTGATCACTCAGATGACACCCTTCCTGTTCTATTCAGTAGGCGGCTATCTGGCGATCACGGGCGAGGTGACAGTAGGCGCATTGGTCGCCGCGTTGGGTGCATATAAAGACCTCAGCGGCCCTTGGAAGGATCTTCTGACCTACTACAACCAAGTACAGGACATGTCACTGCGCTGGGAAATTGTGACCGAACGGTTTGCCCCATCGAATATGATACCCGAACAGTTGTTTGAGGGCGTCCCCGAGGCAATCCCGCACCTAACCGGCGATATCGAACTGCGCAACGTGACCGTTCGTGATGATGACGGCAAGACCATCCTTGAGGATATTGATCTTACCATTCCCCAAGGCGCTCGGGTTGCGATTCAGTCGAAACACGCTTCGGAACGCAGTGCGCTTGCGCAGTTGCTGACGCGCGAAGTGCTGCCGGTTCAAGGCGAGGTTCTGATGGCTGGCCACAACCTCAACAGCCTGCATCAGGCGGTGATTGCGGCGCGGATCGGCTATGCCTATTCACGCCCTTACCTGTTCGACGGAACATTGGGTGATAACCTGCTAATGCCGCTGCGCACGCATCCTCAACACGAAAGTGGTGCATTGCAGGCCCCCTCACGCCGCCAGATCGAAGCCGTGCGCGCCGGGAACCCACCCGATTCACTGTCCGATGAATGGATCGATCCAAGCCTCGCGGGTCTTGATGACATCGAGGATATTCGTGATTGGTGGTTCCAGCTTGTCGAAGCGATGGGCATTGATGAATTTATGTTCCGGCGCACTTTGCGCTCTCAGTTCGACCCGGAAGTACACCCGGTACTGGCGAAAGAAATAGTCGATCTGCGAGATACCGTTGCGACACGCCTGCAAGAGCGCGGGTTGGACAAGTATGTCTATCGGTTCGATCCTGACCAGTTCAATCCCGCCGTGCCCTTGGGCGGGAACCTGCTGTTCGCTTCACCGACGCATGATATCGCACCGGACATTCTGGCGGGGGACCACCGGTTTCTGTCGTTGCTTACGGGCAATGGCCTTGATGATGACGCGCTCAGCATCGCTCAGGCCGTTCTGGAAACCCTAAACCAGACTTTCGGGCGAGATGGGGCCGATCACCCATTGTTCTTGCGGCTTGGCATGTCAAAAGACATGTACCACCGTCTGCTCGATATCGAAGAGCGCCGCAAAACCAAGGGCGAGGAAGCCATCGGCGATCAGGAACGTGCGCTGCTGTTGACCGTCCCATTCATGCTGACCGCTGAACAAATCGGCCCGAGTTTCCCTGAGGAGTACAAGGACAAAATCCTTTCCATTCGTCACAGTCAGGCCGAACGGCTGCGGGGCGCTATGGGTGCGATGTTCGTGCCGGTGTCACCGGACGTCTACGTTCCCCGCCTGACAGCAATGGAAAACGCTCTGTATGGTCGGGTATCCATCATGGCTGGTGCTCATGCAGAAGAGATCGAAGATCTGGTCGCGGAGGTTCTGAACGAGGCCGGGCTGCGCCGAAGGGCCGCCGCGATCATCTACGACCTGCCGTCCGGGTTAGGTGGGAATAACCTTCCGACAGTGTTTCAGGAGCGTGCTGCCTTTTCTCGTGCCGGGATCAAACGCCCCGATATCCTGATACTCGACAAGGCACTGGCCAGCCACGACTCTGAAAGCCGCCTGCGGACCCGTCTGAAGCTGCGCGAGTTATTACCCGACTCGATTATGATCTTTATGGAGGATCATTTTGCCCATCCGGAAGCCTATGATTTGTTTGTTGAAATAAAGGACGGTCGCATCGATGGTGTCTCGCGCGTGTCCACCGATGCCGAAGATACCGGGACGGACGACCTGAGCCGGAAACTCAAGATCATTTCTTCTACCGAGTTGTTTTCACGAGTCGATGGGCGCAACCAGCGTCTTCTGGCGTTTTCGGCCCAATGGTACGAGGTCGCGGCAGGTCAAACCATTTTCGCACGTGGCCAGGCTCCCGATGCGGCGTATTTGTGTATTTCGGGTTCGGCGAGCCTGAATTGGCTGAATGAACACGGTGAAATGCGTTCGCTCTCGATAGTAGAACCCGGGCGCCTTATCGGCGATCTTGCGATTATCACCAATGAGCCGCGACAATTAGATTTGGTGGCCCTCACGGATTGCTCGTTCCTGCGGATCGGCGCGGAGGAATTGCGTGCTGTGATTGAAAGTGACGCGGGCGTTGCGATGAGGTTGCTTGAAACCGTGGCTGGATATTTGTCCACGGTGTCCGAGCGGTTGCGTGACCCCAACACTCCAATTGGGGATGACCTGCCTTCGGTAAGTGCTGAGCAATCCCATGAGCACTAATGAAAGGCGGGGTGCCTATTCAAGTCATCAGCAATTGCTAGGTGCCGCCCGCAGATATCCCGAGATATGGCGCTTGTTGGCTGGTCTTGCGCTGGTCTCAGTGGTTGTGGTCACGCTCAATGCAATCTTGTTCGCAATCGTTGCCAGTCTTGGCTCATCAGGGTCGGCGGTCACATTCTTGAATGGATCGTCGCCAACAGCGCTCCTTATTGTGCTCTCCAGCTTTATTTTTGTCACTATTGGCGTGGCGTTGGGGGCACGATTATTTCAGCACCGGTCACTTGCCTCGGTCCTGGGCGAACAATCCATCGCAATCTGGCAGTTTTGGCGCGTTGTTCGCGCATTGCTTCTGCTGGGTGCAGTCATATTCATACTCCCCCCCTATGACCTTGGTGCACCATTGGTGGCGAATCTCGCGTTAACCAAATGGCTTTTGCTGCTTCCCTTATCCGCTGTTGCGGTGCTGATTCAGACCAGCGCCGAGGAAATCCTGTTCCGAGGCTATATGCAACAGGGCCTGGCCGCGCGGTTTCGGTCTCCGCTGATCTGGATGGTTCTGCCATCAATCTTGTTCGCAGCTGGCCACTACAGCCCCGCGACGGTCGGAGACAATGCGGTCTTGATTGCCATCTGGGCGCTGACATTTGGGCTTTTGACCGCCGATCTGACCGCGCGAGCGGGCACGCTGGGCCCCGCCATTGCGCTGCATTTTTTCAATAACATCGCGGCTCTGCTTGTCATTTCGCTCCCCGACAACCTTGGTGGCCTGGCCTTGTTCCATCTTCCTTATGAGGCATCGGACGCCGAAGCGTTGCGACCTTGGTTGCTAGTCGACTTTGCGCTGATGATCGTGGGGTGGCTCACCGCAAGATTGGTCCTCAGGCGCTGATTGCATTTCCCGGCATTGCGTCTTATTTGACGTCAACGCCGCATTATCAAGGTTCCGACATGAACTGGATCACAAACTACGTCCGCCCCCGGATCAATTCGATCTTCTCGCGCCGCGAAGTGCCCGAAAACCTTTGGCACAAGTGTGATGAGTGTGGAACCATGCTGTTCCACCGCGAATTGGCGGAAAACCAGAATGTCTGCACCCAGTGCGACCATCACATGGCAATCACGCCGCGCGATCGGTTCCAACATCTGTTTGATGGCGGTATTTTTTCCGAGGTTGATGTCCCGGCACCGAAAGACGATCCCCTGCAGTTTCGGGATCAGAAAAAATACCCTGACCGCATGAAGGCGGCCCAGAAAAAGACCGGCGAGAAAGAAGCGATGCTGGTCGCCGTTGGCGAAATCGGCCGTACCCCGATCGTGGCTGCCGCGCAGGATTTTTCGTTCATGGGCGGATCGATGGGCATGTATGTAGGCAATGCCATCATTGCTGCAGCACAGGAGGCTGTTAGGCTACAGCGGCCCCTGATCCTGTTTTCGGCAGCCGGCGGCGCGCGGATGCAGGAAGGCATTCTGAGCCTGATGCAAATGCCGCGTACGACGGTCGCAGTGGAGATGCTCAAAGAAGCAAACCTGCCCTATATTGTTGTCCTGACCCACCCGACAACAGGCGGCGTTACAGCCTCGTACGCGATGCTGGGTGACGTTCATATTTCGGAACCCAATGCCCTGATCTGTTTCGCCGGACCCCGTGTGATCGAACAGACCATTCGTGAGAAACTGCCCGAAGGATTCCAGCGCGCTGAATATCTGCTGGATCACGGGATGCTCGACCGAGTGACCAAACGCACCGAGATGCGGGATGAGCTGATCACCATCACCCGAATGCTGATGAAGCAGCCCCCTGCGGTCAAAGGCGACCTTCCTGCGCCCGAGCCGGAAGAAGCCCCAACCGAGGCACCCACCGAGGACGCGGTCGAAAAATGACCTCCCCATCTTCGGATGCCATCCTAGACCGGATGATGGCGCTGCACCCCAAGATCATCGACCTGACCTTGGACAGGGTATGGCGTTTGCTGGCGGCACTAGACAATCCTCAGGTTAAGCTGCCTCCGGTCATTCATATCGCTGGAACCAATGGCAAGGGCTCGACCCAGGCCATGATCCGGGCGGGGCTTGAAGGGGCAGGGCATGCGGTCCATGCCTATACCTCACCTCATCTGGCCCGGTTTCACGAGCGAATCCGACTGGCAGGTGAGCTGATTTCCGAGCCCGACCTGACCGCCGTGCTGGATGAGTGTTACGCCGCAAATGGCGGTGAGAACATCACCTATTTTGAAATCACCACCTGCGCCGCGCTGCTGGCATTTTCCCGCACCAAAGCTGACTATACGCTGCTCGAAGTCGGGCTGGGCGGGCGGCTGGACGCCACCAACGTGATCGAACGGCCCGAGTTGACGGTCATCACCCCCGTCTCGATCGACCATGAGCAGTTCCTGGGCGACACTTTGGGCAAGATCGCCGCTGAAAAAGCCGGAATCATCAAGCCGGGCGTTCCCTGCATCGTCGGCCCGCAGCAAGATGAGGCGCTGGAAGTCATCGAATATACTGCAGCCCGTCTGGGCGCTCCGCTAATGGTCCACGGGCAGCACTGGCATGTTCATACTGAGAACGGTCGCCTTATTTATCAGGACGAAACCGGTTTGCGCGATCTGCCTATGCCAAACCTACTGGGTGCTCATCAGATCGAAAATGCAGGCGCGGCTCTGGCTGCGTTGCGCCACCTGCAAATGGGTGATGATGCCTACGAGGCCGCTGTGGCCAAGGCCGAATGGCCCGCGCGCATGCAGCGGCTAAAAATCGGTCCTCTGGTTGAGCAGGCCCCTCAAGCTGAGTTGTGGTTGGATGGCGGTCACAACGCGGCTGCAGGCACTGCTTTGGCCGAGGTTTTAGCGTCACTACCAGAACGTCCCACGCATATGATTTGTGGTATGCTGAATACCAAAGATGTCACCGGTTATCTCGCGCCATTGGCCCAAAGGGCAGACAGCTTGACGGCCGTATCGATCCCGGGTGAGCAGAATACACTGAGCTCGGACGAAACCGCCGCCGCTGCTGCTAAGGTGAATCTGACCGCCACAACAGCAGACAGCGTCACAGACGCGCTCGCCGCAATCACCGCTCAAACCCCTGATGCACGCATTCTGATCTGCGGGTCGCTTTATCTTGCGGGAAACATCCTTAGAGAAAACGCCTGATCCTCCGCCTGATGAAAAAGATCCTGCGCCAGGGCAGCACCCCCTATCTGCCCCAATCCTTGTCTTGCATCTCCCGCAGGCGCGAGGCCGTACGCTCAAACTCAAAGG
This sequence comes from Ruegeria sp. E5, assembly GCF_056534105.1. NCBI lineage: Bacteria > Pseudomonadati > Pseudomonadota > Alphaproteobacteria > Rhodobacterales > Roseobacteraceae > Ruegeria > Ruegeria sp. E5. The sequence goes on along the minus strand of NZ_JBQFPA010000002.1, from coordinate 321,131 downwards.
TTCCTTCTCCTTCGACATAGAGCATCTCGGGCTCGGCAGCGGCGGAACAAATCAGCCGAACTTTCGCCTCATAAAGCGCATCGATCAGGGTGACGAAGCGCTTTGCCTCATTGAAGTTATTGCGTGACAAACGCGGGATGTCTTCAAGAACCAATACCTTCAGCGCTTCTGCGATAGCCAGGTAATCTCCTGGACCCAACATTCGTCCGCAGAGGTCATAAAACGAGGCCCGTGCAACGCCGTTGCGAAAGGCGGGCAGGACAACTTCGCGACCCTTCACCTGAAGGGCCAGCTCTTCTGCCGGTCCACCCGACAGATCATTCCACACCTCACGAATCTTTTCCCGCGCTTCGGGCCCGATGGGGGTGAAGTAAACCGGCGAGCCTTCAAGTCGGTTCTGCCGGTAATCCGTGGGTGAAACCAACTCCCACACTTCCAGTTGCTCTTTGATATGCTGAATGAAAGGCAGAAAAAGCTGCCGGTTCAACCCATCCTTATATAGATCATCCGGATGTCTGTTCGAAGTCGTAACGATAACGACACCACCCTTGTAGAGCAGATCAAACAACCGCCCCACGATCATCGCGTCGGTGATATCGACGATCTGCATCTCATCAAAGGCCAGCACCCGCGCCGATTTGATGACTGCATCGGCCACAGGGACCAGAGCGTCCTCAACGCCGTCTTCACGCGCCTTGTGCAGACCGGAATGGATTTCCTGCATGAACGCATGAAAATGCACCCGTCGAACTGGGATTTCACCCAATGTCTCGACAAACATGTCCATCAACATCGACTTGCCGCGCCCAACACCTCCCCAAAGATACAAACCCTTGGGTGGCGGCGGCGCTTTGCGGAAAAATCCACGCTTAACCGGTTCGGCCAAGGCTGCCCGAATGCGCTCAAACCGGGGCAGCACAGCCTCTTGCGCGTCGTCCCGGGTCAGTGTCCCATCAGCAATAAGATCTTCATAGTGTGAAATTAGATCCGTCATGAGTTGAGCCATACCGATCGCTTCGTGTGTTGAAAAGAAACCTTTTTTCCAGACACATCAATTTTGCTGAACTGGCGTCACAAAACTCCTGAATTGACGCGCCGAGTTGTACCGCTAACGTCTGCTGGAACCAATCTTCGGAGCCTCAATGTCGCAATCCACCCGTTTGCTGAACCCGATCCTGATCGTCGGCTGCCTCGTAATTACAGTCAGTTTTGCCGTACGCGCCTCTTTTGGTGTGTTCCAGATACCGATTGCGGATGAGTTCGGCTGGCTACGCAGCGATTTTTCGATGGCGATCGCCATACAAAACCTGGCTTGGGGGATCGGCCAGCCGATCTTTGGCGCCATTGCGGAAAAGATTGGGGATCGGCGCGCCATCATTCTGGGCGCTCTGACCTATACGGCGGGAATGGTCCTGACGGCATGGTCCGTTACCCCGTTTGAACATCAGATGTATGCCTGGCTCGTGGGTTTCGGGATCGCTGGGACGGGGTTTGGCGTGGTCCTTGCGGTCGTAGGTCGTGCCTCATCGGATGCGAACCGCTCGATGTCATTGGCGATTGTCACCGCAGCGGGCAGTTTCGGGCAAGTCATTGGCGCACCCACAGCGGAGTGGTTGCTGACTTTCTTACCCTGGCAGCAAGTGTTTCTGATCTTTGCGGTGGCTATCCTTGCATTGATCCTGACATTGCCATTCATGCGCGCGCCTCAGCCCGTCAGCAGGACGGAGCTAGAAGAGAGTATGGGGCAGATCCTGTCCAAGGCATTCCGCGACCCGTCTTATTCGCTGATTGCGATCGGCTTTTTCAGTTGTGGCTATCAACTGGGCTTTGTCACAGCCCATTTCCCCGCCTTCGTCACCGAGATGTGCGGCCCGATCCAACCCGGAGGCCTCTTACATTCGATGGGGATCACCACAACTTCAGCCTTGGGGGCGATTGCGATTTCGTTGATTGGGTTGGCCAATATCGGCGGAACCCTTTTGGCCGGATGGGCTGGAAATCACTTTCCGAAGAAGTACCTGCTCGCGGCGGTTTACACCGGCCGAACGCTTGCCGCAGGTGCCTTCATCGTGTTCCCAATCACGCCCTTGTCCGTGATCGCATTCTCGCTTGTGATGGGGTCGCTCTGGTTGGCGACCGTACCGCTAACATCTGGCCTTGTCGCACATCTCTATGGCCTGCGGTACATGGGCACGCTCTACGGGATCGTATTCCTGAGCCATCAGATCGGCAGTTTTCTGGGCATCTGGTTAGGCGGGCGCATGTACGACCAATTCGGTGATTACACCATGGTTTGGTGGATCGGCGTCGCTATCGGAGCGTTCAGCGCCATCATTCACCTGCCCATCCGCGAAAATCGCTCACCAACCGGCGTGACAGCCTGAGCTATGCGGCCTCTTCAGCGGTCAGCAGCCCCTCAGAAACCAATCGATCCGCCCAACCCTGCGGATCGATGAAGTGATGCGTTTGCCATCCGCGCGCCCTTGCTGTTTCGATATTCTCGATCCTGTCATCTGCAAACAAAAGCGCCGAGGGAGGGATGCCGCAATCGGCCTCAACCATTTCGTAAATTGGCATACGAGGTTTGACCGTCTTCATCCGACCCGAGACATATTGACGATCAAACTCATTCAGAAACGGATAAACGGTAGTGGCATAGTCAAAATTCTGAACCCCAAAATTCGTCAGGGCAAAAACCGGGATCTTCTTGGTCCGCAACGCGCGCAGCAGTCGCGCTGAATGTGGGATCTCGGGCGCGGCCAGTTCGATCCAGTTGTCATGCCACATTCGGATTTCATCGTGCCATTCCGGGTACTTGTCCGCCCAATTGTAAATTGTATCCGTGAAATGATGGCCCTGATCTACCAGATCATTCATCCCATGCAGATCGACCTCGTCAAACATGGCGCGACGACGATCCTCGCCGATTACCCGATCATAATAGCGCTCGGGCTGCCACTCGATCAGCACATTTCCGATGTCAAAGATGACGGCTTCAATGGCCATGACTTAATCCCATACCAGTTCAATCACAACGACTGAACCAAGCGCAGGTCAGAGATGCAAGCGCCAACCGCAGCGCCGCACGCGCTGCCCAGCCCAACGGAAGGATATGCATCTTTGATGCGTCTCTGACCGGCGGGAGCACTACCTGCGAAGGGCAGCGCGTATCTCGCGCTCAAGCGCATCTAGAAAACGCGACCGGTCGGCTTTGCCAAATGGTTTTCCTCCGCCACCTGTCCCCAGCGGGTTTGCCGCGCGAAGGTCCGCCATCAGATCGCGCATTGCCAATTGCTGACCGATATTGGCCGCGGTGAAAGCCTCGCCACTGGGCCGAAGCACACGTGCTTCGGCTTCAATACACTTGGCGGCCAGCGGTATATCAGAGGTAACGACAATATCGCCGGTGCCGCAGCGTTCGGCAATCCACTTATCCGCCTCATCTGCTCCCGAGGCGACGATCACTACCTGCACCAACGGGTTGGCAGAGGGGCGTAGCCCTCCGTTTGAGACCAGAACCATCGGCACCTTGTGCCGGGTTGCCACCCGTTCAGCCTCGGCCTTGACCGGGCAGGCATCCCCATCGATGTAAAGCGTCGTCACGCCTCTTTGACCTTTGGCGCTGACTTTGCCTTTGGCGTCGATTTGCGCACCTTGAATTCGTCCGGAATGGGCATCCGGTTAAAGGCATCCAGCCCCGCGATTTTGTAAGCTTCGGCAAGGGTCGGATAGTTGAACGTGTTCTGCACGAAGTAGTCCACCGTACCTTTCAGGTTCAGCACCGCCTGCGCGATATGGATCAGCTCGGTTGCGCCTTCGCCGACAATCTGAACCCCTAAGACCCGGCGGGTCTTGAGCGAGAACAGCATCTTCAGCATGCCATGCTCCAACCCCATGATGTGCCCGCGCGAGGTTTCGCGGAACCGGGCCACACCCACTTCGTAGGGAATACCACGCTCCTGCAGTTCTTCCTCGGACATCCCGCAGGTTGAGATTTCGGGGACCGAGTAGATCCCATACGGATACCAGGGGCTTTCCGGCAGGGTTGGAGTCTCCAGCGCATGACAGGCCGCGACCCGTCCCTGTTGCAACGAAGTTGAGGCCAACGACGGATGCCCGATGACGTCTCCGGTGGCATAGATATGCGGCACCGAGGTCTGATAGGTCTTGCGGTCCACACTGATACGATTGCGATGATCCGTTTCAATGCCAACCGCGTCCAAGTTCAGCGCCGAGGTCGCCCCCATCCGCCCGGCTGCAAACAGAAGCATCTCGGCCCGGACGTGTCGCCCATTGTCCAGCGTGATCTCAACATGGCTACCGGCGTCTTCAATTTTCTCGACGGCTGCCCCCAACCGCAGATCGACGCCATTTTCACGGATCTGATGCGTGAAATCGTGGATCAGTGTCTTGTCGATGAAATCCAGAAACGTCTCGCGCGGTTCGATCAACGTCACCCGGACATCAAGCGCCGAGAACATGGTTGCATATTCAACGCCGATCACGCCCGCACCGATCACGCAGAGCGAACGCGGGATTTCCTCCATCTCAAGGAAATCATCCCCATCGACGACAGTTTTGCCATTGAAAGGCACGTAATCTGGCCGGTAGGTCTTGGTGCCGGTGGCGATCAGGAATTTGGCTGCTGTCAGACGCGTGGATTCGCCTGCATCCGTAGCCACCTCGATCTCGTGTGGACCCGTGAACGTCGCCAACCCGTTCAGCGTTTCAACATGGTTGCGGTTGAATTGATGCTCCAGCACATCGACCTCATGATCGAGTGTCATGTGCAGCCGTGCTTTCAGATCCTCGGCGCTGATCTGATCCTTGACCCGGTAGGAGCGCCCATAAAAACTGCGCTCGCGCCAGCCTGACAGGTTCAGCACCGTCTCTCGCAAGGTTTTCGATGGGATCGTTCCGGTATGAACAGAGACACCACCAAAACGATCTTTGCGGTCAATCACCAGCACCCGGCGCTGCAATTTGCCTGCCTGAATCGCCGCCGCCCGGCCTGAAGGGCCCGAGCCGATGATGATCAGGTCATAGTCATATTTGCTCATGCCTCAGTCCCCATACAGCGCTTCGGCGTGGAAGGTGATGTGATCCTCCATAAAGGTGGACACGAAATAGTAGGAATGGTCATAGCCGGGCTGCAGGCGATAGGTGGCCTGCTGGCGACGCTCGGCAATTGCCTGCGCCAGTGCCTCCGGGCGCAACAGATCCATAAACTGATCGTTTGCACCGGTGTCGATCAGGATCGGTCCGTCAAAGCCTGTGCTTTTCATCATCGCCGACGCGTCATGCTTGGCCCATGCGGCCTCATCACCGCCCAGATACGCGCTGAGTTGCTTGCGGCCCCAATCCGCACCCATCGGGTTCGAGATCGGCGAGAAGGCCGAAACAGAGCGGTAACGCCCGGGCAGGTTCATCGCCAGCGTCAATGCGCCATGCCCACCCATCGAATGTCCTGTGATGGCCTGACGATCAGGATCAATCGCAAAGTTCTTGGCCAGAAGGGCCGGCAACTCTTCGGCAATATAATCCCACATGTTGAAGTGAGGCGTCCAAGGGCCTTGCGTGGCATTGACATAGAACCCTGCGCCTTGGCCAAGGTCATAGTCTTCGTGATCTGCCACGCCTTCGCCGCGTGGTGAAGTGTCGGGGAACACCAGCGCAATGCCCTGTTCGGCCGCCCAACCCTGGGCACCCGCCTTCGTCATGGCGTTTTCATGGGTGCAGGTCAGGCCCGACAGATACCACAGAACAGGAACGGGGCCGTCCTTGGCTTCGGCTGGAAGAAAAAGGCCAAATGTCATATCACATTTGCAGGCCGAGGAAGCATGGCGATAAACGCCCTGCACACCACCAAAACAGGCATTTTCCGAAAGGGTTTCCATCAAGCTGATCCTTACGTTGTGTCCGGGCCATGGCTAACGCTCTGCAGCGTCGGCGTAAAGTGCAGCCACCTCTGGAAAGCTCATTTTTCGAAAAGGTGAAGATCAGAATCCGCTGACCCATCCTATCGCCAGCGGGACGGTCAGAATGCTGGCGATGGTAGATAACAGGATGGCAGCAGATGCCCGTTGCGGGGCCACACCGTAGTGCGCGGCCAGCATGTAAACATTGCCCGCTACTGGTAAAGACGCCGCCGCGATTGCGACCATCGCCGGAAAGGCGGCAACCGGGATCAGCCAAATCACCATTAGTGCGACGAAAAGCGGATGCAGCACCAGCTTGCAAAAGCTTAACCAACCCGCGATCTGGATGCGCTCGGCCGATTTGTCCGCCAGTGATGCCCCGATGGCAAATAACGCACCTGGCGTAGCAGCGCCGCCCAGAATCGTCAGAAAATCATTCAGAGGCACCGGTACAGGCGCTTTTAATGCAGACCAGAGCAATCCGGCGGAGATTGACAAGATCATGGGGTTTCTCAGCAGGCCAATCCCGATCAGGCGCATCGTCCCCAGGCTGAGCCGACCATCGCGGCCACCGTTGATCAGGATCACGATCAATGAGGAAAACACAACCAGATCAACTGTCAGCACCAACATCACTGGACCTATGGCAGCTTCGGAGAATAAAAGCGCAAGCATGGGCAGGCCCAGAAACCCAACATTGCCAATAGCAGCACATTGCGCCTCGACCGCGGCGGTGGGGATGTCCAGCCCTCGGAGATAAGCGATAGCCGTCGCCAGCGCATAGACGCCAGCAGTGCCGATCAGATACCCGATCACCAGCCGACCGTTGAAAATTTCGGCAAAGGGCAGGGTGGCGGCAAACCGGAATAGCATAGCCGACAAAGCAAAGAAAAACACGAACTTGGTTAGATATGCTGTCGCCTCGGGAGGGAAAAACCGGCTGCGTCCGGCCCAGAACCCCAGGCCGATGATTGCGAAAAAGGGGAGAGTGCGCAGAAATATCTCGACCATGGCAACGTGTTAACATGGCTGGTCAGGCTCGCAAGGTTGACGCACGGTCGGCGGTACGATTGAAGCCGTAACGTTGTGCCAAAACCGCTATCGGAGTGAAAAGCGTTGAAACTGAACCGAACGGTTTATAGTGTTGCAGGATATCGCAATCCGGAGACACCATGACCCAAGCCGCCACCATCCTGCGTACAGGCCGTAAATTCGACCAGGTGTTACGTGGGGCCCGAGAGGTTTTCATGGCGGATGGGTTTGAAGGCGCAAGCGTCGATGACATCGCGCGTGCGGCGGGTGTTTCGAAGGCAACGCTATACAGCTATTTCCCCGACAAGCGACTGTTGTTCACCGAGGTTGCCCAGACCGAATGTCGCCTGATGTCTGAACGCATCCTTTCGATGATCGATGAGACCAAGCCAGCCCGCGAGGTGCTGACGATAGCAGCCACTCAGCTTACGGCTTTTCTCGTCTCGGACTTCGCGCAGCAAGTCTTTCGCATATGTGTGGCCGAGCGCGACCGATTCCCCGAGCTTGGTAAAGCGTTTTATGAAGCAGGACCGAAGAACGGCCAACGCCAGATGGCCGAATATCTGACCAAGGCAGTTGGCAAAGGTGAGTTGGCGGTTGAAGACGTCAACATCGCGGCCGAGCAGTTTTCTGAACTGTGCAAAGTCCGACTATGGGGCCGCGCGGCTTTCGGTATCCAAAATCGATTTGACCAGAACGAGATAGACGAGGTTGCATTACAGGCCGTCGACATGTTTATGGCCCGCTACGGCGTTTGAACTGCGTAAGTTCGCCAGCGATCAATCACATTGATGGTAAGAAGTCGTGTTGGTGCGGGTGGAGGGACTTGAACCCCCACGCCTTGCGGCGCCAGAACCTAAATCTGGTGCGTCTACCAATTTCGCCACACCCGCAACCCGATGCCGAAGCACCGCGACGACGCGCTGAATAGCAAAGCTTTTGAATGAGTGCGAGAGGTAAAATCAAGCGAGAGGGCAGTTTATTATCGTCTCGCTGGAAACAATCTTTTGCCCAAGTAAGTTTAACCAGAACTCGCATGTGCCAAATGTTAAAGAACGTGCCTTGGACAGTGAGAATGCAGTTTGGCCAGTCTTTCCAGCACGAACAGTGCTCAGGTGCTGGTTTTGGTCGTAATTTCACCTGTGTGAAGGCCCGTTTTCTGGTCCTTCTTTTTGTTTCCATTTAGCGAACATTTATCGCAATTTTTCTCTTTATCTTAAACTCGCATACGTTGAGTCGCTCAAAGACTTCTTTGTGTGGAGCACATTCCAAAAAGTGTAACTTGAGGTGAGTGGTTTCGTATCGAATTTCAATCAGAGGTTCCTTCGATCACAGAAATAGAAATTATTTCTATATATTTCAAAAAAGTAAGAAGCAGCATGTAAATCCTTGACGCCACGGAACCTCGGACTTTTTAACAAGCAATCAAAGCCATAAAAACTTGGGCAACTCGTCAACGTCGTGGCTTACACTCTCATAGGTTGAGGTTTTTCTATGAGACGCCATCATAATTGTGCCACATTTCAAACGCCAAAATATCCTATTCGCGTCAAAATAACACCGCGGTAATCGTAATTGATTGGGCGCAGGAGTTAATGAGTCTTTTTGCCTTCTGGCACCGTGCGAGTTTCTGCTCAACTCCAGAACAAGGGTCTCTGTCGTGACCAACCAGATCAAATCCGTTGCTTCCGAGCAAGACGCTGTCAGCCTTGCGCGTGAAAGCTTTATTGGCGAACTGAAAACCCTGAACCGTCAGCACCCTGGCACAGGATTCGGCGTCGCTCTTCGTACGCATTCGGGCAATCGCTACTTGCTGGCTAATGCCCGCATGCCGCTGCCTGCCAACAAAACAGATGATTTTCCGACCGGACGCCGTGTGGCTTGTTTGGAAAATGGTGAAGGCTTCAGTTCAATCGAAGTTCTGGCTGATTCTTTCGCATATGAATCGATTTCACCGCGAACCGAGGCCGCAATCCTCGGCAACGCGCTGGACCTGATCGCACGAATCGACACGCTTGCAAGCCTGCCTGACGGGGCAGGGAACCACATCGCTGCAACTGGTACCGGAGGCTGACCATGGCGCGTAACGACCACCTTCTGTCTGTCGGAAACGAGTCCCTGTCTGAGATGACAGAGGCAATGACCTCGTTGACGACACAGATCGACCAACTGACAGAGGTGGCGGATGCACGGTCTTCCGCACGGCTGGCTGCGCTCAAGACCAAAATGGAGAATTTTACCGCCAGTGTCACGATGGTGGGGCAGGTGAAGGCCGGCAAATCCTCGATCGTGAACATTTTGGCCGGGCGGCCAAATCTTTTGCCTTCGGATGTGAACCCGTGGACCTCGGTGGTTACAACGCTGAACATCAACACCCGCACAGAAGGCGACACCCGTTCCAAATTCACATTCTTCGAGCAGGAAGAATGGGATAATCTGATGGTTGGCGGCGGTCGTCTGGGCGAGTTGGCCAATCGAGCCGGTGCCGATGATGAGATGGACGATATTCGCCGTCAAATCGGCGAGATGAAGGCCAAATCAGAAGAGCGGCTTGGGAAGCACTTTGACCTGATTCTTGGTCAGAGCCACCAGTATGATTACTTCGATGATGAACTGATACAGCGGTATGTGTGCCTCGGGGATGAGGATGACCCGGATATCGACCCCAAGACGGGTCGTTTCGCCGATGTGACCAAATCGGCCGAGCTGTTCATGGATATCCCGCAATATCCGATCTCGCTCAAGCTCTGCGATACCCCAGGTGTGAATGATACCTTTATGGTGCGCGAACAAATCACCCTACGCAGCCTGCGTGGATCAGAGGTGTGTGTTGTTGTTTTGGCTGCCAGCCAGGCGCTGACCACGATGGACATGGCGCTGATGCGGATCATCGCGCAGTTCGAGAACCGCCAGATCATCCTGTTCGTGAATCGCATCGATGAACTGTCTGACCCGGTCAATCAGGTGCCTGAGATACGTGATCGTATTCAGGACACACTGAAACAGAACAACATAGACGCCAACACCAGTGTTGTTTTTGGCAGCGCTCTGTGGGCCGAGGCTGCGCTAACCGGAAACCCGGACATTCTAACTGAGGAATCGCGCGAGGCGTTGAACACCTTCTATCTGGCGGCTGGATTTGGCGATCAGGCTGCATCGCTGGATAAGATCTGGGCGCTATCAGGATTGCCTGATCTGCTGCTCGCCATGAATGAGCGTATCGCTGAGGGTGCAGGAACGCGCCTTTTGGATCGCGTTCGCCATCGGGCGCGCAACATTGCCAGCCAGATCCGGGCTACTGCAGTGGCCAAGACGCTGTCAAACTCTGACGGTATCGTTCGGGACCTGGATGGTGCGTCGCCCGAAGAAGCGATCGCAAAGGTTTCGGCTGAATACGAAAAGAAAGCCTCGGAACTGACAACCAAGCTTCGCGACAAGGTATTAGAGCGACTTGCGTCCGCAGAAGCAAATTTTGTCAAACGTGCGACGGATTCTCTGATCTCACATCTGGAACAGAATGGTGAGCAGGGTACATGGCAATATGATCCGGCAGGTCTGCGCACCTTGCAGAAGGCGGCATATTTCAGCTTTGCCCGATCCATGCGTAAGGATGCCGGTGCTCTGTATTCGGCTGCTGCAGCGGACGTGGAGGCACTGTATCAGAAGCTGCTGGGCAACCACTTGGGTGAATTCAACATTGAAGCTCCGATCGTGCCGCGTGTACCCCCGCCATTAGGGATTGGCCGCACAATCGCACTGGACCTGCAGAGCACATGGTGGCGACGTTGGTGGCAACGCCGCAAAGGGTTCGAAGCCTATGCCGCAGATTATACGCGACTGATCGCGTCCGAGGCGAACTCGATCACCAAAGACATCGAGGAAAACCAGATCGCCGCCGTACTAGAGAACGTGCGGGCCACGTTGACCGACTTTATTGCCGAACAGAAGGACACGCTGCTCAGTATCTCGCAATCGCCTGAAAGGGCTGCGGCCCAGATGGCCGAGCAGAAGCCGCAGAAATCACGTGACGATATTCTGGGCGATATCCTGAAAGACCTTAGTAACGAAGCAGCATAAGAAGAGTTATGGTAAAAGAATCACAAACCCGCTTCGTCTCTCCCAAGGCTTGGAACCGCATCGAGCAGTGGTCCCGCCGCAAACCTGTGTTTGCGCTCATGGGGGAATTCAGTGCAGGCAAATCGACGTTGATGAATTTCCTGCTGCGCAAACAGGCACTGCCGACGCAGGTCACAGCCACGCAACTGCCGCCGATCTGGTTCAGTTGGGGCAATCGACCCGCCTATATCAAACGCCATGATGGTAGTACGCAGAATATCGAATTGGATCAGCTTGAACAGGTTGGTGTCAACGACGCGCAGTTCATTCGCATCTTCCTTGAAGCCGACATTCTTGAGGCGGTCGACCTGATCGACACACCCGGCATTTCGGACCCGAAGATTTCGACGGACGTCTGGCAACGCGCAGTTGGCCAGGCCAATGGTGTGTTGTGGTGCACGCACTCGACCCAAGCTTGGCGCGAGACTGAACGTGCCACTTGGGTTTCGCTGCCAGAACGTCTGCAGCACAAGTCGCTGCTATTGGTGACGCGCGCAGATGCCTTGAATCAGAAAGACCGTCAAAAGGTCTTACGCCGTGTAAATCGGGAAGCGGGTCATTTGTTCAATCGCACGATCCTGTTCTCGGCCCGTGATGCCATCATGGCCCGTGACAAAACCGGCGACGCTGAGCTTTGGTCACGCAGCGGCGGCGGCAAGATGGTCGACAGTTTCCTTGAGATCACTGAGCAGATCATGGACAGCCGTGCGGATATGCTGTCGCGCTATCAAATTGACAAATCCCTGTCAGACGCACCCAAAGTTCAGCCATCGCGGCCCGAAAAAACCTCTGGCGATGCACCGCTGAAACTTGTCACGCCGATGGAAGATGACTCTGCCGAGAATGATGTGGTTACAAGTTTCCCAGTACGCCCTGCCCGCGTGGAGCGTCGCACCGAGGAGTCCGGACAGGCGCGGATTGATGCAGAAGAAGCCGAGCGGATGCGTGCGGAAATGGCTACCGAAGCGGAGCCTGCTGATGAAGACTTACGTGCCTTGTTCTCTGACAAGACGGAAGATCCGCTGGATCTGAACCTCTTGGCAAACCCCATCACCGACGTGGATGAGTTTGATTTCATGGATGACGATGATGAGGAAGAGCAGGAAGATGCCGAACTGATCGTCTTGGGCGAAGAAGAGGACGAAGCGGAAGCAGTCGAAGCTGCGGACACCGAACAAGAGCCGTCGGAAGACGCCGAAGAATCATCAGATATCGAAGTATCGGTTTCGTCGATTGCGGCCCTGTTGGCGGAACAGTCGGAAAACTCGGCAGACGAATATGAACCGGAGCCCGAATCGAATGCGCTGGCTCCAAACCGCGTCGTATCAATGGTGGGTGAAGCTGCTGCCGAAGAGATTGAAGATGCAGCCGATGACAAGGCAGATGATTTGGGCGATCGCCTCATAGAAACGCCACTCAGTGCTGCAGCAATGTGGGGTGAAATCGTGGCGCGTGAGAACCTGCCTGACGATGCAAATGGCCTGAAAAGCGCCTTTGCAGCATTCTTGTCCGAGTTTGACCAGATTGCGTTGGAACATGACGCTAAGCGGAATCAAGACATACCGCGCGCCGTTTCTGAGGCTCGCAAGAACGGCGGAGCGGAGTGGCATGCGATTTAGATTAAACTCGAAGGTGGGCATCTGAATGTCGATTGACTTTGCTCTGGCTTCGGCCATCGAAACCATACCCGACTGCATCGCAGCCGGGTATGTCGACATGGAGACCGGCATGTTATTGGGCGTCGACGCGTCGGACCAAGACAGCGCTGATGCGCTCGAAAATCTCGCACTTGCAGTAGCTAATCTGTTTCAGGGACGCGGTATGAAGGGATTCGAAGAACTCCTGCGTGCGGCAAAAATCGACGATACTGAACACCCCGGATTTGGGGAAATCGCGGTGTTCTCAAACGACCGGCTGCACATCTTTCTCAGGACAACAGAATATCCTGATCACGTGGTATGCTATATCTGCCGCGACAGCGCGAATGTCGGGCTGGCGCTTACGAAATCACATCTCAGCCTCGGGCCGGTGGCGGCCGCGGTGTAGACGGGACCAGAGGGGGTCACGCATGATGGATAGTGAAATACTGGATATGCTCGAAGGGATCGGGCGGACTTCGGTCGCGCGCTTATCGCCTGCAATCTACCTATCGGGTAGCAGCGCACTGTTACGCCGGAATGAGGTGCTGGGGGCCATCCGGGGCACGATCTTGCCTCGGCGTTTGGAATTTACGGCGGCTGACGGGGCAACTTTGGCTATCGAAGTCAACAGCTCTCGGGTCACCGACGTATTCCGCTGTGCTTCGGGCCCTGTCCCGGATTTTGAAACCGAAGCACGCGAAAAACTGATCGAACGACTGGCGCAAGTGGTGTCGGAAATTGCAACGGCACCCGGCCCGCTTGAGTTGGTTTCTCTGCGCCCGGATACGGCGCTTGAGGCTGATGACGTAGGGGTTACCTTTTCGGAGGTCCAAGCGGCCTGCGCGCGGATTGAACTAATCGAAGAGCCACGCATGGCCATCGTTTCCGACCAGACCTTAGAACCAGAAGCCCAGCCAGAAACTGCGTCACAAGGCGCCACCAGTATAGCCGGAAAATTCTTTGAGGGCGCGGATCGGTTCGCATTAGGTCGAATACTGATTGGGTCGACTGAAGACGAGATGCAATTTGACGGGTTGTGTGCGCAGGGCCAAGACGCACATCCGGACACGGATATATTGGCCCGATTCACCCGGGATCTGGCGGGATGGCAGGCCGATGGTTCCGATGCTTTAACTGATCCACAGCTGATCGTCATTCGCCCGACAGGTGGACAAGGCGCGGGTCTCGCCATCTTGTGCGACGGTCAGGAAACCGCCGCCGCCGTTCATGACGCCCGCAAGCTGGGCGCTGTCGTCAACCTATGGAAAACATTGAATAGCGCCGTTGAATAACCGCGTTCCTGCCAAATAGTGTCCACTTTGCAAAGTTAAACAAAATACGAGTTACCAGGGTAAATCTTATGAGTGAGTTAAACCGCCGCGAGCTTATTCGCATCGCAGAAGACATGAACGGGACGAGCAATGACGAAACGCGTCACTTCATCTCGCGCATCGTTGACGACTTGTCGAACCTCAAGCCTTCGATAGCATTCGTAGGTCAAATCAAGGCCGGAAAATCGCGCTTGATCAACGGTTTCACCGGGCATGCAGAATATCTACCCTCGGACGTGAACCCATGGACGACAGTGATCACCGACATGCATTTCGGTCATCCGTCCGGTCGGACGTCGGGCGCCGAGTTTCATTTCTTCGACAATCGCCAATGGCAGGCCCTGATCGCCGAAGGTGAAGAGTTGCGCAACATGTTCCCTGATGAAGAGGACAGCTACAAGCGCGAGATGATCGAAGAGCAGGTCGAGGCAATGAAAACCCGCGCCAAGCTACGCTTGGGGGAAAGCTACAAACACCTTCTTGGCGAGCATCACGATCTGGATGAATTGACCTCGGATGACCTGGCGCGCTATGTCTGTGCCGGGGATGACCCGACAGATGAAGACCAGTATGACCCCGGTTCAGATCGGGGCCTTTACAGCGACATCACCCGTAAGGCCGAGGTCTATTTTGACATTGGCCATTTTCCGTATCCGGTGACAGTCACAGACACACCCGGTGTCAATGACCCGCTGCTGATCCGTGAAGAGATCTCGCGCCAGTATCTCAAGGAATCCGACTTTTTCGTCGTCGTGCTGTCTGCGCATCAGGCGTTGTCGCGGGCCGATCTGAAGCTATTCCGCCTGATGCAAGCGCTAGAGCTTGGTCAGATCGTGGTCTTCATCAACCGCGTGGACGAATTGGGTGGTGGCGCCGAAGATGCCGGCAAGGTGCGCACTGACGTATTGGATGGGCTTGAACAGGCGCTTGGCAACTCGGAGATTGACGTTCTGATGGGCAGCGCCCAATGGGCCCATTATGCGCTGACCGGGGATGAAACCGGAATCGACCATGATCAGATATTGGCGTGGCTGCGGGCGCATCCCGAACAGATGAAGCAATATCTTGACGGCGTCGAAGAGATCAAACAAGGTCCCGGCCCCATCAGCCGCGAAGGTGTATTGCGATTTGCCGCGATGATCGCGTCGGGCTTGCCCGATCTGCGCCGTCATGTGACCAAAGCCCTGACCGAAGGACCGCGCCAAGAACAGCTTAATATTGCGTGGCAGCACCTCAACAGTTTTGCCCAAGGTGAGCTTGAGCGCAGCACTGCGCGGCTTCGTGCGATTGAAGAAAAGGATGGTCCCGACACAGCGGATGTCGAAGAAAACAACAAAACGCTTTCTGAGTTGCGCGCGCTAGTTGAAGATAAATCCAAGGCCATCACCAATGATATGGACGATGTATTGGCCAATTTGCGGGGCGTTATGGATGACACCGTCGCCGAGGCTGTCTCGATCGTTGTGCGCGGCCCTGATGGGCAATCGCCTTTGCTGGCCAAAGACGGAGATACCGAGCTGAACTTTACGCCTCTGCGTGAGCGGATGCGCGAGCTTGTCCAGGGCGCGACCCAGGTGGTGCGGCAGCGTATGCTTAGTGAGCTTTACGCAATCGATATGCAGACCAATGCTGCTTTGCGCGCCCTGCCCGGATGGCAGGAGCCCGTGGACAATCGCATGAATACCAGCGCGGTGCGTTGGTTCCGTCCGAATACAAGCGCGCTGACGCGTGGCATTACGGTTGAGTTGCGTGTGACATGGCTGTCGCGACTGATATCGCGTCGCAGTGTGTTGAACCGCGCCGAACGGATGATCGTTCAAGAGTTTGAGATGATCGGAGACGATCTTGTAGATACCGCCAGAAGCGACCTGATCGAACGGATGAAAACCGTTCTTGACCATTATATGGCGCTGCTGGCCGGGCATCTGGAACATCGCGCAGGCCCCGATGGGTCGAACGCGCGCGCCGAAGCGCAACGTGCGGTTGACCAAGCGCGGCGCATCAGCGATGAACTAGGGGCGGTGCACGGAACTGCACCCGTGGACACTCGACAGGCAGAGGCCGCAGAATGATTGAATTCCCCGGAACCGAGAAGGAAGTGCGCCAGCTAGAGCGTTTCCTGACCGCCACCGAAAATGCGCACTCATCGGCAGAGCTGGATGATATGCGCGCCCGCGCGCTGGCCCATGCCGAGCGGCTTTCGAACGCGGTTTCCATTGGTTTTGCCGGGGAGTTTGGAGCTGGAAAGTCCAGCCTTGCCAACATGCTGGCGGGGGCAGACATTCTGCCCACCGGGCCGCAGCATCTGAAATTGCCCCTGGTGATCGTGGCCTATGCTGATACGCCTGAGACAACCGTTGGTTGGTGGGACAAGGAACCCAAAGTCTATTCGGGTATAGCGCTGGAAAAGGCAGCGGCGGACGAACCCGATTTCATCTCGGTCGGGTTGAACACCCCTGCCCTGCAGGAGATTTCGCTGTTTGATCTGCCCGGTGCCGGTGCACTGGATGATACCTACAAACAGACTCTAAATTTGCTCGACTATGTGGATTGTGCGATCTGGTGCACCAATGGCACCAACGCCTGGCGTGAAACCGAACGCCATTTGTGGTCGCAGGTCCCTCAAAAGCTACACAATAACAGCTTGTTGGCTGTAACACATGCCGATTTGCCTCCGGTGCGGGATGCTCTGGATCGGGTAGTCGCACGCCTGAACAAGGAGAAGGGCGATTTGTTTCGCGCGGTTGTGACCATCGGCACCCCGGTAGCGGTACGGGCCATGGAACAAGAGCCTGAACCCGACTTTGCTTTGTGGGAAACCTGTGGCGGGCAGAACTTGGCAGAACAGGTTTTGCACATAGCCTCTGATCACCGTCGCCATGATCTTGAGGCCGCCCAAAAAGATCTGGCTGAAGAGTTTATGCCTTATCTGGAGAACCTTACTGGTGCGGCTTCGACAGATGGCGCTGAGGCCGACGGCAATACTGTGCAGGCAAGCCTAGAGGCCGCCCTGCCCCCCCTGGACAATCCGATCCTTGAAGACTGGCTTGCGGCCATCGCCAGCATTTACAACGATCTGCGTGAAAGCTCGGATATTGAACCGGCGGCCTTCCTGCAAAGCTGTCAGGAAATCGTCGAGGATTTTGCCGAAAGGTTAGAATCTGGTACCGAAATCGATCCCAAAGCAGACTGGGTTCCGGCCGAGTTTGAAAAGGCCACTGACCTGTTGCTGTTGCTGCAGTTTGAAACCGGGGACGCACCGCTGAAGGATGCAATAAGCATTCTCGCACAACTCAGCGACAATCTGGCTTGGGCGGGCAGCTCTGTTGCGTCGGCGCCCCCAAAAACCGGCACATAAGTTTTTCCCGCTTGAATTGAGCCGCATCGCAGCGATTCGAAGCGTTCGGAATCAGCGCGATATTGTTTCGAATTCGTGGACCAAGCGTCTATTTCGGCGGTATAGAATCCATTTCTTCCATCAGGCAAACACAACATATTGTGGGATGAGAGTCTGGTCTCACTATATAGGCGATTTCGATTTTTGTGATCCATAGTGAAGCCATCAGGCGGCCCCAATAAAGTCAAATTTGAAACGTCTAACCGTCTTAAGTGTCCTGCGGTTGTGTTTGGTTGTGAGTTCGCGGGCTGAAGCCCTGGTTATCTATGCCGCAATAAACGAGTAGAATGGGCGGGAAGAAATGAGCCACAACCAGGCGGTCGGCGCAACGCACGACGAACCTCAGATCGAAGGATTGCAGCCAGGCGCAAAGCTGCTGCGCGGACAGTATGAAATCCTCCGGTTCCTAAGCAACGGCGGGTTTGGGATCACCTATCTCGCGCGCGATAGTCTGGATCGCGATGTGGTCATCAAAGAATGCTATCCGGGGGCGCTCTGCCAGCGGAATGGTGATCTGGTCGAACCTGCCAACCCCGACCACAAAGAAGACCTGCGCGCCATTATCGACCTGTTCATTCAGGAAGCACGCAACCATGCGCGGCTGGTTCATCCCAACATCGTCGACGTGCATCAGGTGTTTGAGGACAACGACACCGCTTATATCGCGATGGACCTGATCCGCGGATGCGATCTTCTGGATTATGTCGAAAAACCCGAAAACAAGAGCGGACCGGACTTTATCGTTCAGGTCACCGAAAAAATGCTGTCTGCGGTGTCGTTCATTCACCAAAGCGGCATGCTACATCGCGATATTTCACCCGACAATATCCTGATCGATGAGAATGGCGAACCCATCCTGATCGACTTTGGCGCAGCACGCGAGCAGGCGGCACACAAGTCAGCGGCGCTATTGACGCTGCGCGTGATTAAGGACGGGTATTCGCCGCACGAATTTTATGTGCGTGGCGCGGATCAGGGCCCCAGCAGTGACCTCTATGTACTGGCTGCAACGCTGTATCATGCGATCTGCGGCGAGCGACCGATTGATGGCCAGACACGTTTGAATGCGTTCAACAACGGCCAAGACGATCCTTATGAACCGCTGACAGGGCGATTCAAAGGTTATCCTGACGGGTTCCTTGAGGCGATCGACAAAGCAATGGAAGTGCACGCCACTGACCGTGTGCAAACCGCATTGGACTGGCTGCGTATGTTCCGTGGTCCCGGTGTGATGTTCGACAGTTTCGCGTATCGCCCTGTTTCGGTCATTGTTGGCATGGATCGCAAAGACGAAGAGGCCGAAAAAGAACGGATCAAAGCCGAAAGCGAGAATGCGGAGGCCGTCGTGACCGCGCTGCTGGCCGGGAACTCTGATCTGGCCCTCGGGAACGAGGAAAAAACGGAAGACACTCTTGCTAAATTTGCACCTCAGGACGAGGCCGTTGCTGCAGTCGACACCGTTGTAAAAAGCGGCTCGGGCGGCAGTGGCAAGATGATCGCGGGTATCGCGATTGTATTGGCGGCTCTGGCCGGAGGTGGATACTTCGTAATGACGGGCGATCAGAAATCGCCCGAGGCAACGCCGGTGACTGCAGAGGCTCCGACTACTCCGGTGCCCGCAGAAGCAGCTCCGGAACCTGTCGAGCAGACCGCCGAAGCCACAACAGAGCCGCAACAGGCCGAAGTCGCTTTGGCATCAGAACCAGAAGCGGCGCAGGAACAACCTGTCGAGCAGGCTAATGAGGTGCCGGAAGCCGCCATTGTGTCAGAGCAGCAACCCGAAGAAATCGCCTTGGTGGAACCTGAAGTGGCGGAACCTGCGGTTGAAGACATCACACCCATCGCACCTGCGACGCCGGTAAATCTCGCCGAAAACCAGGTCGCATTTGGGCACTGGGATATTGAGATTCCATTCACGATGTCCAAGCGTCGCAGCTCGACCGGGAGTGTCATTGCCATCAATGCATTGAACGCCGGGCAAGATAGGTCGGTGATCGGGGATTGGGTCGAACGGGGCGCTACGATTTTTACTCTGAATGGTGAACCTATTCGTCCGGACACAACGCTTGCATCGTATGTTCTAGATAATTTCTCGGTCGATCCAGACGGGTATATCCGTGTAGCAGCGCGCTATCGCAGTCTGGGCGAAACACGCGCGCAGAATGGATTGCTGGCCCTGCCCGCCTTCCGCAGTTTTGGCCTTCTGAACGGTTATTCGTTTGATGTGGCTCATGCGGGCGAGGCAGGTTGGCAAACCGTCGTCGCATCTGTACCGGAAGAAGTTGCTGGCAGTTTGCAGCGGGGGGATGTGCTGCTGCGCGAAACACAGACTGGTGTCTCGATCAATGAGCCCGAAAGTCTGGACGGCATCCTTGCTCAACTTGTTTCCGACAACCAACCCGAGGCGCGCCTAAGCATTCTGCGCAACGGAGCTGAAAGTACTGCGGTCATGCAACTAACGCAGGAGTGATCGCCCAGTTGATGTGACTATCGCCAGTTTCAGTGTGCTGGGGGTGCCGCCCATCGCGTCACCCCGTCGGGGACCAACCCGTCGCGACGTAAATGTTTCTCTGTTTCCTCTTCATCAGTGCCCTGCGCCTACGGCGAAGCGGTTTGTAGCAGTCCCGCGGGTAAAACCCCGCATCAGAAATCAAAGAAGGTGACGACACCATGTTCAAATACAAAAGCCCTCTGAGCCGGCTTCTAGAAGGTGCCGGAAAACCGAAAGAAGAAGATGCGGTGGAAACCGAAACCGAAACCGTTGCGGAAGCGGTCGAAACAGAAAACGCTGCTCCGATTGCGGATTTCAACGCCCTGCGCGCGGCCCTTGCGGGTGGAAACGTTAGCTCGGACAGCTACGAGGAAGCAGACGAACTGATCCCCGAAGAACCGATGCCCGAGTTTTCGGAAGACCAGATCGAAGATCAGGCGACCGAAGAAGAAGTGGCCGAGGTTCAAGAGGTCGAAGAAGATGAACAGATTGTCACGCTTCATCTGACTGCGGAAGACGAGGTTCAGGACGATGAACCCGAAGTCACCGTAGAAGAACCAGACGCCATCGAACCTGAAGTCGTATCCGAAGTTGCGGGCGAGGTGGAAATCGTCGCAGAACCCACACCGGAACCGGAGTCTGTTGATGTAACCCCGGAACCCGCCATGGTCGCACCTGCACCTGCACCTGCACCTGCACCGGCTGAAGATCGGCGTTCTCGTGTGAAGACGACGTTTTTGGGTTTCGAGCGTGCAGACACGCATGTTCAGGAGCTGATGGAAACAGCTGAGCCTGTTGAAAAGACAGAAGCGGCCGAACAGACATTCCCGGTTGGCTGGCTGGTTGTGACCGCCGGACCGGGCCGGGGTGCCGCGATTACCTTGACCGAGGGATTGATGCAGATCGGTCGGAACGACGATCAGGCTATTCAGCTGGATTTCGGCGACACCGGGATCTCTCGTAGCAATCACGCCGTCATCGCATATGACCCAGAGGACCGGAAATGCTATCTGGGCCATGGCGGCAAGGCCAACTTGGTGCGCCTGAATGGCAAGCCTGTGCTCAGCACCATAGCCTTGTCCAGCGGCGATCTGATCCGGATCAGCGAAACCTCGATCCGCTTCACCGCTTTCTGTGATGACGGCTTTGACTGGCGGGATGCCGATTAATGCTGGCGACTCCTGCATATGATATTGCCCTGATCCTGGACCAGGGTCAGCGCGACTCGCAGGAAGACGCGATTGCTGCGCGGGTCTCTGACGCGGCAGACGCGGGTTATGTCGTGATTGCCGACGGTATGGGCGGCCATGAAGCGGGCGAAGTCGCTTCGCAGTTGGTCATTTCAGCCTGGCGCGATGCGATGGATGCCCAGTTGGATGGGCCCGACCTTGCTGAGAGCGCACTGCTCGACGCTCTGCCGTTGGCCGCAATGCAGGCCAACGCCGCTATGGCGAGCCATAGTGAGGAAAACGAGGTCAATCTGGGCTCCACCCTTCTGGGCATGTTGATGCTGGATCAACGCGTATTCTGGATCTCGATCGGTGACAGTCCACTTTACCTGTTCCGCAATGATGCCCTGTCACAGGTCAACGAAGATCACTCGATGGCCCCGGTGATCGACGAACAGCTCGCACAAGGATTACTGAGCGCGGAAGAGGCGCAGGGCCATCCGGATCGTAACCAACTGACTTCGGTGATCATGGGGGCTGCGATCCCAAAAGTGGATTGTCCGGAACAACCATTGGCGCTGATTGCGGCAGATGTACTGATCCTTGGCAGTGATGGCCTGCAATATCTCGGCAATTCCGAGATCGAAACGCTGGTGCGCACGCATATTCATTCCCCGGCTCGCGATATTGCTGATGCGCTGCTTCAAGCACTGCATGCAAAGGCAGACCCGGATCAGGACAACATTTCAATCGCCGTGGTCAAACCGGCACAGACTTAGACAGGCAGTGAAACAGGACAAAATGCGAAACCATCTTATCATATCCACCCTCGCTCTTGCTGCTGCAACAGGTGCAGCATCGGCGCAAGAGGCGTGTTCGACTTATGAAATCCAGCCCGGTGACAGCTTGCGGGAACTGGCAATTGCCGTCTACGCGACGGAAGATTACCGGGTCATCTATGATGCGAACCGGGATACGATCGGGTCGAACCCCAATATCATTCGCGTCGGTGATGTTCTGACTTTCCCTTGTCTTGAAGATATCGGGCGCGCGGCGCAACTGCCGGATACCGAAGCTGGCCGCATGGCTGCCGAAATGGCCTCGGAACTGGTCAAAGCTGCCGAGGAACGGGCTGAAAAAGCCATTGCCGAGGCCGAAGCCCGTGTGGCCGCTGCAGAGGCCGAAGCTAAAAAGACCAGCGAAGAAGCCGTAGTCGCGGCCAAGGCTGCGGCCAAGAAAGAGATCGAAGCAGCGCGTGCGGAAGGTGCCGCATTGATCCGCAACGCGGATGGTGGCGAAAGCCCTGAAATTCGTGACCGTCAGATTTTGTTGATCACGGGTGGTAACTACGCCCCGTTTACGGATGAAGCGCTGCCAAATCGTGGGCTTTATACCAACCTGGTTGAAACCGCGATGCTGCGGGCCGCGCCCGAGCAGTCCTACAAGATTCAGTTCGTTAATGACTGGTCGTCGCATCTGGACCTATTGATGCCGACTCTCGCCTTTGACGCCACATTCCCTTGGTCGCGGCCGAACTGTGAACAAGCCGCTACGTTGTCGGAAAATGATCGTTCACGGTGCGAAACCTATAATTTCTCAAACCCATTCTACGAGGTCGTTGATACGTTCTTCGCAAAAAGCGGTTCGGGTTACGAAGAGACTCTGACTTATGCAGATTTCGCGGGCACAACGATTTGTAGGCCGGAAGGTTGGTCACTGTCGCATATGGATGCAGTTGGTCTTTACGAGCCTGCAATCACTTTGATGCGCCCCGTTTCACCCGATGATTGTTTTCGCGCAGTCATGGATGGCACAGCCGATATTGTCGCGATCGAAGCGCATCTGGCGGTCGAAGCAATCGGGCGTCTGGGCTACGAACATCAGATCATCGAAAACCCCAACCTAGCGGCAATCAAGTCGCTTAACGTCATGACCCACAAAGATAATCCGGATGGGGAAGCGATCCTTGAGACGCTCAACCAGGGTCTGGCGATCATGCAGCAATCAGGCGAGTGGCGCGACATCGTATCTACCGCACTGCGCTATCAAATGGAAAATGGCTAAGGCCTTGATTGGCCCAACGAAACAAAGTCTGGAGGAAGTGGACATGTTTAACAAGAAATTGAAGAAAGCAGTACTGTCGGCATCAGCCTTCACCGCCCTGAGCGCAGGTGCAGCCGCCGCTCAAGAGGCCTGCTCCAACTATACGGTTCAGGATGGTGACACATTGGCGACCATCGCCATTGCCGCCTACGGCACCTCAAACTATCAGCCGATCTTTAACGCTAACCGCAATGCAATCACCAATCCCGGTTCGCTAACCCCCGGTCTGGTACTGGCGCTGCCCTGTGAGGATGGCAGCCTGCCCAACGGTCAGAGCGCGCAAGAACTGATCGCTGCAGAAGAACAACGTGCTGCAAGCGTCAAGCGCTCGAATGTCTACGCGCCTCCGATCAAGATGGTCGCTGGCAACGGTTGGGAACCGTTCACTACTGAAGATCTGAGCGGCGGTGGCATCATGACCCGTCTGGCGACGACAAGCCTTCAGCGTGCTGGTAACAGCCGCGATTTCTCGGTCAGCTTTGTAGATGACTGGAGTTCGCATCTGGACACACTGTTGCCACTGGGTGCGTTTGATATTTCGATCGCGTGGACTGTACCGGATTGTACCAACCGCTCCTATGAGTGGTCTGCAGAGACCGAAGCCCGGTGTACCCAATTTGTCGCTTCTGTTCCGGTATATGACATTGTCGGAGGTTTCTTCACTTTGCCTGAAAGCGAATACGCAAAGGCGACAGATTTCTCCGACCTTGAGGGCTCGACCGTTTGCCGCATGGCAGGCTGGAGCATGGTGGTGCTGGAAGAACAAGGGCTGAACCGCGAGAACACAACCGTAGTCCAACCCAATTCGGCCCGCGAATGTCTAGATGCCGTATTGACCGGTACAGCAGACGTGGCTGCATTCGAAGTTGATCTGTTTGCCTCGACAATGAAAGACATGGGTTTGACTTCGGCGGATATTGTTGAGAACCCGTATGTCTCGACACTGTCTTCGATGAGCTTCCTTGCACACCGCACCAATCCATTCGCGCGCGAGTACATCGCGATGATGAACAAGGGTTTGATCGAGATGCGCGAATCCGGCGAATGGTACGCGATTATTTCCGACACGCTGCGCGAACAAAATGAAAAGCTGAACGCAGCATCAAACTAATCCCTCGGTCGTTTTGACCTTTCTTAGGGGCCGGTCTTCGGACTGGCCCTTTTTTTGTCGGTGGGTCAGAATCTTCAATGATAACGGCAAAGCCAACTGACTAGGCCTCAGACGTGGCGCAGTCAGCATTTGGTCTTATTTGCACATACATAATGACTATTTTTATCCTTAATCGCTCATAAAAGGCGGCCGTCTACGGGAATCCCCGAATATTCAGCGTGAACGATAAGCGTAGGATGAACTCAACTGCACCGGTGAGGCGTAAGCCCCGCCACTCACTCAGAAAGAGGCTGGCTATGGGGGCTGGCCTTTTTCTTTTTCAGGGCATGAAAAAACCGGCCCTCTTCGGACCGGTTTCTTTTTAGGCGTTTATGCAACCCTTGGCTTATCCGATGATCGCATTCAGGGTCGCACTTGGACGCATCACCGCAGCCGCTTTGGCCGGATCAGTGTGGTAGTATCCACCCAGATCGGCGGGTGCGCCCTGCGCTGCCGCCAACTCGGACAAAATCTGTTCTTCTTTGTCCGCCAACTCTTTCGCGAGCGGTGCAAACTCGGCGGCAAGCCCAGCATCATCGGATTGCCCCGCCAAAGCTTCGGCCCAGTAACGAGCGAACCAGTAGTGGCTATCGCGGTTATCCGGCTGGCCGACTTTGCGGCTGGGTGACTTGTTGTTATCCAAAATTCCCTGCGTGGCAGCCTCGGCAGCGGCGCCCAGGACGCCCGCTTTGGCGTTGCCCTTGCTGTCAGCGAGGAAGTTCAGGGATTCTCCGAGCGCACAGAATTCACCCATGGAGTCCCAGCGCAAGTGGTTTTCTTCAACCAGTTGCTGAACATGTTTCGGCGCCGAACCGCCTGCACCGGTTTCGAACAGACCGCCGCCATTCATCAGTTTAACGATTGATAGCATCTTGGCCGACGTCCCCAGTTCGAGGATCGGGAACAAGTCGGTCAGATAATCCCGCAATACGTTACCGGTGATGGCGATGCTGTCCTTGCCCGCCGTGATAGTTTCCAGCGACTGGCGGGTTGCTTCACGCGGGGCCATAGTCAAGAACTTGTCGGCCACGCCTGCAGCTTCAAGCGCTGGTTTGACATACTTGATCAGCTCGGCGTCATGTGCGCGGTTGGCATCCAGCCAAAAGATCGCCTCGGACCCGGTCAGGCGCTGACGGTCCATCGCCAGCTGGATCCAGTTCTCGATCGGGGCCTTCTTGACGGTGCAGGCGCGCCAGATGTCGCCCTTGTCGACGTCATGGGAATGCAGCGTTTCGCCATTGGCCAGAACGATACGGATTGTACCATCTGCGGGCGCTTCAAACGTCGTCGGGTGCGAGCCGTACTCCTCGGCCTTCTGCGCCATCAATCCAACGTTGGCGACGGCTCCTGCGGTGGCTGGGTTCAGTGCACCATTGGCTTTGAAGAATTTGATGGCCTCATCATACACCGGTGCATAGCAACGGTCAGGGATCACACAGTTGGTATCGCCCTTGGCGCCGGTTTCGTCCCAACCCTTGCCGCCAGCACGGATCACTGCGGGCATCGAGGCGTCGATGATAACATCAGACGGGACATGCAGGTTGGTGATGCCACGGTCCGAATCCACCATATACATCGACGGACGATCCCCTTTGATCGCATTGATTGCGGCGATGATGTCTGCGTTGCCCTGAACCCGCTCAAGCAGGTCCCCCAGACCCGAGTTCGGGTTTACACCCAGTGCGTCCAGCTCTGCACCAAATTTTTCGAACACGGGGGCAAGCCACGCCTTGACTGCATAGCCGAAGATAATCGGGTCACTGACCTTCATCATCGTCGCCTTCATGTGCAGCGAGAACATGGTGCCATCTTTCTTGGTGTCCTCAATGGCTTCGGTCAGAAACGACGACAGCGCCTTGACCGACATGAATGTTGCGTCGGCCACAGTTCCTTCGGCCAGTGGCCAAGCGTCTTTCAGAACCGTAACGCTGCCATCTTTGCCCACAAACTCAATCTTGGCATCGCCGGCTTGCGCCGCAGTGATCGTTGCCGATTTCTCATTGGCGTAAAAATCATTGCCCGGCATCGAAGACACTTTGGTCTTGCTGTCCGCGCTCCACTCTCCCATCGAATGAGGGTTCTTCTGGGCATAGTTCTTCACAGCGCGCGCTGCGCGGCGATCGCTGTTGCCTTCGCGCAGGACCGGGTTCACGGCCGAACCCTTGATGGCGTCATAACGCGCACGGATCGCCTTTTCGTCGTCCGTCGAAGGCTCTTCGGGGTAGTTCGGAATGTCATAACCCTGTGATTGCAGCTCTTCGATGGCTGCCACCAGCTGGGGCACCGACGCCGAGATGTTGGGCAGTTTAATGACATTTGCGTCCGGTGTTTTCACCAGTTCACCTAACGCGGCCAGATCATCCGTAATACGCTGTTCGTCTGTCAGATTCTCGGGGAAGGTCGCGATAATGCGCCCGGCCAGCGAAATGTCTTTGGTTCCGACGCTGACACCGGCTGCTGACGCAAACTTGCGGATAATGGGCAGGAACGAGGCGCTCGCCAGCTCAGGCGCTTCGTCTACAATGGTATACAATACGTCGAAGTTCGATTTTTCTGCCATATTCCCTTACCTTTTTTAAGCCTTTCAGGGGCGTGCGATCCAAGAGCATGTGCCGCCGTGACATAGGCACCAATCCCAAAGGGGACATGACGGCCCCACGGGTGACTCTGATTTGACAGGGCCTCCCTTAAATGAGGATTGGCTTGGGATCAATCGTATTGAGCGGCGCAAATTGACACGGGTCGAATTAGTTTGGGCTATTGAGTGATATCACACACCCGGAAACACCAACTCAAATCGCGCACCGGTCTTGGAAGGCACCAGCAAAATCCGCCCGCCATGTGCCCCCAACAGGTTTGTAACGATGGTCAGGCCCATCCCGGTCCCTCCCTTCTCGCGCGCGGTTGTAAAGAATGGGTTGAAGATGCGGTCCCGATTACCGTCGGATATGCCTGAACCATCGTCTTGGACAACCAATCGACCGAGTTCTGCGTGCAGGACCACCTGCCTTGCCCCGTGACGGCGTGCATTGTCCAGAAGATGTTGCAGGGCAATTTTCAGGCCAGAGGCTGCAAGGTTCAATGCCTGATCGCCGCCTTCTATGCTGATGTCCAATTCGGGAAACGAAGCGCGTAACTGATCGGCAAGATCGTTCAGGCTTGCCTCCCCATGATGTTCCGGCACTCGTGCCTGTGCAACCGTGTTAAGAGCGCTGAGCTGCGTTTGCATCTGATCGCTTGCGCCCAATATCTGTTGCAGCAATGCGTGATCCTGGTCCGAGAGCGTTTCGGCCTCGGCCAACAACTCTCCTGCCGCACGGATCGCGGTGACAGGGGTTTTCAACTCATGCGTGACATGATCTGCAAAGACGCGGATCGAAGCTTCGCGCCGTTGCAGTGTATCCGCCATGCTCAGAACCGAACCGGCGAGGCGCGACAGTTCTTGTGTGCCGTAGTGATCGGGCGGCTCGGCGCGTTGCCCTTGTTCAATGGCCCCTGTATAGGTCGCCAGCGACGTTATGGGGCGGAGCAGAAGCCGAACCATAAGGTATCCGACCACTCCGGTCGCACATCCGATCACGATCGCCAGCAAGCCCGCAGCGTTTCGAAACCCGATCTCAGGTCCAAGATACCGCAGCGCGATCAGACCCAGCAGAGACAGGGCGAGCGTACCCGCGAGACCTCCGCCAAGAACAAAACCCAGCGAAGGGCGCCATTTGCGTCTCAGCCCGGCCATGCACCCATCCGCAATCCGATCCCATGCACGGTTTCGATGGCACCGGCCCAGCCCTGATCCCCCAACTTGCGTCGTAAGTTCCGCAAATGACTATCCAGTGTCCTATCCGAGACCGGACTGCCTGCGCCATAAATCGCATCAACCAATTGTGGTCGCGAGACGATGGCGGCGGGCGTTTGCATCAGGCGACGCAAAATCGACAGCTCGGTTGCGGTTAAGGCAAGCGCATTGCCGTCGACCCGAACCAAATGCGCCGACACATCCATTTCAACCGGGCCATGCCGCAGTAGAAGCTCTGCAGCACCCGGTTTGCTGCGTTTCAGGATGGCTTTGATCCGTGCAACCAACTCACGGGGGCTGAAAGGTTTGGTCACGTAATCATCCGCTCCCAACTCGAGGCCCAAAATGCGATCAATCTCGTCATCACGCGCGGTCAGGAACAAGATTGGTACGTCCGAGCGTGCCCGCAAGCGACGACAAACCTCAAGCCCATCGATCTCAGGCAGGCCGACGTCCAGCACGACAAGATCAGGCGCTTCCCGCATCGCGTGGGTTAGAGCCATTTGGCCATCGCGGGCGGTAACCGTTTGGTAGCCCGCGCGCTCAAGCGTGATCGAGACCAGCTCTCGCAGGCGTGGATCATCATCCACGACGAGGATTTTCATCTACCTTCTCCGGCATGGGTTCGACGGCCAGATTACGGATCACCCGATCTGCGCGAAAGCCCCAATTCCTCCAATTGTCGACGACCGGAGGGGTTACGCAATTGCGTACCCGTTTGTCCTTCAGCAACTCTGCCGCCGCCATCTCATTGAGCTGACATGCGTAGTAGGCATCAAACCGTATCGGATTTTCCAGATTCCAACGGGCGATTAAGGCTGAAAAATTCACGAAGCAGCATGCATAGAGCACGCCAATCCCCAGGATCGCAGATCGCAGCAATAACCAACGGTTCGATTTACCCTGCAAAATTTGCCAACCGGTCAGACACAAGCCCACAGCAACCAGCGCCATCCATATTGCCGCATGAACACGCAAATAGGTCAGCCCGTAGAAATCAACGTAAAGCGACAGGCGCATCAGCGATGAGATCACCAGCAGTACATTCTGCGCCAGCCACAGCATCATCCATCTTGTCAGCCCCTGCCGCTCGTTCAGATAGGGTCGCGCGGCCAAGGCAAATGCGCCCGCCAGCAAAGCTGTGACCAAGAGTGGGTATGCCCCGCGATGAGCATATTCAGCATAGGTCATCCCCTCGGGCAACTTGGCGCTGCCCCAGAGATAAACCATGTCCATCCCCGTTTGCACCGCCAGCAGCAAGTTGAACACCATTAGCGCATTTGCAACGGATTGGGCATTCAGGCCAAAAGCAGGCAATGGGCGCTTGCGTCCGGGGCCAAATCGGGGGGCAAGCAAGTCAGGCCGCAAGGTGACCGCAAGAAAGGGCCAGATCGTGATTGCCGCCCCGATCCAGAATAGCAGTCGGTCGAACCGCAGATCAAATCGCCAAATCCGATCGATCCAATCAGACAAGATCGGATTGGCCGCAACCATCAGCGAAGCAAGGATCAGTGCGCCTCCGATCGGGAAACTCCAGTTGCGCAGTGCACGAAGGGCAACCCCGTCAACGCGGGAAACCGAATGACCTTTCTGAACCGCCTCTATCCCGTGTCTGAGCGCCAATATTGGAAACAGAGACAGAAACCGGCGAACCGAAGCGACCTCATGATTGCCCAGCACGGCCCAACACAGCGCAATGGTCGATCCACCCAGCAAGAAAGCTACGGACAGGGCCTGAACATATTCCACCACCGGAAGAATGCTAAGCAGCAAAAGAAGGGTTGGCCCGACAAGTCCACCACGGCGGCGCAGCAAGGCAAACACTACAGCGGAAACCGCCAACGTAAAGAGTGCGATTGAAAGGCCAGGAGAATGGTCGAAAAACAGAAAATCGGCGAGCGCAACCAGAAACACCAAACCCAAAAAAGCGTGGCGATTGCCGGGTTCCGCTAAGCCATCGGCTCGGTTTGTGCCTCGATCAGGGGTGTCCAGCCACCAACTATCTTGTAAAACTGATGCCGGTACACCGCGCACGATGAACTGTCCCATTTAACTGCTCCTTGTTTGTGTTGGTTCTGTCTGGCCTAGGCAGGTGCAGATCACCGCGTAAGGGTCGTGCATTTTTTGTGCAGAGGTGCTTTTCGTAGCGCAGCCTCTTCCCCTTGTGCGTGCCGGTGGCTAAGACGATCTTCCAACCGCAAGTCAGGAGGCCCCTTTTGGACCGTATCACCCGCACCATCGCCACCGAGATTAACGCCCGCGCGGAACAGGTTGGGGCCGCGGTCAGGTTGTTGGATGAAGGTGCGACCGTGCCCTTTGTCGCCCGTTATCGTAAGGAAGTGACCGGCGGGCTGGATGATACCCAATTGCGCACCCTTTCCGACCGACTGAATTATCTGCGTGAGCTTGAGGCCCGTCGCGAGGCTATTCTGTCCTCGATCAAGGATCAGGGGAAACTGACGGACGATCTGGTGAAATCGATTGCCCAAGCCGAAACCAAGGCGCAGTTGGAAGACATTTATCTGCCGTACAAGCCCAAACGCCGGACCAAGGCGATGATTGCCCGCGAGAATGGTCTGGAGCCGCTGGCCGATGCGATCCTGTCCGACCGTGCGGCGGAACCAGAAGGTCTGGCTGAGGGGTATCTGAATGAGGCTGTCCCCACGACCAAAGACGCGCTGAATGGTGCACGGGACATCATCACAGAGCGGCTTACCGAAAACGCTGCTTTGCTGGGAGAGCTCCGAAACTTCATGCAACGTGAGGCGTTGCTGAGCGCAAAGGTCGTCGAGGGCAAGGAACAGGAAGGTGCCAAGTTCAGCGATTACTTTGATCATTCCGAGCTTTGGTCGAAAACCCCGTCGCATCGAGCGCTGGCGTTGTTGCGCGCCTCGAAGGAAGGGATCGTAACGCTCGACATTGCTCCAGAACCCGAAGCGGGAGCCGCGCGGGCCGAGGCCATGGTTGCGGCTCATCTGAACACGCGCGGTGATACTCCTGGTGACAAGTGGCTACGCAAGGTCGCGGGCTGGACATGGCGGGTCAAGCTATCGCTTTCGATGATGGTCGAGCTGATGGCCGACCTGCGCAGCCGCGCACAAGACGAGGCAATTCAAGTGTTTTCGCGCAACCTAAAGGATCTGCTATTCGCTGCTCCGGCGGGGGCACGTCCGACGCTTGGGTTGGATCCCGGCATTCGCACCGGGGTTAAAGCCACCGTGGTGGATGCAACCGGCAAG
Source organism: Ruegeria sp. E5 (assembly GCF_056534105.1). Lineage (NCBI taxonomy): Bacteria > Pseudomonadati > Pseudomonadota > Alphaproteobacteria > Rhodobacterales > Roseobacteraceae > Ruegeria > Ruegeria sp. E5. The sequence goes on along the minus strand of NZ_JBQFPA010000002.1, from coordinate 289,749 downwards.
GTGGTTGCAACGGATACGCTACATCCGTTTCAGCCCAAGAATGATCTGCGTGGTGCACAAGCGGCAATCCTGAACCTTATCGCTACACATAAAATCGAGCTTATTGCCATCGGCAACGGCACAGCCAGCCGCGAGACTGAGCGTTTGGTGGCCGATACGCTGTCGCTTCTGCCCAAGACCGTCAAAGCGCCCACCAAGGTCGTCGTTTCCGAGGCTGGAGCCTCGGTCTACTCGGCATCCGAGCTTGCCGCGCGCGAATTTCCCGACCTCGACGTCTCGCTACGTGGAGCGGTCTCGATTGCCCGCCGGCTGCAGGATCCCTTGGCTGAACTGGTCAAGATAGAACCCAAGAGCATCGGCGTCGGTCAGTATCAGCACGATGTGGATCAGCACCGCTTGTCACAGTCACTGGAGTCGGTGATCGAAGATGTGGTGAACGCTGTGGGCGTGGATCTGAATACAGCTTCAGCCCCCTTGCTTTCGCACGTCTCGGGTCTGGGACCGGGATTGGCCGAGGCGATCGTCACGCACCGAGATATTCATGGTGCCTTTGCGTCTCGCAAGGATTTGCTAAAGGTGGCCCGTCTTGGTCCACGCGCCTTCGAGCAGTGTGCAGGTTTCCTGCGAATTCGCGACGGTTCAGAGCCTCTGGACGCCTCCTCGGTTCACCCCGAGGCTTACGATGTCGCCCGTCGGGTAGTGGCAGCATGTGGGCGCGACATTCGCCAAATCATGGGGCATGAAGGCGCGCTGAAAGACCTGCGCGCCGAGCAGTTTGTGAGTGACACCTTCGGCTTGCCAACGGTTCGCGACATTTTCACCGAATTGGAGAAGCCCGGCCGAGACCCGCGACCCAGTTTCAAAACGGCGTCGTTTGCGGACGGGGTTGAGGAAATCACGGACCTGAAGCCCGGCATGGTGCTGGAGGGTACCGTCACCAACGTCGCCGCCTTCGGCGCGTTTGTCGACATTGGCGTGCATCAGGACGGGTTGGTTCATGTCAGCCAACTGGCCGATCGGTTCGTGAAGGACCCGCATGAGGTGGTCAAAACCGGGCAAGTTGTCAAAGTGACGGTGGTCGAAGTCGACGTTCCACGTAAGCGCATTGGGCTGTCCATGCGCAAGGACGGTGGCGCTTCGGCACGCGAGGGCAATGCACTCCGTGGCAAGGGCAAACCGGCACGAACACCCAAGCCAGGGGAAAAGCGGCGCAGCCATGGGGGTCAGAGCACCCAGAACGGGGCCTTTGGTGACGCTCTTAGAGACGCCTTCAATAAACGTTAGGCGGCAACCCTGTCATAGGGCTGAATACGAGGCGTGTTTCTGCATGACCTACATTCACCTAAGCCCCGGCAGACAGAAAGAAAAGCAGGGCACTAACATTCGGGTGTTGCAACTCGGACCATGATCTGGATGATGCTGGCCCATGATGGCCGATAAATTCGGTCAACCGTATGAAAATGCGGCCACAACAAAAACTGGGGAGACGACTTATGTCATTCAAAACTCTGATGCTTGCCGCCAGTGCGACGGCGATGATCGCGGCGGGCGCTTCGGCGGAGACGCTGCGATGGGCCCGTGCAGGTGATGCGCTGACGCTGGACCCGCATGCGCAAAACGAAGGCCCGACCTCGGCCATGGCGCATCAGATCATGGAAACGCTGGTGATGCGTGATCACTCAGGCGCACTGGTTCCATCGCTGGCGACCGAATGGGCACCATCGGAAGAAAATCCGAATGTCTGGGTGTTCAAACTGCGCGAGGGCGTTACCTTCCACGACGGTGCCGAGTTCGACAGCGAGGATGTCGTGTTTTCGCTGAACCGCGCGATGACGCCGGATTCGGATTACAAAGAACTGCTGGCGTCTGTGAAAGAGGTGCGTGCGCCCGACAAGTTCACGATCGAGATCGAAACTGACGGCCCGAACCCGATCATGCCCAACAACCTGACTAACATGTTCATGATGGACAAAGGTTGGGCCGAGGCAAACAACGCTGTCAAGGTTCAGGACTATGAGGGCGGCGAAGACACGTTTGCGGCCAAGAACGCCAATGGCACAGGTCCCTACAAGCTGGTCAGCCGCGAGCCCGACGTGAAAACCGTCCTGGCCGCCTATGACGGCTATTGGGGCAAGGATGAGTTCCCGCTGCAGGTAACCGAGATCATCTATACCCCGATCCAGAACGCCGCGACCCGTGTTGCCGCGCTGCTGTCGGGTGAGGTTGATTTCATTCAGGACGTGCCCGTACAGGACCTCGAGCGTGTAGCCGGAACCGATGGTCTGGACGTACGCACCGCGCCGCAGAACCGGGTGATTTTCTTTGGCATGAACATGGGCGATGCTGATCTGACCTCGGACAATGTGGATGGTAAGAACCCGCTGGCTGATGTCCGCGTTCGACAGGCGATGTCAAAGGCGATCAATCGTGATGCGATCAAACAGGTCGTGATGCGTGGTCAGTCTGCTCCTGCTGGTATGATCTCACCTCCGTTTGTGAATGGTTGGGATGCAGATATGGATGCGTCCTCGTCAACCGATATCGAAGGGGCCAAGGCGTTGATGGCCGAAGCAGGCTATCCTGATGGATTCTCGCTGACCCTGAACTGCCCGAATGACCGCTACATCAATGATGAGGCGATCTGTCAGGCAGCGGTTGGAATGCTGGCCCAGATCGGCGTCACAGTTAACTTGGACGCCAAACCGAAAGCCCAGCACTTCCCGTTGATCAACAACCTAGAAACAGATTTCTACATGCTGGGCTGGGGTGTTCCGACTTATGACTCGGAGTACATCTTCAACTTCCTCGTCCATTCGAAGGGCGAAAAGTACGGCTCGTGGAATGGCACACGCTACTCCAACCCGGATCTGGATTCCAAAATCGTGGCCCTTGCCTCTGAAACTGATCTGCCCGCACGTGATCAGCAGATCGGTGATATCTGGCAGGTTGTTCAGGACGAACAGCTTTATATCCCGATCCACCATCAGGTGCTGAACTGGGGCATGAAATCGGGCGTGGGCACCATCGTCGAGCCGGAAGATTCACCGAAGATCAAGTACTTTGAGATGAACTAAACTATCCTTTGTGATGGTATGCAGGGCGCGGAAACGCGCCCTGTTCTTGTTTGCGCCGTCGGTAACGGACATGTGATCTCGGCGCAGGAACGGCTTTACGTGGCAGCGAAAAAGCTGGATTGTTTCAGCGCTAACAGGGAGATTTCGCCATGATCCTCAGAAACAGTGCAATCGGCCTGACCATGTTGCTTGCAAGCGCCGCACAGGCGGCCGAATTTAAGTGGGCCTCGACCACCGATCCGCAGACGATGGACCCTCACGCGGTCAACTCGGCCCCAGTTCTCGGGTTCCTGAACAACGTCTACGAAGGGCTGGTCCGCCGCGGAAAGGATATGAGCGTTGAGCCCGCGTTGGCTGTCAGTTGGGAGCCGATCGGCGACGGCGAAGGATGGCGGTTCAATCTGCGTCAGGGCGTGACCTTTCACGACGGAAGCAGCTTTGACGCGCAAGATGTGCTGTTCAGCTACCAACGCGCCTCGGGTGAGGCGGCGGACACGCGCAGTTGGTTCGCTCCTGTCAGTGACGTCATTGTAGTTGATGACTACACCGTTGATATCATGACCACAGCACCTAACCCGCTGTTTCCGTCATCGATTGCCAACTGGATGATCATGGATCAAGACTGGACTGAGGCCAACGACGCCGTGGTCCCCGACAAAGAAACCGGAAACTACGCCACCATCAACGCCAACGGCACCGGCGCGTTCAAGGTGACCGAGCGCGAGCCGGGTCTTAAGACCGTGTTGGAACCTTATGAAGGCTGGTGGGGGGATGTTGAACACAACATCACCCGTGCAGAATTTAATCCGATCCAAAATCCTGCCACGGCCGTAGCGGCGCTTCTATCGGGCGATGTGGACATGATCAACCCGGTCCCCATTCAGGACGTCGCACGGCTGCAGCAGAACGCAGAAGTCGATGTCATCCAGGGCATTGAAGCGCGTGTGATCATGCTGGGCTTCGACCACGAGGCTGACACGCTGAAATACACAGACGATGCGGGCAAACCCAACCCGTTCCGTGACGCGCGCGTGCGGCAGGCAGTTGCGCAAGCGGTGAATGTCGACGCCATTCTGGCCACGATCATGCGCGGAAATGCCGAGCCCGCATCGCAGCTCGTCAGCCCAGCCATGAGCGGGTTCTCCGAAGCCAACGCCGGACGCCCCGCGTTTGATGTGGAATCGGCAAAGGCGCTGCTGGCCGAGGCCGGATATGCAGATGGTTTCTCATTTGGCCTGAAATGCCCCAATGACCGCTACCTTAATGACGAGGCCGTCTGTCAGGCCGTCGTTGGTATGCTGGCTCAGATCGGGATCACCGCCGAGCTGGACGCGATGCCAGTGCGGAACTATTGGCCGGAACTGCGCGAAGATAATTACGACATGTACCTGCTGGGCTGGAGCCCCGGTACGTTCGACGCCGAGCATCCGGTCCGGTTCCTTGTCGCAACCCCGAACGAAGAGAAAAAGCTGGGTAGCTGGAACTTCGGCGGCTTCTCGAATGCACGTGTCGATGAGCTGTTGCCGATGATCCAGTCAGAACTGGATGAGGCCAAGCGTCAGGCGATGCTGGACGAGGTTACTCAAATCTATCAGGACGAACACGTTTATGTGCCGATGTATGTCCAGCCGCTGGTTTGGGGCACGCGCAGCAATGTAGAGGTCACGCAGCGTCCGGACAACTTCTTCCTGCTGCGTTGGGTGAATGTGAATTGATCGGCGGCAACGTCGCGTTGAGTTGACAGCACTCTCTTGACCATCTGGTCAAGGTCGGCCTAGAGAGACCGATCTACGAGGGAAACATATGTTCGCATATATCGTCAGACGGATGTTCCAGTCCGTCATAGTGCTGTTGGTCGTGGGGTTGGTCGCCTTTTCGATGTTCCGATTTGTCGGCGACCCGATCGACAACATGCTGGGGCAAGAGCGCACGCAGGCCGACATTGACCGCCTACGGACCGAGCTTGGGTTGGACCAACCCTTTGTGGTGCAATACGCCAAGTTCCTGCAAGGCGCCGTTCAGGGCAATTTCGGTGTGTCTTATCGCCAGGGGCGACCGGTCTCGACCATCCTGGTGGAACGCGCTCCGGCGACGTTGGAATTGGCCTTTGTATCCGGCTTTCTTGCGATCACGATGGGCATTGCCCTCGGTGTCTTTACTGCAATCCGACGACAAGGGATCGCTGCCAATGTGATCATGACTGTTTCCTTGATCGGGGTTTCGCTGCCGACGTTCCTCATAGGTATCCTGCTGATCTATGTTTTCTCGGTTGAACTTGACCTACTGCCCAGTTTCGGGAGGGGCGAGACCGTTATGATTGGCAGTTGGTCCACCGGGTTTCTGACGACCTCGGGGCTCAAGGCGTTGATATTGCCTGCAATCACGCTGGGCCTCTATCAAATGACACTGATCATGCGGCTTGTCCGGTCCGAGATGCTGGAGGTTCTGCGCGCTGACTATGTCCGCTTTGCCCGCGCCCGAGGGCTGTCGGACCGGGTGATCAATTTCCACCACGCGCTGAAGAACACTCTTGTGCCGGTGATCACCATCACGGGCCTGCAGCTGGGGTCGATCATCGCTTTTGCCATCATCACCGAAACGGTGTTTCAATGGCCGGGCGTGGGACTGCTGTTCATCAACGCGATCCAGTTCGTGGATATCCCCGTTATGGCTGCCTATCTGATGCTGATCTCGGTGATGTTCGTGACAATCAACCTGATTGTCGACCTTCTGTACTATGCCATTGACCCGCGCCTGCGTGTCGACGCGAGGGCCACATGACCGAAACGATGGAAACCCCGAAAGTCGCGCCTAAATCGCGCACGGCCAAGTTCTGGGATAGCGATTTCGCTTGGTCGTTCCGGCACTCTCCCGTAGCCATGATCGCATCTTTGGTCGTGGTCATTCTGGTGCTGGCGGCGATCTTTGCCCCGCTGATCGCGCCATATAACCCGTTCGATCCAGCAACACTGAACCTGATGAACGGGTTCACACCGCCAGGTACGCCCAATGCGTTCACGCAAGAGACCTTTTTGCTAGGCACGGATGACCAAGGGCGCGATGTGTTCTCGACCATCCTCTACGGGTTGCGCATTTCATTGTTCGTAGGTGCCTCTGCTGTGCTTCTTGCCTTGATCATCGGCGTGATCCTCGGTCTGATCGCTGCGTATTTCGGAGGTTGGATCGAGACGCTGATCATGCGTATCGCAGACGTGCAGCTGACGTTCCCGGCCATTCTGGTCGCAATGCTGATCTTTGGGATCGCCAAAGGGATCACTCCGCCGGAATACCGCGATGAGATGGCAATCTATGTTCTCATCATCGCGATTGCGTTGTCGGACTGGGTGCAGTTCGCACGCGTCGTCCGTGGTGCTGCTCTGGTTGAGAAAAACAAGGAATATGTACAAGCCGCGCGCCTGATCGGGCGTGGATCGTTCCCGATCATGTTCCGTCACATCCTACCCAATGTCCTCAGCCCTGTTCTTGTTATTGCGACCATCTCGCTGGCGCTGGCGATCATTGCTGAGGCCACATTGAGTTTTCTGGGTGTGGGCGCCCCCCCGACCCAGCCGTCGCTGGGAACACTAATCCGGATCGGGCAAGGTTTCTTGTTCTCGGGCGAATGGTGGATTTTGTTCTTCCCGGCCTGCACGCTTCTGGCCCTCGCCCTGTCGGTCAACTTGTTAGGCGACTGGCTGCGCGACGCGCTGAACCCAAAACTGCGGTGATTTCATGAGCCTTCTGACCATCCAAGACCTCACCGTCGAATTCCCGACCCGCCGCCAGCTGTTTACTGCAGTGGACCACGCCAGCCTTTCTGTCGAACCCGGTGAAATCCACGGACTTGTGGGCGAATCCGGGGCAGGTAAATCCACCATCGGCGCTGCGGTGATGGGCCTTCTGGAACGCCCAGGTCGCATCGCCAGCGGCCAGATTAGGCTGGGCGGCGATAAGATCAGCGGCATCGATGCCGAGGCGATGCGCGGGCTGCGCGGCAAGAAGATCTCGATGATCTTTCAAGACCCGCTTACGTCGCTGAACCCGCTATTTACAGTGCGCGAACAACTGGTCGAGACGATCCAGGCCCATCTGGGTGGATCCGAGGCCGAAGCAAGCAAGCGCGCCCGTGATTTGATCGACCGCGTTGGCATCCCAGACCCGGATACTCGGCTGGATCAGTACCCGCACCAGTTCTCGGGCGGCATGCGGCAACGCGTGGTGATTGCTCTGGCACTTTGCACCGAACCGGATGTGATCATCGCCGATGAACCCACGACAGCTTTGGATGTTTCGGTTCAGGCCCAGATTCTGGACCTGATCAAGGAACTGGCACAAGAGCGTCAGGTGGGTGTCATCCTGATCACCCATGATATGGGCGTGATCGCCGATACAACTGACCGCGTGACCGTGATGTATGCGGGCAAGGTGGTTGAAAGCGGCACCACGGCACAGGTGATGGGCCAGCCGCAACACGAATACACCAAGTCCCTGATCGCCGCCGTACCACGCCCGACGCTGAAACTGCATCGCTTCCCTCAGATCAGCTATGGCGGGCGTGAAACGCGTTTCGCGATCGAGGATATGGCACGCCACTGGCCCAAGGTGAATAACGACGCCAGCAAACCGATCTTTGAAATCCGCGACCTGACCAAGAAATTCCTGCAAAAGCGTGGATTACTGCCTTGGGATCGTACCTACTTCACCGCTGTCGACAACGTCAGCTTTGACATTCGCGCGGGCGAAGTCTTTGGGGTTGTCGGTGAGTCCGGATCGGGCAAGTCCACCGTCGCGCGTATGATCGCAGGGCTTTATCCCGTGGACGGTGGCACCATCACCTTTGACGGGCAACTGGTTAGCGATCTAAGCAATCGTGCGGTGCAAGACGAATACCGCAAGAACATCCAAATGATCTTTCAGGACCCCTACTCGTCTCTCAATCCGCGTATGCGGGTGGATGAAATAGTGGCGGAGCCGATCCGCCATCACCGCCTGATGGAAGGTGCCGACGTCAAGCGCCGCGTGGACGAATTGCTGGATCAAGTGGGTTTGGGGTCAGAGGCCGGGCTGAAATATCCGCATGAGTTCTCGGGCGGTCAGCGCCAGCGTATTTCGATTGCCCGCGCATTGGCGACACAACCCCGGTTCCTGATCTGCGATGAGCCCACAAGCGCGCTCGACGTTTCAATCCAGGCGCAGATTTTGAACATCCTGAAAGACCTGCAAGAGCATCTGGGCCTGACCATGCTGTTCATCAGCCACGACCTACCTGTGGTGCGCCAGATGTGTGACCGAGTTGCGGTCATGAAACAGGGACAAATCGTCGAGGTTCAGGACACCAGCGATCTGTTTGCCAGTCCGAAAACCGAATACGCGCAAGAACTGTTGCGGTTGATGCCGAAACTCGATGACCTGTCGACTGACGGGCTTGGGGTCGAAGCAGAATAGGGCTGCGACACCCGTCGCAGGCGCTCCGTGACTAGAGGCCTTGTTCGAATGCCCGGAACTCGGCAGCGATAGCCGCAGCTGCTATCGCCAGCAGACGCTCGCCATCCTGAGGATTGGCCAAAGCTGAATGCGATCCAACGCGGCCATCCGGGAAGTCCGCGCGATGCTCGTCGGGTGGACCATGGCGATCACCTGCGTGATCCCGGATGTATTCGGCGCTGAGTTTCTGGGGCGGCTCAGCGGCCTGATTGGCAGGCAATGGTCCAAGCAAAGACTGGGTTATGGCAATCTCCGAGGGGGTGGCGTGCATCCCTTCCCAATCTCCATAGAGCTGCTGTCGCAGAACATTCACTGCGTTCGGCTCCCACCAGCTACGGATCAGCAATTGACCACCGGCAATTTCGCTTTCGATCTGCCGAAGAGGCGCCAAATTGGCCCCGTGCCCATTCACTATGAACACTCCAACGAATCCTTGCTCCAAGAGCCCCCGGATCACCTCATCTGCGATGGTGCGAAAGGTTTCGGCTGAAATAGACACCGTTCCGGGAAATCCCGTGTTAAAAGGCGCTGGCGTGTAGGCCAGCGCCGGAGCGACGATACCCTCGCATTGCCTGGCAGCAGCGAGCGCGACAGCCTCGGCGCAAATCGTGTCGGTGCCAATGCGACCCATCGGGCCGTGCTGCTCGGTCGATCCAACCGGCAACAACACGGCCGTACCGGCATTGATACGAGTGTCAACCTCGTACCATGTCATGTGCTCAAGTTTCATGACTTTGAAGACTCTCGCAGGCGCTCCAGTTACTAGGGCCTCTGATCAGAGACCCCAGCGTTCCCGGTTTTCGTCAAAGAAGCCTTGGGCTTTTTTCACTTCAATCCAGTTGTTCACATAGTTGATCCAGACCTGATCACTTTGCGGCAATAGCATCGCGATGGGAGAAGGAGAACGCGGCCCGGCATTCTTGACGCGGACGACCGGGAACTTTGCTTCAAGGGTCGATCCCTCGATATTCGAGGTTATGAACACATCTGCACGACCGGCCAAGACCTCCTGAAAACCACGTGCAGGAGCTTCGACCACTTTGATATCCGCATCGGGGAACCATTCGCGCACGCGCTTTTCAAAGGTGGTGCCCAGGGTAGTAGCAACCTTCACGTCCGGCTTGTTGATCGAGTCGTAGCCATCAAATTTGTCGGCCTTTTCCTTGGTTGTGTAGGGAAACAACTCAACCGCGATGTAACTGTCGGAAAACCCTGCAACTTTCATGCGCGGAGGTGAGATAGAAGCCGAACCGGTGATGTGGTACTTCCCCGCTACCACACCATTGACCAATGTTTTCCAGTCGGTGGGCACATATTCGACCTCAACACCCAGATCAGCGGCCAGCGCGTTCATGATGTCGATATCATAGCCTTTATAGCTGTTAGTCGCCGGGTCGCGCAGTGACATCGGATTCCAGTCACCGGTTGTCCCCACTTTCAGCACGCCGTCATCCAAAATTTCATTCAGAGCCGACTGTGCTTGCGCAGCGCCGCTGATCACAAGACCGAGCGCAGCCGCAGCCGCGACTTTAACAAAACGTTTCATGTGGTTCTCCCGTTGGTGGCGTTAGTCTTTTATCACGACATTGCTTCTTGATTTAAGCGTAAAGAAAAAGATAACCTCAAGCAACTAATTAACTCATAGTAATCACAAGTGGGCCAGCAGATGCCAAACGCAGCGATCGAGCTTGTCGACGTAGACAAGTGGTTTGGCACATTTCACGTGCTCAAGAACATCAACCTGACAGTAAACAGTGGTGAAAAGGTTGTGATCTGCGGCCCATCCGGATCGGGTAAATCAACGGTCGTAAGATGCATCAATCAGCTTGAGAAACATCAAAAGGGCACCATCCGCATCGATGGGGTCGAACTGAACGATGATGCCAAATCTGCAGCCACCATCCGGTCAGAAGTTGGCATGGTGTTCCAGCAATTCAATCTGTTCCCGCATCTAACAGTGCTGGAAAACCTGACCCTTGGTCCGATCAAGGCCCGCGGGTTGAGCCGAAAAGAAGCCGAAGACAAAGCGCGCCACTACCTTGAGCGTGTTCATATACCCGATCAGGCCGACAAGCGCCCGATACAGCTTTCAGGTGGACAGCAGCAGCGAGTGGCAATTGCCCGTTCGCTTTGCATGGAGCCCCGGGTCCTTTTGTTCGACGAACCCACCTCGGCGCTCGACCCTGAGATGATCTCCGAGGTGCTCGACGTGATGGTCGAACTTGCCGAGGAAGGCATGACCATGGTTGTGGTAACCCATGAGATGGGATTTGCCCGAAAAGTGGCCGACAACATGGTGTTCATGGATGCAGGCGAGATTGTCGAACAAGGTAAGCCCGAGCATTTCTTCACCAATCCAAAGTCTGAGCGGTGTCAGAAATTCCTGAGCCAAATTCTGCAGCATTGAGTTGGGTCCGATGAAAAAAACACTTCTCTTCCTTCCCCTTTTCTTGCTGATCACGGGCTGTTCGTCCTCACAGACCTGGGGTTGGTACGTCATTGACCCAACCACGGCTTCAGGCTGGACCAATGTAAAATTCCTGATTTCGGGCATGGGTGCGACCATTCAGATTTCGCTGATTGCGGCGATTTTGTCGATTGTCATTGGATTGCTGGTCGCCCTGCCGGGTCTGTCGGAAAAGCGCGGCTGGCGGCTGGTAAACCGGGTATATGTCGAATTTGTCCGCTCGATCCCTCTGTTGCCTATGCTGTTTTGGGTATTCTACGGGTTGCCGATTGTCTTTCAGTCGATGGGTATGGACATCCCAATCGATCCCTTCTGGGGCGCAATTATCACCCTTGCGATATCGGACAGCGCCTTTACCGCCGAGATCTACCGTGCCGGTATACAATCTATCGCAAAAGGGCAAAGCGAGGCGGCGCAGACGATTGGCCTGAACTATTTTCAGACCATGCGCTATGTGATCCTGCCGCAAGCGATCCGGCGCATTCTGCCGCCGCTGGCCAACCAGTTCATCTACATCGTGAAGATGAGCGCATTCGCCAGCGTCATCGGCATGCAAGAACTGACACGCCGTGCGAATGAGCTGGTAGTGACGGAATACCGCCCGCTTGAGATCTATACCTTGTTGATCTTCGAGTATCTGGTGCTGGTACTGATCATCAGCGCCGGTGTGCGTTGGCTCGAGCGCCGGATGGGCGCAGATGAGCGCGGATAAGGAGCATAAGATGGACTGGAAAGACTTCATGGTCGAGACCGAGGCCAATATTGGTGCATTCTCGAAAGAAGTGCCCGAAACCGTCCGTGGTTTTGGCATCATGGGTAAGGCGGCCAAAACAGATGGTGCGCTGAGTGAAAAGACAAAGGAATTCATGGCGTTGGGGATTGCCATCGCGACGCGCTGCGACAGCTGCATCGGCTTCCATGTCCGCTCATTGGTGCGGCTGGGTGCGACCCGCGAAGAGCTGTGCGAAGCGCTGGCAATGGCCACCTATATGGGCGGCGGCCCGTCTTACGCCTACAGCGCCAAGGCGTTGAAGGCGTTTGATGTGTTTTCAGAGTAATAGACCGGTACGCGGTCCGATTTCATTGGATGGTTCTTGCCATGGCAGTCACCGAAATCCGTAATGAAGGGATGCGAATTGGTGGCGAGATCATCATTACCGCTGAGACCATCCCGGTTCACTACCCCTATACCAATGAGGTCGTGGGCCATGTGCCCGCAGGGCAGGCTGAACACGCGCGCCGCGCCTTCGAAATTGCGGCCAACTACAAGCCCGAACTGACCCGCTATGAACGCAGCCAAATCCTGCAAAGGGCTGGAGAGCTGATTGGTGAACGTCGCGATTACCTCACCAAATGGCTGGTGCTTGAGCTTGGCATCTGCCATCAACACGCGATCTACGAGACCAAGCGCGCGCAGGATGTCTTTCAATTTGCGGCGGCCGAGGCACTGAAGGATGATGGCGAAATCTTTGCGTGCGATCTGACCCAAAATGGTAAAGCCCGCAAGATTTTCACGATGCGCGAGCCTGTGACCGCAATCAGCGCGATCACTCCATTCAACCATCCACTCAACATGGTCAGCCACAAGGTTGCTCCGTCGATCGCCACCAATAACTGCATGGTCTGCAAACCGACCGAGTTGACGCCTCTGACCTGCCTGACGCTGGCCGATATCCTTTATGAGGCAGGCCTGCCGCCTGAGATGTTTCAGGTGGTCACTGGCTGGCCACAGGACATTGGGGATGAGATGATCGTCAATGAGAACATCGACATCATAACCTTCACCGGTAGTGTTACCGTGGGCAAGATGATCGCAGAGAAGGCGGTTTACAAACGTCAGGCGCTGGAGTTGGGCGGTAATGATCCACTGATTGTTCTGAATGACCTCAACGATGCCGATCTAGACAGGGCCGCAACGATCGCCGTAGCCGGGGCCACCGGCAATTCGGGACAACGCTGCACTGCGATCAAGCGAATACTGGTGCAAGAGAGTGTCGCGGACACCTTTGTGCCTTTGGTGCTGGAGAAGGCCAAAAAGATCAGGTTCGGAGATCCGCAGGATCCTGAGACCGAGCTGGGTTGCGTGATCCACGAGGAAGCGGCCAAGCTTTTCGAAGATCGTGTTCACTTGGCCCAGAAAGCGGGAGCAGAAGTCCTTTACCACCCCGGACGTCAGGGCGCGCTGCTGCCGCCGATCGTGGTCGACGACGTTCCCCACGACTCTGCGTTAGTGATGGAGGAAACTTTCGGCCCCATTATTCCCATCATTCGCGTGCCCGACGACGATGACGAGGTCATGCGCATCTCGAACTCTACTGTGTACGGCCTGTCGTCGGGGGTATGTACCAATGACCTGAACCGCGCAATTGCCTATATCAATGGGCTGAGCGTGGGCACCTGCAATATCTGGGAACAACCCGGATACCGTATCGAAATGTCCCCCTTTGGCGGCATCAAGGATTCGGGCAATGGTGTCAAAGAAGGGGTCATCGAGGCAATGAGGTTCTTTACGAATGTCAAAACCTACTCGCTTCCTTGGCCCGGTTGAAGACTTGTTGAAGATTGCAATGCACACCACTAGAGATTCATGCTCACTCAGCCATGAAATGACCGCTTGAGCCCTTCGGCTCTTGGCGTCATATGTGCCTTCGAACGCACGCGCGATGCCCCGAAACAAGGAAATACCTCATGCAAAAGGTTCTGATCACAGGTACTGCCGGATTTATCGGGTTCCATCTTGCCAAACTTTTGCTTGAGAACGGTTGCCGGGTTCATGGCTTTGACGGGATGACTGATTATTACGATGTCCGCCTCAAACAGAGCCGACATGCGCTGTTGCTGGAGAACCCAAATTTTTCTTGCGATGAAGGGATGCTGGAAGATACCGCCAAGTTCGACCAGATCGCTGATGCTTTTGAACCGGACGTGATCATCCACCTCGCGGCGCAAGCTGGCGTCCGATATAGCCTGGAGAACCCGCGCGCCTATGTCGAAAGCAATGTTGTCGGGACGTTCAACGTTATGGAAGCTGCGCGGCGGCACAAAGTGCGGCATCTGCTGATGGCTTCGACTTCGTCGATCTACGGGGCAAATCCTGACATGCCCTTCGATGAGTGCGAAAAAGCAGATCATCAACTCACTATGTACGCAGCCACCAAAAAGGCAAATGAAGCGATGGGACACTCCTATGCCCATCTTTGGAATATTCCGACAACAATGTTCCGCTTCTTCACAGTCTACGGTCCTTGGGGGCGCCCGGACCTTGCGTTCTTCAAATTCACGGACGCGATCCTCAACGACCGCCCGATAGACATCTACAACCACGGCGACATGTATCGTGATTTCACCTATGTGGATGACCTGGTGCGCGCAATTTCTCTGCTGATCGACGTTGTGCCTGTTCGCCCCAAAGCCCCCGAAGACATCGCCGAAGGTGACAGCCTGAGCCCGGTCGCTCCCTATCGCATAGTGAACATTGGAAATTCGGACAAAGTGCGTTTGTTGGATTTCATCGACGCCATTGAAGAAAGCCTCGGCAAACCCGCTATCCGAAACTATATGGAGATGCAGTTGGGCGATGTGCCTGCAACTTGGGCCAATGCCGATCTGCTGCACCGCCTGACCGGTTATCGCCCAAAAACCGAAATCAGGGACGGCATTCAGGCCTTCGTGGACTGGTATCGCGCATATTACGGTAAATAGAACCTGCGAACCTGCCTAAACCTGAATTCGCCGGCCACAGCACCGATTAAACCGTCAGCGCGATCAGATCGCTTTTTTCAGTGCCGCGATTATCTGCTCTTGCGAATTCTCCTGCAGATACGGGTGCATCGGCAGGCTAATCACTGTTGCGGCGGCCTGATCGCCAACAGGCAAGTCGGCATTTGGGTCAGAAACAGCTGGTTGCTTGTTCAACGGCAGTGGATAATGCACGGCGGTCGGAACCCCGGCGTCTTTGAGCTTAGCTTGCACATCCTCACGATTGTCCACGCGTATCGTGTACTGCGCCCAGGCGCTGGTCGCCCCCTCCATCAGCGTCGGAGCGGCGATATTGGTTTCCTTCAGTAGCACTTTGTAACGGTCCGCGACGGTGTCTCGCAGGACCAGTTCATCCTCGAAAACATCCAGCTTGCACAGCAGGATCGCAGCCTGCAACGTGTCCAGACGGCTGTTAACGCCAACCCTGATATGGTGATAACGCCGGTCCTGCCCGTGCCGGGCAATCTGGCGAAGAATGACGCTCAGATCATCGTCCGAGGTGAAGATCGCACCACCATCGCCGTAGCAGCCAAGGGGTTTCGATGGGAAAAAGCTGGTGCAGGAAATCGTTGACAGGTTTCCTGACCGTTTGCCACGCAACGATCCGCCAAAGCTCTGAGCAGCATCCTCGATGACAGGTAAGCCGTTTGCCACAGCTACCTCGTTAATTCGTTCGAAATCAGCAGGTTGGCCATACAGCGACACCGGTATAATTGCCTTTGTCCGGGGTGTGATCGCAGCGTCAAGCTTGTTGGGATCAATGTTATAACTAGTCTGGTCAATATCGACATAAACCGGCTTTGCGCCCAGCAATCTGACGGCTTCAGCCGTGGCGATATATGAAAATCCGGGCGTGATGACCTCATCCCCCGGCCCGACCTCAAGCGCCATCAAGGCAATTTGCAATGCATCCGTTCCATTGGCGCAAGTGATGCAATGTTTGGCACCCGTAAAGGCAGTCAGCCGTGCCTCTAGTTCAGCCACTTCTGGGCCAAGAATGTACTTCCCATGCGCCAACACATTGGCAATGCCGGCATCAAGCTGATCCTTGATACGTTTCTGTTGTTCCGCCAGGTCAATAAATTGCATCGCTAAAACGCCCTATTGGTTCTTGAGGAATTTCTGCAAGCTGTACCTCTGCAGTTTCCCATACATAATCCGGCACCGCTCGACCATGTTTATTCGTCGGCAAAGACTTAATACAACGGGTCTGTTTGGCACGAATTACCGCAGTACTAATAACTGGGCGGACCGTTTCCCTGTATTGCCCAGTGCCCACAACGTCATGGGTGGTGGGATAACATGCAGACGATCCGTTTGATCAGAGTACCTTGCTGCTCATCAGCTTCGGATGCTGCTCACCTTTGCTTGCTTCGATCGAGGCATTGCGGATATGGCTGACCATCGCAATTGCAGGCCGGTTTTCATTCAATCCAAACCCGTTCCCGTTCAGAATCTCTTCGTAGCTTCGCGTGTGCAAGTCGGCAAATCCGCCCGAGAATTCGATCTCTTCCCCATCAATAGTGATGGAGCGATAGGTTCTGGCTCCGGTTTCTCGCGCCTCTGCCGGAACGTCATTTACGTCCAGCGACAAGAACCAACGGCACCGGGCGTGTTCAAACTCAAGATAGCCCGCGGCCTTGGTCGGGGCATTGAGATGCACATGGTTCGCCTGAAGATCTCCGAAGAGGAAGTGCAGCATGTCAAAGAAATGCACGCCGATGTTGGTGGCAATACCGCCAGATTTGCGGACATCCCCCTTCCAGCTCTCCAGATACCAACGTCCACGGGACGTGATGTAAGTCAGATCGACCTCGTACTTGGTATCCTTGGGGCTGTTTCGAATCTTGTCCCTCAGAGCAATGATCGAGGGATGTACGCGCAACTGCAGGATCGTGTTTACGGTCTGTCCAGTCGCTTGCTCAATCGCTTCCAGGCCATCGATATCCTCTGGGTTCAACACCAGCGGCTTCTCACAGATCGCATCGGCGCCAGAACGCAATGCAAACCGCATGTGGCTGTCGTGGAGGTAATTCGGCGAGCAGATCGAGACATAATCAATTTTGCCCGCTTCGCTGCGACGTAACATGTCAACATAGCGATCAAAACGCTCAAACTCTGTGAAAAAATGTGCATCGGGGAAGTGGCTATCGATAATCCCAACGGAGTCGCTTGTGTCCAGAGCAGCCAACAACGTGTTTCCGGTATCCGTTATCGCCTTCATGTGGCGCGGCGCGATGTATCCTGCGGTTCCTATTAGTGCGAAGTTGCTCATTCGGTGCGTCCCAAGTGCTCAAATTGTGCTACAGCGCTTCCAAGAATTTCTTTGGGAAGTCAATAGACGCAGGCATTTCAAGCATCGCCAATCACGCTGGAAACCCCCATCAACCTCTGTTAGAGCGGTTCGGAATTGTCAGAGCTAGATTGATCTTCGACCGATGTCAGACACCCGCCCCAAATCTCAAAAAACCGTTTTCTGTCTTACCTACCACGAGATAACGGCGGATGCGCGCGTTCTTAAAGAAGCGCGCGCGCTTCAAGCAGCGGGCCATAACGTACAAATCTTCTGCGACTGGCCAGGGGGCTTGCCGCAAGAAGACAGCATCGATGGCATTCGGATCACTCGATTCAACTGGCAGTCTTGTGAGAACATCACTGAAAAATTGCTTGAACGTTTCTCGTTTATGGAGCGCACGTCCGCTCAAGTCGAGCAACGTGTCGTACCGTATGTCGAATCCGCTATTCAGCTGAATTCTTTGAAAACCTGGTTGAAGACTTTTCTGACGGACGAAGACGTCCAAAAGCTTGACCCTATGTACTACAAAAACTTCGGCGGTGATGAAAGGCGTGCTAGAAAACTCGTACACAAGCGGCTGCTTTGGAAAACACGGCTTGGACTTGGATTTGGAAAAGGCCCGAAAAACCTCAAGTCATTTATGTTGATGGCCCGAAAAGTCAGAGAAAACTTCTTTAAACTCTATCAGTTGGAATCATTGATTTACGCAGAAAACCTTTGCCACCTTAAATTTGATGAGGTCCCTGATGTCATCCACGCTCATGATATATATTGTCTCCCTGCAGGCGTCGTACTTGCCAGGCAGTTCAACGCAAAACTTGTTTATGACGCCCATGAGTATGAGCCCGCGCGCGCTACAAAGAACCCGTCGAATGGATCGAACTTCGCCGAAAGCCTAGAAGACGATTGCCTCCCCTTCGTCGACTATATGATCACCGTATCGTCGTCCATCGCAGATTTGTATGCCAAACGCTTCAAAGATAGTCCGACACTTATCCTCAATGCTCCAGAGATAGATGTCGATTACATGGAGAGTCGTAATAAACAGGAGTTGGATCAGCTTTCAATCCGTGCTCAGGCAAACGTTGCTGACGGGTCGCCCTTGATTATTTTTACTGGCGGCATTCAAACGTCGCATCGTGGGCTAGATAAAGTCCTTGAGGCTCTGGTTCAACTTCCCGAGGTCAAGTTAGCTACGATGGGGCCACGAAACCATAGAAACGACAAGTGGTTCATGAGTGTCGCTCATGACTTAGGAGTGGATGATCGCGTTACCTTGCTTCCACCAGTGGCTGCTCCAGATGTACCCATAGCGATTAGTACCGCAGATGTTGCCGTCATTCCGATTCAAGATGCGTCATTAAGCTATCGGTTTGCAATGCCCAATAAGCTGTTCGAAGCCGCGTTTGCAGGATTGCCGATCTGCGTCTCCGATCTTCCCGACATGCGCCGTTTTACAGAATCGCTCGGTTTGGGGCGAGCAATGGATGAAACCGACCCCCAGAGCATTGCTGAAGCTATTCGGGATGTCCTTGATCATCCTGAACGCTTTACGTTGAGCGCCGACAACAGAATGAAGCTTTGGGAGTCCTACAGCTGGCCCGCGCAAGCCAAGAAGTTGGCGGCGCTCTATGACGGTATTTAAGACGGTATTTAAGCTCGCGCGGCCAATATCTGTGCGATTTGTTGTGATGCGGTTCCATCACCATAGATTTCCACCTGATTTCCGGTAGTCCCTATCGTACTGACGGTTCCACCTTCGATATTCCCTTCCATGGGCGAATCGACACGATTCCAGCCGCTTTCATCAAGCTCAATCGACCCTGTTTCCGTTCTAATAGTGACGCATGGGACGCCGTAGAGATACGCTTCTTTCTGCATTCCGCCAGAGCCCGTAGAAACCAGCACCGCATTGCTTTCTAGAGCGACCATATCCAAGTACCCGACTGGGTTTATCGTTTAGACATATTCGAATTTACGACCGATTCCATTTATCCTTGCGGCAGTACGTTGATGAAATGGCAAGACAACCGGATTTTGTTTCGCAACCGCCTCCAGACCATCCACAATGCTTGTCAACGTTTCTAGCGAACCCGTATTTTTAGCTCTATGGATCGTCGCGAGTATGAATCCCTTTGCGTCAACCCCAATGTCAGTCAAGATCGTTGATTTCTGCTTGGACTCACCTCGCAGATCGCGGCTCTGATGCAAACCAGTTCAGGGAGTCTTCACAAGACAAGGGGATACGCGCTGGCATTCCAGGCCGAAAGCAACAAAGTACAACTTCAAATACGACAAACGCAGATGCAAGCGGCAAAACCGCGTTGAAATCATGTTCAGCAGGCTCAAGGGCTGTAGACGCGGCGCAACGCGCTATGAAGGCTGCCCAAAGGTCTTTCTCGCAGACATCGCTCTCGCGGAAACCGTCTCTATCGGTTGGGGATCATGACCCTACTGAAATGGCTAAATCTCATTCCGCAATACAAGCATTGCTAGACTTATCGATTCAGAATGGATTCTATTAGACAGCATAAGGCCGGTGCGCCTGAGCGGCGACCGGCCTTTTCCAATCAGAAATGTGCCGAATTGGAATTTGCGGGCTTGGCGACCGGAGGTGCAAAGCGGGTCAGGTCGATCCCTTCGACAGCGGCCTTGTATTCCTCGATTTTCGGAGTTCGCCCGAGGATGGCAGACAGTACAACTACCGGTGTGGAAGCCAGAAGGGATTCACCTTTCTTATCTTCCGAGTCCTCGACAACACGCCCTTGGAACAAGCGGGTAGATGTCGCCAGAACAGTATCACCTTTCTCAGCCTTTTCTTGATTACCCATGCAAAGGTTGCAGCCCGGACGCTCAAGATACAGCGTATTTTCGTATTCGGTTCGCGCTGATGTCTTGGGGAAAAGATCGTCGAATTCGAAACCGGAATATTCCTGAAGAATGCTCCACTCACCTTCTTCCTTTAACTCATCAACGATGTTGTAGGTTGGCGCCGCGACGACCAGAGGGGCTTTGAATTCAATCTTGCCCTCCTTCTTTTCAAGGTTCTTAAGCATCTGCGATACGATGATCAGATCACCCTTGTGGACCATGCAAGATCCGACAAATCCCAGATCCACTTTCTTTTCCCCTTTGTAGTAGGAAACAGGCCGGATCGTATCGTGCGTATAACGCTTGGAGACATCCGCGTTGTTCACATCAGGGTCGGCGATCATGGGCTCGTTGATCTCGTCCAGATCAACGACCAGCTCGGCAAAATACTCGGCATTTTCATCCGGCCTCAGGGCTGGAACTGCGCCGGATCTGATCTCGGCTATACGTGCGTCGGCTTTGTCGATCAGGCCTTGCAGGGTCCGTGCCTCATTCTCCATTCCCTTGTCGATCATGATCTGAATCCGACCTTTGGCGATTTCCAGTGACTCGATCAGGGTCTCGTCTTCGGAAATACAGATCGAAGCCTTCGCCTTCATCTCGGCCGTCCAGTCGGTGAAGGTAAAAGCCTGATCCGCCAGCAGGGTTCCGATATGAACTTCGATAATACGCCCTTGGAACACGTTATCGCCGAACGCCTTCAGCATCTGCGCCTGTGTCGCGTGGACCACGTCGCGGAAATCCATGTGATCGGCCATTTTGCCTTTGAACGTCACCTTCACGGATTCCGGAATGGGCATGGTTGCTTCGCCCGTGGCCAGTGCCAAGGCAACGGTGCCCGAATCCGCCCCGAAAGCCACACCTTTGGACATGCGCGTGTGCGAGTCGCCCCCAATGATGATGGCGCGATCATCCACGGTGATATCGTTCAGAACCTTGTGGATCACGTCGGTCATCGAGTGATATTCACCCTTGGGATCGCGCCCTGTGATCAGGCCGAAATTGTTCATAAACGCCATCAGTTTGGGGATGTTGGCTTGCGCCTTCTTGTCCCAGACCGAGGCGGTGTGGCAACCGGACTGATACGCACCATCGACGGTTGGAGAAATCACGGTCGCCGCCATCGCCTCAAGCTCTTGCGAGGTCATCAGGCCAGTGGTGTCCTGCGATCCTACGATGTTGACCTTGACCCGTACGTCCGACCCGGCGTGCAAGACCGTGCCTTCCACTACTCCCAAAGCGTTGCGGTTAAAGATCTTTTCGACCGCGGTCAGGCCCTGTCCATCTCGGCTGATCTCTTTCGAAGGCGCAAATGCCGACTTCAGCTCGACTCCCAGTGTCTGTGCTGCAAATGTTTGCAACTTCTTGCCGAACACGATGGCGTAGGATCCGCCGGCCTTCATGAACTCCTGCTTTTGCGGAGTGAAGGACGAGGCAATATCAACAAGCTCTTTGGCGCCATCGGCGTCATAAAGCTTTTTGTCTTTCGTATTGATCGTGAGCACTGTCCCCGTTTCGACCGAGTACTTTTGCTCCAGGATAGGGCTGTCGTCATTGTTGAGGATCGGATTCCCCGCGGAATCGACTTTTTTGACCCAGTTTTTCAGGTCGATACCAATCCCGCCCGTCACACCAACGGTGGTCAGAAAGATCGGAGAGATACCGTTCGTGCCGGCCACGATCGGGGCAATGTTTACGAATGGCACATATGGGCTGGCCTGCTTGCCGGTCCAAAGCGCCACGTTGTTGACACCCGACATCCGGGACGAGCCAACTCCCATTGTCCCTTTCTCAGCAATCAGCATCACGCGTTTATCTGGGTGCTGGCGCTGTAATTCTTGAATCTCGTCTTGCGCTTGCTGCGAGATTAAGCACTTGCCATGCAGCTCCCGATCCGAGCGCGAGTGTGCCTGATTGCCCGGAGACAGCAAGTCAGTCGAAATATCGCCCTCGGCAGCGATATACGTGACAACTTTGATCTCTTCTTCGATATCGGGCAGCTTGGTGAAAAACTCGGCCCGCGCATAGCTTTCAAGAATGTCGCGTGCGACCGGATTTCCGGCAGAAAACGCCTCCTTCAAACGATCCGTATCAGCCTCATATAGGAATACCTGTGTTTTCAGCACTTCAGCCGCCTGCCCTGCGATCTCGGGATCACCACCCAAAGCCAGATCAAGAAGAACCTCAACCGAAGGACCGCCTTTCATGTGCAACAACAGTTCAAAGGCAAAGGGTACTGAAATTTCGTCAACCAGCGCTTCGCCCAGAATGATCTCTTTCAAAAAACGTGCCTTCTCGCCAGCGGCGCTGGTCGTGCCGGGCAGCGTATTATAGATGAAATAGTTTAGAGAATCCGCACGATGCGCATGATCGACGTCCTTGATCTGCGTAACAAGCTCTTTGACAAGCGCGCCGTCATCAATCGGTTTCGGATGCAGACCCTGCGCTTTGCGGGCTTCAATTTCGTCGAGGTAGTTGGTGTAAAGGCTCATGGCTCGTTCCGGTATATGTGGCTCGATTAGCAGGGGCTTAAAGACGTTATGAACGCCCGAGGATCCTAATTGTATGCGGCGGTATACTAAATGACCGGAACTTGCAAGCCTTGCACCTGTGGCGCGATGTCCCGTCTAAAAGCAACACTTCACAAAGGATTTTGTGCCAGCCAATGACTTTCGATAAGTCCGCTATGTCCTTATCTGAACCCTGTTCCCGGACGATATGCATATAGACCGCCGAGATAATGAATAGCCATAAGGCGTAAACCGCCCCTGCTTCGAATTGCGTCAGGCAGTTGCTCGGGTCAGATAATCCTGAACCATGTCGCCAAAACTCTGTTCAACCGCAAACTCAAAACCAGCCTCGTAGCGCATCACAAGTGCTTTTAGGCCAAACAACTCGGAATAGGTTACTGCGTCTTCATCAAAAGCAGTGACATGCAGATCAAGCGGGCAGGCAATAGCCATCACTTCAGCGGCTTGGGGTCCGGCGACACTAAAGAAGGTAAGGGTGTCCGATATCCGCACTATACTGATGTCCGCAGGGCAATCCGTTGGTTTGAGCTGTGCTTCCAGTGCCTCTTCCAGTTCCAGCGAAGCACGTACAATCCAGTGATTGCGTCCAATGTGATATACCTCAAACGCTTCCTGCATCGCCCTCGTGTTGGGGCGGCTTGGCAGAGAAAATTCGGCCCAATTTTGAACGACCTCGGGATCCCCTTTGAGGTCAAACAGCGCATTCAGGGTTTGGCGTTCGATCTTGACGTCGTAGCTCATCTCAGGACCTCAGGCGCTGACCCTCGGGGTCATGGAATACAGGCTTTGTGATGGTCACCGGGATCACCTCGTCTTTCAGCCGAACATGCGCGGTTTGCCCGTGTCGCTCCTGCCCGTTCTTCAGCAACGCCAGGCCAACCCAGCGATTGTTGACGACGCTCCAGACGCAGGCGGTAACCAATCCTTCGGTCGCTTCTTTGCGACCTTCAGGGGTTAGTGGCGCGCCTTCGGGCACTTGCTTGTCAGGGTCTTCGGGCAAGATGCCGACCAATTCCCGGCGTTCCCCTACCGCTTCACGGCGCAAGTGGACCGAGCGCTTGCCTAGGTAGTCGGGCTTTTTCTTCGACATTGCCCAGCCCATGCCCAGGTCATAGGCGTCCACGGTACCGTCGACCTCGTGCCCCAGCGAAAGAAAGCCTTTTTCCACACGCAAGACATGGCTGGATTCCGATCCTACAGGCAGGATACCAAAGGGTGCACCAGCCTCCATCACCTTGTCCCACAAGGCGGCCATGTGGCGTGGGGCAACGTTGACCTCATAGGATAGTTCACCGGTGAAACTGACGCGCACAACCCGCGCAGGCAACCCCGCAACCGTACCGTCCCGGAACGACATGAAGGGGAATGCCTCGGGCGACAGATCGATATCCGTACACAGCGCGAGCATGACATCGCGCGCGCGGGGTCCACAAATGGTGGCGTTGTTCCACTGGCTTGTCACAGTTGTGATCATGACTTGCCAGTCAGGAAACTCGGTCTGAAGCAGCTTTTCCAAGTGCTGGTTGACGGCGTCCGCGTGACCTGTTGAGGTCGAGATTATCCAGCGGTGCTGATCCAGCCGAAAGGCCACCCCGTCATCTATGATCAGACCGTCATCCGACAACATAAGACCATAGCGACCATCGCCGGGCTTCAGGCTGGACATGATGTTCGAATACAGAAAATCCAGAAAGCGCGGAACATCGCGCCCTTTAAGCTCGAACGTGCCGAGCGGCGAACCGTCGTATACGCCAACGCCTTCACGCACCGCGCGGCATTCCCGGTTCACCGCCTCTTGCAGGCCCTCACCGGGTTTGGGAAAAAACCCCGGACGGCGCCATCGGGCACCAGCCTCATACATCACTGCGCCATAATCCTTGTTCCATTGGGTCACCGGCGTGTGCCGGTAGGGGAACAACACCGAGTCCTCACGCAACCCCCCAATCGCACCGAATGAGACCGGCGTGTAGGGAGAGCGGAATGTCGTCGTGCCAACATCTTGCAATGGAACGCCCTTTTGCAGAGCAACGGTGCCAATAATGTTGATATTGCCCGTCTTGCCCTGATCTATGCCCATCCCGCCAGTGGTGTAGCGTTTGACATGTTCCACGTTGTCATATCCTTCACGCAGCGCCAGATGCACATCGCTGACCGCAACATCGTTCTGAATATCCAGGAATGCCTTTCCACGTTGCCCTGGCACATTTACGCGCCATAGCGGTTCAATCGAACAAGGCAGCTCTGAACCGTCATCGATGATCCGATCCAGTGTGAGATCCCCCGCCGCCGCGCCGACGGCCCGACAGGATTGAATCGGTTGATCGGGCAAAAACGCAGCGAGTTCTTCATCAAACCGAAGTGTGCTGCGGGACTGAGACCACAGGTGCACCGTCGGATTCCAACCGCCGGAATGAGCCAGCAAGTCGCAGTCGATCCAGGTGCCTGCGCCCCCGGACTTGGGAACGGCCTTGACAGCACGGATGCTTTTGTACCCTCGGATATCGGCGGCTACTGTTCCGGCATGGACGGTTATCCCCGACACCAGATCAAGAGCTTCCCTTGGAACCGTGTCGCGGCTATCGAGGATCGCGTTAACCGTTACCTCAGCTGCGACCAGATCGGCGGCCACTGCGTAAGCGCTGTTGTTGTTGGTGAACAGAACCACACTCTGACCGGGTGTCACGCCCCAACGATTAACATAGGCCTGCACGGATGAGGCCAACATGACGCCCGGCCTGTCATTATTGGCAAACACCATCGACCGTTCCGTGGCCCCGGTGGCAATCACCACCTCAGCAACACGGACCCGCCAGTTGCGTTCTAGAATGCTGGCCTGATCCGGCTCGCGTTCATTGACGATCACTAGGTTGTGTTCGCGATAGGCCCATACGGTCGCGTTCTGAAGATGGGTGACGTTTGCCATTTGGCTTAGTTCTTCAACCGCTTCGCCTACCCAATCCATCGCCGGACGCCCGCCAATGGTCAGGGTGCGGTTCAGGAGGCTGCCGCCCGCTTCGGTTCCCTCGTCTGCGAGGAAGACTCGCTTGCCTGCCAGACCAGCCTCAAGTGCAGCTTGCAGGCCGGCGGGACCTGCACCTGCAATCAAGACATCTGCATGAGCGTAGCGCGCTTCGAAATGCCCCAATGAAGGCGGTTGCGCAGGCGCTGCTGCCAGCCCCGCCGCCTTGCGGATGTATGGTTCAAACAGATGCCAGTTAGGCCATTTGAAAGTTTTGTAGTAGAAGCCCGCAGGAATAAAACGGCCAATCAATTGATTGATCCCGCCCAGATCAAACTCGGGCGATGGCCAGCAATTGACCGAGCGTGCATTCAGCCCTTCGCGCAATGGAACCGTGGTCGCTGGACGGTTGCCCGAGGCGTCCTCGCCTTCCAGCTCCACAAGGGTTCCCGGCTCTTCAGGCCCGTGTCCGACAATGCCGCGTGGGCGGTGGTACTTGAAACTACGGGCTGTTACTCGCACCCCGTTCGCCAGCAGGGCCGAGGCCAGAGTGTCCCCTTCGAACCCTTCGTAAGTTTTCCCATTGAACTGGAACGTCAGAGGGCGGCTTCGATCAACACGACCACCCACCGCGCGGCGATTAATCTGAGCCATCGGGCACCTCCTCAATGTCATGTGTCACGGTATCCCGCCAGATTGTCAGCCACTCGCCGCAGCCCCGTGCGTGCCACCACCGCTCTTGCACAGACCCCATCGGGTTGGGCGTTATGGTCAGGTATTCGACCCAATCAGCATCGCTGACGGCGTTGGTATCGGGTCGAGCAGCTCCGACCGGGCCGCCATAGACGAACTCGCTTTCATTGCGCTTGCCACAGAATGGGCAGGGGATGAGCATCATGATCCCGTCCCTTCCTATCTCGCCGTTGTGGTGCCGGCTTCCATCACAAACTCTAGATGGCGGAAGCGGTCCAAAGTGAACGAGGCCATCAGCGGATGCGGCTCGCCTTTGGCGACTAGATGCGCAAGCGTCAGTCCGCCCGCAGGAATGGCTTTGTATCCGCCCCACCAGCCAGCGGTCACGAACAGCCCCGGTACTTCAGTCTGATCCATGATGGGCGAGGCATCATGGGCAATATCAAGATGCCCACCCCATTGGCGCATTAGTTTGAGTTTCTTGAAGCTCGGGAAAAGCGACAGCATCGCGGTCACAGTGTCTTCGAACACATGTTGCTTGATGTCGCGACGAAAGCTTTGCCCCATATCAGGAGCGCCGCCGATCACCATCTCGCCCTTGTCAGACTGGCTGAAATAGAACCCACTGTCCGGGCAATTTACAATGACATCCACCAAGGGCTTCACTGGTTCGGACACAAAGGCCGTCAGGTTCATCGTGCGCAATGGCAGCTTGAGCCCCGCTGTCTCGGTCAACGTCGTGGTATGGCCCGATACGGCCACCACAACCTTTTTCGCCCGCACGGTGCCGCGATTGGTCTCGACACCTTCGATGCGCCCATCAGCGCCACGGATCAATGCTTGCACGGCGGTCTGTTGGTGCATCTCCACCCCCATCGCATCCGCCGCGCGGGCATAGCCCCAGGCCACCGCATCATGACGGTTTACACCTGCGTCCGTGTGGACCATTCCGCAGATGATCGGCAGGCGCGCATCTGGCCCACCGCCTGTCAGCGCAGGTATGCGTTTGCGCAATTCTTCTGCGGTGATTTGTTCATATGTCGAGCCATAGATGTCCATGACCAATTGCCGTCGCCGCAACTCTCGCAGTTTGGGCCAGGTCTGCACCACATCCACCATGGTGCGCTTGGAATGCATCATGTTGAAGTTCAACTCATGCGTCAGCCCTTCGTACATCTCGACGGATTTGACGTAGAACGGGATCGACTCGTCACGCATGTAATTTGACCGAATCGTAACCGTATTGCGCGCTATGTTTCCGCCACCCAACCAGCCCCGTTCCAGCACGGCGACGTCGGTTATGCCAAACTCTTTGGCCAGATAGTAAGCCGTGGCCAGCCCGTGACCCCCTGCCCCGATCACCACCACCTCGTACCGGTCTTTGAGCGGCGGGCTCCGCCAGGCTCGGGACCAGTTCTTATGACCAGAAATCGCGTTACGGGCGAGTGAAAATGCCGAATATTTTTGCATAGCAAGCACAATATTTATCAGAAAAAATATATCGTCAATAAATATATTTACCATTACGCAAAAACTGCTTGGGCAATCAAAGGTGGTGGGCTACCATGGCGCATGACCTTCAAAATTGAACAGTTTCATCGGAATCTTGCTGGCAAATGGTCGGCCCGATCCCGCTGGCCCTGCTTCATCATAAACTGCCGCAGTTCACCCTCTCTCTGACTCCATGCAGACCGTGGCGCTTTGCGCCTGAATTCAAACCCGCCGGGAAATGAGGCGGATGCTATGGTTGGAAGAACTATGATAAACACACCGGATACAGATACTGTTCAGCAAGCGTATGCGCGCGACGGCGTCGTTTTATTGAGAAACATCCTCACAGACGATTGGTTAAACAAGTTGCGTGATGCCGTGGACGAAGAGGTCAAAAAGGGTGACCGGTATTTTGCCTATAAAAATATGCGTGAAAAACCGGGTATCTTTCAGGACTATTGTCTGAACTCAGATATTGGAAAGCGCGTGGCCGAGGTGGCGGGCAGCCCCTGGACTTCGTTGATCTATGACCAAATTTTCGTGAAAGAACCTGGCACACGCACCCAGACCGGCTGGCATACAGATCAGCCCTATTGGCCTGTGGCCGGTCCCATCATGACAATGTGGATCGCACTTGATCCTGTCGACACAGACAATGGAGCGCTGGAATTTGTCCGTGGCTCGCACGCTTGGGGCGCAAAATACCGGCCTTTCAAAACTGACCAGCTTGGCAAGTTTCTTCACTATCTGGAAGAGGATAACCCGGACTATATCGACATGCCCGATTTCGAGGCGGATCGCACTAAATATGACATATTCCACTATGAACAGATGGAACCTGGCGATGCCCTGGCCTTCGATGGAATGACTGTGCATTCGGCGATGGGCAACCGAACCTCGACCCGTCGCAGGCGTGGATATGCGGTACGTTTTGCCGTTGAAGGTGCCACCTATGAACCGCGCGATAGCGTTACTGAATGGCTGCATGATGACGACCTGAAATCGGGTGCTCCCTTTGCCGGTGGGCGCTTCCCTGTCATCTATAGCAACACCTAAGATAAGGGGCCGGGAACTGGCCCCTGTTCAAGTTTTAGGCTTGCCGAATTGCACCCTCTGGCACAGCGGCCTCGGCCTCGATCGCTCGGTCGAGCACGCGTCGGTATGTTTTTGCCCCGGCATCCAAACCCAGATCAATATGCGGTGTCTGAGCGTTTTTCATGCCCTTGTGCACTTTTTCCAGCACATCTTTGTCTTCAAGAAACGCCATCCGCGCACCATCATTCATGAATTTCGAAACCTCGGCATTGTCCGGATCAGAGTTGCGATGCTGGAACCAGAAATACCTGGTCTGATCCTCGTTGATTGGCGTCATGAAGTTGTAAGAGATGTTGATGAATGTCTCATCGACAGGATCTTTGTCATATCCACCCGTGCCAACCGGAGTATAGATGGACTTATTCAGCCCGATTGCGGGCATGCACATTTCGTAATGCTGCAAGCGGTCGCAATCGCCGTCGAACGAGACCAGTTTGGCATAGTAAGGCGATGGAGGTTTGTTTTCGATCCAGCGCGAGACAATCACGCCGCGATCTGTTTTTTTGACGTCCAGAGGCGCTTCATCCGTTCCCGCGCCGGCGAATGACGAGACATGTACCCAGGCCACGTGGCTGGGATCAAGCAGGTTGTCGCAAACCCAAAGATAATGGCAATCGATATCCATCACCCCGCCATCGGTTAGGCCCCAGCTCGTGTCATCAAAGTTTTCGATTGGGAAAATCAGGTCCGGATCAGCCAGTTCAGGATCGCCCATCCAGATCCAGAGCAGGCGATAGCGGTCGACAACTGGATAAGACTTCACCACCGCGCGCCGAGGCGTCATCCCCCGCTGCGTTGGGCTGTCCGTACATTTGCCCGAACAATCGAATGTCAGCCCGTGGTAGCCGCATTCGACCAGATCCCCTTTCAGATTGCCATCGGATAGCGGGAGCTTGCGATGCGGGCAGGCATTCTCAAGCGCAACGGGCGTCCCATCCTGCTGACGATAGAGCACAATGTTCTCACCCAGATATGTCTCAGCTTTCAGTTCGCGCCCGATATCCTTGCTCCAGGCGGCAACATACCAGCAATTTCTGAGGTACATGGTTTGCTCTCCAATTTGATCAGTTGGCTTAGCGCCATTATGGCAGCGTCAGTGCAATACACCATTCTGGATTTGTAATGATACATATAAGGTAAGCTAATTCGGCAGCATAACCGACGGGGGCAGATCGGGCTGCGAAGCAACTTCGGCCTTGATCCAGTTCAGGAACTCGCTGACTTTTCGGCTGTCTTTGCTATCAGGGCGCCGGACGAGCCAATAGGAAAGTGGCGATTGAGTCAGTTGCTGAAACGGTCGCACCAGACGGCCATCGCACAAGGCATCAATCACCAGCGGTTCGCGCCCAAGCGCCACCCCCAGCCCCTCAATCGCTGCCTGTATGACCATGTTTGATTGGCCCAATCGGCGCGTGCGCACTCCAGACGGCAATGTCAGATTGGATTGCCGCGCCCAGAACTCCCATGTTGGGCTGGAGGTACCATGGTGCAGATTTTCATCTACGAGCAGTGTGTGCTGTGACAAATCTTCAATGCGCTTCAGTTCAGGCAACAGCGCGGGCGCGCAGACGGGAAACAGCCTTTCCGGCATAAGCAAATCCACTTCAAACCCGGGATATTCACCAAGACCATATCGAATGCCGATATCGGAATCTGCGCCGGAAAACGGATAGTATCCCGTATCAGTCGCGATCGAAATAGACAGGTCCGGGTGGGCCAAATCAAAGTGCAGAAGCCTTGGAAACAGCCAGTTGAATGCAAACCCCGGCAAGCATGAAATCACGATGGTCCGGTCCGCACGCGTTCGATCGCGAAGTTGCGCACACACATCTGAAATGCGGCCCAGCCCATCCGAGATTGCCTGCGCCAATTGCTCACCTTCGCGGGTAGGTCGCGATTGCCGCGCACCGCGCACCAGCAAATCCCGCCCAAGCCATTCCTCGAGCGATCTGACGTGCTGGCTGACGGCACTTTGGCTGACCCCCAGTTCCTCGGCGGCGGGTGAAAAGCCGGAATGGCGTACAACTGCCTCAAAGGCTCGCAGCGCGGAGTATGGCAGATTCAAGATCATATTAGTCATCCTAATGTCAGCCATTATCACTTTCAAATGGATTGCCGGCGGCCTTAGGCCGTAAGTTGATAATGTCAAGTAATCAGGAGATGTCGATGTCCGACATGACGCCAGAGCGGGGCGCTTACAATCTGCTGGTCAATTGCGCCCGCGCGGCGGCGGGTGAAAGGCTGCTGATTGCCTATGAACCTGCAGAGTTTGGATATTTCGACGCCGACAGCGTGAATGTTGTCAGTCAGGCGGCCTGTCAACTTGGGCTGGGGGTCGACACGATTGATGTGGGCTTCAATCCGGACAATCCGCAATTATCGCCCGATCTGCTTGCCCGGTTCGAAGCGGCAGACATCATTCTATTTCTGGCCCGTCTTGGGGATCAGTTGCGGTTCTCGGACATGCCGCAGGGTAAGAAAGTCATCGTTAGCTTCGCTTTAACCAAAGAAATGCTGGGATCTGGTTTCTCCAACGGCCACCACGATGCGTTCATGGAGCTTAAGGCCGATATCAACGCGGTCTTGGACGCGGCCAGCGAGGTGCGGATCACTTGCCCTTTGGGCACTGATGTAAGCGGTCGGCCAGTGATGAACCTGCAACCCTCGGGCGACACCTCGATCCTGCGTTTTCCGATGTCAGTCTTTACCCCGGTTCCTGCCCACAGTTTCTCGGGCCGTGTCGCGATCAGTTTTCTGACGGGAACGGGGTCGAAGTATTACGATGACTACACCATCGAATTCGACCGCCCTGTCTTTGCGATGATGGAGAATGGGCGGCTGCAGCGTTTTGACGGCGATCCCGCCAACGCCGCACGGGCCGAGGCGCATTATGACCGGGTAGCCAATCAGTTGGGAATTGATCGCAATTTCGTGCACTCTTGGCATGCAGGTATTCATCCGGGCTGTGGCTACCCCTGGGATATGCGCGAAAACTATGAACGCTGGGGCGGCTCCGCTTTCGGAAATCCACGCATCCTGCATTTCCACACCTGCGGGGCGTACGCGCCCGGAGAAATCAGCTGGAACGTTATTGATCCTTCCATCGAAATCGATGGCGTAACTTATTGGGACCACGGTACATTCCATGCCGAACGGCTACCTAGCGGTCAATCAATCCTGGATCGGCACCCTTGCGCGGCCGCCCTGTTCGCCCATCCCGATCCGGATATCGGTCTACGTGCAATTGGCTGATCAATAGCGGCTTGATCGAATCACGAGCTGTGGAAATACTCTTAGATAATAGGGTCTGTTCGAGTTGGCCCTATGGTGCGGAGCACTCCCGTCTCCGGTGCCGGAATATGCGCAGAGGGCAAGACCCCCGCTCCGGCAAAATCATGGAAATCACATGTCAAAAGCTATCGTCACGCCGCTGACTCAGGCTCTGGCCGAAGGAAAACTGACACGCGAAGAGCTTAAAGGATTCATGCAACGCTCGAACGGGCCCGGATTGCGCCATTTGGCGCTTTGGTTTCTGGTTCTGGCCTGCACGACAACGCTGATCACTCTAGCCTGGAACAGCTGGCTGATCTGGCCCGCGATGTTCCTGCAAGGCACCGTTCTGGTGCACCATTTCTCACTGCAACATGAATGTGTGCACTATACTGTGTTTCGCACCCGTTGGCTGAATGATCTGGTTGGCCAGATTTGCGGGCTGATCATTATCCTGCCGCATCGGTTCTTTCGGTATGAGCATTGCGATCACCATACCTATACCCAACTGACTGGCGAAGACCCCGAACTGATCCCGCTACCCAAAACGCTTGGCGAGTATCTTCTGTATCTGTCCGCCTTGCCCTACTGGCGCGCCAAGTTTACCGAGCTGTTTCGCCATGCATTTGGCAAACTCAGTGCGGCAGAACTGCGCTTTATTCCCAAGGAAGAACACCAATCGGTCTATTGGGACGCGCGTCGTATGCTTGCCATCTACGCGGTTGTCTTTGTTGCTATGGCGATCACCGGGTGGTGGGGCCTGATCTGGTACTGGATCATACCATTGTTTCTGGGCGAGCCCGTGATGCGATTTGTGCGCATGACCGAACATGTTGGGCGGCCAACCGTGGCTCAGATGTCAGAGAATACACGCACCAATCTGGTGTCAAAACCGATGTCCTTTCTGTGCTGGAATATGAACTATCATGCTGAACATCATTATGTCGCCTCGGTCCCATTCCACGCCCTGCCCCGGCTGCATGAGAAGCTGAAGGATCATATCTTTGTCGAAAAGGGCGGATATCTTGCCGCGCATCGCGACATTCTGCGCCAGATCATGCAGCGCAAAGCGAGGACCTGAGCGATGCAGGCAGACAAACCATGGCGCGATCTGATCGAGGCATCTAAACTGGAAAAAAACTGGGTCACGCGGGTCTCAGTCGGGCGACGATTGATTGCGGTATATGACACACCCAGCGGTGTCTACGCCTCACTGGCATTGTGCAATCACGGTGGTGCAGATCTCTGCGATGGTTATTTTGACGGCCATGTCATCGAATGCCCCTTGCATCAGGGCGCGTTCGACGTTCGGGATGGCAAGCCTGTTTCTGCACCTGCGACCCGAGCCATGCGCGTATTCGAAACGCGCATAATAGACGGGATGGTTCAGGTCCGTATGTGACCAGAACCTAGCGCTTATCTGATCGTTTTTCGAGCCGCGCGAAAATACGGCTGAGACCGAAACAGACAACGAAGTAGAATGCCGCCGTTGTGATCCATGCCTCGAAGATCATTCGAGACGAGGCGACTAGTTCGACGGTCTTGTAGGTCAGTTCCTGAACCGAGATCAGCGACAGGATTGAGCTGTCCTTGATCAATGAGATGAACTGGTTCGCTAACGGTGGCACAACCTTTTTCATCGCCTGCGGGAGAACGACATAGCGCAATTCCTGTATGCGGCTCATACCGATCGAGCGTGCAGCTTCGCGCTGACCTTTCGGGATCGACTGGATACCTGCTCGGACAATTTCGCCGACAAATGCGCTTTCAAACAGCGCCAGAACGATGACACCTGAGACAAGCGACGGAAAGCGCCGCATCTCACCAAAGAAAAATGTCCAGATCTGGTTGTCTTCCTGCCGCGCAATTCCACGCGCCCAGCGTTCAAGGTTCAGTGCGTCGATCAGTTGCTGCGATAGGAAGAAAAAGAAAATAAAGACAACAACAACCGGTGGCACATTACGCAGAAATTCAAGATAAGTGCGTGCCAGCATGCGTATGGTCAGGTTCGCGGAACAGCGCGCGATCCCCAGAATTGTACCCAGAATGAGCGCCAAAATGCCGGAATAGATGCTGATACGAACCGTCGCCACCAAGCCTTGCAGCAATAGATTGGCAAAATACTCTTCTCGCCCAGTATGCCAGCCGACGATGTAGCTGGGGATCAATTCCCACCGCCACTTATAGTTCAGCGTGCCTTCGATCGACAGCCAGATATATCCGAAGAAGGCGATCAATACCGCCACGATCAGATAATCTGGCCATCTGAGTTTTCTAAGAAATTCAGGCACCTGGGCGCTCCGCTTCAGGCCCGAGGGCGGCTGACCCGCCCCCGGCTAATTGGTTATTGGGCAACCTGGTCTGCCCACTCTTCAGTTGCGAACCAATAGTTGTGACGCTCTTCCAACCAACCCGACCGCCAGTTCTGAGCGATCCAATTGTTGAAAAAATTCATGGCGTCCGGATCGCCCTTGCGTACTCCGAACGCTTCGCCACGCGGATCATAGAGGTTATCGAACGGAACGGTCAGAGTTTCCGGATGACGACCGGCCTCGCGGTTCGGCGTAGGTTGAGCCGCCATCGAAGCATGCGCGTTTCCGTTTAGCACTTCTTGCGTTGATGCACCGTCTTCATCAAACAACAGCAGCGTCGCGTTGGGGAAGTTTTCCGCAATCACTGTAGCTGGTGTCGCACCGCGACGAGCGGCAAAGGTGACCTCAGGTTTATTGAAATCTTCCAAAGACATACCATCGGTCAACTGTTTGTTAGCCATAATAGCCAGGCCCGAATACGCGTAGGGATCGGTGAAGTTGATCGTCAAGTTTCGCTGCGCAGTCACCGACATGCCCGAGATGATCACGTCGAAATTGCCGGATACGAGCGCCGGGATGATGCCATCCCAGGCGGTCGGTACAAACTCGACCTCTACACCCATGTCCTCGGCCAGCTTGCGACCGACATCCAGTTCGAACCCGATCAGATCACCATTCTTGTCGCGCATCGACCACGGCACGAACAGCGAAAGACCAATCCGGATTACCCCATCCTGTTTGATCGTTTCAATCACACTTTCGCGGGACAGTTCCTGAGTCGCACTTTGCGCCCAGCCTGAGGTCGCCATGCCTGTTGCCACGACCGCGCCCAGGGCCGCCCCGAGCATTCTGCGAGATAGCTTCATCTTGGTTCTCCTTGTTGTCCGGTTAAGTTCTTGTGGTTATTGGTCGACGGCATATTTCTTCTCCAGATAGCTAACGCCAATCGACAGAATCAGGGTCACCACCAGATAGACCAGCGCGATGGTGAACCAGATTTCAAAACTCATGTACGTGTCGGATATAATGTTGCGCCCGAAGGTGGTGAGTTCGGCCACGGCAATGACGCTGACAATAGCCGAGGATTTGATCAGGTGGACGACCTCGCCCGTCATGGGCGGTAGCATAAAGCGAACAGATTGCGGCAGAATTATATATCTGTAGGTCTGATAGGGGGTCATACCGATAGACTTGGCCGCCTCCCACTGACCAGATGGGATGGCGTTGATCCCCGCCCGTAGGATTTCTGAAATCAAGGCTGAATGAAACACCGCCAAAGTCAGGATGCTGGCGGTATATCGATCAAATCCAAAGATAGGACCCAGGACATAATAGAACAGGTAAAGCAGAACCAGCAGCGGTATATTGCGGATCAGTTCAAGGTAGGCAACCGCGACAGCAGTGCCAACTACCAAGCCGGACAAGCGCAGTAACGCCACTAGCAACCCGATAGCTGTGGCCAGCAGAAACGAGGTAACTGACAGCTTGATCGTGGCAACCAGTCCGATGGGGATTTCGCCCCACTCGAACCCAATCTCGGTGTTGCGGTACAGGAATTGGGGCACGCGATACCACTGCCAGTTATAGCCCATACCCTGCGCGCCAACATATGACCCGTAGGCGATCAACCCGACAATAACCGCATAGATCACGACGGACACTAACACCGAACCAAAGAACCGCTTGTATAGTGGTGGCTTCGGCAGCGCTTGCCCGCGTCCCTGTGATATGCCCAGATCGGTCACGTTAGTGTTCCAATATCTGGTTCAGGAATAGACGGCAGCGCTCGCTTGACGGGTTGGTGAAGAACTGATCGGGCGGCGAGATTTCAACGATCTGCCCCGACTCCATAAAGACCATCGTGTCGGCGACCTTGCGCGCAAACCCCATCTCATGCGTGACAACCACCATGGTCATGCCCGTATCGGCCAGTTCAACCATCACATCCAGCACCTCATTGATCATTTCGGGATCAAGCGCGGATGTCGGTTCATCAAACAGCATGATCCGTGTTTCCATGCATAAGGACCGCGCGATCGCGACGCGCTGTTGCTGCCCCCCCGACAATTGCGCCGGGTACTTGTCGGCCTGCTCGGGGATGTGAACGCGATCAAGATAGTTGCGCGCAGTTTCCTCGGCCTGCGCCTTGGATAGCTTGCGCACCTTCATCGGTCCGATCATCAGGTTTTCAAGCACAGTCAGGTGCGGAAACAGGTTGAACTGCTGGAAGACCATGCCGACTTCCTGTCGCAGTTCACGGATTTCCTTGGCACCCTCATAGACTTCGATCCCATCGATCACGAGACGCCCGGAATTATGCCACTCTAACCCGTTGAAACAGCGGATCAGCGTGGATTTTCCCGATCCGGACGGGCCGCAGATTACCACCTTCTCGCCCTGATGAACGGTCAGATCGATGTTCTTGAGCGCATGGAAAGTCCCATAGAACTTATCCAGATTGGTCACTTCGATCATGGGGGAGAGCTGTGTCATGCCGAACCTGTCACGATGCGGATCAGCTGGCGTCGCTGATCTATGACGCTGTGGTGGTGCGATCGCAACATGAGGTCATGCACGCATGGGCACGAGGTCATTCGAGGGGATTCAGTCAGTCTGGAGAGATCTGGCAAAGCTTCAGAATCCTCAAATTCGTTGCGCGCTGTTCAATATGGTTGCTTAATGTGCAATATTCGTCAATAAAAAACTCAGCCGAACGGCACACGCCGCGAAAATAGAAACAGAAAACACGAGAGGAAACGTGAATGTCCGCCTGGATTCGGATGATATCTGACGAAGATGCCGACGAGCACCTGAGAGCGACTCTGGATCTGGCGCGCACACCACACGGGACCGTGGACAACGTGATGCGCGTGCATTCACTGCGTCCCAACACCATGAAAGGTCACGTCATTCTGTATCGCGCGTGCCTGCATGATGAAGCCAATTCCATACCCATGTGGTTTCAGGAAGTCATCAGCTCTTACGTATCGACGTTGAACACCTGCCCCTATTCTTATGCCAACCATTGGGCAAACGCCCGACATCTGATCGGTGACGACGCACGCGCCGACGCAATCGAGGCCGCGTTAAAGGCCCATCGTCCGCAGGACGCATTTGAAGGTGCGCAGTTGGCCGCGCTGATCTATGCGCAAAAGCTGACCCTGTCGCCGGGTGCAATGGAGGAATCCGAAGTTCGCGCATTGAAAGATGCCGGCTGGGAAGACGGAGAGATTCTCGAGATCAACCAGATCGT
This sequence comes from Ruegeria sp. E5, assembly GCF_056534105.1. Taxonomy (NCBI): domain Bacteria; kingdom Pseudomonadati; phylum Pseudomonadota; class Alphaproteobacteria; order Rhodobacterales; family Roseobacteraceae; genus Ruegeria; species Ruegeria sp. E5. Next base: position 252,194 of record NZ_JBQFPA010000002.1, on the reverse strand, counting down.
CGGATATTTCAATTATGCCAACCGATTGCTGAATGGTCTGGGTGTCACAACGGAAGGGGACGTGGTGGGCTACTACGCCGAGGATTGACGGATTGAATCATGCACGATGACACGCCGGGAAGACAGATTGATCGCGCTATTGGTGCCTCGCTCAGGGAGCTGCGCCAAAGCCGCAAGCAATCCGCCCGTCGGTTGGCAGAACAGTCTGGTATCTCGGCTGCAATGGTCAGCCGTATCGAAAACGGGTTGGTCTCTCCGTCAATCGATACGCTGGCTGCACTTGCCGAGGCGTTGGAAGTACCAATCGTATCGCTGTTTCGCGAAGCGCGGACAGATCACACCGACTATACGCTGGTTCGCCATGGCGAAGGGCTAAAGTCTACGCGACTGGCGGGCGGCCATTCGCACGAATACGTCAACCTTGCGCTGCATTCCCGGAAGGACCTGCGCTTTCAGGCCCGTCGTGTCACGTTGTTGCGCGACGAGGGGCAGCCGCCCACTTATGTCGGCCATGGCGTCGTGTTTGTGCAGGTTCTCGAAGGGCAGGCCATCTATCGCTACGGCGAGGCCCGATTTACTCTTTCAGCAGGAGACAGCATCAGCGTCGATGCAGAGCTGAATCACGGCTTCGAAGAGGTACTGACCCCCGAGTTCGTCTTCCTGACCGTTCAGGCCGAACGTCCGTAGTGGCCAGTTGATATGGCCATCCCAACTGAAATTGATCTGACGCGCGGGCCAATCTCGACCCATTTCCGAACCCTGGCGATCCCGGGCGCAATCGGGATGTTGTTCAACACTCTCTACAACGTTGTCGACATGTTCTTCGCCGGCCTTCTCTCGACCAGCGCGCAGGCTGGATTGGCACTAGGGTTTCAGGCCTTTTTCATTGCCATTTCGGTCGGGGTCGGGTTGGGTGCCGCGATGAGCGCGCTGGTCGGCAACGCATTAGGCGCTGGAGACACTCGAGCAGCGCGGCGGTTTGCGGCACAGGGAATGATCTATGGCTTCATTGCAGCCTGTGTTCTGGCGGCGGCTGGTCTCTGGTACGGCCCTGCGCTGATAACTCTGGTTTCGGAACCGGGACCTTATCGCGATGCAGGTTTACGTTATTTCCACTGGCTCCTATTGGCCTTGCCCGGATTTCTACTGGCCTTCGGTTGCAATGGCATTCTCCAGGCACATGGTGACGCGGTATCGATGCAACGCGCCCTCATGGTGGCGTTTTTTGCCAATATCGGTCTGAACCCCCTCTTGATCTACGGCATTCCGGGCATGATCCCGGGCATCGGATTTGATGGCCTCGCTGTATCGACGGTGATCAGCCAGACCGGTGTGATGGTGTTTCTGATCCGTCAGGTCCTCAGACGCCGCAGGATGAGGCGCATGCGCCCCCGAAACTTCATTCCGCGCCTACAGAAGTTCAAGGAGATCTCGGTTCAGGTACTTCCCACAGCGACATCTTTCTTCGTGATGCTGCTGTCAGGTTTCGTCATGCAGTTCGCCCTGAAAATCTTTGGAGAGCACGCAATCGCTGGCTTTGGCATTGCCATTCGGCTTGAGCAGATTTTGCTTTTGCCGGTGCTGGGGGTCACGGGGGCACTGCTGCCCATCGCGTCCCAGAATTTCGGTGCCCGCGACTATGAAAGGGTACGCGAGGCACTGTTTTATTGCTGGAAAGTCGGGTTCATCATGACCGCCATCGCAGCCCCCATATTGTGGATATTTGGCCGCCTTATGATGGGCTTTTTCACCGACGATCCCGAAGTGATCCGCGTCGGACTTAGCTATCTACGTGTCGATAGTCTGATCCTCCCGATCTACATGATGCTGTTTTCCATCAACTCGCTATTGCAAGCCTTGAAGCGACCGATCTGGACCGTGTGGATCAGCCTATATCGTCAGGGATTTGGCGTCGCCTTTTTTGTCTGGATTTTCGTCGGCCTGCTCGGCTTTAACGAAATTGGTGTCTGGTTCGGCACCGCAGGTGCCGTGGTGACTGGCTGGATGATCGCGTTGCTGATGACGTCCCATGTGGCTCAAAAAGAGCTGGGCGGGCTTTGGCTCAGGACGAGAACCGATCTGGACTGAAGGCTTCTATATCGATGTCCGGTGATCTGCCAGCAATTACATCTGCGATTATACGCGCCGTCGTCGCGCCTAGTGTCAGGCCAAGCTGTCCGTGACCCGTCGCAAAGGCGACGTTAGCCAGTCGCCTGCTGCGGCCAATGATCGGACGTGTGTCCGGTGTAAACGGGCGGCGACCCATCCGGCGTTCCGCATTATCGGTCTTCAAACCCGGTAATACGCGGAATGCACGCCTGACCAGCACATCGGCTCGGTTCCAATTCGGCTGCGCGTTCAGGTCGGCAAATTCTGCGGTACCGGCCACTGCCAGCGCCTGCTGATACGGTGTAATGCCAAACCCGCCTTTGGCATAAAACACCGTATGGCGGAGCTCGACCCCGCTATCTTTCAACGCAGTCGAATATCCGATCACCCCTTCCATCCTCAGTTGAACGCCCAGCGTCTTGGCCAAGATTCTAGACGGCGTTCCCGCAGCGATGACGAAATCATCTGCGCTGATCGATCGCCCATCGCTCAGCTTCACGCTTTTCACATGTTGTCCGTCCTGCGTAAAACCGATTGCTCTTCCTGCGACGACTGCCCCGCCGCGGCTGCTAAAACTCTGCGTCAGCGTTTCAACCAATACCTTAGGGTCCGTCACAAAACTCCAGTCTCTAAGCAAAGCTGCATGTTTGAAATCAGATGCTATTGCAGGATCGATTTCATGCGCTTCCTGACCTGTAACTTGATCAATCGTGCAGCCCAACTCACGCGCCAACTCAAAAGCTGGGCGCATGGTCGCAAGGTCATTGTCGTCGTCAAACAACTTGATTACCGGCCGTTCGACCAAAACCTCAGGATGGCCTACATCTAAAAGCTGAGCCTTGAAATCCGCTGTTGCAGCAAACGTAAGTCTTGCCAGATCGGAGGCGATTGCGCGCATTTTCGAGCGACGCGCATTGGCCGTAAACCGTGCAAACCACGGCAGCAATTTCACCGCTGAGGCCGGGCGCAGTGTCAACGGGGCCTCGGCATCCAGCAACCAGCCCGGCACTTTCATCAGCATCCCCGGCTGCGACAACGGCACGATCTCACCGACTGCGATACACCCGCAGGAAGCCCAACTCGCGCCCTCACCAACCGGACCCGGTTCTACGACGGTGACCTCGTGGCCCTGCGACTGCAATGTCAGCGCACAGGATATTCCGACGATGCCGCCGCCAATTACAACCACCCGTGCCATTACTGGGACCCCTACAGAAGTTCGCGAAGTTGTTTCATCAAGTCCGCCGTGACGCGAACACCATCCGCTTCGGCCGCAGCACGGTTCTTCAAGCGGCCATCTCCGGGAACGCGAGCATCCCCGTTACCTTCAATCTCAGCGCAGATGCGTTGGACATAGCCTTCAAATGCGGCATTCCCGAAACGCGCCGGATCAATCGCGATCAACGTTGAGCCGCCCTTGATATTCAAGGCACCGTGCGCTTCGCGGTTGGCATTGTCCACGGACAATGTTCCACCGGCCAGTGCCGCGCCAAGAACTTCGATCAGGAAGGCGATCGCCGCGCCTTTGTGCTCGCCAAACGGCAACAGACTGCGGGTCTCCAAAATCGCGTTGGGATCGCTGGTTGGCTGACCGTTCGGGTCAAGCCCCGCAGGGCGCGGCAATTCGTGCCCTTCAGCCGCGGCCATCCGGATGTCCATCAGCGCAACCATTGACGAGGCCTGATCCCAAACAACCGGCGCACGACCCGGTCGCGGGCAAGCAAAGGACATCGGATTGGTGCCAAAAACAGGGCGGGTGCCGCCTTGCGGCACCACCATCGAGAGCGAGTTCACAACACCTAGCGCGACCAGCCCAGCGTCCGCCAGCGGACCTGTATCGAAACGTAGTGCCCCCAGATGGTGGCAATTGGCACAAGTAAACGCGGCAATACCATTCGCCCGCGCCATTTCAATAAGCTCGTCTCGCGCTTTGGCGGCCACGATCTGGTAATAGCCATTGTCACCATCTCCGCGCAGAACCCCCGGTGCGATCCGTTCGACACTCGGGTCGGCCTCGGGGTTGGCATATCCCGAAGAAAAGCTCTGCGCATAAACAGGTAACATCCTTAACCCATGGCTACGCGGGCCGTCGCGCTCGCTCATCCGCACAAGCCCGGCCAGAACCGTGCTGCCATGTTCATCCATGCCTGCAGCCACAAGGACAGATTTTGCCAATTCCTCTACTTCGTCGAGTGAGAGAGCGATCGTCGAGTTATCGGCCATGTGCCTAATCCTGTCGTTGGTTGAGGAAACGGGCACATAAGTGCCCGCTTGCAGATCTGTTTAGGCGCTGTATTCCACCCGCTTCTTAGCGACGAACTCATCCAACGCCCCGCGCTGATCGTCCGGCATTGGTGGCTGGACGTAGGTGTTCAGCATACGCTGCGCCTCTTCCGTGCCAACGGTTTCTGCGGTTTTAGCACCTTCTGCTTCCCACCGTTCAAAACTGTCATTGTTTTGCAAGTGGTTCATATGCATTGGGTTTTCGCGCGTGTGGTCAGTACCAAGGAAGTGCCCACCCGGTCCGATTTTGTCAATGTCGCCCAGCAACGTGTCCAGATTTTCCTCTTGCAGGCCGCTGAAGAAACGGTGGAAGTTTTCCAACTGCAACGCGTCCTGCACCCATTTTGAGTAGCTGACCCCAAGCGCGCCTTCAAGGAAGCCTGCTGAGTGTACGATGTAGTTTGCGCCACCCAGCAGCACCGGCCACATGGTGTTTGCGGTGTCGAACGCAGCCTGCATATCCGGGGATTTCGATCCGGTCCACATGGTACAGGTCCGCCATGGCACACCATAAAACCGAGCCATCTGACCCACCAGAAGGTTCATCAGCCCGGGTTCCGGAGAGCCCATCATCGGTGCACCTGTCTTCATCGAAACGCCCATGATTGCCACCCCCAGCACCATCGGGGCTCCGCGCCGGATGATCTGGCTGTAGGCCATACCGGCCAGAGATTCTGCAATCAGCAGCGCGACACCACCCTGCGGGCTTGCAGGTGTGCTCGCCCCGGCAAGAACAAAGGGCGACAGCAGGCAGGGCTGGTTGGCGGCGGCATAGACGCGTAGGCTCTGCAACATGGTCTCATCCCAGACCAACGGTGTGTTGCAGTTCAGCAGGGCTGCCATCACCACATTGTTGTCAACAAACTCCTCACCAAACACGATGCGAGTCATCTCTACCGAGTCCAACGCTGCCTGTTCGGATAGAACTGAACCCTTGATCGGTTTGTCGGTCAGCGTCAGCGCGGCATGAACCAGCTCCAAGTGGCGTTGCGGCACGGGGACATCCTGCGGCTCAACCGGCAAAATACCCGGCACCATCATCGACTGACTCATCTGACTGAGTTTGAAGAAGTTATGCGCATCCTCCAGCATCGAAGGGCGGCGCACACCATCCAGACCATAGACAAACGGCGCACCATACGCATTGGCAAAGACCGAATGCCGATTGCCCACCCGCAGCGAGCGTTCCGGGTTGCGCGCGGCATAGCCCCATTCCGAGGGAACGGCCGAGATCAGGTCCATCAGCATCTCGCGTCCGATGCGCACCCGCTCACCCTGCACATCCGCACCGTACTTCTTCCAATCCGCTAATGCCACCGGATCGCGGAACTCAATCCCTGTGGTTTCAAGTATAGTCATGGCCGCGTTGTGGATTTTCTCAACGCCTTCGGGACCAAGCAGATCAATCGGGCCAACTTTGCGGTTCAGCGTCGACAAGTAGACTGGGGGCGGGTTGGTGCGAGCCTTGACCCGCGCGGCACGTCCACCGCCACGGCCCGAGCGTGCTTTGACTTCTGCCATCTCAAATCCTCCGGATCAGGCGCGCGCGCGGGCGCTGGTGGGATCAACGGCGCAGGTATCGATCACTTCGGCCTCGCGCATTTCATTGTGGATGAGCACCTGCATTTTGGTGCCGGGTGCCGTCATCTCGTGTGGAACCAGCGCCATCGCAATGTCGTGGTTGCAGTAATACGAGAACCCGCCCGAAGTGACGCGTCCGATCAGCTTGCCATCGGCATAGACGCCTTCGTCAAACATCACCGAGGTGTCGCAGAACGGCAGCTTCAGTGTGACCAGTGTGTTGTATCCACCCTGCTCCTGCTGCTGTTGCAACGCGGCTTTGCCGATGAAATCACGTTCGGCCACCTGCCCGCCGATCTTCTCGGTCATTGCAACGAAACGGCCCAAATCGGCCTCATATGGGGTCAGGTCCTTGCAGATTTCGCGGTTGATTGCGCGATAGGATTTCTCAAGCCGCATCGACTCCAACGCTTCAAGCCCGAAAGGTTTCACACCCGATTTCAGCAGCAAATCAACGAGGTGGCGATTGTACCCGACCGGGTGGTGCAGTTCCCATCCCAACTCACCGGTGTAGGAGACGCGCAACAAGTGCACACCTTTGGCATAGCCCACCTCGCCCATCTGTGCCGACAGCCATGGGAATGCTTCGTTCGACAAATCATTATCGGTCAATGGTTGCAGGATGTCCCGTGCCTTGGGCCCGGCCAGTGCGATCACGCCCAGCTGTTCTGAGATATCCTCGATCACCACCGAGCCATCACCTGGCAGCACGCGCTGTAACTGATCCCAATTGTAGGCTCGCCAGTTCGGCGTCGATATCAGGTAGAAATCGTCGTCGGCATAGCGCACGATTGTGTACTCCGCATCCATGCCGCCCTTGTCGTTCAACATCAGCGACAAGGTCATGCGGCCCACCTTGGGCAGCTTGTTGGCCATCAGGCTATCCAGCCATTTGGCGGCACCCGGCCCGCGCACTGTGAACTTGGTCATCGGCGACATTTCGATGAAGCCAGCCTCTTCACGGGTGGTGCGCACCTCTTCCTGAACACGCTCCATATGGTTGGTGCGGCGGAAACTGTGTTCGGGGATCGCCTCTTCGGGCGATTTGGCAAACCAGCGAGGAAATTCGTAGCCGTTAAAGCTGGTCCAAACCGCGCCCTGAGCAGTCAAAAGATCATATGACCCCATGGTCTTCATCGGGCGCGCATCCGGGAAATCCTCACCCGGAACATGCGCATCCATATGGGTGCCCCATGTCTCGCGCACCTTATCCATGGTCCAACGTTTTGAGGCGTAGTCCGAGAATCGACGCGGGTCGAGCTCCGACATATCCATGCCCGGATCGCCATCGACGATCCATTTGGCCAAACGGTTTCCAACGGTGCCGCCCCAGAGGATGCCACCAGGCATGCCTTCGGCCAGCCAAAGGTTCTCATGCCCCGGTGCGGGTCCGGCCAGAGGCAGCTCGTCCGGGGTCATCTGGAACGGGCCACGGGTGTTGGCCTTGATCCCAACCTCACCCAAGGTCGGCACACGTTCGATGGCGCGTTCCCATTGGGTTTCCACGGCATCAAAATCCTCGGGCAACAGATCGGCTCCGAACTCGGGCGGGACACGATCCTCGGCAAACAGTTTGAGGTCTTTGGTGAATTCATACGGCCCGAACTGGATCCCGCCCACATCTTCGCGCAGATAAGCGCCGTAGTCCTCATCCCGCAGGATTGGGAATTCGGGCAAGCCTTGCGCCCGGCGCTCTTTCAACAGCGGCACCGTCTCGGTCGTCCAATACTGGTGAACGATCGGGATACATGGCAGGTCCAGCCCCACGCGGCGCGCATTTTCGCGGGCGTAGTTTCCGGTGGCAAAGATCAGATGCTCGCAGGTGATCTCACCCTGATTGGTGGTCACTTTCCAGTGGCCATTGTCCAGCTTCTCATAAGCCTGCGCTTCGGTGTTCTGGTATACCTTGGCGCCGGCATCCCGCGCAAGCTTGGCCAATGCCATGGTAATGTCGGCGGGATTCACATAGCCGTCTTCCGTGTGCAGAATACCACCCCGAATATCTGGACTTTGGTTCAGCAAGGGATGAATCTCGGCAATCTCCTCCGGCGTCAGCAGTTGGCAGGGCACGCCCGCAGCTTCGGCAATCGAGATATAGGACTGGAACTCATCCCAGCGCTTTTCGGTATTGGCGACCCGCAGCTGTCCTACCTTACGCAGTCCGACCGAACTGCCCATCTTCTCTTCCACCTCGGTGTAGATGCGGATGGTTTCCATCGTCATCTTCGACACGTTGTGCGACCGCACAAAGGTCACTAGCAAACCAGCCGCATGCCACGTCGAACCCGAGGTCAGTGTGGTGCGTTCCAGCATAACGGCATCAGAGCATCCATGTTCGGTCAGCCCATATAGAATTGACGCCCCGACGCATCCGCCACCGACAACCACGACTTTTGCATGTGACTGCATACTGCAACTCCTTCAAATTGTGCACGACCAACCGGGGATCGAATTGCATGAGGAAAGATCGATATGATGTCCAAGGGGCTTGAGGACCCTTGGCACATCCCTTGATCATGTCTCAAACGGTTGTGGCGAATTTTCACATTGAACTGCTGGCGGGCAATTGCAAAAAGATTCACTCTGCATAAGATGAACTAAGCCAAATCGCTGCTGATTGCGTTCTTATTATCGGGTTTTCAACTTGTCACAGGTCAAAACATCTTGCCCAACCGCCCATATGATCTTCCGCCCCTAAGCTCTCTGATCAGCTTTGAAACCGCAGCGCGGCATGTGAGTTTCAAAACTGCTGCTGAAGAGCTGAATGTTACGCCCGCAGCGATCAGCCATCAGGTCAAAGCGCTTGAGAACGAGCTGCAATGCGCGCTGTTTCTGCGCCATCATCGCGGCGTCGAACTTACCGAAAGCGGAGCCTATTTGCTGGTCGCCCTTCAACGTGGCCTTGAAGGGATCAGCGAGGCCCTTGGGCAGTTGCGCCGACAGTATGACCACAAAGGCGTGACGATCCGTTCCTCTACGGCGGTCAGCTCGCTTTGGCTTACACCACGGCTTGCCCAGTTTTGGAAAACGCATGGCCATGTTTCTGTGACACAAGTTGTGACCGATCTCGGGGTCGATACCTCAAAATGTGATCTAAGCATTCACTACGGTGATACACGCCGGGATTCAGGGATTATCAAGACCTTGTTTCACGACAACATCATGGCCTTATGCAGCCCTCGGTTTGCGAAACAGAACCCAATCGAGCATGTCGGCGAGATCGCCAAAGTGCCGCTCATCCATCTTGATGCACCAGATACCGGTTGGACCGATTGGCGGGCCTGGACCCGTAAACTGGGCTATGAAGGCCCGCTGAATTCCGCGCATCGGGTCAACAATTACACGATTGCGCTTCAGGCCGCTCAGGACGATATGGGCGCAGTGCTGGGATGGGAGGGACTGACCTCGGAGCTGACCGCATCCGGAAAACTGGTCAGACTGTTGCCGCAAACCATCTCATCGCAACTGGATTTCTACGTGAAACTACACAACACCTCATCCGACCGCGCCAAGCTTGTGTTCAAGTGGCTCGGCCAAGCGGCTGACGGAAAGGTTTAAACTCGGCTCAGACCTGATCAGGACGAAATATCTTGGGAGCGAAGATCGAGGGCCTTACCGTTGATTTCTCGCAGTCCTGAATAAAAGCAAGAACACAAACACCGATCCGATTGAAGTTGTGACGATCCCCACCGGCAATTCCTGCGGAGCCAGCAGAAGCCTGCTGAGAATGTCAGAGCCGGTCAACAAGGCAGCACCAACCATAGCGGCGGTAGGTAGAAGGTTTTTGTGCAGGGGACCTGCGATCCCGCGCGCAATATGCGGCACCATCAGACCGACAAAACCAATCACTCCGGCTACGGAAACAAACACGGCCGTTGCCAAGGCTGCGGTGAAAAACATGCTGAACCGCAGACCCCGAACCGGCACACCCAGAGTAGCGGCAGTCAAATCCCCGGTCAGCAGCGCATCCAACCAGCGGCTGCGATAAAGCGAATAGCTCAGGATCAGCAGCAGACCGATGCACACCAGCGGGAACGTCTCCCAACGGGCCAGGCCCAGCCCCCCCAGCATCCAGAAGATGACAGAATGGGCGGCGCGGCTATCACCGGCGAAGATCAGATAGTTGGTGATGGCCGAAAACAAAAACGACACAGCCAGACCCGCAAGGATCAGCTTCTCCGGTGCGCTGGTGCGAAGCCCATGAACCAGCGCCAGCACGATGCCCGACGCCACAAGACCGCCGCAAAAGGCAGCCAGAGGCAGAGTCCAGAAACCCAGAATATCTCCGGTCACGGTAATTACAAACACCGCCCCCGCTGCCGCGCCCGAGGACAGGCCGAACAGAAATGGATCGGCAAGGTCATTACGTGTGGTCGTTTGCAGCACCACGCCAACGATGCCCAGCCCGGCACCGATCACGGCTGCAAACAACGCGCGGGGCAGTCGCAGGTCGAATACGATCCTATGCAGCGGCGACATCTCTCCGTCCTGCAACCCGGTACCGCGCAATATCGCGGTGAAGGTGTCGGATAAAGGAATCGAGGTTGTACCGTAGATCGTGGAGATCAGCAAAAGGGCGGTCAGAACGACCGCCCCCAGCAACAACGTCAGGCCCAGTCGGCCCATATTAGCTCTGACCCGGATGCATCGCGCGCGCCATCTTCGAGATCGCTTCGATATTTGCCGGTCCCGGCGTCAGCTCCTCGTAGCGCAATCCGATCCAGCGCTCGTTCTTGACGGCGTCAGTCTGCGACATGACGGGATGTTCCTGCAGGAACTTGAAGGTGTCCTCGGCACCATTGCCGGTCTGATAATCCAACAAAACCAGGAATTCCGGGTTCGATGCGGCAACGGCCTCCCACGAAGTGCGGCCCCAGCTCGTGTCCATGTCATGAGTGACGTTTTCACCACCGGCGGCAGTGATCATCGCATCGGGAATCGCGAATTTACCGGCGGTAAACGGAGCATCTGCAGGACCATCCAGAAGAAAGACGCGGGGCTTGGGCAGTTCAGCAGTCTTGGCTTCGATCGCTGCCAGCTGCTCTTTCCAGCCCGAGACCAGAGCTTCGGCCTTGTCTTCGACTTGCATCACCTTGCCCAAGCGCAACACATCGCCAAACAGAAGATCCATGCTGGCTTCGGGGCGATCCTTGTCCAGATGGATACAGCTTTCGGTTAGAACCAAGGTCTTGATTCCGAACGGTTCCAATGTATCTGGGGTCACATCACCACCCGGCTTCATGCCATAGTACCAACCGGCAAAGAACAGGTCGGGTTCAACCGCCACCAGGTTTTCGACGGTCGGATATTTCGGCGCAAGCTCGGGGATGTCGCCGCGCAGGGCATCAAAATCAGGGCTGGTCTTGTACCAGCCGGTGATGCCGGTCAGGCCGACGATCTTGTCCTGCAGACCCAATGCAAAGGCCATATCGGTCATGTTCATGTCATGCACAACCAGGCGCTTGGGCGCGGTATCAAAAACCAGCGGTTCGCCGCAGTTGTCTACGGTGACTTCTTGCGCAGCAGCACCGCTTGCCATGGCGGTGGCCAACGCCACGGGCCAGATGTATTTCATCTCAGTGTGTTCCTTCGACTAAGTTGAGACTGTGGTTCTTCGAATATCAAGCGCCGGGATCACGCGGCCTTCGTGGAGAAAGCAGAGGAAATCAACGCCAAAAGTTTCGCGGACTCTTTCGGGTGTCAGCACCTTGTCCACCGACCCAAACTCGATCATGAGGGTCGATTTCATCAGCGCCACGTGTGTGGCGAATTCGGGGATCATGACCAGATCGTGTACGATCATGACCACGGTGATCCCAAGCTCGGCGACCAAAGACAGCATCCGCCCTTTTGCATCAGGATCCAGATGGTTGGTCGGTTCGTCCAGAAACAGCAACGAAGGGTTCTGCGCCAAAGCACGTGCGATATGGGCACGCTGACGTTCGCCTCCAGACAGTTGGGCCATGCGCTTGTCCGCGAGATTGGCGAGACCGGTCAGGTCTAAAATCCGGTCCAGCTCTTGCGCGTGGCCTTCGGCAGAGCGGTCCGCACGGATGGGTATTTGCCCCAGCGCAACATAATCGCGTAACGCCAAGCGTCCATCGGGCAGTTCCTGCTGACCTACCACTGCAATCATGCGCGCACGCTCTTTGGCCGTGAGCTTTTTCAGACTGCGTCCTTTGATCCGAACATCACCAAGTGCCAGCGGCTCAGCGCCGCACAACAGATTGAGAAGCGTCGTTTTCCCCGCCCCGTTCGGGCCGGCGATGGCTAGAATGGAACCCTCGTACAACTCGAACGAGACGCCCTGCAACAGGACATCTCCGTTAAGGGCATAATACTCAAGGTTTTCGGCAATCAGAAAGGGTGGCAACGTCATTGCGATGCCCCGTGTTCGATCCGCGGCATGCGCGAGAGGGTTTTATTGAACAACGCCTGCGGGCGATCAGTGGCATTTGTCCAGCCATCCGGGCTTTCACGATACTGCGCTGCAAACTCAGCCAGCGCCTGCACCTCTTCCGCGGTCTGAATGCCACCAAAAAGGTATTGCGCCTTTCCTACGGCCTGGAACCCAACCGTTCTGGGACTATCGCAGCCTGCCATGCAAGACGACGCGCGGATCGCAAAACTGCGAGGTAATTTCCCAGTCAACGCATCGCAAATTTCATCAAGGGGCAGCCCTTCAGTGCAGCTTTCGCAGACTAGAATGAAATGATCAGGCTTATCTGGCATGGTCCACTCCACTTGTTTCCAAGCGCATGCGGAAGCTGCCGACAATGTAAACACGCGATTGACGCGCCATCAAAGCCTCCTTCCAGGACGCCCCGCCCCGGGTTGGTTAAACATCTGATGGCAGGTCTCCTGACTTGCGGGTCCGCGCTCGGCCAACCTTCCCGACCCTGTGGACCAGTGGCTGTTTGGCCTTGCTCACCGCTTACAGTTGCGGGGGCAGTTACGGAATTGGCACCTTTTGGCAAACCTCACCGTATTCCCTTTTCATCCCGCGGCAATACCACCGGGAACCATCAATCGATTGAGTGCCCGAGAACACCGGACACGTCAATGATAAAGTCGAAGGCACCCAACTCTGGTCGAGGATCGAGCGCGGGCAACCACGTGTCCGTAGCACCAACCGAATGGGTTGGGCTGCGCGCCGAATTTGTCTGGCCACGGCTGTCCATAGTTGGTGTGTTTGGAAATTAGACAATCTGAGGTAAGCTGAACAAATTTAGAGGTTTAGCTTTGTCAGCGCCTTACCCCTGTTTGATCATTGCCTGGGTTTATCCAAGGAGACGGTTCTTTGACGCATGTTTCGCAAAACGCATTGCCGCCGGATATTGTTGATGATGTCATTGACCACAATCTCGAGGCCGTTGCACGGTGGAAAGGCCATCGCTTAAGGGCTCAGCATGGGCGCAGTCACGGGTGCGTGGCTGCAACATTCACTGTCAGAAACGATCTACCAGAACAGTTCCGTCACGGCCTGTTTGAACAGCCCGCTGCCTATTCAGCCGCACTTCGCTTTTCCAACGGCGCGCATCTGGATGACCGGAAATCGGATGCCCACGGGATGGCGATCAAGCTTTTTGACGTGCCAGGCCCCAAGCTGATCGACGCCGAGGCACTTGCGCATCTGGGGACCACACAACTCAGCGACGAGTTCGATTTCGTATTGGTCGATCAGGATGTGTTTCCCAGCTACGTCCCCGATGAATATGAGCGATTGGGCAGGCTTGTCGCCACATTACAAGCGGTCCAGCACGCGATCAAAGGGCGACGAAAATGGAGCCTTAGGTTGATCACCAAAGGGCTGCGCGCAGGATTTCGCGCCTTCCTCACTCGTGAAGGCAAGCGTCAGTTTCGCGTCGCGAGTGATTTTGCCTCGAACTATATGCACTCGCCTTTTGAGGTCCATTTCTGGTCGACAACACCGTATCGGCTGGGCCCCGATCTAACGGTCAGATACTTGGCCCGCAGCGCGAAACCAAAAATTCCGGCACATCCGGTAGACGACCCAGATGGGATCGGGCAGTGTTTGCGGCAAGACGTGGCCGATGGAGATAATCACTTCGAGCTGTGTGTGATTGAGCCCCCGCGCCCGGCCGACGAATTCGATGTGCTCGACAATCGCATCCGGTGGGCATGCGATCCGCAACCAGATGCACCTCTTGATCCGTACCATCATACCGTCACGCCCGTGGCGGATATCACGATTCCCAAAGGTGCAGAATTTGATCCGCAGAATGGAGACGCGATGAGCTTCTCGCCCTGGCGTGTCACGGCAGATCACGAACCTTTAGGACCGATTAATGCGATCCGGCTCAGAACCTATCTGAGCTTGGCCCGCGCCCGGTTCCCGAATCGATGACCAAACGGAGATGTATTGATGCTGGACGTTGATGATCTGATCAAACTCGGATTCAAGATCTCCCCACCCGTTACGAGCTATTTAGCCGCGATCAGGCTTGCAAACGCCGCGAAGATCCACCGACCGCGGCCCTATACGATGGGCGCAGACTACACGACATGGCCCGGCGTGTTTTCCCATCGCTGGATCGGTCGGCATACAACGCCAGAAGACCTCTCACCCGTCCTGCCGTCGGAAAGCGAAGTTGCTGATCTCTTTCGCCGACGGACACAAATGGATGGCAGCCCGCTTACCTTGATGTGCCCGCAAGGATCGACACTTTTGTTTATCTCGGCCGCACAATGGTTTACCGACAGTTTCCTGCGCACCTTTGGGGCGAAAGGACCGGTTGATCAGACGGATTCGAACCACGAGGTCGATCTGTGCCAAATCTACGGGCTGAACGATTTTCAGACCGACATGCTGCGCGAACGCGATCCCGATACCAATGAATTAACCCACCGGTTGGCCTTTCGTCTGGATACACAAGGCGAGATGTGGGCCCCGAAGCTGTTTCAAAAGAACCAATCCGGTGGTGTTAAGCTTGCGCCCCCCTTTGATGGCAGTATTGCCACTGGCGAGAATTGCGGAAAGCCCCTGCACGATCCATGCAAGCTGTGGAATGCGGTGAAACGGGCGCATCCGGGTCTCAGCGATCACGCGATTGACCAGCTACTGCTCGATTTTCATGCAACCGGGCTCGATAATGGCAATGGTACCATAGGCTATATCGCGATCAATACACTGATGTTGCGCGCCCATAACACCTTTGCCGATCTGTTGTGGCGCGAAAAGCGCGGCATTTCGGGCTGGGATAAAGAGCGTGTGTTCCAGACTACACGCTGCACCTTGATCGCATTGCTGATCAAGCTTGTGCTTGAGGATTACATCGCCCACATCGCCAATATGCCATTCAAACTGCCCATTGGCGTAAATCGCTGGCAACCCTGGCATCACTCCAACCAGATCGCGATTGAGTTCAATTTGCTCTACCGCTGGCATTCGATGATCCCCGAACGGTTCATAATCGACGGCGCACAGGTTGGCCCAGAAGGCTTCAGGTTCAATCCACGACTGGTCGAACAAACGGGCTTGGCGGAAATGATCCGATCATTGTCGCGCCAACCTGCAGCCCGCATGTCGCTGCGCAACACGCCCGATTTCCTGTTCCAAAGGCCTGCGCCCGGTGCTCCTGCCCCTGTCGAAGCTACAATTGCCCTGACGCGTAAGGCGCGTCTTCCGTCGCTGAACACTTATCGTCATCATTTCTGCCGCAAACCGCATTCAAGCTTTACTGAGATGGTTGGTGATCAGCCGTTTGCGGACGAATTGATTGCCGACCTGAGCCGGCTTTATTGCGACGTCAATAGGGTCGAGTTGTTCCCTGGTCTCTTTGCGGAACAGCACAAGGGCGATGTGATCATGGGCGATCTGATGACATCGATGGTGGCGTATGACGCAATCACGCAGCTTATGAACAACCCGATGGTGTCCAAAAACTTGTACTCGGCTGAGACTTTTTCAGAGAAAGGTTTTCAGTTGCTGAAGAAAACTTCGTCATTCTCGCAGGTGGCGCGTTTTGTTGGCTTGGACCTGCAACCCGAAGACTGCACTTTAGGTCGACGTCCCGGCGGGACCTAAGACGCGACCGCGCGCTCTTCCAGCTCAGTAATCCGCGCGGCAACTTCCGTATCGGCTGGCCGGATGCAGGCAAGATCACTCAGCGCGCGCAATTCATACAGCGCCGCGCCCTGATCATTCGCCACGGCTATAGCTTCACGCAAAGCCGCCTCAGCCGCGTCGAACGGAGCACCTTGTTCCAGTAGAAGGGCTGCCTTGATCCGGTGGATTTCAGCCTCATAGTTCCGCTCGTCAGTGTTTTCTGCACATGTCAGGCCAGCCTCCACCGCATCCAACCCTTTCTGAATCTCACCCAGAGCAAGATAGCCCCGTGCGAGCTCGGTGTTGACGAGCACGCCAGCCGCCTCGGCACCCGTTGCGTGCATCCTTCCCCAAGCGGCCTGCAGCATGGCCACGCCCTCTGTGGCCTCGCCGGTTCTGATGGCAGCCCCGGCAAGATGGGCCGTCGCAACAGCTTGGTAATAAGGGCCGCCCTTGTCCTGAACAGCCGCGCTCAGCGCCTCGGCCATGCGCGCATAATCCGGGTGATCCATTTGCATGTGGATTTCGGTCAACCAGTGCATTGCATTTGCGATGATCAAGGGCTGGCCTGACGCCATCGCGGCGTCAACTGCCCGCTTGGCTTTGGCGAGTGCCACCTCAGTTTTGCCCTGAAAGCTGTCGACCAGCGCGCTCATACTCTCGATTTGTATCACGGCTGCAATATCGGGGCTGTTTCCAGCTTCGGCGCAATGCGCATCCGCATGAGACGCCGCTTGTTCCAGAGCTGCTGCCGCATCCTGAAACCGACCGCGCGGGGATAGCGCGGCCCCACAGATGTAGTTTCCGACCATTCGGGTGTGGTGATCGTCATACGCATCGATGATCGCTTGCCCCCATTGCTCGGCGTTCTGGTAATCACCTTTGACCATTGCAGCGGTAAACAGACCCCTGCCCGCGCGCACAAGAGTACGCCTGTCGCCCAGCTTTTCAGCCAGTTCAAAACTGCGCCCAAAGGCATCGATTGCGGGCTTGGCACCATAACCGACATGCACGCGTTCGGCAGCGGCCAGAAGGAATTGCAAGTTCAATTCAGCTTTATCGCGTTGGTCTACGGGCAACTCGTCCAACAGCCGCAATCCGTTTCGGGCATGCTGAGCCCCTTCGCGATTTGCGTGGCGCCTCAGGTTCAGCCGCGCGGCCTCCGACCAGGCGGCCACCGCCTTCGTTGTTTCACCGGCCAGTTCCCAGTGCCGCGCTATTTGTTCAGGCTGTCGGGCGGCTTCCGGTTGGGCGGCAAGGGCTTCCGCCGTGCGTCGATGCAAATGAATGCGACGGTCCCGCACAAGGCTTTGATATGCCGCCTCACGCACCAATTCATGGCGGAACCGCCAGATCATTTCGGCGTCGTCATTCGCGCCGGGCAGATGTTGCAATATACCCGTGGCGGCGAGCCCAAAGATAGCGTCTTCGGACTCGTCTTCAGTCAGTTCACTGATCTGAGCCAGCAAAGGTGCCCCAAAGGCACCACCAATAACAGCGGCTTCGATCGCGGCGCGTCGGAGTTCTCCGACCTCGTCAACCTGTTGCGCCAGGAGGTCATGCAAGGTGGCGGGAATGTTGTCCACGATACGTTCAGGCGACGCAGCGATGGCGGCAGAGCATTCCTTGATGAAAAGGGGCACACCATTGCCCCGCGCCAAAATCTGCGCCGTGGTGCGGTCATCAAGTCGCGCACCCGAGGCCGCCTTGGCCAGTTCTGACGATGTCGCATCATCGAGCGGTGGAAGCGACAATTGCTCAAGAGACGGTATGCTCTCTTTGATCGCTGATGGCGCCGGCATCCGCGAAACCATCAACATCAGTACGGGAAGTGATGTCAGATGCTCGGCCACGTCGCGCAGCACTGAAAGGGTCGATGGGTCAACCCATTGCATATCCTCAACCACGACAAGCACCGGTCCCTCTCGGCTGAGTTTTTGGTAGACGCGGATGAATATGTCACTCAGTTGCGCGCGCAGTTCGTCCTCACTGGTCGTCCCGCTGTCGCCGGGGCCCGGGGCAAGAATGAAATACAGCGTGCGAAGTTGCGCGTCGTCCAGAATATCGCTCAGATGTTCTGACAACCGGTCGCGACGCGCGGCAATATCGTCGTGATTGTGGATGCCGCACCACCGTTCGACCTGTGATACGAAGGGAAAGAACGGTGTGCTGACATGGAACGGGCTGCAGTGATAGGTCACCCATGCCTGCGGCCCGACCGACGAACGCAGATCACGGATCAGGTGCGATTTGCCAATCCCTGCCTCACCCAATATGTGAATCACCCGCCCTCTTCCGGCTTCCACGTCTTTCCACGCGCGGCGGAGTTGTCCGCGTTCGGCTTTGCGGCCAAGCAACGGGGTGCGGTTATGGCGGCGGGCCTGATCCTTGCCTTCACCGGTCAATCGATAAACTGGAACAGGCCGGTCGAACCCCGCGAGGCTCTGAACGCCTTGCGGCTCGAACTCCATTTGCTCGGCCCCAAGCGCTCGTGTTGCCGCAGAAACCATTGTTCCACCGGGGGTCGCCAACGACTGAAGACGTGCCGCAAGATTTAGCGTCGATCCAAAAATCGCGTCGGGCTGAATATTGGTCCCAAGCGCGATGTCCCCGACAAGAACTACGCCGGATGCGATCCCAATCCGGCACCTGAGATCGAGCGGACCCGCCATTGCGGGCAGATCAGTGTGGATGCGCAGCGCCGCGCGTAGAGCGCGCTCGGCATTATTTTCAGACGCAGCAGGCCAACCAAAGGCGACGAGGATACCGTCGCCCACGATCTGCAGCACCCTGCCCCCGAACTCATCGGCAATTTGTTCGACCAGTTTATGATAACGTAATGTCGTAGACAGCAAATCTTCGGGCTCAAGCATTTGAGCCAATACCGTGGACTCGACAAGATCCACCATCATGACAGTCAGATGGCGGTGCTCCATCGCGCCAAGATCAGTTTCCGGGCCGGTGGGGTGCAGCACCATCAGCGCGCTCCGCGACCGGCGCTCATGCGGCGTGGAGATGCAGGGCCAACGCCTTTCCCGGAACCCAAAAACGAGAACATGCCCCCCATCGCGAAGCCTTAAAATAATTAACAGATTGCACGCGCCGCCGCTCGACACCACGAAAACTGATTGTGAGACTATATGAAGCTTCGCATTCTGGCTATGCCCAACGCCTGCTGAAGCGAAGAAGTGCCTGATATTACATGTAGGATTGAGAATGCGCGCCAGCGGTCGAACGAATGCCATCGTAGGAAATCCGATCTGGCAACGAATCTTGATCGTAACACGCCGTTCTTCGCCGAGACCAGATAGCCAGTTCAACGCAAGCCACGAACAGCACTTGAACAATTCACCACAACAAGCATATTCGGTCGCCAAGAAACAGTCTGATGATTTTGCCCTATCGCCCGCAACACCTCAGAAGTGCCGAGTTGTTGTCGAAAGCAAGCCGGCAATGCCTAGGCGGTTGTAATTATCGAGCCCCAAGAGCTCTTAGTTCAGCGGTTGAAAGAGACCAGGAAATGCGCCATTGGCGAAACCCAAAAGAAGGAATTCGATAAATGCGCATTGCGATGATTGGCACCGGATATGTTGGTTTGGTGTCCGGGGTTTGCTTTTCGGACTTTGGCCATGATGTGATTTGCGTCGATAAATCCGATCGCAAGATCAAGATGCTTCAGGATGGAGAGGTGCCGATTTACGAGCCGGGCCTTGATGTGCTCATGGCCAAGAACGTGGCAGCTGGCCGCCTGACCTTTACCACCGACCTGGCCGCTGCGGTCGACGGCGCGGACGCGGTGTTCATCGCGGTAGGCACACCTACGAGACGCGGGGACGGGCACGCTGATCTGACTTATGTGATGGCCGCCGCCGAAGAAATCGCTCAGGCCATCACCGGCTATACGGTTATCGTAACCAAATCGACTGTCCCGGTTGGCACCAACCGCAAGGTTCATGAAGTTGTCTCGGGTGCAAATCCGAAGGCGGAATTCGACGTCGCATCGAACCCCGAATTCCTGCGCGAGGGCGCCGCAATTGATGATTTTATGCGCCCAGACCGTGTTGTCGTAGGGATCGAAAACGAACGAGCGGCGGATGTCATGGCCGAGATTTACCGCCCGCTTTATCTGCGTGACTTTCCGATCCTGACCACTGATCTAGAAAGCGCCGAGATGATCAAATACGCGGCGAACGCATTCCTGGCGACCAAAATCACGTTCATCAATGAAATCGCCGGTCTTTGCGAGCGGGCAGGCGGCGATGTCAAAGAGGTGGCGCGCGGTATTGGTCTGGATGGGCGGATCGGCAACAAGTTTCTGCACGCAGGCCCTGGCTATGGCGGCTCGTGTTTTCCGAAAGACACCGCTGCACTTGCCCGGATCGGACAGGATTTTGCCCACCCGATGCAGATCACCGAAACCGTCATTCGTGTAAACGATGAGGTCAAGAAGCGGATGATCGAGAAGATCCGGGATGCCTGCGATGACAGCTTCAATGGCAAGACCGTGGCGGTTCTGGGTGTGACTTTCAAGCCCAACACCGATGACATGCGCGACGCACCTTCCCTGACCATCGTTCCCGCCCTGATCGGCGGCGGTGCCCAGGTCCGCGTTGTCGATCCGCAAGGCCGTGCCGAGGGGGAAGCGCTGCTTCCTGGCGTCGAGTGGATGGATGATCCCTACGCCGCAGCCAAAGATGCGGACGTTGTTGTCTTGCTGACAGAATGGAACGAGTTCCGCGCCCTGAACCTGAGCGAGCTGGCAGAGACTATGAGATCCCCCCGAATGGTCGACTTGCGTAATATCTACTCGTCCACGATGGTTCTGGGATCGGGATTTGAAACCTATGTCGGCGTCGGGGTTGGGGATCAGCGTTAGGGCTGGCACCGCCAATGCCTCTGGCCCAAATCAGCTGGTTGTGGCAGCCGTCTGATACAGTCGGCGCATGATCAGCGGCGTCAGATACATCGGTATCTGATAGGCCCCGATGAACACCATGATCGGCGCGGTCACTTCAGGTGGCAGTGCCACGAAGAATATCGCGATGTTCCGGTTTCCGGCGATCAGAGACACCGCCGTAGCCTCGGCACCGGGCATTCGAGTTCGTGTGAATTGGAATGAGACAACCTGAGCCCCAAAGTTGATCAGACAGGCAAACGCGATCCAGAACAGCGCGAAACGTGGGTCCACAAGTGCGGTTGCACTCAATGATGGCATCAGGCCAACAACGAAAACGGACAGAGTAATCGTTGCCGCACCTTCCACGTTCAAAAGCGTAGACTTTGAAGGTTGGCGCAGCACCGTGCGGCGCAATATGACAGCCGCGAGAATTGCTATTGTGATGGTAAGAAAAAGCCGAAGCGCGGTCATCAGGACCGCCCTGAGATCACCCAATTCCGGCATCAGCCAAAAGATCGGTAACGCGGTCAGTGGCAAAACAGCCGTTCCAACCACGACTAGTCGCATCGCCGGTTCCGCAGAATAGCCCATCATCAGGCACATATTGGGGCTGCCGGATATTGATGGGGCTGCAGCCATGACAAGCAATGCCAAAAAAACTGGCGAACCGGTCCATCCGCAGGCAATTCCAATCCCAACGACAGACAACGGCAAAACCAATTGAAAGGCGGCAATCGTTCCCGCAACTTTTCGCAGGTCAACCAGCGAACCCACAATGGCCCCCGGCTGCATTCGCAGCAGCGTCAAAAACAGCAGGAGCATGACCAAGGGCGGCAATAGAGGCCGCATCGGTGCGGCCAGCCCCGGCAGCAGAAGGCCTGCGGCAAGGCCCGATACCAACACATATGGGCCGTGACGCGCCGCAAGGTGAAGCGGGTTCAACGGCGTCTACCCACCGGGGCTTTGACGCAGGTTTTCGGGCAGCCACGTCGCCAACTCGGGGAACCAGATCAGAACGAACACCATCAGCACCATGATCAGGAACATCGGGATCGCAGCGCGGGCGATATAGCTCATTTCATGGTTAGTCATGCCCTGCATCACAAACAGGTTGAAACCGATGGGCGGCGTGATCTGCGCCATCTCGACAACGACCACGATGAAGATACCGAACCAGATCAGATCGATCCCGGCGTCCCGGATCATAGGCTCGACAACAGCCATAGTCAGCACAACCGAAGAAATCCCATCAAGGAAGCATCCCAGAATGACGTAGAATACCAGCAGAACCATGAGCAGTTCGAACCGGGTCAGTTCCCAGCCCGCGATCAAATCCGCAAGCCCGCGCGGCAGGCCGGTAAAGCCCATCGACAATGACAGGAACGCAGCACCCGCTAGGATCAGCGCAATCATCGCACTGGTGCGGGTTGCGCCCATCAAACTTTCAGTGAAGGTCTTCCAGTTCAACGATCCCTGCCCTGCTGCCAGTAGCAGTCCGCCAATCACACCGAAAGCCGCCGCCTCGGTCGCCGTAGCATAACCCAGATACATCGATCCGATTACCACCATGATCAGCAGGATCACTGGCAACAGAAAGCGAGAGTTCTTAATCTTTTCGGAAAAGGTCAGCTTGCTCTCATCGTTGGGGTTCCAGTCTTTGCCAACTTTCGAATAGATGGCGACATAGCCCATGAACATTGCGGCAAGCACAAGACCGGGCAGGATGCCTGCAAAGAACAGCTTGGTAATGGACTCGTTGATCGTAACGCCGTACACGATCAACGTCAGTGACGGTGGGATCATTAGCCCAAGTGTTGCCGCGCCGGTCAGCGTGCCGATGACCATGCGTTCGGGATAGTTGCGCTTTCGCAGTTCCGGGATCGACATCTTGCCAACCGTGGTCAACGTCGCGGCAGATGACCCCGATACCGCGGCAAACACCGTACAGCCTACGATATTCGTGTGAACCAGCCCTCCGGGCAAAGGTGCCATCCACGGCGACAGGCCTTTGAACATGTCTTCGGACAATCGCGTTCGGTAGAGGATCTCGCCCATCCAAATGAACATCGGCAAGGCGGTCAGCGTCCAGGATGACGAAGCCGACCAGATCGTCGTGATCATCACATCACCCACCGGGCGTGTCGTGAACAGCTCCATCCCGACCCAGGCGACGCCCATCAGAGCGAGCCCGACCCAGACACCGGTGCCCAGCAAGGTGAAAAGGACAAAGAGGAAGAGGATAATAACGGATATATTTTCCATGCTCTTACTCTCCGTGGCTCTGATCGGCCAGATCACGGGTGATGCGGTGATCACCCTTGAACAGGACATGGAACAGGTGATCGGTCAGCGCGATGGCCAGAATGACCGCTCCGATCAGCATGGTAGATTGCGGTATCCAAAGGGCGGTTTTATCTTGCCCCTGGCTGATATCGTTGAACTTCCAGCTCCAGTACACAAAGCGATAGGCATACCAGCAGAAATACCACATGACCGCCGAACCAATCGCAAAGCACCAGATTTCCAGAATTCTGCGAAAGCCATCGGGAACCGCATTCAGGAGAATGGAGACTCTAATATGGCTGCCTCGGTTCAGGGCGTTGGCGAAGGCCAGAAAAGACGCAGCGGCCATCGCGTATCCAGCATAATCCGGCGCGCCGGGAAACACCTCACCGGTCCAACGGGCCAGCATTTGCACAACAATCAACACCAGAATGGCAATCAGGCTGAGCGCCGCCAGAACCCCTGCTGCCAGATAAATGAAATCCAGTACGGACCTGAGCCCTCGCATTGCCGCCATGCTGTCCCCCTGTGCTTTTTGTGGATTGGGAGCAGGCGGCAGGATGAACTGCCGCCCGCATTCGAACGATTATTGAGAGTTAAACGCGTCGACGATGGCTTTGCCTTCGTCACCGGCGGCCTCAAGCCATTCGTTGGTCATGGTGACACCGATTTCTTTAAGCTCATTCGTCATCTGTTCGGATGCAGGACCAACTGTCATGCCGCCATCGCGCAGACCCTGAAGCGTAAAGCCGGTATATTCCTTGGCACGCCAGTTACCTGCATACTCGGCCAGTTCCGCACAGCCTTTGATGACGTTCTTGTTCGCATCCGAGACACCGGCCCAGACGTCTGAGTTGACCATCACGTAGTTGCGCGGCAGCCAGGCATCCACTTCATAGAAGTAGTTCAGACTTTCCCAGACCTTCCGGTCATAGCCGGTCGACCCGGACGACACCATGGAATCCGCTACTCCGGTGGCAAAGGCCTGGCTGATCTCAGCCGCCTCGATGGTGACGGGCAGCATACCAGTCAGTTCGGCCAGGCGTGAGGTGGCGTTGTTATAGGAGCGGAACTTGATCCCCTCCATATCCGCAACCGAGTTCACTTCGTTCTTGAAATAAAGCCCTTGCGGAGGCCACGGCACTGCATAAAGCAGGGTCAGGTTCTGTTCAGCCAACAGCTTTTCAATCGAAGGTTTGGCGGCATCCCAAAGCTTGGCGCTATCATCGAATGACGTGGCCAGGAACGGGATGGAATCAAAGCCGAACAGCGCGTTTTCGTTCTGGTGCCCAGACAGCAGACGCTCACCAATCGGGGCTTGCCCGGTCTGGATCGCACGCTTGATGTCGGCACCTTTGAACAGCGAGCCGGAAGGGTGCGTGACAATCTCAATCTCACCACCGGTTCCTGTGGTGACACATTTGGCGAACTCCGCGCCCGTGGCCGAGTGGAAGTTTGATGCTGAATAGGCCATCGGCATATCCCATTTCTCGGCCATTGCAGGTGCGGCCGCGGTAGCGGTCAGAGCGGTTGCCGCCAGAAGGCTTGTCAGTTTTTTCATCATGTTTCTCCCTGTTGAGTTTTGAGGTGCCGGCGTTCTTCGCCAGTCATTTCTATGTTGCGAAACGCGAGGGCGCGTAGACGCTCATGTCAGTGTTCGGTGTTCTGCCCGCAATCATCTGGGCCAGAAGTCGCCCCGTTTTCGGCCCGCCTGTCAGGCCAATGTGATGGTGCCCAAAGCCCATATACGCACCGCTGATCCCCGGAGCCTCACCGATAATCGGGATCGAGTCGGTTGGTGCTGGGCGGTGCCCCATCCATTCCACCTCCTCCTTCCATGTCAAACCCGGGAAGGCCATCCGGGCATTCTTGCGCATCAATTCAAACGGCGCGCGTGAGGGTGGCGCATCAAGACCGCCAAATTCCACGATGCCAGCCAAACGAATGCGGCCATCCATCGGTGTGGCGACAAATTTGCCGGAAACCACCATGACCGGACTGCGCGGCATGGCAGAAGGCTCCACCAATTCAAGATGATAGCCGCGTTCGGTTTCAAGGGGAACAGAAATGCCTAAACGCTTGGCCAAAGGCCCCGACCAAACGCCCGCAGTTACAATTGCCGTATCACACGCGATGGTTTCGCCTGCCGCCCGTATACCGGTTACACGACCGTTTTTCTGAACCACGTCATCGACCGCTGCACGCAGGATTGTGCCCCCATGTGCCTCGACATACGCCGCCAGATCTTTGACGTACCGGCCCGGGTCCGTGATATGGCCATGATCCGAAAGCTTCGCCGCAAATCCAATGTCTTCACTATAGACCGGATCATAGGCGTGAAAGGCAGGGCCTTCCAATTCGTCCCATGTGAATCCGTTCCTGCGCCGAATGTCCCAGCCAAACGCATCATCTTTGAAATGCGCGCGGTCGTTGTACAGGAACAGATAGTCAGAGGGCACGATCCATTTTTCAGCGCCTGTGCCCTCGGCCAACGCTTTGTGGTCGTTCAGGCTATCGCCAACAATTGGCGTCAAAGCTGAAGCTATGCGTTCCACATCTGATGCATTCGCATGACTCAAATAGCGGGTTAGCCAAGGGATCAGCTTTGGAAGATACCCCCATCTCAGAAACAACGGCTGAGACGGGCTGAGCAGCATTTTGGGCGCCTTCCGGAGCAGCCCTGGAACAGTCACCGGAACAATCGAGCATGACGCCAGCACGCCCCCATTGCCATGTGAGGTGCCCTCTCCCGGTCCGACCTTGTCGATCAGGATTACCTCGTGACCATCCCGCTGCAGCCATACCGCAGCAGACACGCCAACAATCCCAGCGCCGATGATCGCTATGGTCTTCTTCTCGCTCATGCCCCCACCGCCTTGGCCATTGCATAATGCTCAAGCTTGGTTACATCAGGCCTGTTGCCGAGGCCGGGTGCGTCAGGGACTACAACTTCGCCGCTGCTTACTTGGAAGGGGCTTTCAAGAATGTCCTCTTTCAGGAAGTAGGAGGCTTGATAGAATTCGCAGCCCAACGTTATCTCAGGTGTTGCAGCAATCATATGTGTGCCCGCCAGATGCGCCAATCCGGCCTCGAACATATCACCGCCATAGGCTGTCAGACCATGTGCTGCAGCGATACGGGCCACAGTCTGGCCTCGTGTCGGGCCACCGGATTTCATGATTTTCACTGAAACCCCGTCACAGATACCGTCACGCGCTGCCCGCTCCATGTCTTCGGGGCCAAAGACGCTCTCATCAGCCAGAAGTGGGACGTCAATCATCTGTCGCAACTTGCCCATCATGCTGAATTGATGAGCGCGGACAGGTTGCTCAATGAAATCCGGAGCGAATTGCGCAACATCGCGAACCTGAGCCGGTGCGTCCTCGATACTGAGCCCCTGATTGTAATCAACACGAACCCTGAAATCCGGATGGTTCTGCGCGAGATATTCCAACCGCATGATATCGAAGGCGTGATCCTTGAACCCGGTCTTGAGCTTTACAATCCGAACGCCATCGGCCTGCAATTGTGCCAGCAACTCAACATCCTGAGCGAAATCCGGGTTCGCAATTGAGCAACTGAGTGGAATGGTTCCCCGGCACTTCCCGCCCAGCAGAGACCAAACAGGAACCTTGCTGATTCTGCCCGCAAGATCCAGCAAAGCAGTTTCCAATGCAGCCTTTGCCTCGGTGCAATGAGCCACGGCATAAGCTGCCTGTGCCATGATCGCTGAACGGTCGCCCACTCTGGCCCCAACCACAAGTGGGCGCAAATAGCGATCAAGGGCTGCATAAGTGGCCTCTGGGGTGCCCGTGAAGACAGACCAGGGAGAGGCCTCACCAAATCCTTCACTGCCGTCCTCGGATCTCAGCCGCAGGACGACGACTTCGCATGTTCCTTCGACGGACCCGATGCCATGATCACGGCGAGACGTCACGGGCAACTCAAGGTGCCAGAGATCATAGCCGATGATTTTCTGTGTCAGATCGCCCATTGCACCCCCTGCCAATGGCCGAAGCCTGCCTTGACGAGGATATCATTTCAAATACTATATTATCTAGAGGTCATCAGGAAAAATGATACCATAGCGATGTCCCTGCGATTTCGTCAGCTACAGGCTTTTCATGCCATCATGGAAACCGGCACTGTCACGGGTGCGGCCTCGGTGCTTGGGATTTCACAGCCCGGGATCAGCAATCTGTTGGCACAGCTAGAGCGCGAAGCGCGTTTGCCGCTGTTTGAACGCAACAAAGGCCGGTTGCTGCCTACACCAGAAGCTGAACTTCTATACCGCGAGGTTGATACGGTTGTTCGGGGGCTGGATCACGTAGCGCAGGCGGTCACGGATCTGCAGAACAAGCATCCGGGTCAATTGCAGATCGCCGCACCACATCTGCTATCCTTCGGCTTCATGCCGCGTGAGATCGCTCGCTTCGCAGAAAGCCGCCCGAACCTGTCGGTGAGTTTTCAGTCGCAGTATTCCTCGAAGATTCAAGAATGGGTAATCTCTGGCCTGTTTGAGATCGGCATTGTCGAGATGCCCATTCTGCATGACACACTGAACTATCAGGTCTTTGAGTTCGAAACGCTGGCGACCTTTCCGGAAACCAGCCCTTTGGCAGATTATGATGTGCTCACACCTGAAATTCTTGAAAACGAACCATTCATCGTGATGGGGCCAGAGCATCAAACCCACCGACGAACTCGGGACATCTTCCAATCAGCGGGGCGCAACTGGCGGACCCAGATTCACACCCATCTGTCAGAAAACCTGCTAAGTTTCGTCAAGCAGGGCATGGGGGTCGCGATGATCGATCCCTTCACTGTCACCTTTGACGACGAGAGCGGGTATCAAACCCGCCCCTTCCGACCGGCTGTGATGCTTGATCTGGCCATTATCACCGCGAAAGGGCGACCCCTATCAACGATTGCACAGGATTTTCTGGCTCAGCTAACCCCTTCGATCGCTTCTTATGCCACCCATTCCGAAACCGGTGCAGCGGCCTCGTGAAGCGGTTGTGAGTAAATGTCGACCAATGTCGGGCCATCATGCTCGATAGCCTGTTTCAGAACTTTGGACAGGTCTTCGGGATCTTTGACAGTCCATGATTTCACACCAAAGGCGCTTGCAACAGCGGCGTGGTCGGTGCGGTTGAAATCAACATTGTAGTATCTCTGCCCAAACCCTGCGTCCTGTCCGGCCTTGATCCAGCCAAAGACCGAGTTCGAGAATACAATTGAGGTGATCGGCATGTTGTGCCGCACCATGGTTTCGAACTCACCACAGGCAAAGCCGAATGAGCCGTCACCCATCACCGACAAGGTTTTGACCGAAGGCCGCCCAATATGCGCACCCATTGCAGCACCCAATGAATACCCCAACGCCCCATGCGCCCGGTTAGTGATGAAATGCCGGCCTGGTGTCCGCCAGCGGTAATGCGCGCTGAAATATGGGCATGGCGTGCCGGGATCAGCGACAACAATTGCATCATCATCCAGGATATCCATTAGCGAAGCCATGACAGCCTCGGGCCGGATCGGCGTTTCTCGGCTGGCTGCAAGCGGGGCAAACGCAGCCAGTTTGGCCGCCCATGCCGCGCTTGATTTGGCCGCCCCGCCCAGCCTGGGCAGGTCTTGGCGTGCCGCCAATGCGTCCGCCAATGCTTCCAGCGCGAGACGCGCGTCGGCACAAATAGCGACTTCGGTCGGATAGTTGGCTCCGATCACCATCGGGTCACTGTCGATATGAATGATGGTGGCATCGCGAGCAGGGCTTCTCCAGCGCTCGGTCGTGACGGATCCTGCGCGACATCCGATGAACAGAACGACATCCGCCGCATCTACCACAGCGCGGGTGGCAGGCACCCCGCCATTCGATCCGACAACA
The DNA here is from genome assembly GCF_056534105.1 of Ruegeria sp. E5. Taxonomy (NCBI): domain Bacteria; kingdom Pseudomonadati; phylum Pseudomonadota; class Alphaproteobacteria; order Rhodobacterales; family Roseobacteraceae; genus Ruegeria; species Ruegeria sp. E5. The sequence goes on along the minus strand of NZ_JBQFPA010000002.1, from coordinate 223,085 downwards.
CCAAGCGCGAGCGGGTCTGTCTCGGCAATCGAGCCCTGCCCCGACACGGTCGTGGCGACAGGCATATCCAACAGTCCCGCAACCCGGCGCAGTGCGTCGCTTGCCCCTGATAGAACGGGTCCACCGCCACAAACGGCTACGGCGGATTTAGACTTTGAAAGTATCTCTGCTGCCGCCTCGACCGCATCCATGTCGGGGCCTGCACGTTCCGCCGGATAGCTGCGATGTCTTGCATCCGCCCAGATCTCTGCCTCGTCCACCGGCGCTTTCTGAGTATCGAAGGGTAAGGCAAGATGTGTGGCCCCAGGTGTACCGGTGGTCATTGCACGGAATGCCGCCCGAACCATGGCCGGCAATCGTGTGGCGTCATCCAGCGACGCATTCCACTTGGCCAGCGGCTTGAACAGCGCGGGTTGGTCCAATTCGGTCAGCGGGTACTTTCCCCGGCTAGTTGTTGCCACATCCGAGGTGATCGCAAGAATAGGAACCGAGCTTTCGTTGGCTTCGACCACGCCAGGTAGAATATAGGTCGCCCCGCCTCCAGACGGGCCTTCGCAGACACCCGGCTTACCTGTCACCCTTGCATAACCATCCGCCATGTAGGCCGCATGACGTTCATCCCGCGTCAGAATGTGCTGAATACCGTGATCCATCCGAGATAGCGCATCATAGAATGGCAAGGTTGTATCACCACATAGGCCGAACATGTGCTTCACGCCATGCGCCTCAAGCATACGGACCATTGCCTCGGCTCCGGTCAGGTAATTCGTTCCTGTCATGGTCGGCGACTCCCTCGATCCAATCTGCACACAGACCTGTATACAGCTTTGTATATTGATTTCAAGACTGGCCTGTGGCACCTGTGGGGCAACGACCAAAAGGCAATACCAATGGCAGGTCCACGCGTTGATGATATCTACGATCAGGTGAAGGCCATGGCGGTTTCATTCCGCCTGCGTCCCGGCGATCGTTTGAACGAGGTCGCCCTGTCGAAAGAGCTGGGCGTCAGCCGCACCCCTTTGCGCGAAGCACTGAACCGGCTGGTCGCCGAACGTTTGTTCGACTTCCGCCCGGGACAGGGTTTCTTTTGCCGCCCATTGGATGCCCAAAGCATTTTTGACCTGTTCGAGCTGCGCCAAATCATCGAAACCGCCGCCGTCCGCGCAGCGTGCACCAAGGCCACCACAGAACAACTGCAGGCGCTTCACGACGAACTTTATGCGACGGGTATCGATATCACCGGGCTTACCGTTGAAGAGGCCGTCACGCGAGATGAAGCATTTCATCTGGGCATCGCCCGGCTGTCTGGCAACATGGAATTGCTGCAAACCCTGATGCGGATTAATGAGCGCATTCGCTATATCCGATGGATTTCCATGAGTCTGGACCGGGTCCAACGCTCAAAAGACGAACATAAGCGCGTCATGCAGGCCTTGATGAACCGCGACGCTGATGAGGCCGCGCAGGCTTTGGGCACCCATATCAACAAGCGGATGGATCAGGTGCAGGACGCGGTGCGCCATGGAATATCAAGCATCTATATGGAAGGGTCGGACGATATCTCGACCCGCATTATTCAGGAGGCGCAGTCATGATCGCGCAGGGCGGAAAATCCATATACGGCGCATCTGTCGGCATCCTGATGTTGGACGCACAGTTTCCACGTATTCCCGGTGATATGGGCAACGCTCGGACATGGCCGTTTCCCGTGCTCTATCGCATCGTGCGCAACGCCTCGCCTGATCTTGTGGTCCGACAAGGTGCTGAAGGAATGCTTGGAGCGTTCATCGATGCCGCACGGGAACTTGTCAAAGACGGGGTAGACGGGATCACCACCAATTGCGGCTTTCTTTCGCTGTTTCAGGATGAACTGGCCGAGGCGGTTCCTGTTCCGGTCGCGACGTCCTCGATGATGCAGGTCGATATGGTGAACCGTATCCTTCCTGCAGGAAAGCGCGCCGGCATTCTAACCATCTCCGCCTCAACACTTACGGATGAGCACCTGCGAAAGGCACAGGTCCCCGACGGAACTCCAATTGGCACCACCGAAGGCGGCAGCGAATTCACAACCGCTATTCTCGAAAACGCATTGACGCTGGATGTGGACAAAGCCCGCGACGACAATGTCGAAGCAGCGCTTGCGCTGCAAGCGGGCAATCCCGACCTTGGTGCAATTGTACTGGAATGTACAAACATGTGCCCTTACGCGGCGGACATACAGCAGGCGACTGGTTTGCCAGTGTTTTCTATTGTTACTTTCATCAACTGGTTTCAGGCCGGACTAAACCCGCCAAGGTTCTGATCAAGTGAACAGTAAGTCCAGAGTAGCCGCCGCCTATAGCCAGATGGCGATTCTGGACCTATCGGCAACAGCTTGACGGTGAACCAGAACCAAGCAATCAAGAAACGAAATCAGAACAGCGCCAAAACGATCATCGTTAACCTCAAGGCACCTGTTCTGACGCCGATTAACAACAGTTCAGGAACCGAGACGCATGACGAAAACACCGATCGAGCTGTTGGCGGCCAGTGCCTCGGAAACCCGCCCAATTGTAGCGCTGAGCGAAGGCACCGATCCCCGCATTGTTGCCGGAGGATTAGCCGCCCATAAGGCTGGTCTGGCCAATATTATTCTCGTTGGACCTGAGGCCGACGTTAAAGCGGCGCTCGCGGCAGAGGGTGGCTCAACCGGGGACGGTATTGCCATCCATGATCCTGCGCATTCGGAACTGACTGACGCTTTTGCGGCCGAGTATTATTCTCTGCGCAAACACAAAGGTGTCGATGAAGCCAAGGCACGCAAAGCCGCAGAATCGCCGCTGGTCTATGCCGCGATGCTGGTGCGAATGGGGCACGCAACAGGAACCGTGGGCGGGGCGGTCCATACCACAGGCGATGTGGTCAGAACTGCCATCCAGGTTATTGGAATGAAGCCCGATGTTGGAATGGTATCCTCGTTCTTCCTGATGTACCCACCCGAGGCCGCCGCTGAGGGCGCTCGCGCCATGCTCTATTCAGATTGCGGCTTGGTGATCGATCCGACATCCGAAGAACTGGCAAACATTGCGGCCGCTTCAGCGGTGTCCGCGCGGGCATTGCTGCAGGAAGAGCCAAAGATCGCGATGTTGAGTTTCTCAACAAAAGGCAGCGCCCAACACCCAGCGGTGGACAAGGTCGTCAACGCGACAGAAATACTGCGGGCGAAACACCCAGAGTTGAATGTGGATGGCGAGCTGCAATTCGATGCCGCCTTCGTGCCGTCGATTGGTGAGCGAAAATCCCCCGGGTCCTCGGTCGCGGGTCAGTCGAACGTCAAGATTTTCCCAAATCTGGATGCCGGAAATATCGGGTACAAGATGACTCAACGGCTGGGCGGTTATCTGGCGATCGGTCCGGTTTTGCAGGGGCTCGCCAAACCGGCCAATGATCTATCGCGCGGATGCAGCGCGGAAGATGTGACGCAGATCATCGCGGTGACCATCCTGCAGGCGCGCGAACCCTAAACTCGGCAGCCCGCCTGCTTTATCGCGCAGGCCCGCGACCCATTCATTACAAACAAAGGACCATCCGTTATGGCGTCCGCCGATCCTTCAGCCCTATCCCTCACCGAGCGGAGCAAGGAGCGTGTTCGCACGCTCTTTCCCGGCGTCATGATCGCCGTAACCGTTGCCGTCGCCGCCAAGTTCCTGTCCGAGCATTATGCTACCCCGGCCATGCTGCTTGCCCTTCTTTTGGGGATTGCGGTCAGCTTTCTGGGCGAAGAAGGAAAAACCGTTGAGGGGATCGGATTCGCCGCACGCACACTTCTGCGCCTTGGCGTGGCCTTGCTGGGTGTGCGCGTTTCGATGACCCTGATGCTGGGTCTGGGCTGGGACCTGATTGCCCTTGTGATCGTCGGAGTGCTGTTGACCATAGGATTTGGCCTGTCCGTAGCTCGTTTTTTTGGCCACAAATGGCGCTTTGCCTTTCTGACCGCCGGTTCGGTTGCAATTTGCGGTGCATCCGCGGCAATGGCGATCAGTGCAATCCTGCCCAAGGACGAACGCTCGGAAGAGCGTCTGATTTTTACGGTCATGGGCGTGACCGTTTTGTCCACCATCGCCATGATCGCCTATCCGATCCTGGTACGCACATTGGGGATGAACGAGATTGCGGGCGGTGTGTTTCTGGGTGGCACCATCCATGATGTGGCTCAGGTTGTCGGCGCGGGATTTTCGATCTCGGAGCAAACCGGAGATACAGCGACGCTGGTCAAATTGTTCCGCGTGGCGATGCTGGCACCGGTGGTTTTGGTCGCTTCACTGATTATTCGTGGCTTTGCCGAAATGGACGCAGACGGGAAACGCCCACCGCTGTTGCCGGGATTCGTGTTAGGATTTCTGGTTCTCGCTGCGGCATCCTCATTCGGATTGATCCCGCCAGCGATTTCAGAATTTCTAAGCCAATGCTCTCGATGGTTGTTGCTTGTTGCGATCGCAGCTGTTGGGATGAAGACAAACCTTAAACAGATCCTGTCGGTCGGTGCAGCCGCAATCGCCCTCATCATAGTGGAGACGTTGTTCATCGCCGTGGTAATTCTGGCCGGGATTAACCTATTAACCTGAAGCAGTTACCAAGAGTTTTCCGCCAACTGCGACGGCTGAACGGCAACCCCTGACAGTCCGGTGCGGGTTTGTCGATTGCCTTCGTTCGCGGTGTTTGGTTCATTGGCGACTGGCGCTTTGCAGCGTTTTTTCGTTCGATTCCGAATGATTCCTCAAGCGAGATGAAGAATATGGACAACACCTTGCCTCTGCCACCTGGCCCGCATTCCGAACCGGGTTTTTGGCTTGATACATCTGAACACCGCACGTGGTTGAAAGATCAGGCTATGCGACAGTTGGCGTTTTTCAGCGCAAGTTGTCGGACCGAGCCAGGATTTTTCACCCTCGACCATGATGGCAGCCCGCTGCCAAACACATTGCAGGAACTGCACACGACTACACGCCTGGTGCATTCTTACGCTCTAGGGCATCTGATTGGATTTCAAGGCGCTGAGCGGATCATCGATCACGGTATGGCCTACCTCAACAGCCACCACAAAGACCGGGATCACGCCGGTTACCTTTGGGCTTTGGATGGCGACAACATCAAAGATGATCGCAAGCTTGCCTACGGGCATGTCTTTGTTCTGCTCGCTGCCTCAAGCGCAAAACAGATAGAGCACCCGGAAGCTGACAAACTGCTGATCGAAGTCCGAGATGTTTTGGACACACATTTCTGGGATGATGAGGCCGGGTTGTTCCGCGACGAATGGAACCGCGATTGGACGCCGTTTTCCACATATCGCGGAATGAACGCGAATATGCACGGAGTTGAGGCACTGCTTGCAGCTTTTGAGGCGACAGGCGACGAAATCTTTCTTACCCGCGCCGGTCGTATTCTGGATTTCTTTATCGGCCGGATCGCACCTGCTGAAAACTGGCGCTTGCCCGAGCATTTCACTTCAGATTGGCAGATTGACCGGGGCTATGCCGGTGACCCGATGTTCCGTCCCGCAGGCACGACCCCAGGCCATTCGTTCGAGCTTGGGCGACTTCAGCTGCAGCATTGGGATTTATCGGGCCGACCAAACTCGGGCGCGACCGAGTCATCGCGACGATTGATTGAGCAGGCCCTCAAGGATGCGTGGCTGCCCGGCGGCGGCATGGCATATACGCTGGATTTCGGGGGTCGGGTCGCAAATGCGTCGCGGTTCTGGTGGCCAGTAGCTGAAGCCATTGGTGCGGTTGGAACCCTGATCGCACTGGATAAAAGGCAAGAGGATGAAATTTGGTACAGAAATCTCTGGACCTTTGCGAATGAAACGTTCGTGGATCACCAACATGGCGGCTGGTTCCCTGCGGTGGATGAATCCGGTGACATCGTGACATCCATCTTTGACGGCAAACCGGATATCTATCATTCATTGCAGGCTTGCCTGTTCCCGCTATCGGGGCGCTTATCGCGGATGGTGCCGCTTTAGCGCGTGCGAATTCAAGCAGAGCGAGACCCGCATCGAGCCGGCTCAATTGAAGAGTCGGAGCAAATCTGCTATGTTAAATACATTCAACACCATCCGACGACTTGCGAATTCGGATGCGTTTCTTGACGAACGGATAGGAGAGTTGAATGGCAAATCAAGCACGTGGAAAGCGAACGACCCGAAAGGGCACACTTGAGGTGAGACCACAACCATCGGCCCATTCCGCCCTGAGCGAACGGGCCGGGGCGTCAGGCCTCATGACCCCGCAAATGCTGAGCGAACGCGATGAGCGCGTCTCAAAAACTCGCAAAAAGGGCGGGCCTGCTTTGGAAGAAGATAATTCGGATCAATCCGGCAATGACGCTGATCCGACGGAACTGGATTACTAATCAATTACGCACATTTTTTTGACATGAGTAGATTACGGAGGCTGCTATGCCCTCGACCCATCAGCCAAGGATTTTCAACACAATAAACCTTACGGATTTCGATACTAACGGCCAAACCTCTACTGTGGGCGAGCCGACAGTTTCCAGCAATGGAGGTCAGATTCTGGCCACTGGCAACTGGTATGCAAGTCGGTCACTGGACGGCGGCCAAAGCTGGTCTCACATGAGCCCTTTCACGTTGTTCCCACCTGTTGACGGGGGGTTTTGCTGCGACCAGACCACGATTTACGACCCAAGCCGGGATCTGCTTATCTGGCTGCTTCAATATATCGAACAGGGGGGCACCAACACACTGCGGGTTGCGGTCAAACAAGGGCGCACCTTGGGGAACGACACATGGAACATTTGGGATTTCACCCCCGCCGGGCTTGATCCCGCGTGGAACAATGAGTGGTTCGACTATAACCACGTTTCGTTGTCCGAAAACTATATGTATGCAGGCACCAATGTGTTCTCGGCCGGGGCTAACCAGTTTACCCGCTCGGTCATTCTGCGGATTTCACTGGACGAACTGGCGACCGCGGCAACGCTATCATTCGACATATTCGAAACAGAAGACAACTTCTCTCTGCGCTGCGTACAAGGCGCACGCGGCGCGATGTACTTTGCCAGCCACAACACGAACTCGCAGATCCGCGTATTCAGATGGGCCGAGAACGCCTCGGACGTAGATGAATTCGACATCGATGTCACGCCTTGGTCCGCAGGCAATTATTCCGCGCTGACCACCGGTGGCGACTGGATGTCGCGCACTGATCCACGCATTATGGCTGGTTGGCTGGGACGCGGCGTTCTGGGCTTTATGTGGACAGCTAATCGTCAGACCAACAGGCCACTCCCTTTCGTCAGGACCGTCCGCATTGACGAAGCAACCATGTCATTGATTGACGAACCAGATATCTGGAACAGTCAGATCGCGTTCGCCTACCCCTCAACAGCTGTAAACCGGGTTGGTGATGTAGGGCTTTCGGTCTTTGCGGGTGGTGGGAATTTGCATCCGAGCCATGTTGTTGGCTCATACGACGATATCGATCTGACTTGGCGGCTGGCCCTCGCTCGACGTGGCACAGACACTCCGGGTCTGGGAAAATGGGGCGACTACACCAACTGTGCCGAGGTTGCCGATGATGGCTTCACCTGGCTGGCAGCCGGGTACACGCTGCAGGGCGGGAACACCCAAACTGACATCGAACCAACCATGACCTGGTTCGCACAGCAGCGCTATGACGCACCACGTCGCCATCCGCCCGTTATCGTCTAAAACATTATAACCATTTATAATTCAGGGATATACATCATGCACAGAGCGATTAAATCACAAGGCGTAAAGTCATTCTTGCGGCAGGAAGCCCCCTGGCTACTTATCGCCTTTGTTATTGCTGACCTATTCTACAAATGGGGGTCATTCGCCCTGGAATGCGTCGGCTTTCTGCTGACTTGGTACGTCCTGAGCCTTCTAGCCAGCCTGGTGTCACGTATGCTGTGGGGGGAAAACTCAGCTGTCGGAGATTGAACCATCGATCAATCTTTTTAAGCTTGCGGACTATTGGTTTGCCTCCCGCCCTGGTACATTACGAGTTTGTTGCGCGTAGGTCTGAAATCACTTCGGACAACAGCTCAATCCCTTTTCGGATAGAACCGGGTTGGATTGACGAGACGCCAAGACGAAAGTGGTATCTCCCTGCGGTTTTATTTGAGAAACAGGGCCCGATCGGCTCCACAATAACACCGCGTTTTAGGGCGGCTTGACATATCGTCATGGCATCCAAACGGGCCTCGGGATCAGAAAGCACAAAAACCGTTCCGCCAAATTCGCCCGTTTTCAGGAAATGGGGTAGCTTTTCACGGATCGTCGTATCAGCCAGATGCCAGCGCAGCTCATAATTCTGGCGAACCCTGCGCAACAAGCCATCATAGTACCCCAAGTTGATAAACGCTGCAGCAGTGTGCTGAAGGATCATCGGCGGATGGCGCATCATCATGCCCCGGCAATCGCGCGCGGCGTCAATAAATTCTGGCGCAGCCGCCAGATACCCCAGGCGCAAACCTGGTGAAAGACCTTTGGAAAGGCTGCCCAAATAGATCAGTCGATCCGTGTCATCCAGACTGCGCAGCGGCAGCAAAGTAGAATGCCGGTAATCCACATCGCATTCGTAATCGTCTTCGACGATGTAAAAATCATACTCTTCAGCGGCCTGCAGCAAGGCCTTGCGGCGACGCTCGGACATCGTGACGGTGGTTGGGTGCTGGCGATTGGGGGTTACGAATACCAGGTCAGCCTCGCGCAGACGTTCATCGACGATCAGACCCTCGTTATCAATGGGTTGAAACCTTACATTCCCAAAATTTGCCTGAAGGATCTTGCGTGCATCCGGATATCCCGGATCCTCCATGACCGCTGTTTTATCGCGCCCGCCGAACAACAGGCTGGTGATAAACAACCCGTTTTGCGAACCCAATGTGATCAGGATTGAATCGCTGGGTTCAAAAATACCGCGACGGGGCAGGATGCGCTGCCGGACCTGCTCGATAAGTTCAAAGCAATCCTCGTACAGCCCGTCCCCAGACCAGATTTTCAGGTGCTTTCGATTCATGGCCAACCGAGTGCATTCGCGCCAATCCGCAACTGGGAATGCGCCATCATCGATTTGGTTGCACACAAACGGATAGTCGTACTTGTACCAGTCATTCGGGCGCTGGATGGTTTCGATCTCTTCGGTGCGGCGCAGTTTGTTCAGTTTCTGGCCAATCGATGTGCGCTGTCTGGTGTTGGTTCGCCCAATCGCATCACCGTCCGTGCGAATCCCCACGTCAGAGCAAACATAATAACCCGAGCGGGGCCGGGCCTCGATCAGTTGCTCTTCTTCAAGCTTTCGATAAGCCGCGACGACCGTATTGATCGAAACATCGAGATCCCGCGCCAACCCCCGACATGAGGCAAGCTTTAGTCCAGACGGCATCAAACCTTCAAAAATGAGTCGTGAAATCTGCGAGACGATCTGATCTCGCAAACCGCTGGACTGAGATTTGTCGATGCTCAACCGTTGTGTCATGTCCTGTCAGGCTCTAGTCGCAAATTCTGCGACGCGATTTGCAAACTGTATCCATGTTTTCAAGTGCTCCATGCAAAGTGGAAACGACGCCAAATTCCCAAATTCTGTGCTGGCAATGCTGAAAGCAATAGCGCTCTTACTAAAAGCGGGTTGATGATAACTCAAAAAAGAGGCTTCAGCCAACGCTATGTTTTTAAAGTACTTATACCGACCTGAGATGTGCTTAAGCAACCTGCGCTGCCATTGTTGAACTTGTAACATCTTAACGCTCGGGACTGAATCGCGGCATCGAACAGTCACTTGGCGCGATGAAATCTGTACCCATTATTACAAACAACTGTATCTTTCTCAGTCGAACTCCTTCGCGTTTGCTGTAGCGATCCGGGAAGTTCCATGTCGAAATTAGGGATCACCCGGGCCGTTCGATGCGACTAGGGAGGGAGACCATTCGCATGGTTTTGCAGGAGTGGGATATGCGTCGACTCTGTGAACAGCGATTCAGCAGACGTTTCTCTGATGTCCGTCCGAACCCCGACGCGAAGGGTCCGGTACATCAATTCAGCGCACAGATTTTTTGAGGGAGAACCAGATCCATGAAAAACACAACGAGGTTGGCATGCTGATGCGCGGTCTGGAAAAGCTGACAAGCGCAATCTCAGAAGTCATGGGCCGCATCGGCTGGTTTCTCATCTTGTATTGCATGGCGTTTGGCGTGTCGGACGTGTTCATGCGCTATGTACTGAACGCGCCCTCCCAGTGGATCGGCACCACATTGCAAGCTGCGATGGTGTTGTTGGCCTGCACCGGCGGCGTCTATGCGTTGCAGCATGACAGTTTCGTCAAACTCGACCTGTTTTATGCAAACGCCAGCAAGCGGTCAAAAGCGATTTTGGATGTCCTGACGGCACCGATTGCAATCCTGTTTCTGGTCGCATTGATCTGGAAGGGTTACGAAGCCGCATCGCTGTCTCTGATGCTTAATCAGAAGACCCCGACATCCATTCCGATCCCGATTTATCCGATCAAATTTGCGATCCCACTCAGCGGTGCAATGGTTCTCTTGGTGGTCCTGAAACACTTGCTCCGCGATCTGCAAACGATCTTCGGGCGCAGTTAGGCACGCTGGCCTGGGCACCTGCAAATACAAACTAAAACAGACTGATCCACTAACGAGGAGGAATAAACATGAAACCAAACAGGTTTGTGCACACAACCATGTGGGCAGGCGCCATAGCCGTGACCGCAAGCATTGCCGTCGCACAAGATGGGCCGCCGGATGAAGTAACCGAGTGGACCTTCCAGCCCGCATTTGACCAGACCGATGCCGGCTGGGACAATGGCCTGATCCCTTGGGTTGAAGCAGTTGAAAAAGCGACTGAAGGCACGGTCAAAATCCGTGTTGAGCCCGCAGGGGCGCTGGTCAGTGGTGCAGAGGCCTTTGGCGCAGCGGCGGCTGGACTGACCGATGGCTACGCGGGCTGGGGTTCAGTCTATGGTGGCGACATGCCCGAAGGCATGCTGGCGTTTGGCATGGCCATGGGCGCCGACAACACCGAAGAAGCGTGGGAAGTGATGTGGGGCAACCCAGACTACCGCGTTGGGGACATCGTGCAAGAGGCCGCCAATGCGCGGAACCTGCAGTGGGCAGGCTGGACCAACCAGGGACCGAACGCAATGTTCACCAAGTTCCGTGTCGAAAAACTGGAAGATCTGGAAGGCCGCAAGATGCGCGCCGGTGGACCCCAGGCCATCTTCCACTCGACCATGGGCGGCGCGCCGGTCTCGATGAACGGTGGTGAGATTTACACCGCAATCAAACTGGGCACCATTGAAGGCACCTACTGGGATACAGGCGGCATCGATGACATGTCGTTCCAGGAAGTAATCGACTATGCGATCATGCCCGGTTGGAACCCTGCTCAGCACCAGGAGATCTTCATCAACCTGCAGAGCTGGAACGCCCTGACCGACTGGCAGCGCGAAAAGATCAACGGTGTTTTCGAAGAAACCTATTTCGAAACCAGCCGCATGCATGCGGAAGGTGTCGAAGAAGCGCTTCAAATCCTGCGCGATGCCGGTGGTGAAGTAATCGAGCTGAGCGATGAAGAAGTTGCTCGTATGCGCGAGAAATCCATTGCCGAAGTGTGGCCGCAGGTTGCAGCCGCATCCGAGGGCAACGCCAAAGGCGTGGAAATCTTCAAGAGGTTCCTGGAAGACAAGGCGAACGCGCAATAATCCCGCGCAATGTCATCTTTCCAATATAGCTAAAACTCTTTCGCTGGCCCAATCGTCGGGCCAGCGGACCAGACGGGCGCATGTCAGTGCTAAAAGCACTGCTGACACACAACCCGGCAAAGACCGCGCGAACGGCCACTAGGTAGGGAAACTAAAGATCATGAGCCTCGAACTAATTACAGCGCTGTATTTCTTAATACTGTTTGGGATCCTTTTCATGGGGCTGCCGGTTGCGTTCGGCTTGGGTGGAACAGCGGTTCTATTTGCCCTGGTTTTCGAACCTCGCGCGCTGTTGTCCGTACCCAGTGCATTCTATTCAACGCCTTGGAATTCGGTACTGGTCACAGTGCCATTGTTCCTGTTCATGGGCTCACTCATAAGATTTTCGGGGATAGCCGAAACGGCCTATGACGCCGTCTACAAGCTGATCGGCCACATTCATGGTGGTCTCGCGATGGGTACAGTTCAGGTCTGTACTGTTTTTGCCGCAATCACCGGCATCACACCGCCGGCGACCACCACGATGGGTCAGATCGCCTATCCTTCGATGATGCGCTACAAATATGATCGCCGTATCGCGATCGGTTGTATCGCGGCAGGCGGTGCATTGGGTGCGCTGATCCCACCAAGCGTTCCGTTCATCTTCTATGGATTGCTGGCCAAGGTTTCGATCGGTGACCTGTTCATGGCGGGGTTGCTGCCCGGCCTGATGCTGGCCACGTTCTACACGATCTACATCGGCGTACGTTGTAAAATCCAGCCCGAGCTGGGCCCCGCCCTGCCCGCTGATCAGAAATTCACCCGCACCGAAAAACTGACCGCCGTTCTCAGCATCTGGCCGTTTGCCTTACTCATCATCATCGTTCTGGGCGTCATCTGGGGCGGTATCGCAACACCGGCGGAAGCTGCCGCATTTGGTGCCGCAGGCGCCTTTGTCATCAACCTGATCTACGGCAAACTGACCTGGGAGGTGCTGAGGGAATCGTTGGTGTCCACCTTGAAGCTCAGCGGTATGGGGCTTTGGATTCTGATTGGTGCCACCGTCTATCTTAATGTGTTCAACACGCTTGGCAGCCAGGACCTGCTGACCAATCTGGTTCTTTCCATGCCCGGCGGTGCAACCGGCATCCTGCTGATGATGATGCTGATCATCCTCGTCCTGGGTATGGTGATGGATGATTGGGCCATCATCATGCTGTGCACACCACTGTTCATCCCGATTATCGACGAATTGGGGATCGACAAGCTGTGGTTTGGCGCGCTGTTCATCGTGAACATCCAAATCGCTTACCTGACACCTCCGTTCGGTTTTGTGCTGTTCTGGATCAAAGGGGTTCTGCCCAAAGATGTCAGCATGGGGGATGTCTACAATTCGGTTGGCCCGTTTGTGGCACTCCAGTTCGTTGGCCTGACCCTGATCTTCATCTTCCCGCAGATCGCCACCTGGTTGCCCAACATCCTGAAATAATCCGGAGGTACAGATGTATAACCATATCCTCGTTCCAGTCGCCCCTGATCACATCAACGACTGTGCCAAATCTCTGGATGCAGCAAGCCGCTTGCTGTCGGATGGCGGGACAGTATCGGTGCTGTCCGTTCTCGAAGAACTACCTTCGTATATCGGGTCGTACTTTCCACCCGAGCAGGTTCAGAAAAGCGTTTCTGATTTTGAGGACAAACTGAACGCATCGATGGAGTCTCCGAAGATCGGCACTCATGTTGTTACAGGTCATCCAACAAATTCCATTCTGGATTGGGCCGAAGAACACAAAGTGGACTGCATAGTGGTGGCGTCACACCAACCGGGCCTTTCGGACTATCTGATCGGTTCAACAGCTGCACGTGTGGTCCGTCATGCACATTGCAGTGTCGTGGTACTGCGCGACAAGTAGAGCAGAAGCATAACACCTTACAGGTGTTATGCGCGCAAAGTGGCTGGCCAATGAGGCCAGCTATTGTCGTTCAGAACCCTTGCATCAGCATGTCTACAGCCACGGTGATCTGCTCGAAATCATCTTTCAGATGACCCACTGGTGATTTGAGGAGTCCCACAGGAACAGCAGCCATGAACTGGGTCACCATTACAACCAGCTCACCATCTATCAGGAACTCAGGGTTGAGGCGGGTCGCTGGTTTCGGCGCATGTGCTTTTGGCAAAAGCGGCACCACTATGCGGGTATTCAGATCGCTCAGAAGATCGGTTTGCACATCCAGAAGATAGCCATCGCCGGAGGGGTTGGGGAATACATCGTATTTCGGCATCAGAACTGACGAAAGCGGTCCAAGGGCAACCCGTGCCGTTCAACATACGAGTTTGAGCTTTGCAGTGCCTCCGCGTTTTCGGCCCTCCACTGTGCTGCCTTCGCAGCGGTAACGGCGGCACGCACTCCTTCTTCGGCGGCACGCGACAGGTTCACGTTCAGCGCTCTGGCCTCGGTGAGCAAAGCGCTATCAAGTGATAGATTGGTCGGTTTGCGTGGTTGAGCGTTCATTCTGTCTTGGCCTCCATGTGCCTGAGAATATCAATATACTATATGCGCGTCAAATATGCGCATATCACCTAAAGGACTTCTCTGGCATCGTGGCTCGTTCTTATGGTATTTCATTCAATGCTCATTGAACGAGAACCTAACGATTTCGGTTGAAATCGTCCTCTCATCCCCCTAATCACGACCCTACCTCGGGGTGCGCTAAAGACCGCGCTGAGATGCCAATTGGCAAACCCGTTGAACCTGAACCGGCTAGAACCGGCGGAGGGAAAGGTACAGGTTTCATCCATCCTTACCCTCTCGCCGCATTGGAGGATGATATGAAACATCTGGCAATTGCTGCGGGAATACTGACTGCGACTTCGGCTGTGGCAGCCGATAAGCCCACGTTGACCGTATATACTTACGACAGCTTCGTTTCGGACTGGGGCCCCGGCCCGAAGGTCGAAGAGGCGTTTGAAGCGCAATGCGAATGCGACCTGAACCTTGTCGGCGTCGAAGATGGCGCGGCACTGCTGTCACGCATCCGGCTGGAAGGCGAAAACAGCGACGCCGATATTGTATTGGGTTTGGATACCAACTTGATATCGGCAGCTAAAGAAACCGGCCTGTTTGCACCTCATTCAGTCACTGCCGAGTATGCACTGCCCATCGAGTGGACCGACACAGTTTTTGCCCCCTACGACTGGGGTTACTTTGCATTTGTTCACAATGCAGATTTTGCCGCTCCTAACAGCTTCCGCGAGTTGGCAGATAGTGACATCAAGATCATCATTCAGGATCCGCGTTCATCGACGCCGGGGCTGGGTCTTCTGCTGTGGGTCAAGGCCGCGTATGGCGATGAAGCCCAAGAAATCTGGGCTGACCTTGCCGACAATATCGTGACGGTGACCAAGGGCTGGTCCGAGTCATATGGCTTGTTCCTTGAAGGTGAGGCCGACATGGTTCTAAGCTATACGACCTCGCCAGCCTATCACCTGATTGCCGAGGAAGATGCCAGCAAAGCAGCGGCAGCCTTTGACGAAGGCCATTATATGCAAGTCGAGGTTGCGGCCAAGCTAGCCAATTCCAATCAGCCCGAGCTGGCAGATCAGTTTCTGAACTTCATGGTGTCTGACGCGTTTCAGACGATCATTCCAACGACCAACTGGATGTACCCGGCCGTAACC
Organism: Ruegeria sp. E5; assembly: GCF_056534105.1. Taxonomy (NCBI): domain Bacteria; kingdom Pseudomonadati; phylum Pseudomonadota; class Alphaproteobacteria; order Rhodobacterales; family Roseobacteraceae; genus Ruegeria; species Ruegeria sp. E5. The sequence goes on along the minus strand of NZ_JBQFPA010000002.1, from coordinate 207,686 downwards.
CCATCTTCCGGTCTGCCCGAAGGTTTTGAAACTCTAACGATCCCTCAGAAGTCCTTGCTGTTTGATCAGGACCAAGCCGCCATCGCGCGGGAACAGGCGCTTTCGGAATGGTTGGGCGCACTCAGCCAGTAAACCCGCTTCCTGGTGTCAGTGCTGCAGCGATCGTTGCCGCGCTGATATTGGGCACACTGTTCATGGTGGCGGTGCGCGCTGATTCTGGCGGTGGGTTTGGTCCAGCCGACTGGGCAGCCTTACGCTTCACCCTGTTGCAAGCAACACTCTCTGCAGTGTTCAGCGCTGGTCTGGCTATTCCGGTCGCCCGCGCGCTGGCCCGCCGCCGATTCACCGGTAGGCGCGTCCTGATCACGCTGTTGGGTGCACCTTTCATCCTGCCGGTCATCGTCGCCATTCTGGGATTGCTTCAGGTCTTTGGCAGGGCAGGATGGATTTCGGACGCGTTGGGCTATTTCGGTCTGCCGCCCATTCGAATCTATGGGCTGCACGGTGTCGTTCTGGCCCACGTATTTTTTAATCTACCTCTGGCAACACGCCTGATCTTGCAGGGTTGGCAGGAGATCCCTGCCGAGCGTTTCCGGCTGGCGGCGCAACTTGGGTGCGAAGGAATGGCAATGTTCCGTTTGATCGAACTGCCAATGCTTCGCCGCATTCTCCCCGGAGTGCTGGCCGTGATCTTCGCCATTTGCCTGACCAGTTTTGCGGTGGCCCTGACGCTGGGTGGAGGGCCGCGCGCCACCACGATTGAACTCGCGATCTATCAGGCCTTTACATATGATTTTGACTTAGGGCGCGCCGCCTTATTATCCGCTTTGCAACTTGTCCTGACTGCAGCGGCTGCGTTGGCAGCCTTGAAGTTCTCGCGCGGCGACGGGTTCGGTACCGGCCTGAATCGTGAGATCCGGCGCTGGGATGGCCGAGGACCACTGCTGGATGCGTTTTGGATTATCATCGCCGCCGCGTTCCTGCTGCTACCTCTGGCATCCGTCACGATTTCGGGTATCGCTGGGCTGTTTGAGATGCCGGTTTTGGTGTTCCGTGCCGCTATAATTTCAATTTGTGTTGCCGCCGCCAGTACCATGCTCCTATTACTGCTGGCACTGCCCATGGCGACAGCCGTCGCGACAGGCCGGTTCGGCATCGTCGAACTTGGCGGACTTCTTGGCCTCGCCGCCTCGCCCTTGGTCATTGGTACGGGTCTCTTTATTCTGATCCGCCCGCTGGCCAATCCGACAACTCTTGCGTTGCCGGTAACCGCGCTTGTGAACGCGGTCATGGCCTTGCCCTTCGCCCTTCGAATTTTGGTTCCCGCAGCGCGTGATGTATTGGAACGGCACGGGCGGTTGGCACTGGCCCTGAACATGAACAACTGGTCCTTTTTCTTGCGTGTCATGCTTCCACGCCTGCGCCCCCAGGTCGGTTTTGCCGCGGGCCTGACGGCGGCACTGTCCATGGGTGATCTGGGTGTGATCGCCCTGTTTGCAGATGCGCAGATCGCAACGCTGCCCCTGCAAATCTACCGCCTGATGGGCGCCTACCAGATGCAGGCCGCAGCAGGAGGCGCGCTGCTGCTGCTTATACTATCGATGGGTGTTTTCTGGGTTCTGGATCGAGGGGGTCGCTGGCATGCTGAAGCTTGACAATTGCATCATCGCAAATGGCGATTTCCAATTAAGCGCTGACTTTGAGGTCAAGGCCGGATCCAGCGTTGCGATCATCGGTCCGTCGGGGGCAGGAAAATCAACACTTCTTGAAACTATCGCCGGTTTTCGAGACCTGAGAAGTGGGCACATCCACTGGAAGGATCATGACCTATCGACATTACCACCAGGCAGTCGACCGATGGCAATGCTGTTTCAGGACGGAAACCTGTTTCCTCACCTGAGCGCCGAACAGAATGTCGCCCTGGGCCTAAGGCCCAATGGAGGTTTGACTGCAGACGACCAACACCACATTCAATCGGCCCTCGGCCGCGTTGGCCTGCAGGGAATGGCGGCCAGAAAGCCCGCTGAATTATCAGGTGGTCAGCAAAGCCGCGTGGCGCTGGCCAGAATCCTCGTGCAAAAGCGTCAGGTGTTATTGCTCGACGAACCTTTCGCCGCCCTTGGCCCTGCCCTGAAAACAGAGATGCTCGATCTGGTCGCTGAATTAGTCGCCGAGACCAAAACCACCCTGCTTATGGTCAGCCACGACCCACGGGATGCGCTTCGGATAACCGACCAAACCGTATTGGTTGCGGATCAAATCGCACATCCACCTGCTGAGACCGAGACACTCTTCAACAATCCTCCGCCAGCGCTGCGCGATTATTTGGGCTGAATGAACTGATCCAGACAAGCGTCCAGCACCTCGTGCACACGCGGACCAATCTCGGGGGCCTCCGAAGCGCGCGGGCCTGCAATGTTCAGAACTGTTACAGGGTTGGCGCTCAGCCAAGCACGTATCTGTTGCGCGCAATCGGCCTTTCCTTTTCTGATATCCACCACCAGATGCGGTTTTTCAGCATCAACTGCAAACTCAACCGTTTTCCGCGTGCCGGGACTGTCTGACCCGTCGATAAAAACAAGCGTGGCGTCACTGGCAAAGACGTTGAGCCTTGTCCGTTCAGCGACATCTTCAGACTTCGTTTCAACAAGCCCGCTGAGATGAGCCGGGATCAGCCCATCCTCATTTGTTCGACCCTTCGGCACCCAGCCGCCGTAAGGGATGCCGTTTGCGCGGGCAAACTCCAATGCGGCAGTGTCTACGCCGGTTTGTCCACCTGATACGATTTTCTGAACACGACGCCCGAATGGGATTCCGTCTTGCTCGTCTCCCTGCGTCAACGCGCAATACCAAATTGAAACGGATCATTCTGCGCAAAGAAGAGCTTACCCTCTGCCATCACATGCGCCTGGCCAGTTAGCTGGGGAACAATGCCTCCGCCCTGCCCCGGCTGATAGGACAGCCTGTACGAACTTCCGATGATGCTTTCCTGAACGATTTCTTCCCCAGCGGACAAGCGCCGACTGGCCGCGAGGCAGGCCAGCCGGGCCGAGCTGCCGGTGCCGCAAGGCGAGCGGTCATAGTCATCGTCGGGGCACAGAACAAAGTTTCTGCTATGAATACCTGCATTCGGTGAGGTGCCCTGAAAGATCACGTGATCAACCGGCTCGCCATTTTCGCCACCAACTTCTTGCGCAATGCAGGCTTCGCGAATTGCGATAGCCATGTCGGTCAGCGGGCGAATGTTCTCAGGCGCAACCGGGATCGGGCTTGGCTCGACAATGAAGAACCAATTGCCGCCATAAGCGACATCGCCGGTGACGGGGCCATACTCTGCAGTCTCGACCGTCACGGAATGATGTACGCGGCGGCTTTCAATGTTGGTGACCTGCACGGTGTTGGCGTCCAGCAGATCAATCTTAACCTCACCTACCGGAGTTTCGATTCGGTGCGCGCCAACCTCGATCTGTCCAAGATGCGCCAATGTTACGCCCAACCCGATCGTCCCATGGCCGCACATGCCCAGTACCGCATCCGCGTCAAAGTAGATCACGCCCGCTTTGCATTCAGCACTGACCGGTTCGACAAGGAGCGCCCCGACCATGCCGGGCTGGCCGCGTGGCTCCAGTAGAACAGACTTGTAGAACCGCTCATGTTCCGTTGCCAGTCGCTTGGCGCGTTCAGCCAGTGATCCTGAACCCAGATCAGGCCCCCCGTCCAGAATGACCCGTGTGGGCATTCCACCGGTATGGCTGTCAATCACATGCATTCCGCAATGACCCCACCCTGACGAACCCAATCGGTAAACCACGACTTAAACAAATTGTACTGTTGCTCGCAGTAATTTCTCTGGGCGTCGGATAACACGTCGGTTTCATTGAAATGCAGGCGGTATTCTTCTTCGCCGTTCAGCACCAGCAGATGCTTGTAGTAAAGAACAAGATCCGTGCCTTCGTCAAAACTTGCCAGAACGCCAAATGCCTCGTCCAGTTCGCGCGCACGCAACCGTGCTTCGGCATGTCCCTCTGCTGCCTTTTTCGAAAGCGCCGCAAGCAACAATGCCTCTTTGGGCAGCGCCGTTCCTATCCCGGTGATCGATCCGGTGGCGCCGCAATTCACAAACCCATGGTAGACTTCAGTATCGACGCCTACCATCAAAGTGACCTGATCGTCCTGCGATGTAATATGTTCGGCGGCATAGCGCAGGTCGCTCTTGCCCCCGAACTCCTTAAAGCCAACCAAATTCGGATGCTCGGCCCGCAGTGCAAAAAACAAATCCGCACGAGTGGCAAACCCATAGACAGGGCTGTTGTAGATGATCGCAGGCACGTCCGGTGCCGCAGAAAGAATAGCCTTGAAATGGTTCTTTTGCGCGGCAACCGATGAGCCTCGTGACAGAACCCGAGGGATAACCATCAACCCTGCCGCGCCGACCTTCTGTGCATGTGCTGCGTGCGCCACAGCGGAATTCGAGTTGATGGCACCCGTCCCCACGACAACCGGCAAGCCAGCGTCGACCAGTCGTTCCACGCCCTCCATCCGTTGGGCATCCGTCAGAAGCGGCCAATCCCCCATCGAGCCACAATAGACGACAGCGGACATGCCGGCCGCGATCATCTCTTTGCCCTTTTTGACCAGCGCGTCAAAGTCAGGTGTCCTGTCGGCCTTACACGGCGTCATAAGGGCAGGCATAGTTCCAGTGAAAATAGTCCGGTCCATGAGATATCCGTTTGCTCAGGTTGGTATTGGTATTCTGCGCGAAAGCGCCGTGGCCTAACGTGTCATTCCAGCGAAACCCACAGGACCCTGGCGTCTTCCTTACTCGTAGAAATACAGCCATGCCCCATACCGCTATCGTAGTACAGAGAATCTCCGGGTTTCATCGGTAAGGGGCGGTAATGCTCGGATACGAATATCAACTCGCCACTGATAACGTACATGAATTCTTCGCCTGTGTGCCTGATCCAGTTCTCATATTCTGATATGTCACGCGCTTTTATCGTCGCGATATAAGGAAGCATTCGCTTACTGGTCAGGTCCGAGCACAGCAATTCGTGCATGTAGGTCGGCGTATTTCTTATCTCGCCTTGCCCTTTCGGCGTAAAATCACGTCGCCCCGAAATTCCCGATTGAGCGGACTGCAAGAACAGCTGTGGCGTGTTCATGTCCAAGGCCTGTGTCAGCCGCCGCACGATCTCGAAACTTGGACGTGTCTGGTTGTTTTCGATCTTTGAAAGTGTTGATCGACCGATTCCCGCTTCGCGCCCGGCCTCCTCCAATGTCCAGCCTTTTGCGCGGCGTGCATCCCGGATCGACCGACCCAAAGCCGCCCCCTCGTCCTGTTCTTCCGGTCCGGCACCATCTTTCAGGTTGTCCTCAGACATGGGAATCTCCTTGTTTTATCAAAGCTTACTCATTTCCCCCGAGCCAAACAACTTTACTGTGATGAAATTTTTGTTGCCTTGCGTACACTAATTCCACTATAGGAAACAAAATTTCGTACACTGGAAACGAGATTACAGGAGGAGATCATGTTCACAAAACCGCTCACCGAGGCTGATCCCGTCATCGCAGCATCGATCGCACGCGAGGGCATACGCCAGGCTGAACAGATCGAACTGATCGCTTCCGAGAACATCGTCTCTCAGGCAGTGATCGATGCGCAGGGTTCCGTACTTACAAACAAATACGCCGAGGGCTATCCGGGTCGCCGCTATTATGGTGGGTGTGAATATGTGGATGAGGTTGAGGCCGAAGCCATTGATCGATTGAAGAAGCTGTTTGGCTGTGAATATGCAAACGTCCAGCCGCACTCAGGCGCGCAAGCCAACGGAGCGGTTAAGCTGGCACTACTCAGCCCAGGTGACACGATTCTTGGTATGTCGCTGGATGCTGGGGGCCACCTGACCCATGGCGCAAAACCTGCCCAGTCCGGCAAGTGGTTCCGTCCGGTTCAATATGGCCTGACCCAGGCCGGGCTGATTGACTATGATCAGGTTGAAGAATTGGCGAAAGCCGAAAAGCCCAAACTGATCATTGCAGGCGCATCGGCCTATTCGCAAAAGATCGATTTCGCACGCTTCCGCGCCATTGCCGACGAAGTTGGCGCATGGCTTCTGGCAGACATGGCCCACATCGCCGGCTTGGTTGCGACTGGCCTGCATCCCTCGCCCATCGGGCACGCACACATTGTTACGTCGACTACGCACAAGACGCTGCGCGGTCCGCGCGGTGGGATTATTCTTACAAACGATGAAGCGCTGGCAAAAAAGATCAACTCGGCTGTTTTCCCGGGTCTGCAGGGCGGCCCCCTGATGCATGTGATCGCAGGCAAAGCAGTCGCATTTGGTGAAGCGCTGCAGCCTGAATTCAAAGAATATATGCAGCGCGTTGTCGACAGTGCCTCGGCACTGGCCAACGTGATGATGGCGCGCGGGTGCGACATCGTTTCGGGCGGCACTGAAAACCACCTTATGCTGGTTGATCTGCGCCCAGTCGGCGTAACCGGCAAAGACGCCGAAGCGGCGCTAGAGCGTGCAGGATTCACCTGCAACAAAAACAGCGTTCCGGGTGATCCCGAAAGGCCCACTGTCACCAGCGGCATCCGTCTTGGTACGGCCGCAGGCTGCAGCCGTGGGTTTGGACCAGAAGAGTTCAAACAGATTGGCCACATGATCGGTGATGTGTTGGACGCGCTGGCACAATCGTCTGACGGTGACGAGACCGTCGAAAAGGAAACCCGTGAAAAGGTCCGCGCGCTCTGCGCAAGCCACCCGATCTACTGAAAGAAGACCAAATGACTTACGATCTTATTGTCATCGGGGGCGGTCCGGGCGGCTATGTCGCCGCGATCCGCGCGGCACAGCTGGGCCTGACAGTCGCTTGCGTTGAAGGCCGCAGTGCGCTTGGCGGGACCTGTTTGAATGTGGGGTGCATACCCTCCAAAGCGTTGCTGACCTCCTCGGCCAAATATGCCGGACTTGCACATCTCTCCTCCCACGGTATTGCGGTCGAGGGGGCCAGCATCGATGTGCCCGCAATGATGGGACGCAAGGACAAGATCATAGGCGACCTGACCAAGGGTATTGCGTTTTTGTTCAAGAAAAACGGCGTTGATCTGATCGAAGGGTGGGCCAGTATTCCGGCCGCTGGTCAGGTCAAGGTGGGTAACGAAGTCCATGAGGCCAAGAACATCCTCATTGCCTCTGGTTCCGAACCTACCCCGTTGCCAGGGATTGAGATTGACGAGCAAGATATCCTCAGTTCGACGGGCGCGATTGCGCTGGAGAGTGTGCCCGAGCATCTGGTGGTGATCGGTGCCGGTGTCATCGGACTGGAACTTGGGCAAGTTTGGGCGCGTCTCGGAGCCAAAGTTACGGTCGTCGAATATCTAGACCGCGTGCTGCCCGGCATGGATGGTGAAATTGCCAAACTGGCGCAACGCGCGCTGTCAAAACGTGGCCTGAAATTCCAGCTGGGCCGGGCACTAAAATCCGTCGACAAAACGGATACTGGCCTGACACTAACTGTGGACCGCGTCGGCAAGGACAAAGAAGAAGTGATCGAGGCCGACAAGGTGTTGATCGCCGTGGGTCGCCGCCCAGTCACACATGGCCTTGGCTTGGAAGAGCTGGGCGTGGCCGTGAACCAACGCGGTTTCATTGAAGTTGATGGCGCATTTCAGACATCTGTCCCGGGCATCTACGCCATCGGTGATTGCGTTCCCGGACCTATGCTGGCGCACAAGGCCGAAGAAGATGGTGTCGCCTGTGTTGAGATGCTGGCAGGCGAAGCTGGTCACGTCGATTACAACACCGTCCCCGGCGTGGTGTACACCGACCCCGAAGTCGCCTCGGTTGGTTTGACCGAAGAAGCACTGAAAGAATCCGGTGCCGAGTATTCGGTCGGCAAATTCGCCTTCATGGCGAACTCACGCGCGCGTTCGACCGGTGAAACAGACGGTGCAGTGAAGGTTCTGGCAGACCCGAACGGCCAGATCCTGGGTGCGCATATTTGCGGAGCCCATGGCGGCGATCTGATCGCTGAACTGGTTCTGGCGATGACAAAGGGTGCAACGGTGTCCGAAGTCGCTGCAACCTGCCATGCGCACCCGGCCATGGGCGAGGCCGTCAAAGAAGCCTGCCTCGACGCCCTGGGCCGCGCGATCCACGCATAAGGGAGACCAGCCAGATGACCATCCAGCTTCGTCCTCGCCACCCGGAAAAAGCCAAAAAGGCCGACAGTGTCATCCCGCGCAAGCCCAAGTGGATTCGCAAGAAAAAGGGCGACAGCGCTGAATACTATGAAACACGACGCCTCATGCGCGAGCATGATCTGGCGACGGTCTGCGAAGAAGCCGCCTGCCCCAATATCGGCGAATGCTGGTCCAAGCGCCACGCCACCATGATGATCATGGGTGAGGTTTGCACGCGGGGTTGTTCGTTCTGCAATGTCTCAACGGGTCGCCCGGATGCTCTGGATGTGTTTGAACCTGGCCGTGTTGCGGCAGCGGTCAAGAAGCTAGGCCTGCGTCATGTAGTGATCACCTCGGTCGATCGCGATGATCTGGCAGATGGTGGGGCCGAGCATATCGCTCAGACCATCCGTGCCGTGCGCCATCAGAACCCCGGTACCACTGTCGAGGTTCTGACACCCGATTTTCTTGGAAAAGGCACTGCGTCAGAGATCGTATTTGAAGCGGCGCCGGACGTTTTCAACCACAATCTGGAAACTGTGCCGCACCTTTATCCAACTGTGCGACCTGGTGCACGCTATTACACCTCGCTGCGTCTGCTGGATGATGCCAAACGCGCGAACCCGGAGCTTTTTACCAAATCTGGCCTGATGGTCGGGCTTGGCGAAAGTCTGGACGATGTCCGTCAGGTCATGGACGACCTGCGCGCGGCCAATGTCGATTTCCTGACCGTCGGCCAATATCTGCAACCGACCCCTAAACACCATCCGATTGACCGGTTCTGGACACCGGAAGAATTTGCCCAACTGGAACAGATCGCGCGTTCCAAGGGCTTTTTGCACGTGTCGGCAACGCCGCTGACCCGATCATCGTTCCACGCGGACGAAGACTTTGCCGCCCTCAAGCAGGCCCGCCAGCGGGCTTTGGCGAACAGGGCATAAACCTAACGCAAATGGGAGGGAAACCATGGAAGCGTTAAATTCAATCGTAGGGGCCATCAATGGCGTCGTGTGGGGGCCGCTGATGCTGGTTCTCATTCTCGGCGTTGGCTTCTTCCTGCAGGTCGGCCTGAAGTTCATGCCGATCCTGCGCATTGGCACAGGCTTCAGCCTGCTGTTCAAAGGCCGCGAAGGTCAGGGCGAGGGCCAGATCAGCCCGTTCAACGCGCTGATGACCTCGCTATCTGCGACTATCGGTACGGGCAACATCGCTGGTGTGGCCACTGCTGTCTTCCTGGGCGGTCCGGGCGCCTTGTTCTGGATGTGGATGACCGCCCTGGTGGGCATGGCCACCAAATATGCCGAAGCTGTCTGCGCGGTGAAATACCGCGAAAAAGACGAGCTTGGTAACTATGTCGGCGGCCCGATGTACTACATCAAAAACGGCCTCGGCGCGAAATGGGCCTGGCTGGGTGTTGCATTTGCCCTGTTCGGCGCAATCGCGGCGTTCGGCATCGGCAACGGTGTACAGGCCAATGGTGTTGCACAGGTTCTGGAGTCGAACTTCGGCCTGAACACTTCGGTTACCGGCGTTGTCCTGATGGTTCTGACCGCGGCCGTGATCCTGGGCGGCATCACCCGCATCGGTGCGGTTGCAGGTAAACTGGTTCCGTTCATGGCGATTGCCTACGTCGTCGCAGGCCTGCTGGTTCTACTGATCAACATCGGTAACATCGGCTCCGCTCTGTCGCTTGTTTTCACCTACGCCTTCACCCCGTCGGCCGCCGAAGGTGGTTTCGCGGGTGCTGCCGTTTGGGCCGCGATCCGCTTTGGTGTGGCACGTGGTGTCTTCTCGAACGAAGCCGGTCTGGGTTCCGCTCCGATCGCACACGCCGCAGCCGAGACCAAAGGTCCGGTCAACCAGGGCCTGATCGCGATGTTGGGTACGTTCATCGACACGATCATCGTCTGCACCATCACCGGTCTTGCTATCATCTCGTCGGGTGCCTGGACATCGGGTGAATCCGGTGCAGCATTAACCAGTCACGCGTTCGAACTGTCGCTGCCGGGTATCGGTGGGTATCTGATCGCCATCGCTCTGTCGATCTTTGCCTTTACCACCATTCTGGGCTGGTCCTTCTATGGCGAGAAATGTGTTGAGTTCCTGCTGGGCGTGAAATCCCTGATGCCCTACCGCGTCCTGTGGATCGTCATGATCTATTTTGGCGCAACAGCGGATCTGGGCTTCATCTGGCTGCTGGCCGATACGCTGAACGCGATGATGGCCATTCCGAACCTGATCGCCCTGGCGCTGCTGAGCCCGATCGTCTTCAAACTGACGAAAGAGTTCTTTGCCTCAGGTGGCAAGTCCGAAGAGCCAGGCGGCACACCCGCCGAATAATCTCGGATGAAAATACGGGGGGCCATCCCGGCCCCCCGGCTTCAAACAGAATTCCATTTCTCGAGGAGAGACGTGATGGCCACGAAAATCCTGCTGCCGATTGATCACACCGACGACCGTTCGTGGAAGAACGCCCTGCCGCTCGCACAAGAACAAGCAAAGTTCTACAGTGCCGAATTGCACGCGATTGCCGTCATTCCTGAGATCATCCAGTTGCCGAACCTGCCCGCCAACTATGGCGCAGGCGCAAAAGACCACGTGCGCAATGCGGTGCAGGCCATACTGGATCACAACGGTGCATCTGATGTGGCGATCCATATCGAAGAAGGCAGCGTCTATCGTGAGATACTGAAGCTCGCCTACAAAGAGGGTTTTGATCTGATCGTCATGGCTTCGACCAAAGGCGATTTTCCGAACTATGAGATTGGCCCGAACCTGGCCCGTGTCGTGCGCAACGCGCATTGCACCGTCACGGTTGTTCGCGACCAGTCCCGCTGATTGAAAGGTTAAGTTGATGACCGAATTAAAACGCACGCCTCTTCACGCTTTGCATGTTGAGTTGGGGGGTAAGTTGGTTGATTTTGCGGGATGGGAGATGCCTGTTCAGTATCCTTTGGGGATTATGGGGGAGCATAAGCAGTGTCGTGAGAAGGCGGCGGTGTTTGATGTGAGCCATATGGGTCAGGTGATTTTGCGGGGCGAGAATGTGGGTGAGAAGCTGGAAGCGCTTTGCCCGCAGGCCTATGCGACGCTGAAGGAAGGCAAGGCGCGGTACGGGTTCTTTACGAACGCAGAAGGCGGGATCATGGATGACCTGATCGTGTCGAATGCGGGCGATCATTACTTTGTGGTGGTGAACGCGGCGCTGCGGCATCAGGACATTCCGCATATGCGTGAGCACCTTGAAGGCGTTGAAGTGATCGAGATTTTCGACCGCGCGCTGGTGGCGGTTCAGGGCCCTGCGGCGGAAAACGTTGTGGGCGAACTGTGCCCCGCCGCGCGTGATCTAAAGTTCATGGAAACCACGGTTGCCGATATCAACGGTGTTGAGTGCCGTATCTCGCGGCTGGGCTATACCGGCGAGGATGGCTACGAGATCTCGATCCCCGAGGACAAGGCGATCGAGATCACCAAGGCGTTTCTGGCGCATGAGGATTGCGAGCCGGCCGGTCTGGGCGCGCGCGACAGCCTGCGGCTGGAGGCAGGTCTGTGCCTTTATGGCAATGACATCGACCAGAGCACCTCGCCGGTCGAGGCCTCGCTGGGCTGGGCGATGCAAAAGCGCCGCAAGGAAGAGGGCGGTTTCCCGGGCGCGGCCCGCGTGCAAAAGGAACTGGCCGAAGGTCCCGCGCGCAAGCTGGTGGGCATCAAGCCCGAAGGCCGTGCGCCTGCGCGTCAGGGTGTGGAAGTGCGGTGCCTTGAGGGCAACAGCATCGGTCAGATCACCTCGGGCGTGTTTGGCCCCACGGTGGGTGGACCGGTGGCGATGGGCTATGTGAGCAAAGGCCATGGCGAGCCGGGCGAGAAGGTGAACCTGATCATCCGGGGCAAGCCGCAACCGGCTGAGATCGTGGCGCTGCCCTTCGTCAAACAGAATTACAAGCGTTGAAGTCAGGAGAGAGAGACATGGCAACCTATTATTCCGAAGAGCATGAATGGCTGAGCGTTGACGGCGACACCGCCACGCTGGGCATCACCAAACACGCCGCCGAGCAATTGGGTGACGTGGTGTTCGTGGAACAGCAGGAAGCAGGCGACGAGTTCGAAAAAGGCGGCGAGATCGGCGTGATTGAATCCGTCAAGGCGGCGTCCGAGCTTTACGCACCGGTCGACGGCGAGATCACCGAGGTGAACGAGGCACTGGCCGACAATCCCGGCGCGCTGAACGAAGACCCCGAAGGCGAGGCCTGGATCTACAAGATCAAGATCGCGGACGCCTCGCAGCTCGAAGACCTGATGGACGAGGCCGGCTACAAGGCCTTCATCGGTTAACTCAGGCGGCGGGTCCGTGCGCGGCCCCGCCCCTTCATCTGTTTCCAAATACTTCCGCCGGAGGCTCCTGCCGTCTCCGCCGGGCCTGACCTATCCTTGAGGAGCGCACACATGGCCTTCAAACTGACCGATTACGAAGCCTATGACTTCGCCAACCGCCGCCATATCGGGCCCAGCCCGACCGAGATGCGCGACATGCTCAAGGTGATCGGCTTCAAGACGCTGGACGAGCTGATCGACGCCACCGTCCCGCCCGCGATCCGGCAGAAAGAGCCGCTGGACTGGGGCCCGGCGATGACGGAACGCGATGCGCTCTTTCACATGAAAGAAGTGGCGAGCAAGAACAAGGTTCTGACCTCGCTGATCGGCCAGGGCTATTACGGCACCACGACGCCTGCGCCGATCCTGCGCAACATTCTGGAGAACCCGGCTTGGTACACGGCCTATACCCCCTATCAGCCCGAGATCAGCCAGGGCCGACTTGAGGCGCTCTTGAACTTCCAGACCATGGTCAGCGATCTGACCGGGCTGGACGTGGCCAACGCATCCTTGCTGGACGAAGCCACGGCGGCAGCCGAAGCGATGGCGATGGCCAAGCGCGGCGGCCGGTCCAAGGCCAACAATGCAGCCTTCTTTGTCGACAAGAACTGCCACCCGCAGACCATCGCGGTGATTAAAACGCGCGCCGAGCCTCTGGGCATCGAGGTGCAGGTGGCTGATCCGGACACGCTGGATGCGGGCGCGGTCTTTGGCGCCATCTTCCAGTACCCCGGCACCCATGGCCATGTGCGCGACTTCACCGCCGAGATTGCGGCCCTGCATGAACACAAGGCGATTGCCATCGTCGCCGCCGATATCCTGTCGCTGGCGCTGCTGAAGTCGCCCGGTGAGATGGGCGCGGATATCGCCATCGGCTCGACCCAGCGCTTTGGTGTGCCGATGGGCTATGGTGGCCCGCACGCCGCGTATATGGCGACCACCGACAAGCTGAAGCGCTCGATGCCGGGCCGGATCATCGGTGTCAGCATCGACAGCCGGGGCAACAAGGCTTACCGCCTGGCGCTGCAGACCCGCGAACAGCACATCCGGCGTGAGAAAGCCAACTCGAACGTCTGCACCGCGCAGGCGCTGCTGGCGGTGATTGCCTCGATGTATGCCGTGTATCACGGCCCCGACGGCATCAAGGCCATCGCGCAATCGGTGCACCGCAAGACCTCGCGTATGGCCGCCGGTCTGGAAGAGGCAGGCTTTGCTGTGGAGCCGGAAGTGTTCTTCGACACGATCACGGTTGAGGTTGGCCATCTGCAGAAAACGGTCATGGAGGCCGCTGTGGCCCGGGGCGTCAACCTGCGTAAGGTCGGCGACACGAAAGTGGGCATCAGCCTGGACGAACAGACCCGGCCCGAGACCATCGAGGCGGTCTGGGGGGCCTTCGGCATCGACCGCAAGGATGACAGCTCGAACGTGGCCTATCGCCTGCCGGATTACGCGCTGCGCGAAAGCGAGTACCTGACCCACCCGATCTTCCACAAGAACCGGGCCGAGGCCGAGATCACGCGCTACATGCGCCGTCTGGCCGACCGCGACCTGGCGCTGGACCGGGCGATGATCCCGCTGGGCTCGTGCACCATGAAGCTGAACGCCACGATCGAGATGATCCCGGTCACCTGGCCCGAGTTCGGCAACCTGCACCCGTTCTGCCCCGAAGATCAGGCGCAGGGCTATCATGAGATGATCGATGATCTGAACGACAAGTTGTGCCAGATCACCGGCTATGACGCGATCAGCCAGCAGCCCAACTCGGGCGCGCAGGGTGAATACGCAGGCCTCTTGACCATCCGCAACTATCACTTCGCCCGGGGCGAAGGGCAGCGCAATGTCTGCCTGATCCCGACCTCGGCGCATGGGACCAACCCGGCCTCGGCGCAGATGGTCGGCTGGCAGGTTGTGCCTGTGCAGGCGGATGAGAAGGGCAACATTGATCTGAATGACTTCCGCGCCAAGGCCGAAAAGCACTCCGATCATCTGGCCGCCTGCATGATCACCTACCCCTCGACCCATGGCGTGTTCGAGACCACCGTGCAGGAGGTCTGCCAGATCACCCATGATCACGGCGGTCAGGTCTATATCGACGGCGCCAACATGAACGCCATGGTGGGTCTGTCGCGTCCCGGAGACATCGGCGGTGACGTCAGCCACCTGAACCTGCACAAGACCTTCTGCATCCCCCATGGCGGCGGCGGCCCCGGCATGGGTCCGATCGGCGTCAAAGCGCATCTGACCGAGCACCTGCCCGGCCACCCGGAATACGGCACTGCCGTGGGTCCGGTCTCGGCGGCGCCCTTTGGGTCGCCCTCGATCTTGCCGGTTAGCTGGGCCTATGTGCTGCTGATGGGCGGCGCGGGTCTGACGCAGGCGACCAAGGTGGCGATCCTGAACGCCAACTACATCGCGGCGCGGCTCAAGGATGCCTACCCGATCCTCTACACCTCGGAAACGGGTCGCGTGGCGCATGAATGCATCCTCGACACCCGCCCGCTGGACGAGGCGGCCCATGTCAGCGTCGATGACATTGCCAAACGTCTGGTGGACAGCGGCTTCCACGCGCCCACCATGTCCTGGCCGGTGGCCGGCACCCTGATGGTCGAGCCCACGGAATCGGAACCCATGGATGAGCTGGACCGCTTCTGCGACGCCATGCTGTCCATCCGCTCCGAGGCACAGGACATCATCGACGGCAAGATCGACGCGGAAAACAACCCGCTGAAAAACGCCCCCCACACGGTGCGCGATCTGGTCGGCGACTGGGACCGTCCCTACACCCGTGAACAGGCCTGCTTCCCCCCAGGCTCCATGGGCGTCGACAAATACTGGTCCCCCGTCAACCGCGTCGACAACGCATACGGAGACCGAAACCTAATCTGCACATGCCCGCCAATGTCAGAATACATGGACGCAGCTGAATAAACCTCAAAAAACAATTCCCCCCGCCATGAAATCGGCGGGGGTTTTCGCCAATCGGAAACCTGTGTTCCGATCTGAGCCCATTTCCAGTGTCGTTTTTCGCTGATGAAGCGTCTTTTGCGCTTGCTGCAGGTGCAAACGGCCCATACCTCTGTCCGTGGGACACCCCTCCCCAACGAGGGGCGTGTATCTGGAAGGGTAATACACATGACTATCGAACAACCGGCGACGCGGCCGGCCAACCCGCGTTTTTCCTCGGGCCCCTGTGCCAAACCCCCCACATTTGATCTGACCAAACTGGCGGATGCCGCCTTGGGCCGCTCGCATCGGGCTGCTGTCGGCAAGGACAAGCTGAAGGCGGCCATTGAAGGCACGCGAGAGATTCTAGGCATACCGGCGGATTATCGCATCGGCATTGTACCAGCCTCGGACACCGGTGCGGTTGAGATGGCGCTTTGGTCTTTGCTGGGTGAGCGCAAAGTTGAAATGCTGGCCTGGGAAAGCTTTGGCGCGGGTTGGGTGACTGATGTGGTCAAGCAACTGAAAATCGACGCTGAAGTGAAAACCGCCGAGTACGGGCAGATCGTTGATCTCGCGTCGGTCGATTTCGCCAACGATGTGGTGTTCACATGGAACGGAACGACTTCGGGTGTGCGGGTCCCAGATGGCGACTGGATTGCTGATGATCGTCAGGGTCTGACGATCTGTGACGCGACATCCGCTGCGTTCGCGATGGACTTGCCATGGGACAAGTTGGATGTGACAACGTTCAGCTGGCAGAAGGTTCTAGGCGGAGAGGCG
The DNA here is from genome assembly GCF_056534105.1 of Ruegeria sp. E5. Taxonomy (NCBI): domain Bacteria; kingdom Pseudomonadati; phylum Pseudomonadota; class Alphaproteobacteria; order Rhodobacterales; family Roseobacteraceae; genus Ruegeria; species Ruegeria sp. E5. The sequence goes on along the minus strand of NZ_JBQFPA010000002.1, from coordinate 191,395 downwards.
GCTCATGGGATGCTGATCCTGTCTCCGCGCGCGGTCGAGCGCTTGGAGAGTTACACCCCGTCATGGCCTTTGCCGAAGATCTTCCGACTGACCAAAGGTGGCAAGCTGATTGATGGGATATTCACCGGCGCGACGATCAACACACCCTCAATGCTCGCGGTTGAGGATTACCTTTTCGCGTTGGATTGGGCGCGTTCAGTCGGAGGCTTGCAGGGGCTGATTGCTCGTGCGAATGCCAATGCTGGCGCGGTTCATGCGTTCTGCGACCAAAATGACTGGATCGCCAATCTGGCCGAAGACTCGACAACTCAATCAAATACGTCGGTCTGTCTGAAGTTCACCGATACGCGCATTCAAGATGGTGCCGTTTTTGCCAAAGCCGTCGCCAAACGGCTTGAGGCCGAAAGCATTGCGCTTGATATCGGTGCCTATCGCGACGCCCCTGCGGGTCTGCGCATCTGGTGCGGCGGCACGGTTGAGACATCAGATATCGAGGCGATGCTGCCCTGGCTTGCATGGGCTTTTGAAGCCGAGATTGCAGCGCAAACCGAAGCTGCCTGACCTTTTCTACCGGGCCGCATCCGGCCCGGACCTTCCACAATGTTCAAGGACCAAAAATATGGCTCCCAAAGTACTCGTCTCTGACAAGCTGAGCGAAACCGCCGTTCAAATCTTCCGCGACCGTGGCATCGACGTGGATTTCATGCCCGATCTGGGAAAGGACAAAGACAAGCTGGCCGAGGTGATCGGTCAGTATGACGGCCTCGCCATCCGTTCTGCCACCAAAGTCACGCCAACCATTCTGGAGAAGGCAGACAAGTTAAAAGTCATTGGTCGTGCCGGGATCGGCACCGACAATATCGACAAGGATGCGGCCTCGAAAAAAGGCGTGATCGTGATGAACACACCGTTCGGTAACATGATCACCACCGCCGAGCATGCCATCGCGATGATGTTTGCCGTGGCGCGGCAGATCCCCGAAGCCAGCACCTCGACCCACGCGGGTAAGTGGGAAAAGTCCAAGTTCATGGGGATTGAGCTGACCAACAAGACCCTGGGCGTGATCGGCGCGGGCAACATTGGTGGCATCGTCTGCGAGCGTGCTTTGGGTCTGAAGATGAAGGTCGTCGCCTATGATCCCTACCTTGGCGAAGAGAAAGCCGCGCAGATGGGTGTGGAAAAGGTCGAATTGGATGAGCTTCTGGCCCGCGCTGACTTTATCACTCTGCACGTGCCGCTGACCGATCAGACGCGCAATATCCTGAGCCGTGAGAACCTGGCCAAGACCAAGAAAGGCGTGCGCATTGTCAACTGCGCCCGTGGCGGTCTGGTCGACGAGGACGCGCTGGCCGAGGCGTTGCATTCGGGTCATGTCGCCGGTGCGGCCTTTGACGTGTTCAGTGAGGAACCGGCCAAGGAGAACGCCCTGTTCAACCTACCCAATGTGGTTTGCACACCGCACTTGGGTGCGGCCACGACTGAGGCGCAGGAGAACGTGGCGCTGCAAGTGGCCGAACAGATCTCGAATTACCTGCTGACCGGAGCGGTCGAGAATGCGCTGAACATGCCCAGTGTAACGGCAGAAGAGGCCAAGGTCATGGGGCCGTGGATCAAGCTGGCCGGGCATCTGGGCAGCTTCATTGGTCAGATGACGGATGAGCCGATCAAGGCAATCAACATCCTCTATGACGGTGTCGCTGCGAACATGAACCTGGCTGCGTTGAATTGTTCGGTCGTTGCCGGAATCATGAAGAAATTCAATCCCGAGGTGAACATGGTCTCGGCCCCGGTTGTCGCGAGAGAGCGTGGCATCCAGATATCGACCACCAATCAGGACAAATCCGGTGCGTTCGAAGGCTATATCAAGGTCACTGTGGTGACTGAAAAGCGTGAACGCTCAATCGGTGGCACGGTGTTCAGCGACGGCAAGCCGCGGTTTATTCAGATCAAGGGCATCAATATCGATGCCGAGATCGGGGCGCATATGCTCTATACGACTAACGAAGACGTGCCGGGCATCATTGGTGCTTTAGGACAGACCATGGGCGAGAACGATGTGAACATCGCGAACTTTACTCTTGGACGATCCGAAGCCGGCGGTGAGGCGATTGCGTTGCTTTATGTTGATGAACCGGTACCAGCCGAGGCGCGCGCCAAACTCGCCGAGACAGGTCTGTTTACTCAGATCAAACCGTTGGAGTTTGACGTGGCCTGACGGTCGCTGTTGAACTTCTGTGACAGATTGATGCCCGCGCTTGTCCAAAGCGTGGGCATCGCCTTTTCAAAGTGCTGATTTTGCGCCAGAAGTGCGGCAATCACCATTGCCCGAGGGGAAGCTGATGACCAATCCGATCTACGCAATTGGAGATTTGCACGGCCGCGTGGATGAGTTCGAGCGCTCCTTGGCGCTGATCGAACGCGATGGCGGCCCCGATGCCGAGATCGTGTATCTGGGCGATTACGTTGATCGGGGCCCCGACAGCCGGGGCGTTCTGGATCGGCTGATCGCTGGTCGCGATGCGGGCAAGCGGTGGATCACTCTGCTGGGCAACCATGACCGGATGTTTTCATGGTTCCTCGAAGATGTCCCGCGTCACGATCCGCATATGTTGGTCGGGTATCATTGGCTGCACGAGCGGTTGGGTGGTGTCGAAACACTACAAAGCTATGGCGTGTTCTTCGATCAGCAGACACGGCTCGAGGATCTGCATGCAACAGCGCGGGGTGCGGTTCCCGATGCGCATCGGATATTTCTGCAAGGGCTCATCGCCATGCATCAAACGCGCGAGATTGCTTTTGTCCATGCGGGCATTCGGCCCGGTATTCCCCTGAGCGAACAACGGCAAAATGATCTGGTCTGGATCAGGCAAACCTTTCACAACCACCGAGGTCCGCATCCGAAACTGATCGTCCATGGGCATACGCCGGTGGATCAATCAACGCATTACGGCAATCGCATCAACCTGGATAGCGGCGCAGGGTATGGCCGCCCGGTTGGCGTTGCGGTGTTCGAAGGACAGGATTGCTGGTTGTTGACGGACAAGGGTCGCGTTGCGCTTTTGCCTTGAAGATCAGGTCTTGGTGAAAAGGTCTTTGCAGCGGTCACGCAGGATGTTCTTTTGCACCTTGCCCATTGTGTTGCGGGGGAGCTCGTCCAGCAAGATCAACTGGCGGGGATGTTTGAACCGGGCGAGCGCGTCCCGAACCGCACCCATGATGGCCTCGATATCTGGCGTGTGACCGGGGGTAGGGACCAGAATGCCAACCGGGGTTTCTCCGAAATCCGGATGCGGGACGCCAATTACCGCGCTTTCCAGCACGCCGGGTTGTTCGTCCAGCAGCAGCTCGATCTCTTTGGGGTAGATATTATACCCGCCCGAGATGATCAGGTCTTTCTCGCGCCCGACGATATGGACATAGCCGTCCTCGTCGATCCGACCCAGATCGCCAGTGATGAAGAACCCGTCTCCACGCAGTTCTGCGGCGGTTTTGTCGGGCATTTGCCAGTAGCCCTGAAACACATTGGGACCGCGCACCTCGATGATGCCGATCTCACCATCTGCTAGGGTTTGACCTGTTTTGGAGTCTGTGACCTTCAGTTCAACATCCGGCAGGGGAAACCCGACCGTTCCCGCCCGGCGTTCGCCGTCATAGGGGTTAGAAGTGTTCATGTTCGTCTCGGTCATGCCATAGCGTTCCAGAATGCGATGACCTGTGCGGTCTTCAAATTGAACGTGGGTATCTGCCAGCAAAGGCGCTGAACCTGAGATGAACAGCCGCATATCCTGAGTCAGATCTTGGGCGAAGCGGTCGTCGCTTAGCAGGCGGGTGTAAAACGTCGGCACCCCCATCATCGCCGTTGCCTGTGGCATCAGGCGCAACATATCTTCCAGGTCGAACTTCGGCAGAAATATCATCGACCCGCCCGATGCGAGGACGACATTTGTCGCAACAAACAGTCCATGCGTGTGAAAGATCGGCAGCGCGTGCAACAGCACGTCATCATCTGTGAATCGCCATTCCTGCACAAGGGTCTCCGCGTTCGACAGCAGATTCGCCTGCGTCAGCATTGCCCCTTTCGAACGCCCCGTCGTGCCTGAAGTATATAGGAACGCAGCCAGATCATCTTCGGATCGGTGGGCCGGCTGAAAGGCCGGAAGCATCCCCAGAGCACGCCGCATAAGGCTGCCTGAACCGTCGGCGTTTAGCGTTTCAAGCCGGGCATTGTTCTTTTGCACGATCTCGGCAAGCCCTGCCTCGTTTGCCTCATCGCACACCACCAGTGAGGCTCCGCTGTTTTCGATGAAATAGCTTAGCTCTAGCGTCGTATAGCCCGTATTGAGAGGTAGAAAGATCAGCCCGGCTTGCGCGCAGGCGGCATAAAGCGCCAGTGCTTCGGCGGACTTCTCTACCTGCACAGCCACGCGATCACCCGGTTCCAGCTCAAGACCAGTCAGGGCGTTCGCCAGTCGGGCTGCCATGTCCAGAAACGCAGCATGGGTCAGTGTCTGACCATCGGCGAGATGCAGAAACGGCGTGTCCTTGCCCGCATGGATGCCAAACAAACGATCATAGAGCGGGTTGCCCATCCCGATATCCTTTCCATTCGACGCGGACATGTGCCGCAAATCTGTATTGGAAATGTCAGAGGGTAAAGCCCGGAATATCAGAATTCGGTGGTCATTCTGTAGCCAGCCGCGAAATACATCTTGGCAAACGTTACCGGCTGACCCTGCAGCCATGTGATACGCTCGGCAGTAAAAACGGGTTCACCCTCGGGAACGTCCAGAAAACCGGCCAAAGTGGTATCGGCGCGGCTGGCCAGAAAGGTCAACTCGACATTGGTGAACGGGACAGTTTGCACCAGCCAGTCATTGGGTCCGACGCTAGAGAAATCTGCCTGCGTGACCTGAGGTACGCTGTCTATCACGATCCAGCGGTCTTCGAACTGAAACGGCGAATTGCCGGAGAAATGCATGCATCGCACGTGCATCACACTTTGATCAGCACGTAGGGCCAACCGGGCCGCCAGCCAGTCTGGGGCGATCTGCGTTTCACATGACACAAGAGCGTAGCGATAGGTTCCGCCCGCCGCTTCGATTTCATCTCGGACCAGTGGAATTGTGAAGCGCGCCTGTCGCTGCGGTGCGCTAAGGACCCGGGTGCCTGCCTTTCGGCGCCGTTCAAGAAACCCTTCATCCGCCAGTTCCCGCAGTGCTCTGTTGACTGTGGTGCGGGTGCACGAAAACTCGACCGCTAATTCTTGCTCATTGGGAAGCAGAGCATCGGGCTGCAACTCGCCCGAGCGGATGCGGCGCAGGACGGTTTGCTTAATGTCTTTGTAGCTGGTTGTGTCGCTGGTTTGGGTCATATCAGATCAGATGTCTTCCAAAAGGTCATTCATCGCGGCACGATAATTGTTCAGGATCGCATCGCGGGCGATATGCCGCCCGCCGCGCACCTGATGTCGCCCGGCAGACCAAAGGTCGGTCACTGTTCCGTCAGGCGCGGCAAAGCTCAGGCCGTCAATCAATTGATCGTCGCGCAAAGTACACAGAGTGGGGTGACTTCGATCGATCGCAACCAGATCGGCCAGATGACCTATTGCGATCTCTCCGGCGTCGCGCCCCAGCGCCTGTGCGCCACCGCGGGCGGCTCCGGTATACAGCGTTTGACCTACCGAGCCTTCGCCACGTACCAGCACAGTGCGGGCCTTGTCGCGCAGACGTTGAGAATACTCCAGCGTACGCAATTCCTCGGGCAGTGAAATACGCACATTCGAGTCTGAACCGACACCAAAGACACCGCCCTGCTCGATGTAGACGGCACCATTGAAAATACCATCCCCCAGATTGGCCTCTGTGATCGGGCACAGACCGGCCACAGCCCCGGATCGGGCAAGAGCGCGGGTTTCATCGTCTGTCATATGAGTGGCATGGATCAGGCACCATCGTTCGTTCACATCCACGTTGCTCAGCAGCCAATCTACCGGTCGTTGACCCAGAGCGGCTTCTACATCCGTGACCTCCTTCTCTTGTTCAGAGATGTGGATGTGCACCGGGCCTCGCGGGGTAGCGTTCAGCACTTGCCGTAGGTCATCAGGCGAGGTCGCACGCAGAGAGTGCGGCGCGATGCCGATCTGGCTGTCTGCATAGGGCATTAGCGGCTTACAGTCCTCGACAAGCTGCAGGAACCTTTCCACATCATTGCCGAACCGCAATTGACCACCGGTCAGAGGCTCTTGCGCGACGCCGCCATAGGTGTAGAGCACCGGTAGATGTGTCAATCCAATCCCGGTTTGGCTGGCTGCCGAGAAGATGCGCTGACTCAGCTCAGACAACTTCGCATAAGGCGTGCCGCCGGGTTGGTGGTGGACGTAGTGGAATTCCCCGACCGCAGCATACCCGGCTTCCTGCATTTCCATATAGACCAATGCGGCAATGGACTCGATCTGTGCAGGAGTGAGGCGGTCCAGAAATCGGTACATCAAAGTACGCCAGGTCCAGAAGCTTTCGCGCCCTGCTACGCGCGTTTCGGTCATGCCCGCCATGGCGCGTTGAAAGGCATGGCTGTGCAGGTTCGCCAAAGCGGGCAGCAACACGTCGACCCGAGTGTCTTCGGGTTTTGGCTCGGTCCCTGATTTCAGCGCAGCGATCCGACCGTCTTCGATTTCGACTCGTAGGTTGTGCACCCACTCAGAGCCTAACAGGGCCGTTTTAGCATGAACCGTCATCGTAATTCCATTTTGTGTAGACTTTATATTTTTAGCCGTATACGAAAAAATCAAGCGCAGGGGGAGCCCAAAAGAATCGCCATGACGAAAAAAACTGTTCTTCGTAGCAAACATGTAGCCACCATGGGGGGCGACCAACCCTATGGGATGATCGAGGATGGTGCGATTGCCATCGATGGGTCGGAAATCGTTTGGGTTGGCGCTCGGTCGGCAATGCCGCCGTCATATGCCGAGTGGCCGCTAAACGACTATGGTGACCGCTTGATCACGCCTGCTCTGATTGATGCTCATACTCATGTTGTGTTTGGCGGCAACCGCGCGGTTGAGTTCGAAATGCGCCTGAAGGGCGCGACCTACGAAGAAATTGCCCGCGCGGGTGGAGGCATCCTGTCGACCGTAAACGGCACGCGGGCAGCAACAGAAGAAGAGCTGCTTGCAGGCGCGCTTTCGCGCGTGGACGCATTGCTGGCCGAAGGTGTGTCCTGCATCGAGGTGAAGTCGGGTTATGGGCTCGATACCGAAACCGAACTGCGTATGTTGCGCGCGGCGCGCCGAATTGCGCGGGAGCGCCCTATTCGGGTCAACACCAGTTTTCTTGGCGCACATGCCGTTCCGCCAGAATATGCGGGTCGGGATGACGCCTATATTGACGAGGTCTGCATTCCGACACTGCGCGCGGCCCATACCGAAGGGCTGGTGGACGCAGTGGATGGGTTCTGCGAAGGCATTGCATTTGATCCCACACAGATCGAACGGGTTTTTGTTGTCGCGCAAGAGCTTGGCCTACCGGTGAAGCTGCATGCTGAGCAACTTTCAAATCTAGGTGGGGCTAAGCTGGCGGCAGCTTACGGAGCGCTATCCGCTGATCATATCGAATATCTGGACGCCGAAGGTGTTGCCGCCATGGCCAGGGCCGGAACGGTCGCGGTCTTGCTGCCCGGCGCGTTTTATACGCTGCATGAAACGCAAGCTCCGCCGATTGAATTGTTGCGCCAGAAGAATGTTCCCATGGCACTAGCGACCGATTGCAATCCGGGGTCCTCACCCCTGACTTCTCTGCTGCTAACAATGAACATGGGGTGCACTTTGTTTCGCATGACGCCTGAAGAAGCATTGGCAGGTGTTACCCACGTCGCGGCCCGCGCTTTGGGTCTGGATGATACCGGCGTGATCGCGCCCGGATTGCGCGCTGATCTGGCCGTCTGGGATGCCACTCATCCTGCAGAACTGTCCTATCGCATCGGTTTCAACCCTCTGCATAAACGTATTTTTGGAGGTCTGGAATGACACCTCTGTTGCTTGTCCCTGGTCAGGTTTCGCTGGATCAGCTTGCCCAGATCTACTGGACCGAAGCCGCCATTTCGCTGGACGCCGCCTGCCGACCCAAGGTTGAGGTCGCTGCTGCCCGCATTGCGCAGGCTGCCGAAGGGACCGAGCCCGTCTATGGCGTCAACACCGGCTTTGGCAAACTGGCGAGTCACAAGATTGCGGCCAAAGATACCTCAACCCTGCAGCGCAACCTGATCCTCAGCCATTGTTGCGGGGTGGGTCCGGCAGTGCCGCGTCGTCTGGCGCGGCTGATGATGTCACTGAAGTTGCTGTCATTCGGCCGAGGTGCTTCGGGTGTCCGCTGGGAACTTGTCGAATTGCTGCAACAGATGCTGGCGTGTGGTGTGACACCTGTGATCCCGGCACAGGGTTCGGTCGGCGCGTCTGGCGATCTTGCGCCACTGGCCCATATGACCGCTGTGGTGATCGGTGAGGGCGAGGCAAAGGTGAACGGTGTTGTTATGCCGGGTGCAGAGGCTCTGAAAACAGCTGGGCTAGAGCCGATTCAACTTGGTCCAAAGGAGGGCCTTGCGTTCATCAACGGGACGCAGTTTTCGACTGCCTTTGCTCTGGCCGGATTGTTCGAAGGTTGGCGTTCAGCACAAAATGCGCTGGTGATTTCGGCGGCTTCAACTGATGCGATCATGGGATCCACCGCCCCTCTGCAACCCGAGATTCACGCGTTGCGCGGGCATCGTGGGCAGATCGAAGCGGCGGCGGCGATGCGGGCCACTCTGGAGGGCTCTGAGATCCGCGAAAGTCACCGTGATGGGGATACGCGAGTGCAGGATCCATATTGCATCCGCTGCCAACCACAGGTGACCGGCGCAGCGATGGATGTGATCCGGCAGGCGTCCGCAACTCTTGTAACTGAGGCCAACGCGGCCACTGATAATCCGCTGGTTCTGACCGATCCGGATGCAATTGTTTCGGGCGGGAATTTCCACGCCGAGCCGGTAGGCTTTGCCGCCGATATGATTGCTTTGGCCCTGTCAGAGATCGGGGCGATCGCACAGCGTCGGATCGCATTAATGGTCGACCCGGCGCTTAGCTTTGATCTGCCGCCCTTCCTGACGCCCGAGCCGGGGCTGAACTCGGGTCTGATGATCGCCGAGGTCACGACGGCTGCGTTGATGAGCGAGAACAAACATCTGGCCAACCCATGTGTGACCGACAGCACACCTACATCGGCCAATCAGGAAGACCACGTCTCGATGGCGGCGCACGGGGCGCGGCGTTTAGGCCGGATGGTTGATAATTTGAACTATATTCTGGGGATCGAACTGCTCTGCGCCGCGCAAGGCATCGAATTCCGCGCACCTCTTGCGACCAGCAAAGCGCTGACCAGCGTGGTTGGGCGTTTGCGCAACGATATCCCGTCGCTAGGCGATGATCGCTATCTGGCGCCCGAATTGGAAACCGCGAAGTCCCTAGTCGAAAGCGGAACTATTCTGCAGGCAGCTGCAATGCCCATGCCGGAGCTGTCGTGATGCAGGTTTTCAGTGTTCAGCGTGGCGATGGGCCCATCGTGCTGGGGCAGCCGCATGGCGGCACGTATGTGCCCGACGACATTGCCGAGCGACTGAATGCGAATGGGCAGGTTCTGGCGGATACGGATTGGCATATCAATCAGCTCTACGATGAGCTCTTGGCCAATGCGACAGTCGTGCAATCCCATATCCACCGCTATGTCATTGACGCTAATCGAGACCCTGCGGGTGTATCATTGTATCCTGGGCAGAACACAACAACTCTGGTGCCGTTGACCGATTTTGACGGTCAGCCGATCTGGGCCGAGGGGCAGGAGCCCTCAGTCGATGAGATCGAGGTACGTCGAACCGCCTACCACGCGCCCTATCACAACGCGCTTGAGCAAGAGCTTGAAAGGGTGCGGGCAATACACGGTGTTGCGATCCTGTTTGACTGCCACTCGATCCGAAGCAAGATTCCGTTCCTCTTTGAAGGCATCCTGCCAGATATGAACATCGGCACCGATGGTGGCGCGACCTGTGCCCCCGGCATTGAGGCCGCGGCCTATGAATTTTCGCATTCCTCCCCTTACAGCACCGTCCTGAACGGGCGATTCCGAGGGGGTTGGACGACCCGCCACTACGGCCGTCCTGATGAAGGCCAACACGCGATCCAGATGGAGCTGGCGCAATCTACCTATCTGTCCGCCGAAACCCCTCCGTGGGCGTTTGACGAGGCGAAAGCCAAGCGCCTGCGTCGCTGGTTGGTGGATATTCTCGACGCCATCCAAGACACTGCATTGGAGCTTTGACATGACCGATCCTCGCAAGAATACCCGCGATATCTATCCGCCCACCGGCCCCGAACTGAACGCAAAAAGCTGGGTGACCGAGGCGCCCTTGCGGATGATGATGAACAACCTGCACCCGGACGTGGCCGAAAACCCGCACGAACTGGTGGTTTATGGCGGCATCGGTCGCGCGGCGCGGACATGGAACGATTTCGACCGGATCGTCGCAGGGCTGAAAGATCTGGAAGAGGATGAAACCCTGATCGTCCAGTCGGGCAAACCGGTGGCGATCATCCGCACCCATAAGGATGCGCCTCGGGTTCTGATCGCCAACTCAAACATCGTGCCTCATTGGGCCAATTGGGATCACTTCAACGAGCTCGATAAGAAGGGGCTGATGATGTACGGCCAGATGACGGCCGGTTCGTGGATCTATATCGGTACGCAGGGCATCGTACAGGGCACCTATGAAACCTTTGCCGAGGCTGGGCGTCAGCACTATGGCGGCGACTTGACTGGCAAATGGATTCTGACCGGCGGTCTGGGCGGCATGGGTGGCGCACAGCCTCTGGCGGCAGTGTTCGCCGGGGCCAGTTGTTTGGCGGTCGAGTGCAATCCGGATTCTATCGACTTCCGCCTGCGCACCAAGTATCTGGACGAAAAAGCCGAGACTCTCGATGAAGCGCTTGAGATGATCGACAGCTGGACCAAGGCGGGCGAGGCGAAATCTGTGGGTCTGCTAGGCAATGCGGCTGAGGTGTTCCCCGAAATTTATGCGCGGATGCAGGCCGGTGGCATGCGCCCCGATATCGTCACTGACCAAACCAGCGCCCATGACCCGATCAATGGGTATCTGCCGATTGGCTGGAGCATGGCGCAGTGGAAGGACAAGCGCGAAACTGATCCTAAAGCGGTTGAAAAGGCCGCCCGTGCCTCGATGAAACAGCATGTCGCTGCAATGGTCGATTTCTGGAACGCGGGCGTTCCGACGCTGGATTACGGCAACAACATCCGTCAGGTGGCGCAGGATGAAGGCTTGGAGAATGCCTTTGCCTTCCCCGGCTTTGTGCCCGCCTATATCCGGCCGCTGTTCTGCAAGGGCATCGGCCCGTTCCGCTGGTGTGCATTGTCGGGTGACCCCGAGGATATCTACAAGACCGACGCCAAGATGAAGGAGCTGTTCCCTGAGAACGAGCATCTGCATCGTTGGCTGGATATGGCGCAGGAACGCATTGCGTTTCAGGGTCTGCCCGCACGTATATGCTGGATCGGCCTTGGAGATCGCCACCGCGCGGGGTTGGCCTTCAACGAAATGGTTGCCAATGGCGAGTTGAAAGCGCCTGTTGTCATTGGGCGTGATCATTTGGACTCGGGCTCGGTCGCCAGCCCGAACCGCGAGACCGAGGCGATGCTGGACGGCTCGGACGCAGTATCGGATTGGCCGCTGTTGAACGCTCTGATCAATACGGCCAGCGGTGCGACCTGGGTCTCGCTGCATCATGGCGGCGGCGTGGGCATGGGCTTTAGTCAGCACGCGGGTGTTGTGATCTGCGCCGATGGGACCGATGATGCCGCGCGGCGATTGGAGCGCGTTCTGTGGAACGACCCTGCCTCGGGGGTCTGGCGTCACGCAGATGCGGGGTATGAGATCGCGAAAGACTGCGCTCGCGAACATGGGCTGCGCCTGCCGGGTATTCTGGGTTAGATCAATCTGCCTCTGGTGAAAATGCTGCACCTGCGATATCCCGCAGGTGCGCTAATCGGAGGCCTGACATGTATGTAGCTACTCTGCTGACCAACCCTGCGGCCCCTTCTTTAGAGGCGACGCTGGTTGAGTCGTTGCGGAATGCATGGGGCGGGGGTGATGCGAACTGGCTGAGCCTCGATGAGGCGGCCGAGTTTTCCCTGCCAGAAATTCCCGACAATCGCTGGGACGTTTGGGGCGAGTTGCAAGAGATGGGCGTGGACCTGGTCGTGCAAAAAGCTGACGGTCGCCGGAAAAAGATGCTGCTGGCCGATATGGACAGCACTATGATCCAACAGGAATGCATCGATGAACTGGCGGATGAGGCTGGTGTCGGTGATCGGGTCAAGGACATCACCGCGCGCGCAATGAACGGCGAGCTGGATTTCGAAGGTGCGCTGACTGAGCGTGTGGGCTTATTGAAAGGGCTGGATGAAAGCGTGATCGGCAAGGTTCTGGATGAACGGATCACATTGATGCCCGGTGGTAAGGTGCTACTTGCCACGATGCGCGCGAATGGGGCCTATGCAGCGCTGGTGTCGGGTGGGTTCACGGCTTTTACGGCTAAGGTCGCCGAAGCGCTTGGGTTTGATGAGAACCGGGCGAATACATTGCTGGCTGAGGATGGCAAGCTTACCGGCGACGTGAAGCGGCCCATTCTTGGGCGACAGGCCAAAATAGAGGCATTGGAGCAGATCACAACACGCCTAGGTATCTCCGAGGTTGACGTGATTGCCGTTGGCGATGGAGCGAATGATCTGGGAATGTTGGGTCGGGCGGGGACGGGTGTCGCGTTGCACGCCAAGCCTTCGGTCGCTGCCGAATGTGATGTCCGCATAAATCACGGCGATCTGACAGCGTTGTTGTATCTGCAGGGCTATGGCAGGTCAGAATTTCAAGGCCTCTAAGGGGCTTCCTTTAATTTAACTATTGTGTTAAATAAAGCCATGAATACGCTTCTGGTCACATTCTCCGCTTTGTCTGATGCCACTCGGTTCTCGATTGTCGAGCAACTGATGGACGAAGGCGAACTGCCCGTCGGTAATTTGATAGAAGGCAAGGGCATGTCAGGGGCCGCGATCTCGCGCCATTTGAAGGTTTTGCGCGAGGCCGGGTTGGTGCAGCAGCGGGTACACGGCACGCAACGGATGTACTCGGTGCAGCCCGAGGGTCTGCGCGCGATAGCCGAATGGACGATTTCGAAACGACATTTCTGGGAAAGCAGCCTCGACCGTTTGGAAGAGCTTATTGAAAGGGAAAATTCATGGCCGACCTGAAACTGGAACGAGATTTTCCCGTTAGTCCCGAGGTCCTGTTCGCATGGGTCAGCGATGGTGCGAAGCTTCTGCAGTGGTGGGGGCCCGAAGGGTTGCATGTACCGGAACATGATCTCGACTTTTCGCGCATTGGTCCGTGGTATTCGGTTATGCAGAATGGCGAGGGTCAGCAGTTCAAAGTCTCGGGTCACGTTACCCATATCGATCGACCAAAATCTGTTGGATTTACGTGGGCTTGGCATGACGATCAGGACCAGCGCGGTGCGGAAAGCCATGTGACCTTTTCGGTTACCGCGACCAACAGCGGATCACGGCTGGTGGTTGATCACCGTGAACTTGTCGATGCCGAGTCGGCCACGAACCACAACGAAGGCTGGACATCGTCGCTGCGCAAACTCGAAGCACTTTGCAAATAGGTTTTCATCAGGGAGGAGCGATATGCCCCAATATTTGTTTGTTTATCACGGGGGTCACACCCCAACCGATCCCGCCGAGATCGAGGCGACCATGGCCGCTTGGGGCGCTTGGTTTCAGGAAATCGGCGGCTCATTAGAGATTCCGGGAAATCCTGTAGGCCAGTCCTACACGGTCAGCAGTGGTGGGATCGAAGACAATGGTGGTGCAAACCCGGCCTCGGGTTTCACGGTGGTCAAGGCTGATAGCATTGACGCCGCAACCGAGATGGCCAAGGGCTGCCCGATGGTTGTGAACGGCTCGGGTTCGGTTGAGGTGGCCGAGGTCCACGAGATCGAGATGTAATCCTCAGCCGGGGAAGCCCGGTGCAGGTTTGATAGCGCCGCATTCCAGCCCACGACGGCTATACTGTGTGGCATTCATGAATTTGCGAGTGGCCGGGTGATCGGCCTCTAGCACACCTAAATGCACTAGAATCGCGGCAATGGCGCATTCGCTGGCGCGGGTAGTGCCGTCAGTGATTTTAAGCGCAACGCCCATGCGCTTTTCAGGGATGATGGCAACAAAGACGGCCTCGGCCCCTGTCTTGATTGCAACGCGCCCGTTCATCGCTCGCATCAACTCGGTACAAGCGCGAGTTTCACCTGCGACAAGTTCGGGATGTTTCACCATCGCTTCTGTGAGCTGCACCGCTGCTTCGCTGGAGCGGTCCGAACGGTCTGCGGCAGAGGCAAACCAAGCCATTGATCGCGCAAGCCCTACCAGTGATGTCGCAAAATTTGGGGCGGAGCACCCGTCGATTCCGTAGGTGGGACTGGTTTCGCTTGTGGTTTCTTCGATGGCAGACAGGCAGGCCTGCTGAACTGGATGGTCGATTTCCAAGTATTCCGGCCCGGCCCCCATATGCTGCATCAAAGTCAGGAAACCGCAATGCTTGCCTGAGCAATTGTTGTGAATCTGGCAGGGTGTATCGTCCGCAAGAATCAACCCGTCGCGGGCCGCCATGTCGGCAGGTTCCTGTGGGCCGCAGCGCAGATCGGGCTCGGACAGACCGAGATGATCGAGCCATGCGGACACGCGGTCAGTATGGATATGCGCCCCGTTATGTGAAGCACAGGCCAAGGCCAGATGTTCGCTGTTCAAACCGTATTTTGCAGCTGCTCCCGAGGTGATCAGCGGCAGGGCCTGGATCATTTTGGCCGAGGAACGGGGATAGATCACCGCGTTTGGATCACCCCAGCTGCGCACGATCTGACCACTATCGTCACAGATCACTGCATGGCCCATATGCAGGCTTTCCAACAGTGACCCGCGCCAGAGTTCTGTCATCGGTACGGCTTGTGTCATGTCCACCCCATCAATCATGCGCAAAAATCTGCCAATCGCTCTTTCGCCTGTGGCGAAACCTGCGTTAGTGTGTGTATGTCGACAATCATCGGAATACGCAACTGAACAGACGAACCGGCAGAGTTCGCACGTATTTCCGATGGGTATGAGGTAATAGGTCGGGCTAGGAGGCTGAACCGATGGGATTAAAGCTCGTCCGCGTGATCGCGGGCCTGTGCATGGCAGGAATGGCGACAACGGCAATTGCGCAGCAGGCGACCAGTACCAATCGCGTCGCTGCAAAAACGGACTGGAGCGTGTTTGTCGAGGACGACCCAACCGAATGCTGGAGCGTATCTGCCCCGAAAGAGACCGTGAACACACGCGGTGGCCGGGTCGTTTCCGTTCGGCGCAGCGATATCCTGCTGTTTGTGTTCTATCGCCCGAATGCCGAGGTTAAAGGGCAGGTGACCTTTACCGGCGGCTATCCGTTTGCGTCTGGTTCTACTGTCAATCTGGTTGTCGATGGCAGCGAGTTCGAGCTGTTCACCGATGGTGAGTGGGCATGGCCTGCGACCGCCTCGGACGATGCCAAGATCGTCACAGCGATGAAGCGCGGAAGTGAGGCGGTGCTGACCGCCCGTTCGGAACGTGGTACGCAGACCAAGGACACCTTCTCGTTGCTGGGCTTTACGGCCGCGATTGAAGACGCGGAAACGCGCTGTACGAACTAAGCCACAAGCAGATCAAATTCCGAAACCCCGCTTTCCGGCGGGGTTTTATTTGTTTGGTCCGATCCTGTGTGTTTTCAGAAATTTACGCCACGTAGAGCGGTGTTTCTTGATCCGTGTCAAAGCCTGCGTCCCCGTTTACTGAACTAATTAGTTCAGAATTTGTTGAGGAGTCGGCAATGAACTTAAGCAAAAACCTGGCAGTGCTCTTGATGGCGTCTGCGGTGATCCTTGCAGGTTGTGAGAAAGGATCGGAAACCTATCCGATAACGGGTGAGCAATGTGGTCCGGAAGATCCCGTAAAGACCCTGGATGCAGAAGATTGCTACATCCCGCCCGCAGTAAACTAACAACAGTGGGCCGCTTAAGTTTCTGCTTTAGTGGCCCATCTTGATTGGGCGCGCATCTTGATCTGTGATAGACAGATATCTCTGTCTGGAGGATTGATGGATGCGATGGGCATTTGTTTTTTTGATGTTTCCGATATCCGCAATTGCGGATCCAACTATGGAGTGTATTGACGCCGGTTCGCAGGTGGAAATTGGATCTTGTGTTTCGGATATGGAGTTGCGGGTAAACGCTGCGATAGACTCCAGCTATTCGCTGGCGCTTGGCTCCGCACAAGAACTGGACGAGGTCACTGGACGGGTCGTCGCTGTGCCTGCGCTGGAGGCCTCGCAAAACGCGTGGGTGGCCTATCGCGATGCGCAGTGCGAAGCGGTAGGTGCTTCGTTCGGCGGAGGATCGGGTACGGGGATCGCCATCACAGCCTGTCGGGTTGACCTTGGCCGGGCGCGGGTTGACGAATTGTTGCGTTACGCAAATTGAAGCACGAATTCTTTTGATCTTTACGTGTGTTCCTATATAGAGGCGCATCCCAAGCCAGAATCCACCGAGATACGCCAATGTCGCCCAAAGCGCCGATCACTCAAGACGTCATGACCATCCCCCGCAAACTGCCCGAGGGGAAGATGAACCTTGTCGGTTTGACCCGCGATCAATTGCGTGAGGCGCTAATTGAACACGGCACGCCCGAAAAGCAGGCGAAGATGCGCACGGGGCAGATTTGGCAATGGATCTACCAATGGGGTGTGCGTGATTTTGGTGAGATGACCAATCTGGCCAAGGCCTATCGCGCGCAACTGGCCGAGCAGTTCGTAATCGAAATCCCCGAAGTCGTGACCCGTCAGGTTTCAGAGGACGGCACCCGCAAGTATCTGTGCCGCATCGCGGGCGGGCATGAGGTTGAGGTTGTCTATATCCCTGAAGATGATCGCGGAACGCTATGCATCTCATCTCAGGTGGGCTGTACGCTGACTTGTTCCTTCTGCCACACGGGCACGCAGAAATTGGTGCGCAACCTGACAGCAGCCGAAATTGTCGGGCAGGTCATGATGGCGCGTGACGATCTTGAGGAATGGCCAACACCGGGTGCGCCCAAAGATGAAACACGCCTGCTGTCAAATATCGTGCTGATGGGTATGGGCGAGCCGCTTTACAACTTTGAAAACGTCCGTGACGCAATGAAGATCGCGATGGACCCCGAGGGGATTTCTCTGTCCCGTCGCCGCATCACGCTGTCGACCTCGGGTGTGGTACCCGAGATCGCGCGCACGGCTGAAGAAATTGGATGCCTGTTGGCGATCTCGTTCCACGCTACCACTGATGAAACTCGCGACGTACTTGTTCCGATCAACAAGCGCTGGAATATCGAGGAACTGCTGCAGGCGTTGGCCAGCTATCCCAACGCGTCGAATTCTGAACGGATCACGTTCGAATACGTGATGCTGGATGGCGTGAACGACAGCGACGAAGACGCACATCGCCTGATCGCACATATCAAGCGCCATAACATCCCGGCCAAGATCAACCTGATCCCGTTCAACGAATGGCCGGGCGCGCCCTACAAGCGCAGCTCGAACAATCGTATCCGCGCCTTTGCGAACATCATCTATCAGGCGGGCTATGCCTCACCCATCCGCAAAACGCGGGGTGAGGATATCATGGCGGCCTGTGGCCAGTTAAAATCGGCCACCGAACGGGCCCGGAAATCGCGAAAGCAGATCGAGGCTGAAGCCGGGCTAAACCGCTAAGGGCATGCGCCGTGGCTTCACGCGAAAAACTTAATGAATTGAGTGCTGTTTCCTTGTTCAAAATTTGGTATCTTCGGCGCAGACCCGCTCTGGATGGGGAACTCACCGACAGACACAAGGTGGTGAGATTGCCGGGGCGGTGCTGGTAACACCAATTAAGGCCGCTACCATTTTTCTGAAGCAAAGCGGCATTTAGGCGAACTGATCAGTCAGGGAGGCCACAATATGATTGTAAGTCACCGGCAAGTCTTGGGTATCGCGGCTGTTCTGGCGATCTCGGGATTTGTTCTCCACGCGGCATCTGCTCAGACCAAAGATCAGGATGCGCATTTGGCGATTGAAAACCCAGCCGATCTGACCAAGGAGCAAGCGCAGAAACACTATCAGTCATTGATACGACGCATGTCGCGGGGTTATGCGGCGGCACAGATGGACTTGATCCGAAACTATCAGAACTGGCCTTTGTTCAACGATGCGCCCTACATCTCGGCCACGCATGGGCAGCGCTATGTCAACAGCTATGCGAACCGCATGGCCCACAACTACGGCACATTGCAAGAAGGCGAAGAGCTGCCTGCGGGCTCGGTCCTGGCCAAAGACAGCATGACTGTCACAGATGAGGGCAATATCCATCCCGGTGCCCTGTTCGTGATGGAGAAACTGCCAGAAGGCACCAACCCGGAAACAGCCGACTGGCGTTATATCATGGTGATGCCGGACGGTTCGCTGTTCGGTGATACGATGGGCTTTCGCGCGTCAGAGGTCGATTACTGCCATGTCTGCCACGAGGCCGTCGCGGACCGGGACTATACGTTTTACGTACCCGAAGAGTATCGTGTCGCAGAGTGATCTTCAGGCCGCCGGGTCCGGCAGCTTCAGCTCAGTCGCTTCCTGACGGCTCAGCTGCTCACCCTGTTTGCGTTTGGATAGGACCTCGCGGGCGAGCGCGAATTTCTCATCCTGCCAGAAGATCAAACAGCCGTTGCAGCCTTTGCCGCAACATCCCTCGGTTCCGATACGATTGGTTTTGAAGCGGCGCTCATTGCCGTCTTCGCCGATTTTCTCGACCAGCTCGTCACGGCGGCGGGCATAGGCCTTGGGGTTATTGCGACCTGAGGTTTCCAGCCCCTGCACCAGCTTGTCAAAGCGGATGCGGCTCCAATGTTCGTCGGTCAGGGCACGTTCTTTGCGCAGGACGGAGTAGACCGGGAAACGGGTGCGCAGATCGTCGATATCCTCGTGATCGAACAGGGTGAAGGGAAGGCGGATGATGGTTTTGGTACTGCCTTGCACAACGTCCAGCCGCGCCCCATCATGCGCGCGTTCAAAGTCATAGACCCGCAGCAGAACTGTCTCGCGCGAAATCGGAGAGACGAAATCCAATACATCCCCCGGTTCCAGCTTGTTTTTCACCTCGACCAGAAAGGCATCCTCGGTCACCTCGGTGACGATCCCGGCATATTCCCACTGCGCAATCGAGGCTGTGTGTTCGTAATCATGTGCATAATTGGTCAGGCGGCCTTCGTGGAAAGCCAGCGTGTAGCCGCGGTTCCCGACTGTTTCGAGTTCACGCATATAGGGCTTCGGGTCCCAGTTCTCGGGGTCGGCGTGATAGTCGTCGATGGCCATACGATAGGCGCGCGCGACGATGGCGGCATAGTATTCCGATTTGCCGCGCCCTTCGACTTTCAGACTGTCGACACCGATCTTCAAGTATTCATCCAGCTTGGGCATGATGCACAGGTCGCGGGAATTGAGGATGTAGGATCCACGATCATCCTCTTCGATGGGCATCAAATCACCGGGGCGACAGCCTTCTTCCAGCAGGAATTCGAATAGGTCGGCGTTTTCATCGGTAATGCGCAGCTCCTGATGCGTTCCGTCTTTCAGACGCAGTTTCAGACCATAGTTCCAGCGGCAGGAATTGGCGCAGTTGCCCTGATTGGCCCCGCGTTCGGCCATGAAGTTCGACAGTAGGCAGCGGCCCGAATAGGTCATGCACATGGCCCCGTGCACAAACGCCTCAAGCTTGATATCGGGGCATTCCTCGCGAATCTCGACCAATTCGGGGTATGAGACTTCGCGGGCCAGAACCACAAGCTCGGCCCCCTGATCCTGCCAGAACTTCACCGACAACCACGAACAGATATTGGCTTGCGTCGAGATATGCAGCGGCAGTTCCGGCGCGCGTTCGCGGACGTATTGGAACACTCCGGGGTCGGCGATGATCAGCCCGTCAGGTTTCACCTTGCGGACAGTGTCGATGTATTCGTCCAGCTTCGGAATGTCCTTATTGTGCGAGAACAGGTTCAGTGTCAGGTACGCGCGCCGGCCATGGTTGTGGCAGAACTCGACTCCCTCTATCACCTCTTCCAGCGAGAACTCGGACTTTGTCCGCAGCGACATATCCGGTGTGCCCAGATAGACCGCATCCGCGCCATAGAGGATGGCGAGTTTCAACTTACGCAGATTGCCCGCAGGCATCAGCAATTCGGATCTGGACTGGGTCATGGGGATACCGGGCTAAGGATCAAGGGCGCCTTCTACGCCAAAATCCCGGCTCCCAAAACCCCGTTAACTGCGACGGAATCGCGCTGTTCCGATCACTTCGATCAGTTGTTGGCGAACCGGTTCCGGTTGCGCCTCGACTGCGTTCAAAACCTCGCGCAGTTCGGCGCGCAGCCCATGCATCTGGTCGATCAGAGAGATCATCATCGACAGTGCATCGGCCTCCATGTCGTACTGGTCATGCAGTTCGCATGCCAGTTCCAGACGTGCAACGTCGATACGCTGATATCGCAGACCTTGCTCCGATTGCTCGGGGATCACGATCTCAGCGGCCAGATATTCGGTCAGGCGATCCGAAGTCAGGCGGGTGATGGCGTCGATCAGTTCGGCTTCGGTCAATGTGCGGCTCATGACGGCATTCCTTTGCGCGGATCATAGCCGTGGGTTTCGCGCCATGTCTCCATGAAGTGCTTCAATTCATCGTCTACCTTATCTGGCATTGCGACGGTCAGTTCTATGAACTGATCGCCCCGCTCGGACGAGCCGCGTTTCTTGACTCCTTTGCCACGCAGGCGCAGGGTTTTGCCGCTGCTGGTCCCCGCTGGGACACTGACATTGACGCCACCGTCGATGGTGGGGGCGGGAACCTTGCCACCCAGAACGGCCTCATCAATGGTGATGGGCAGCGTGATGTGGATGTCATCGCCCTGACGGTCGAACACCGGGTGATCCGCAACCGAGATCGTCACAAGCGCATCGCCGGGAGGCCCATCGCCGTACCCCGGGGCCCCTTTGCCACGCAGGCGGATGGTTTGCCCGGTCGTGATACCCGCAGGTATCTTCACTTCAATCCGGTTCCCATCTGGCAGGGTCAATTTCTGGCTGGCTCCAAAAACGGCGTCAAGAAAGCTGATCTGCAGCGAGTAGTTCAAGTTGTGGCCCGGTGCATGGAACTCCTGCGTGCGCTGTCCATATCCACCCCGCCCGCGCATGAATTCGGCAAAGATGTCGGACATATCGTCCTGTTCAGCCGCGTGACCGCGATAAGGGTTGCCTGCAGCCTCGGCATATTCGCGATAATACTGCTGCTGCGGACGTTCCTGTCCCGACGCATCAATTTCGCCATTGTCGTAGCGTTTGCGCGTCTCGGGGTCTTTCAGCAGGTCATAAGCAGCAGCAGCGGCTTTGAACTTGGCCTCTGCCTCGGCATCGCCCGGCTTGAGGTCCGGGTGGCATTCTTTGGCGATCTTCCGATAGGCTTTCTTGATTTCGGCATCGCTGGCGTCTTTGGCGACGCCAAGTACGGAATAGGGGTCGTCGCTCATCTTGCCTCTCGTCGATGTGGGGTTTGGCCTTGATGAAGGTATTTTATCAATTGATTTCAACAGGTCAAAAAGAAGAGGCGGCTAAATTGTCTCGTAAATCTGTCAAGCTCTGCTAATATTAAGATGTTTCAGATTGATCATTGACGGAGATCACCCCATGACGCGCAGGCTCAAATCGGTGCTGGCATTGCTGGCTGGGAACGCCATCGGGCTGTTGTTGGCCAGTTTGCTGCTGTCAGAGTTTGCGATCCGACCGATTTCCTTCATCGTGGTGGTAGTCGTGTTCACCCTGGTCCAGGTGATAGCCGAACCGCTGATCCTGAAGCTGGGGGAAAAGAAGGCACCGGCGCTGAAGGGCGGAATTGCCTTGATCGTGACCTTTGTTGGCCTTCTGGTCACCGATCTGATCACATCCGGTCTGACCATTGGCGGTATCTCAAATCTGTTGGCCGCAACCTTGCTGGTATGGTTGGGCGCTCTGATCGGCAGTATTGTGCTGCCGATCTACGTGTTTCCCGAACTGCGCGACCCTAAGAAATAGTCATATCGCGTCTAAACTGGCCTCGATGGCCTGCCACAACTCGTCCACCGGTTCGCACCCCACGGACAGGCGGATGAAAGCAGGATCGACAGCATCCCCCCAACGGGCGCGCCGCTCGGCCGAACTGTGGACGCCGCCGAAGGATGTAGCCGGACGCAGCAGTGGGCAGCTGTTGATGAACTGTTCGGCTTTGTTCTCGGTCTCAAGCGTGATGCTTAGCAGAAACCCGAAGCGCGTGGTTTGAGCCGTCGCCAATGTGTGCGCCGGATCATCGGTCAGTCCGGGATAGCGGATCTGTTTCACGGCCGGGTGCGCCGCCAGCCGTTCAGCCAGTATTTGTGCTGAGCTACACATCCGATCAAACCGCACATCCAGAGTCTCCAAACCCCGATGTAGCAACCACGCTTCATGTGGCCCCGGGATCGCACCGGAGACGCGGCGCCATTCCTCAACTCGCTCCATGATTTGCGGATTGCGGCTGGCTAAATGACCCATCAACAGGTCCGAATGCCCACCCATCGCTTTGGTATCTGAACTCACAACCACATCAACGCCAAGGTCCAGTGGGCGCTGGCCCAATGGGGTCATCGTTGTGTTGTCGGCGATGGTGATGCCGCCGGCCTCGCGCACGGCCTCGGCGATTACTGGCAGCTCAAGCATGTCCAGACCGGGGTTCGAGGGGCTTTCTAGAAACACCACATCGAATTCAACAAAGCCACCTTCGGCAAAGTCGGTGGTTGGGCGTTCGATAACCGAGACGCCCAGATTTGACAGGAAACGATCAGCCAAAAGGCGCGTCACATAATACCCGTCGGACGGGATCAGCAGCCGCGACCCGGCTTGGACCGTCGCAAACAAGGCCGCCGAAATCGCACCCATACCGGAAGGAAAGCTGAGGCAGGGTGCATCTTCGAGATGCGACAGAACGTGTTCCAGATGCACCCAGGTCGGGTTATCGACCCGGCCATAGCTGGCATGCCCATCCGGCGCGCCGGGCAGATGGTACATGCTGCTTTGGGTCAACGGCAGGGCCACAGGCTCGCCCTTGTTCAGTGCATTCCCGCGCAGGTGCAACATTTCTCCGGTCTTCGGGCTCATGGCTCAGCGCCCCGGTATTTCATCGCGTGGGGGCGCGGGTTCCCAGTTCTCGATGATCTCGACTGCCTCTTGCGCAGTGTCGACAAAGCGGAACAGGTCAAGATCCTCGTCCGAGATCGTGCCCGCATCGGCCAGCGCTTCCCAGTTGATAACCTTTTCCCAGAACTCACGCCCGAACAGCAGGAAAGGGACGCGGTCCATGCGGCCGGTCTGGATCAAAGTCAGGGATTCGAAGAGCTCATCCATGGTGCCGAAGCCGCCGGGGAAGATGGTGATGGCGCGAGCGCGCATAAGGAAGTGCATCTTGCGGATGGCGAAGTAGTGGAAATTGAAGCTGAGATCAGGCGTCACGTATAGGTTCGGAGCCTGCTCGTGCGGAAGCACGATGTTCAGGCCGATCGAACACCCGCCCGCATCCTGTGCACCACGGTTACCCGCCTCCATCACGCCGGGGCCGCCACCGGTGACGATCACATTTTCGCGGCAGCCTGTCTGATTTGACTTCTCGGTCATCAGCCGCGCAAACTCACGCGCTTCATCGTAGTATTTCGACAGCCCGGCCAAGGTCTCGGTCCGCGCCGTGTGTTTCTGAGCGGGTTCCGGAATGCGCGCGCCACCGAACATGACGATGGTCGAGGTGATCTCACGCTCTGTCATGATCATCTCGGGCTTCAGCAGCTCCAGCTGCAGTCGTACGGGGCGCAGCTCATCCCGGCACAGGAAGTCATCATCAGCGAAGGCAAGGCGATAGGCCGAAGACCGCGTCTGCGGGGTATCTGGTACCTCGCTTGCGGTCGAGCGGTCGGTCTGTGCGTCGCGAAAGGGGCTGAGGCGATCTTCTCTCATAAACGGGGTTCCCTGCTTGCGTGTTTCCAAAACAGCTATAGGGTTCGCGGGCAGAGTGCCAGTCACGGAAAGACAAGAATGGATTGGAAAAGTGAAATATTGGCAGCGCGGGATCGCATTGCCGGACACGCGCAGGTCACACCGGTGATGGAAAGCCATATTCCGGGCTATCCGATTGAAATGAAGCTTGAACATATGCAGCACACCGGCAGCTTCAAAGCGCGCGGGGCGTTCAATACCCTGCTCAGCATGGATGTGCCTGCGGCAGGCGTCGTGGCGGCTTCCGGTGGCAACCACGGTGCGGCAGCGGCTTATGCCGCGCAATCACTGGGCTATCCAGCGAAGATTTTTGTGCCCGAACTTGCAGGTCCCTCCAAGATTGCGCTGATCAAGCGGATCGGGGCTGATCTGAGTGTTGTTTCGGGTGAATACGCCAATGCACTGACCATGGCGCAGGCGCATGAGGAAAGCACCGGCGCCATGCAAATCCATGCCTATGATGCGCCAGCGACGGTGGCAGGGCAGGGGACATGTTTTGCTGAATGGGACGCGCAGGGTTTGCAGGCGGACACAGTATTGGTGGCCGTGGGCGGCGGTGGGCTGATTGCCGGAGCTTTGGCATGGTTTCAGGGTGCGCGCAAAGTCGTGGCGGTCGAACCGGAAACCTCTTGCGCGCTGAATGCGGCGTTGGCTACGGGCGAACCGGTTGATGTTTCCGTTTCGGGCATCGCAGCGAACGCACTGGGCGCACGGAGAATTGGTGATATTTGCTTTCGGCTGGCCCAAGGCATGAGTTCGGTTCTGGTTTCTGACGATGCGATATCGCAAGCCCAGAATGCTCTGTGGCAGACGCATCGAATACTGGTTGAACCAGCAGGGGCTGCTGCGCTTGCCGCACTGATTTCGGGCGCTTACCAGCCGGAGCCGGGTGAGCGTGTCGCAGTGCTGATTTGCGGCGGGAACATCGCGCCAGATCCGCTAACAGGTTGAGAATACGGCTTGTAGATGTTGTTCATGGATTTTATCTATAATTCATGACCGCGACCATTGCCGACACAATCTATAATGCCCTGAGCCAGAAAATCATCACCGGCGATCTTCCTGCCGGTGAAAAGCTGCGTCAGGACCATATCGCGCGCGACTTTGAGACCAGCCATGTGCCGGTGCGCGAAGCACTGCTGCGGCTTGAGGCGCATGGATTGGCCAAAAGCGAGCCGCGAAAGGGCATGCGCGTCACCGCGTTGGACCCTGCCGAAGTGCGTGAGGTGATCGAAATGCGTGTCGCGCTGGAAACGCTGGCAATGCAGTATTCCGTGCAAAACATGACCCCATCTGCTCTGAAGGCCGCTGATGATGCACGAAAGGCGTGTGATGAGGCAGAGAGCATGCCTCAGTGGGAGGCGCGGAACAGGGTGTTTCATCGTGCCATCCTGACACCATGCGGGTTGCCCCGCCTTTTGCATTCTGTCGATGACCTGCACATCGCCAGTGCCAGGCACCTGTTTGCACATTGGCGGCCCAAATGGGTGCAGCGCGTCGATACGGATCACGCTGCGATCATTCAGGCGCTGAAGAGTAAAGACGTTTCCGCCGCAACCTCGATACTTGTGCGCCATATCCGTCGTGCCAGCTGATACTTTCTGCCATTGAAACGACGATCTGTGCCTCCTCAGAAGATTTGACTTGATTTTTAATAGATAAAAATGATGATCAATTCCGAATCTATGTAATATTATCTATAAAAAGAGAATGACGATGAAAGCCACTCTGCAATCCACCCTCCCGGCCGCCGGAGTAATAACCCCTGCGGGTCAGATCCTTCGTGTCGCGTTGGGTATTCTTCTTTTGACCGCCAGTGCAAAAGTCCAGGTGCCATTTTGGCCTGTGCCCATGACCCTTCAAGTCGCCGCCGTCATGGCTATCGCCGCGGCATTTGGGCTGCGTCTCGGTTCTGCAACCGTGATCGGTTACATGGTTGCCGGGGCAGTGGGTTTGCCGGTGTTTGCCGGAACGCCCGAAAAAGGCATCGGGCTGGCCTATATGATGGGCGGAACCGGAGGTTATTTGCTGGGTTTCGTGGTCGCCTCGGTAATGGTTGGATGGGCCGCGGACAATCTGCGCAAACTGTTTCTGGTTCCGGCGATGCTGGCTGGACTTGCGGTGATCTATGCGCTGGGTCTGGGTTGGTTGGCTCAGTTCGTGCCTGCAGACAAGGTTCTGGTTTACGGTTTCAGCCCTTTCATTCTGAGTGATCTCGTGAAGATTGCATTGGCAGCCGTTCTCGTGATTGGCCTGCCGACGGGTCTGATGCAGAAAATCCGTGGGCCGCAGCCAGATGCTTGATACCGGGCAAGATATCCGCAGCGATTGGACCGTGGATGAAGTGGAGGCGCTGATGCGCCTCCCACTGTTGGATCTGGTAGGTCGCGCAAATGTAATTCACCGGACGTATCATGATCCAAACGACATCCAAAAAGCCAGCCTGCTGTCGATAAAAACCGGAAGCTGTCCCGAGGATTGCGCCTATTGCCCGCAATCCGCCCATCATCGCGAGGTCGAGCTGACCAAGGAAAAGCTCATGAACCCTGCGCATGTCATCTCGCTTGCCAAACGGGCGCGCGATGCGGGGGCTGAACGGTTTTGCATGGGTGCTGCATGGCGTCAGGTGCGCGACGGCGAAGAATTCGACAATGTGCTGGACATGGTGCGGGGCGTGCGCGATCTGGACATGGAGGCTTGCGTCACCCTAGGCATGCTCAAGCCACATCAGGCCAAACGATTGGCGGAGGCGGGACTTACGGCGTACAATCATAACCTGGATACTTCGCCGGAATTCTATGGCGAGATTATTGGAACTCGTACTTATCAGGATCGTCTTGAGACCCTCAGCTATTGCCGGGACGAAGGCATTGATCTGTGCTGCGGCGGCATTATCGGTATGGCTGAAAGCCTGCGGGATCGTGCCTCGCTGTTGCAGGTCCTTGCGAATTTTGACCCGCATCCCGAAAGCGTACCGATAAACGCGCTGATCCCGATCAAAGGCACGCCGCTGGCGCATCTAGAAAAGGTGGGCATTTTTGATCTGGTGCGCATGGTTGCGACCGCGCGGATCACCATGCCGCAAACACGGGTGCGTATGTCCGCAGGGCGGTTGGATTTTTCAACTGCCGAGCAGGCTTTGTGCTTTCTGGCTGGTGCAAATTCGGTTTTCTACGGCGATGTGTTGCTGACCGCACCCAATGCCGGAACCCAAAATGACCGGGATATGTTTGCCGCACTCAGCGCACTTACCGATGATTGACGCAAACCGAGGTATCCGCGTCGCATTGCGCCATGGGTCTCGCTTGCGTATAGGCCACATCAACGTGAACAGATTCTCTAGGGAGACGCCCCATGTCCAATGCGCAACTGGAAGCCGCCATCGAAGCCGCCTGGGAAGTACGTGACACAATCACCCCTGCGACCACCGGCGAGCAACGAGAAGCAATCGAAGACACGCTGAGCGCGCTGGACAGCGGTTCGCTGCGGGTGGCTGAAAAGCTCGACAGTGGTGATTGGCACGTGAACCAGTGGGCAAAAAAAGCAGTTCTGTTGGGGTTTCGCATCAAGGACATGGAAATCCAGACCGGAGGCCCGCAAGACGGCGGCTGGTGGGATAAGGTCGACAGCAAGTTCGCCGGCTGGGGAGAGAACCAGTGGCGCGCGGCAGGGTTCCGCGCCGTGCCAAACTGTGTGGTCCGCAAGTCGGCCTATGTCGCACCTGGTGTGGTGCTGATGCCCTCGTTCGTGAACCTTGGCGCTTATGTCGATGAAGGCACGATGGTTGATACCTGGGCCACCGTTGGTTCCTGCGCGCAGATCGGCAAGAACGTGCACTTGTCGGGCGGCGTCGGCATTGGAGGCGTACTGGAGCCGATGCAGGCCGGTCCGACCATTATCGAGGACAACTGCTTTATCGGTGCGCGTTCAGAAGTGGTCGAAGGCTGCATCGTCCGCGAGGGTTCGGTTCTGGGCATGGGCGTGTTCATCGGTAAATCCACCAAGATCGTGGACCGCGAAACCGGTGAAGTCATGTATGGCGAGGTTCCGCCCTATTCGGTGGTTGTTGCGGGCTCGATGCCGTCCAAGAACAATGTAAGCCTGTATTGCGCGGTCATCGTGAAACGCGTCGATGAAAAGACCCGTTCGAAAACTGGGATCAATGAGCTACTGCGCGACTGATCCCCTCGTTTCAGTTTGAATAGGCCGCAGAGTGCATGCTCTGCGGCCTTTCTTATTTTGGCATGAACTCCAGCACTGTTTGCTGAAAGAAATCAATCGCCGCCTCACCTCCGGCCCCTTTGGCCAGAGGGCCGACTTGATATCGGGGCGATTGAAGGGCGCGCTGCATCTTTTCGCACGCCCAGACATCCTCGGTCTGAAAATCCCCCGTCTCCAGTGGGTGCAGGGTCCAGTGAGAGGATTTGATCCGACCGGATTCCGGGTCGTATCCGGGTATGTCCGCCGCGCGATGCGTATAGGTGAACCAGCCTTTAGGCGACCAGTTTCTGACCCGCAGTAGAGTTGTGTTGGCGTCGACCGGTTCCATGGTCGATATCGAAAACCCCCAGGGGTTTGGCGTCAGGATCGTGGTCGGAAACAGCATGTAGACCCCACCATAGCCCGGCGTTTCGGCATTCCGTACCGTTTTCAGGCCGGACCCTTTGGCCGAGTTTTCAACAAACTGAGGGATACGATGTTTGACGCCTTCGCGCTCGGTCGACCACCAGACCATGTTGTGGCCAAAAACCTCCCAAAGATTCTTGTCATGGGTTGGCCCGCCCAACGTGTCTTTGTGCAGATAGGCCAGATGATAGCCGTCGATTGCATTTTCAAAGAAGACCTTCCAATTGCAGTTGATCTCATAGACCACGTCGTCGGGGTTCTCTTGTAGCTCGCTTGATGCCAGATCATGAGGCCAAGGTATTTGAGCCAGATCGCCAAGCCACGCGTCAAAGCTTTGATCCGGTTCTGGGTGAACAAAAACAAGGTTGCGGAAGACACCGACTGAGGCACCGAACAACGCGGTTGCCTTCTTGTCCAGATCCGGAAAGCACTCGCGCTGGGCTGGTACTCCGCGCAATGCGCCATCCAGATTGTAGACCCAGTTGTGATAAGGGCAGACAATGGTCTTGCCTGCGTTGCCGCAACCTTCCAACAACTCGGTTCCGCGATGGCGGCATTGGTTGTGGAAGGCGCGCAAGTCGCCATTTGCGTCCCGTATGACGATCAGAGCGTAGGCCCCGGCCTGAATCGTCCTGAAATCGCCGGGTTCGGTGAAATCCATAGTCACGCCGGCAAAACTCCAGCACTTGCTGAACAGGGTTTTCTGTTCGGCCTCATACCAACTGTCCGAGACATATGCCTCACGCGGCAGTTGTTGCTTGGGTTGATCCGGAAGTGCGTCAGGCGGCATTGTTGAGTCCGTTTATTGTCAAAAATGATAATCATCAATATTGACAATAAACCTTCGAATGTCCAGATTTCACCTTAAGATTTTTCTGAACCCGCTTGGAGGCAGGATGACTTTTATTCAAACCCTGAGGAATCAAAGGTGGATGACACTGCTAATTCTGGCGGCGCTTCTTGTCTCGACCTTCGCCGGGTATTACGGCCTTTGGGGTCTGTTGTTCATATTTTGGGGGCTCTTGGCGGTGCGCTCGGGGCAGGCCTTCTTGATCGAACCGATAAACCGCGCGACAGATCCGGCACTGTTCTGGTCGCTGACGGGTTTGTGGATCGGTTTGGGCGTTCTCTACGTTCTGGCGGATGTTTTTCCACCAGTTGCGAACGGATTCTGATGCCCCGTCCCAGTATGAAAGACGCCAGATCCGAGCAAATCCTGAACGCATTTATGCGTTGTGTCGCGCGGTACGGGCTGGATGGCTCGACCTTGGCGCGCATATCAGAAGAGGCGGGCGTCGGGCGGCCATTGCTGCGCCACTATCTGGGCAACCGGGATGAGATGGTTAGCAAGCTGCTAGATCACGTCCTGAAAGTCTTCGCGGATCAGGTTGAGGCGCTCTTCGACACTCTGCCGTGCACTGATCGGGTTGCAGCGATGCTGGACGCTTTGTTCGGACGCGGCACCTATTCTTCGGAAAGTGCTGCGGTTTTTGCCGCTTTGGTCGCAGCCTCAGAAAGACACGCGGATTTGCGAGAACCCTTGCTTGGGTTTGTCTATGACTTCGAGGCAAGGATCGCTGCTGAAATCATGAACGAACTGCCTGCTGCCAATGTGCAAGGGGTCCAAGCCGTGGCAGCGGGTATGTCCGCAATTTATTTCAATACGGATGCTGTGATGCCATTGCGACCCCGGGCGGAATGGCGCGACACGCAGCGCGTGGCAGCGCAGATGCTGTTGGACCACCTATACGCCAGCACCTGCGACTGAGTTGACCGTGCCATCGGGCCAGCGTATTGCGGGCACTATGGAAAAGCAGAAAAAACCTTCGCGCCAGCAAGTCTATACGTTGTTGGTTCAGATCGGTCGCAAAGATGGCGACGGCCTGCCCGAAGGCGCGACCGGGGCGGCGTTGATGTGTTTTGCCAGCGGCGTGGACGAGGCCGAAGCCGTGCGCGAGACAGTAGCGATCCTGAAGCAGGCCGATACTGCACCGCTGGATGTCACCGGCTATGGCACCCTGGCCGAGCGTGAGGCGCAAGGACATGATATCGATCCGGATGAGCGGGCATTGATGCAACGGGCGCTGGATGAAAACGCGGTTATCGTGGCACAGATGACGCCATTCTTCGGCGACGAGGAAACTGCTTAGTTTCTTACCCCGAACCACTTGCGATAGATTTCGTCATAGGTGCCGTCTTCGCGCAGGGACAGCAGCGCCTGATTGACGTCTTCGACCAATGGCGATCCGGTTGGAAATGCGATCCCATAGTTTTCACGCAGGAAGATGCCCCCGGTCATTGTCGCCATTCTGCGCCCTTCGTGGCTTGCATAATAGGACAGGATCGGAGCGTCGAAAACGACCGCATCCAAATCCTTATTCTCAAACGCGTTCAACATGTCCTGCAGATCGCCATAGCCGGTATAGTCGATCTCGCGCCGGTTCAGAAAACTGGCGGCGGTTGAATCGGAAATCGTCCCGACCTGTTTGCCGTAAAGGTCGTTGACCGAATTGACGCTGCCGGTGATTGCGTCCACCGTCATCACCGAGGTGATCCGGGCCGTGAAAACGGAGACGATGAATAGGGATGACACCACCAGTACTACACCCAACAGGCGGCCAAACGGGGTGCGCGGCATCCGCTCTTCAAAGCCACCGTTCACCACCAGGTTGAGGGCCCACCAGAACGACGGGAACCACGCCTCATTCAATTTGCGATCAAAGTAGGGCTGCGCGCGTTTCTCAAAACTCCACATCAGCATGCCGCCACCAAGCAGGATCGCAAAGGCCAGCCCGATAGCGATGAACAATTCCCGAGACAGCAAAGCGTGCAAAAGCGATGGCTGGCGAGCGGCCTCTGACGGGACCATGATCTGTAATCCGGCCTCAAATATCGGTTGTGTGAAATCCATTCGGGTTTCGCGCAAGGCGGTGATCGATATATTAGCGATCGCCAGATCGGCAGAGCCATCCTGAACCGCGCCCAACATTTCTCCAAATGTCTCGACGCGGTTGATCGAGTATTTCCAGCCGAGCGATTCAGACAGTGCCGCCAGAAGATCCATCGAGAAACCGGTCTGGGCACCGTCCTCGACAAATGAGAACGGAGGACGGGTTACCGTTGTAACCGTAAGAGACTGGGCCTGGCTTTGCTGCGCAAGAGTCGCGAAAGTCAGGCAGATCAATGCGAAGAAGACACGCTTCATGTGGAATCACCTGTTTCGCGGCCCTCTAACTCACTTAAGGGCAGCGCGGCAAGGCAGCCGCTGGGTCAACGCTCATGTTTTGTTGGGGTGCAAAATCAAGCCGCTTGGGCATTCGGTCTCGGAATTCGACTATTCGGGGTTGGCAATCCGGGCAATTCGTTGAATCTGTGCACGAACACAGGCACCCCTAAGGACAAGAGGCCCAATATGACCGATCCAGTTGAGCTGACAGCAAATCTGATCCGTTGCCCATCGGTCACACCCGATGAAGGCGGGGCTTTGGTCTTGCTGCAGCAAGTGCTGGAGGAGGTCGGATTTTATTGCACTCGCGTAGATCGTGGTGGAATCTGCAACCTCTTCGCCCGATGGGGGCAGAAGGGTCATGCATGCAGCTTTGGCTTTAACGGGCATACGGATGTAGTTCCGGTAGGGGATGAGGCGGCCTGGACCATGCCCCCTTTCGGCGCTGAGGTCCGGGACGGGGTGATGTACGGCAGGGGCGCGACGGATATGAAATCGGGCGTGGCAGCATTTGCGGCAGCGGCTATCGATTTTGTGCGTGACACGCCCCCGGATGGGGCGGTGATCCTGACGATCACAGGTGATGAAGAAGGCGACGCACTGGATGGCACTGTTGCTTTACTGGATCACATGGCCGCAACGGATGAGCGGATGTCGGTTTGTCTGGTGGGCGAACCCACCTGTCCGAACACGATGGGCGAAATGATGAAGATCGGTCGGCGCGGCTCGATGACCGCGTGGTTCACTGTGACCGGAGTGCAGGGGCATTCGGCCTATCCGCATCGGGCAAAGAACCCGGTGCCCGCGATGGCGCGGCTGATGGATCGGCTGGCCAGCCACGAACTGGATCTGGGGACAGACCACTTTGACGCCTCGACCTTGGCGGTTGTCACGATCGACACCGGTAATCCGGCGACAAATGTGATACCGGCGCAATGTTCTGGGACAGTGAACATCCGGTTCAATGACCTGCATTCCGGGGCCAGTTTGAGCGATTGGTTGCAATCCGAGGCAGCCGCCGTTGCCGAGGCGTTCGGCGTCGATGTCGAGACCCGGATCAAGATTTCGGGTGAAAGCTTTCTGACCCCTCCGGGGGCATTGTCTGATCTGGTAGCTTGCGCTGTCGAAGCAGAAACAAATATCCGCCCCGAGCTTTCGACCACCGGCGGGACCTCGGATGCCCGCTTCATCAAAGATCATTGCCCGGTGGTCGAGTTTGGTCTGGTCGGGCACACCATGCATCAGGTCGATGAATGTGTCGAAGTGGCGCAAATTCATCAACTCAAGGCGATCTACACCCGTATTCTGACGGATTACTTCGCCTGATCCATGCAGAAAACGCTGGTCATCATGGTGAAAGAGCCACGTCCAGGGCGGGTCAAGACCCGTTTGGGGCGCAATATCGGCATGGTTGGGGCTGCTTGGTGGTTTCGGCACCAAACGTGTTCCCTGATCCTGCGTTTGCGCGATCCGCGCTGGCAGATTGTACTGGCGGTCTCTCCGGATAGGGAGGGAATGAACAGTCGGGTCTGGCCTGTTGATTTACCCCGGAAGCCTCAGGGGCGTGGAGATCTGGGCGACCGTATGGGGCGGATGTTGCGCGGTGCTCCCGATGGTCCGGTGTGCCTGATCGGTGCGGATATTCCGGGCATCACAAGGGGTCACATTGCGCGGGCCTTTCGCGCGTTGGGCCGGGCTGAGATGGTGTTCGGGCCATCCCCGGATGGCGGCTATTGGTTGGTTGGTGCTCAGCGTTATGGCGCGTTGCCTTCGGGGTTATTCCGCGATGTGCGCTGGTCAACGGAACACGCGTTGAAAGACACACTGAATTCGGTTCGCGGGTGCCGAGTAGCGTTGCTGGATCATCTGCGCGACGTGGATACCGTGGCCGATCTGCACGGCTGACATGAGGCACCGCTTTTTGACCATGACGCGGTCGCATGCCCGTGCTAGGCCAAACTCATGACACGCATTCCGACCAAGCAAGAGGTCCTCGACTGGATCTCGGCGAACCCTACCCTGACCTCGAAACGTGATATCGCCAAGGCTTTTGGCATCAAAGGCGCGGATCGGATCGATCTGAAGCGTATCCTGAAAGAACTTGAGGCCGACGGCCATCTGGAAAAACGCAACCGCAGCTATCGCGATCCGGATCGTCTGCCGCCGGTCAGCGTGTTGCAGGTGAAGGCCCCGAACGTAGATGGCGACCTGTTTGCGCGCCCGTTGGAATGGCACGGAGAGGGGGTCGAGCCCATCGTTCTGCTCGTAACGCGTGCCAGCGATCCGGCGCTGGGTGAGGGTGACCGCATTCTGGCCCGCCTGACCGTGGTGCATGAGGAAGATCACAATTACGAAGCCCGCTTGATCCGCCGCATCGGCACCAACCCGCGCAAGATCGTCGGCATTTTCCGCAAAGGGGCCGAAGGCGGGCGGATCGTGCCCATCGACAAGGCTGGTCAGACAGAATGGCTGGTCGCGGACGGGGCCGTTCTGGGGGCCAAGGATGGTGAGTTGGTTGAGGCCGAACAGGCCGGACCCAAGAACCGCATGGGTCTGCCGCGTGCGCGTATTGTTGAACGGCTCGGCGATCCGACCGCGCCCAAGGCTGTCTCATTGATCGCCATCCACCAACACGGTATTCCCGACGACTTCCCGGACAAGGTAATCGAAGAAGCCGACAAGGCCAAACCCGTTGGACTGAAAGGGCGTGAAGACCTGCGGGATATGCCGTTGCTGACCATCGATCCTGCGGATGCACGGGACCACGACGACGCCTGCTATGCCCATGCCGATGACGATCCCAAGAACCCGGGTGGCCATGTGATCTGGGTCGCCATCGCTGACGTCGCCGCCTATGTGAAACCCAGTACGGCTCTGGATCGCGAGGCACGCAAGCGGGGCAACTCCAGTTACTTCCCGGACCGCGTAGTGCCGATGCTGCCGGATCGCCTGTCCGGCGATCTATGCTCCCTGCACGAAGGCGTCCCGCGCGCTTGTATCGCGGTTCGGATGCAGATTGATGCCGAAGGCAACAAGATCGGCCACCGGTTCGTGCGCGGCCTGATGCGCTCTGCCGCCTCGCTGAATTATACCGAGGTGCAGGAGGCCATCGACGGCAACCCGAACGACCGCACCGGGCCGCTGTTGGATACGGTGCTGAATCCGCTTTACGCCGCCTATGCTGCGCTGAAAAAGGCACGTTCCGTGCGGCAGCCGCTGGAACTGGACCTGCCTGAACGCAAAATCGTACTCAGCGATACGGGTGAGGTGACCAGCGTCGCGTTCCGTGACCGGCTGGATGCGCATAAGCTGATCGAGGAATTCATGATCCTCGCCAATGTCGCCGCTGCCGAGACCCTGATCACCAAACGCCGCCCGCTACTGTTCCGCGTCCACGAAGAGCCCGCGCCCGAAAAGCTGGAAAGCCTGAGAGAGACGGCGCAGGCGGCGGGATTAAATCTCGCCAAAGGGCAGGTATTGCAGACCCGACATCTGAACGCGCTGCTAAACGCCGCCGCTGGTACCGAGGATGCGGAGCTGATCAATCTGACGACCCTGCGGTCGATGGCGCAGGCCTATTACAACCCCGAAAATTTCGGCCATTTTGGGCTGGCTCTGCGGAACTATGCGCATTTCACTTCTCCCATCCGGCGCTATGCTGATCTGATCGTGCATCGCGCGCTGATCTCAGCCCATGGCTGGGGCAAGGACGGATTGACCGAGGATGAGATTGCACGGTTGGAAGAAACGGCGACCCATATTTCGGATACCGAGCGCCGCTCGATGATGGCCGAGCGCGATACGACTGATCGCTATCTGGCGGCCTATCTCAGCGAGCGGGTCGGCAATGAGTTTTCTGGCCGGATCAGCGGTATTGCCCGGTTCGGTGCCTTCGTGAAGATGGACGAGACCGGAGCGGACGGTCTGGTTCCAGTGCGTTCGCTGGGGCGAGAGTTTTTCCATTTCGACCGAGAGGCCGGGACGCTGATGGGCTCGGACACCGGGCTGATCATCGCCATTGGCCAGCGTGTCACGGTGCGGTTGACCGAGGCGACGCCGGTGACGGGCGGATTGGAATTGGAGTTGTTGTCCATCGATGATCAGGCGCTGCCGCGCGGCCGTGGCCCCGCCAAGCGCGGAACGCGGCGCAAGGCCGCCAGCACCAAACGCAAGAAGGACAAGATCAAGCGCAAGGTCGAACGCAAACGCCGTCAGAGGTGATAAGTAAGCGCGCGCGCAATCAGCCAGCCATGGCGCGTAGGATCAATCTGATCGGGCCGGTCGAACAGAATCGCGCGATTGCCGTCGATCCGATCCTCACCAGGAAAGGCGGAAGTAAAATCCCCCATCAGTCGGCTTTGGCAGTGTACAAACAACGCAAAGCAGGCCGCCTTGTGTCCGCCCAAACGAATCGTCGAGCCTTTGGGCGCCAGATAGGCGGGCTGGCCCCACCGCAACGCTTCTTCCAGAGGCTGAGCGCGTGGCAGCGAGGCCGCAGTTTCGAAGATCAACTCGCGCAGCGCTAGTGCCCCATTGCGCGTCTCTTCTGGTAGCGCCTCATAGGCTGCAGCGACTTTTTTGTCCTCAAAGGCTGTCATGATAGCGGGATCGCCTGCTCCATTCGGTCGATATAGCTGTTGAGCAGCTTATCTTGTTTAATCCGACGGGTCAGGGGGGTGTCTGATGGTGTCGCGCGCATCGCCGCCAGCATTGGACCGACGCTCATGTCCGCCGAGGTAGGTTTCTCTCCCATCAGATAAGGCGATTGCCAAAGATAGGCCGAGATCGCCTCAAAGTCGCGCTCCAGCCGGTCTTGTCGTTCGACGGGCGAAAAGCGGGATACACCTTGAAACGCGAGCCCCTTGAGAACGGATTTCCGGATCGAATTCGAAACCGGCTTGCGGATCAGTGCGGGAATGACGGTAAAGAATGTATCGCGCAGGATTGGCCAAACCTCATCATTGGCCCAACGGTCCTGCACGACATGAAAGTAAAGGTGTTCCTCGGCCATGCGGACCAGTGCGCGGGACTGGGCTTTTTGCAGGTCGGTCAGGCCAGCATCGAAATCGGCCCCCTGAGCCTCAAGCCAGTCGCGGATCAGGTCGCTGTCCGGAATCAGACGTTCAGGCGTGCGAAGAACCGGCAGCTTCTGGTGTGGCATCTTGCGTGGGTCCAGCAGATCGGACCGTTGCCAGCGCAGGCCCGCGTTTTGAAGCATCAGGGCCGTTTTCACACAGAATGGGCTGGCGCTGAACAGGCCAAAGGCGGAGGGGAAGGTGAGAAGGGTCAGCATCATCAGCTCCATAGTTGGGACGCCTGATGGATACGTCGGACTGATGACAGATTCTGACATTAGACTTAGAGTAGAATATACTATGTCCCGCACCGCCCGTCTTTTTCAGTTGATGCAGGCCCTACGATCTGGCCCCTCGCCCAGGACGTCGGTTCAATTGGCGCAGGATTTAGGCGTTTCGCCGCGCACAGTGCACCGGGATATCGATGCATTGCGTGGCCTCGGGGCGATAATCGACGGAGAGGCCGGTTTCGGGTTCACCCTAATCGAGGATGCCACCCTACCGCCGTTGGGTTTCACCAATGATGAGCTCGAAGCGCTGGTGTTGGGCTTGCGCGAGGTGCAATTGATCGGAGACCCGGCGCTGTCGGATGCCGCAAGCGCGGCCCTACGCAAGCTGCAGGGCCGGTTGCCGCAGCGCCAGTCGCACCGATTGAGCCACGCCGTTTTGACCGCCACGCGATTTGACAGGCCGGCCGTGCCAACCATCGATGTCGCCGAACTGCGCCAAGCCGCGTGGGACGAACGCGTGATCGAGTTCGCCTATACCGATGCCAAAGGCGCAGACACCCGTCGTCGGGTCAATCCGCTGAGCATCGTCTATATGGATCGCGCCAGCGTACTGCTCAGCTGGTGTCACTTGCGCCAGGATTTCCGAGTGTTTAGGCTGGATCGTATGCAGGGCATGGATGTGACCGAGGATAGCTTTCGACCCAATCGCGTATCGCTTTTGCGTGATGCCATTGCCCGTATTCGCGCGGAACGTGAGGAACAGGATCACGAAACCTGACGTTCTGCGTTTTGAGAAATCCCGATTGTGCGCTATCATCGGCTCTGAGCAGTAATCAGGATAAAACGGAATGCGTAAGTGTGTAGGTGGCGTTATGACCGCCGCATTATGGGCATCCATCGTGCAGGCGGATACAACAGAAAATTCGATACAGCCTCTGGCCCGACCTATGGTCGACAATGTGCAACTGGCCTCGGCGGACGTGACGGTCTCGGTACGGCCCGTGCTGCGGCCTAAAGTCGAGGTGCAACGTGTATCGGCAGACGGGAATGCCCGATTTCAGGCTTGGCTGGGGGCATTTCGCAAGCGGGCGCAAGAGCAGGGCATCTCGGTCAATACGCTGGATCGGGCGTTGGCTGGGGTGACCTATGACAGTGACATCATCAAACGCGATCGCAATCAGGCGGAGTTTTCCAAACCGATTTGGGAATATCTGGACGGAGCGGTTTCAAAAACGCGGATATCCAACGGTCGCGCTGGGCTAGACAAGCACCGAGAGACTTTGACCCGGATCGAAGCCCAGTACGGCGTCGAAAAAGAGGTCGTGACCGCGATCTGGGGTCTTGAGACTTCGTTCGGCACCTACCGAGGAAGCAAGCAAACCATTCGGTCGCTGGCGACTTTGGCCTTTGATGCTCGACGAGCAAACTTTTTTGAGGGACAGCTGATCGCCGCGTTGCAGATACTGCAGGCAGGGGATGTCGACCCTGAGAATATGGTTGGCAGTTGGGCTGGGGCGATGGGGCATACACAGTTCATGCCGACCTCGTTTCTTGATTACGCGGTTGATTTCGATGGAGATGGGCGTCGCGAGATCTGGTCCGATAATCCAACTGATGCCTTAGCATCAGCCGCTTCTTATTTGGCAAAACATGGATGGACCAAAGGCCAACCTTGGGGGGTCGAAGTGCAACTACCATCCGACTTTGACTACGCCAACGCGCGGCGAGATTTCACTATGATGCCGTCGGAATGGGCGGCCCGTGGGGTTCTTGCTTACTCGGGCAAGGCCGTGCCCGATCACGGTCAAGCGGCAATTCTGTTACCGGCTGGTGGTCGAGGTGTCGCCCTGATGATCTTCAATAATTTCAAAGTGATCGAGGCCTACAACGGCGCCGATGCCTACGTGATCGGCATCGGGCATCTGTCCGACCGGCTTGCAGGAGGCTCTCCGTTTGAGGCCGATTGGCCGCGTGGCGATCGCGTATTGAGCTTTACTGAAAAGAAAGAACTACAGCGTCGGCTGACTCAGGCGGGCTTCGATACACAAGGGATCGATGGGCGCACCGGGCCAAATACGATTAACGCGGTGCGCGCGTTTCAGGTTGCTCAGGGGTTGATCCCGGATGGATACCCGTCGCTCGGCCTGCTGGAAAGGATGCGCTGATAATTAGGGCGGCCCACTTGGGTCGCCCATGATCTAATGATCAGGACGCAGGCTTCATCAGACCTTTTTCGTTGATTTCAACCAACGCTTCATCCAACGATTTTTGAATGCGCACGAACATCTCGTCGATTTCGGCCGGGGTAATGACCAGCGGCGGAGAGATGACCAAGCGGTCATCCACATGACGCATGATCAGATTGTTTTTGAAGCAATGTTCGCGGCAGATATATCCGATCGTGCCGGGATCTGATGCGAACTTGGCTCGGCTTGCCTTTTCAGGCGTTAATGCGATGGACCCCATCAAGCCTGCGATCTTTGCCTCTCCGACTAGCGGATGCTCGACCAATGCGTCCCATTTCTTTTTCATATAGGGCGCGGCCACGTTGCGCACATGATCGACGACGTTTTCTTCTTCGAGGATGCGCAGATTTTCGAGCGCAACTGCTGCGGCAACCGGGTGGCCGGAATAGGTGTAGCCATGGTTGAACTCGGTGGCGCTGATGACACGGGCGACTTCGTCGCAGACGATCGATCCGCCAATAGGTGCATAGCCTGAGCTAAGGCCCTTGGCGATTGTCATGATATGCGGTTTGATCCCGACGGTTTGCGAGCCAAACCAGTTGCCGGTTCGGCCAAACCCGCAGATCACCTCATCCGCGATCAGCAGTATATCGTACTTGTCGCAGATGCGCTGAATTTCAGGCCAATATGTGTCGGGTGCGATGATCACGCCGCCTGCGCCCTGCACAGGTTCGGCGATGAAGGCAGCGACGCGATCTTCGCCCAGTTCCTGAATGGCTTCTTCCAGCTCGCGCGCGCGGGCAAGGCCGAATTCCTCCGGGCTCATATCGCCGCCTTCCGCCCACCAATTTGGCTGGTTGATATGGTGGACATTCGGGATTGGAATGCCGCCCTGCGCATGCATTCCTGCCATGCCACCCAACGACGCCGATCCAACAGAAGAACCGTGATAGGCATTCTTGCGGCTGATGATGATGTTCTTGTCCGGCTGACCTTTTTCGGCCCAATAGGTGCGCACTAGACGGATGTTGGTGTCGTTGGCCTCGGACCCGCTTCCGGCAAAGAAGACATGGTTCAGATCACCTGGCGCAAGCTCAGCCAGTTTTGCAGCCAGCGCAATGGCGGGCGTATGGGTCGTCTTGAAGAAAGTATTATAATACGGCAGCTCGCGCATTTGACGTGCGGCTGCATCGGCCAGCTCGTCGCGGCCATATCCGATATTTACGCACCACAATCCGGCCATACCATCCAGAATTTCATGACCTTCGCTATCGGTCAGATAGACGCCCTTGGCACGGGTGATGACCCTGACACCTTCGTCTGCCAGCGCCTCATTGGTCGAAAAAGGATGCAAATGGTGTGCTGCGTCCAGCGCCTGCAATTCGGCAGTGGGCATGTGATTGGTGATGGTGGACATCTCGGATTCTCCAGCAAGCGTCGTTGCCAGATAGAATATGATCAAATTTTATGCTGTCAATCGAATCGCTGGTTTCTAGGTGCTTGGCAAAGCATCGCCCATCATTCCCATACCCTGCTCAATGTCCTGCGCTGTTGCTAACGCGGCCTTTTCTGCATCTCGCTCACGTAGCGCGGCAATAATGTCTTTGTGTCTGTCGGGCAGGCTTTGAGTGCCGAAGCGACCGCAAACGATGCGCAACGAAGGGCCGAATCGCAGCCATAGCCGTTCGGCTAGATCAACAAGTATCGGAGCGTCCGCGTGGGAATACAGAGATTGGTGAAAGGCGTGGTTCAAACGCAGGTAACCCCCTACGTCCCCATCCGCGATCATATTGTCCAATCGTTGATCCAGCTGCTCAAGATAGTCGATCTCAGTTATAGATATGTTCTTTGTGGATCGCCTGGAAAGCTCTGTTTCTATTGAAATTCTTGCGAAAATCATCTGCTCGATGTCGTTGGCTGAAAGCAGCGGGACGCTCACGCGACGATTGCCCTGAAAAATGAGCGCGCCGTCGGAAATCAGACGGCGTATCGCCTCGCGCACCGGAGTCATGCCGACACCAAGCGAATCAGTCAGGCCCTGGATCGTGACCGGCTGCCCGGGCACGAGATCGCCAAACAGAATCTGGGATTTCAGTGTCCGATAGACCTGTTCGTGCGCTGGGCGTTTTTCTTCATCTACCGGAGGTGTATCTGCTTTATTTTTGATCAAATCCAAAAGGTTTGCCCCAATCCAAGTGTTTCTGTCTTGCCAGAATCTTCACCTATTCCGACCATAGGTGAAACCGTCGTGAAACGCAAAACTTGATCAAATCCAAAAAAAGGTCAAAATGGCCGCACAGTTGCAGGGAGAAAAATATGAAACTGAAAACGCTGGGGATGACAGCGATCGTCGCATTGGGGACTTCGGCCGCGTTTGCTGAAGAAGTGCGCGTCTATAACTGGTCCGACTACATCGACGAAGATCTGCTGAGCAAATTCGAAGAAGAAACAGGGCTAACCCTGATCTACGATGTGTTCGACAGCAACGAGGTTCTGGAAACAAAAATGCTGGCCGGTGGGTCAGGCTATGATGTGGTTGTGCCTTCAGGCACGTTCCTACAACGCCAGATCCAGGCCGGCGCATTCCAGGAACTGGATGCCGCCAAGCTGTCGAATGCAGGCAACCTATGGGATGTGATCCAGGAACGAACCGCAGGGTATGACCCCAACAACGCCTACTCGATCAACTATATGTGGGGCACGACAGGTATCGGGTTGAATGTCGGCAAGGTCAAAGAAATGCTGGGCGACGATGTTGCGCTTAACAGCATGGATCTGGTGCTCAAGCCCGAGAACATGGAAAAGCTGGCCTCGTGTGGGGTGCATTTCCTCGACGCACCGTCTGAGATCATTCCGATGGTGCTGCAGTATATCGGCGAAGACCCTGACAGCCACGACACGGATGTAATTGGGAAAACCGAAGAAATTCTGACCAGTGTGCGCCCGTATGTTCAGAAATTCCATAGTTCGGAATACATCAATGCGCTCGCCAATGGTGATATCTGCGTTGCTGTCGGCTGGTCGGGCGACATCTTGCAGGCACGCGACCGTGCGGCGGAAGCGGATAACGGCGTGGACATTGAATACCATCCCTTTGCGGAAGGCTCGCTGATGTGGTTTGACCAGATGGCTATTCCGGTCGACGCACCAAACCCCGAAGGCGCGCACCAGTTCCTGAACTTTATCCTGGATGCCAACAACATGGCTGCGGCGTCGAACTATGTGTACTACGCCAACGGCAACAAGGCCTCGCAGGAGTTTCTTGAAGAGGACGTGATCGGTGATCCGGCGATCTATCCGGATGATGCGACCATGCAGAACCTCTACATCACCACACCTTATCCGGCAAAGACCCAGCGGGTGGTGACACGTCTCTGGACCAAAGTGAAATCAGGCACCTGATCTGATCATAGCGCAAGGCGGGCCCGCTGCCTTGCGCCATTTTTATCCTGACCGATAAACGGGGGCCG
Organism: Ruegeria sp. E5; assembly: GCF_056534105.1. Taxonomy (NCBI): domain Bacteria; kingdom Pseudomonadati; phylum Pseudomonadota; class Alphaproteobacteria; order Rhodobacterales; family Roseobacteraceae; genus Ruegeria; species Ruegeria sp. E5. The sequence goes on along the minus strand of NZ_JBQFPA010000002.1, from coordinate 148,318 downwards.
CCTTGAATTCTGAAGTCTTTGCGCCGTGGGATGACCCGCAGGCGAAACCCTTGATCCAGTTCCAGAACGTCACCAAGCGTTTTGGCGCATTCACCGCAATCGACAATCTTTCATTGGATATCTACGAGCGTGAGTTCTTTGCGCTGCTCGGCCCGTCGGGCTGCGGCAAGACCACGATGATGCGGATGCTGGCCGGATTCGAAACCCCTACCGATGGTCACATCCTTCTGGGTGGACAGGATATCGACCCGATCCCGCCCAACAAACGGGCGGTAAACATGATGTTTCAGTCGTATGCGCTGTTTCCTCATCTCAGCATCTGGGACAACATCGCCTTTGGCCTGCGCCGGGACAACATGCCCAAACGTGATCTGGAAGAGCGGGTCGATGAGATGCTGCGCCTAACCCGGCTGGAACAGTTCGCACGCCGCAAGCCGCACCAGATCTCGGGTGGTCAACGCCAACGCGTTGCGCTGGCCCGGTCATTGGCCAAAGCACCAAAACTGCTATTGCTCGACGAACCTTTGGGCGCTTTGGATAAGAAACTCCGTCAGGATACTCAGTTCGAGTTGATGGACATTCAGGAAAAAACCGGCACGACCTTTGTCATCGTGACGCACGATCAGGAAGAGGCGATGACCGTTGCCAGCCGAGTGGCCGTGATGGATCAGGGCAAACTGATGCAAGTGGCAACTCCAGATCGCATCTATGAGACGCCAAACTCGGTTTATGTTGCTGATTTCATTGGGGATGTGAATATCATTGAGGGACGCGCTACCGCAGCAGGCGACGAAAGCTATCAGATCGAGTGGGCAGAAGGGCAACCCCCGTTAGCGGCGTCTTCCGCGACCCAACTGTCCAATGGTCAGAGCTGTCATCTGGCGATCCGGCCTGAAAAGATCGCGATATCTGCCGAGCGCCCGGTCGATGCGATCAACGCCATTCAAGGCAAGGTGCATGACATCGCCTATCTGGGCAACTTGTCGACCTATCATGTCGAACTGCCAAACGGCACGATTATCAAAGCGCAAACAGCGAATACCCGCCGCATCTCGCGCCGCTCGTTCACCTGGGAAGACCCGGTTTGGCTGTCCTGGACAGCGACTGCCGCAGTTCTGCTGGAAAACTGATGCGCCGCGCTGTTCTTATTGCTGTCCCGTATGTCTGGTTGCTGGCACTGTTCTTGGTGCCGTTCTTTATCGTCCTAAAGATATCGCTTTCAGACACCGCACTTGCCATTCCGCCCTACACTCCGACGCTGGACCTGTCCGCTGGTTGGGCGGGTATCAGGGAATTCTTCAGCCAGCTTGATCTGGAAAACTTTGTCTGGCTCACTGAAGATGATCTTTATTGGAAGGCCTATCTGTCCAGCGTAAAGATCGCGCTGATCTCAACGGTGTTGACGCTGATTGTCGGGTATCCGATCGCATATGCGATGGCGCGCGCACCTGAAGAGTGGCGACCTACATTCATGATGCTGGTCATCCTTCCGTTCTGGACTTCGTTCCTGATCCGGGTCTACGCATGGATGGGTATCCTCAGCAACGAAGGCTATCTGAACCAATTGTTGCTGTGGACGGGCATCATCTCGACCCCGTTGACCATTCTGAACACGAATACCGCAGTTTATATCGGTATCGTTTATACCTACCTACCTTTTATGATCCTGCCGATTTATTCGTCGCTTGAACGGATGGACGGGTCGCTGATCGAAGCCGCCGAAGACCTTGGGTGTTCGCGTCTGCAGGCATTCTGGTTGATCACAATCCCCTTGTCGCGCCCCGGTATTATCGCGGGCTGCTTCCTCGTGATGATTCCGGTGATTGGGGAATTCGTAATCCCCTCGCTACTGGGCGGATCGGGGACCTTGATGATCGGTAAGGTGCTGTGGGAAGAGTTCTTCTCGAACCGCGATTGGCCCGTCGCCAGCGCGGTGGCCGTGGTTCTGTTGCTCATCCTCGTGATCCCGATTGTGCTGTTCCAGCGCAACCAGCAAAAGCAGACGGAGGCAGAACAATGAACAGGCTGAGCTGGTTCAACACTGTCTCACTGACGCTGGGATTTGCCTTTCTGTATATCCCGATGATCATCCTGATCATCTTCAGCTTCAACGAAAGCAAGCTAGTCACTGTTTGGGCCGGTTTTTCGACCAAATGGTACGGCGAGTTGATGCAGAACGAAGCCTTTCTTGATGCAGCCTGGGTCACGCTGCGTGTGGCTGTGTTCTCGTCAACGTTGGCCACGATTCTGGGCACCGCAGCAGCTTACGTTCTGGTGCGCGGCGGACGGTTCTTTGGGCGCACGCTGTTTTCCGGGATGATTTACGCCCCTCTGGTGATGCCCGAAGTGATCACGGGCTTGTCGCTGCTGCTGCTGTTCATTGGAATTGGCTTGGATCGGGGTATCCTGACCATCGTACTGGCGCATACGACGTTTTCGATGTGTTTTGTCTCGGTCGTCGTGTCCTCGCGCCTTGTGACCTTTGATCGATCGCTGGAAGAGGCCGCACTGGATCTGGGCTGTTCTCCTGCGCAGGCGTTTCGCTTGGTCACCCTGCCGATCATCGCTCCGGCGGTGATTTCAGGATGGCTACTGGCTTTCACCCTGTCGCTGGATGACCTGGTGATTGCCTCGTTCACATCCGGGCCTTCTGCCACCACCCTGCCGATCAAGATTTTCTCGGCCGTCCGCTTGGGCGTCAGCCCCGAGATCAACGCGCTGTCGACGCTTATGATCGCGGTTGTCACGGTGGGCGTTATTACCGCGTCCCTGGTGACCAAACGGGCGATGGTTCGGCAGAAACAGGATGAGTTGGCCGCGGCAAGCGCTGAATGAGGCGTATATTTCCTGATTACGCCTACGGACCTGCGCCACGCGCGGGTTGTTGGTGGGACGAGACGATCGCGACCCCTGCTTGGCCAAAGCTCGAAGACGATATCAGCGTTGATGTCGCCGTCATCGGGGGCGGATTTACCGGCTTGTCCGCCGCATTGCATTTGTCCGAAGCAGGGGTTTCGGTTGCTGTGTTCGAGGCGGAAACACCGGGCTGGGGGGCGTCCGGTCGAAACGGGGGCTTTTGTTGTCTGGGCGGGTCAAAGCTCAGCAAGGCTGGTCTGACCCGTCGCTATGGTCAGGTGGCAACGCAGGCCTATTACCAAGCGGAAGAAGACGCCGTTTCACTGGTTGCTGACCTTCTGCGTGATAACCAAATCGACGCCGAAACGCATTCCAAGGGTGAAACTCAACTGGCCCATTCACGGCGCGCGATGGAACGATTGCGCCGGTCGGCCGATCCGGCCGGACAATTACATGAGATTGACGATCTGCAGGGCCTCGGGCTGGGTGGGGCGTTTTTCGGCGGCTATACAACGCCAATTGGCTTTGCCCTCAACCCCCGAAAGTATCTGTTCGGTTTGGCTGGCGCCGCCCAGGCAAAGGGCGCAACTCTGTTCCAGAACAGCCCGATCACGCAGATCAAACAGGCCGCCTCGGGATTCGTGCTGACCTCGCCTGCGGGTCACGTTCGTGCTTCGAAGGTTCTGGTGTGCACAAATGGCTACTCAAGCGAGGATCTGCCACCCTGGTTGGCCGCGCGTTATATGCCTGCACAGTCAACGGTTCTTGTGACGCGGCCTCTGACTGATGTCGAGCTGCAGGCGCAAGGCTGGACGTCGGATCAGATGGCCTATGACACGCGTAATTTGTTGCACTATTTCCGATTGATGCCTGATCGACGATTTCTGTTCGGGACACGAGGGGGGCTGCTATCATCTCCTGGTGCTGAGGCGCGCATTCGGCAAAAAGCTTTCAGGGATTTCAAGGGGCTATTCCCCGCCTGGAACAGTGTCGATGTCACACATACGTGGTCCGGCTTGGTTTGCCTTGCCCGCAACCTCGTGCCCTTTTTTGGACCGGTTCCTGAGCATCCGGGGATGTATGCAGGGTTTGCTTACCACGGCAATGGTGTGGCGATGGGAACCTATTGCGGACGTGCTTTGGCGCGACTGGTGCTGGGGCAATCCGCAGACATTCCGTCCCCTATTGCGGGTGCGCCGGGGCGGTTTCCCTTTGGCCGTTGGCGTCGCGCTGTCATGCCGCCAGCCTATGCGTATCTGGGTCTGGCGGACCTATAAGGCCTCAACTTCCAACTCATACCCAATGGCATAATCAGCCGCACCGTTTTCGGCCCGCCAAAGACAATAAGCGGCCATGCGCCATGCAAACCAAGGCCTCAATGACAGATAGCGTTCGGTGATATCGGGTTGGTCGTACGCCTTAAGAAACAGCGTCTCTTCGGCCTCGGACAAGGGCGCGCCACGATAGAGTTGCTGCATCGCAGGTGAAAGGAATATCGCCAAGTCTTCACATGGGTCACCGAAGGCCGGGCATTGCCAATCGATCAGCGTCAGCCCATTCTCCGACTGTAGGATGTTTCCTGCGACAGGATCGCCATGGATCAGGCGCCGATCGGATAACGGTGGGACATGGGCCAGAGGTTTTTTTGCAAACAATGATCGCCGCTCTTCCGCGTGGCAATCAGCCAGAATTTGACACGCGTGCTGTTCCAGATCTTCGCTGCCATTGCAGCCGTTAGGGAGGTCCAGATTGACCGGAATTTGGTGCAACCTTCCAAGCAGATGGGCCACGCCCGAAAAGTCGTCCTGCCAAGGGACGCCCGGTGCGTGGTCATAGTAGACCCAGCTGTCGTCTCCAAAGGAACCCGTGGCACGTAAATTGGGCACGAAGCCAAAGCTGTTGAGCGTGCGCAGACATTCTGACTCAAGCCGGGCATCGTTGCGAAACAAGGGGTTCTGAAACCGCGCACTGTATAGCTTAAGCACGGCATCACTATTGCCGGACAAAACCTTCCAGACATGATTGGTCCGCCCACCGTACAACACCTCGAAGGTCACGTCGTGGCGGATCAAACCTTGGGTGCTGAGCTGGGCAACAAGACCCGGGGGAGGTTGGTGATGATCAGACAGGACAGATACCGGGTTAGGGGGCGAGTCGCGATGCGCCAAGCTTTGGCCCGCCTTGCCTTCCAGATCAAGCGCCCGTGCGGATTTGCGTGACCATTTCGGCGGACACCTCTGCACCGCTCTCCAGTTTCAGGATGATGCCACCTTCGCTGACCTGTGCCTCTACCACCCGACCGAAGGCAGATGCGGGCGTGCTGGTTAGTAACTCACCTCTTTTGAAGCTCTCCAATGTAGCTGAGTAACTGCCAGCGGGAAAGGGATCACCTGCACTGCTGACCCCGGCCCACTCGAATTCGGCCTTATCGGTAGGCACAGGGATGCGATCGACAATGGTGCCCTGGTCGTTGCGGATGACCAACTCGGCCCGGTCGGCAGTGGGTTCGGCCCGTGCAAAAATCGGAACAGGCTGATCTACAAAGCGAAACGGTGCATCGGTTTTGACATTCATCCCAACCCACCCGGTGAGCTGATTAAGATCGACTGCCCCCATTGTCAGCGCGAGACCGGAGAGAAGCTCATTGGCTTTGACTTGTTGTTCGACCATCGAGAACTGCGCCAGCTGAGAGGCATATTCGGAGGAATCCAGAGGTTCAAGCGGATCCTGATTGCGCGCCTGCACGGTCAGCATGCGCAGAAAGGTCTCGAAATCTGACGTCAGTGCCGAGCGTTCCGAATTGTTGTTTGCGCCGGGATTTGCACCCGTTGCGGTCACTGAATTGGTCGCTGAAATCATTAGTTAAAGCCTCATATCAAGGCCCCGTTCAGGGCCAGCCGGGAGTGTGGGCGCCTTATGGTCCGCGTCGCGAACCATTTCGACCGTTTCTGAGGAAGGGTCAGGCTCTGATGGGTCACCATGCTGGGACGAGTCCCCGGACATGCTAAGATCAAGCGACAGATCCCCATAACCCAGCCTTTCGAACTCAGCCGACAGGACCGCAATGTGTCGCCGCATCAGGTCCAGTGTTTCGGGCCGTTCGGCCGCGATCGATAGATGAAACCCGTCTTCTCGACCGTTGAGCGTGATTGATACGCGCCCAAGCTCTTCGGGGTTCAGGGCTATTTCAACGCCACCGGTATTTGGTCGGGTCGAAATCGAAGCGGCCAGTTGCCCCGCAATCGTGCGTGCCGTTTCCGCGCGGGCTGCGGCGACGGGCATCGCTTGCGTCGTGTCGCGTATCGTGTGGCCCACCGCGGTATCTTTGACGGCAAAAAGGTCATCAACTTCCGCGCTGATCGCCGTTTCAGTAATAGCATCGCCCGGAGCCCGGTCGAGATTCCAAGCTGTTGTCTGCGGTTTCAAGGCGGCAGAAATGACAGTTTGCTGGGTTATTCGAGCCTCTGTAGGCTCAAATACGCGTGCGACGAGTGGCACCTCTGGTTCGGGACTTGGCGGTTCCAGTTTCGAAAACGTATCCCCCACAAAGCTAGCATTTAGCGCGTGTGAGGCCGGCCTATGGTGTAGATATCCATTTCCGCTAACATCAGGGATCGGAACTTGGGTTGGCGCTCGAAGAACGTTTGCGTCAGGCCTTGGGGCAGCCGCTTCGGGCGAGCCTGCATTTTGTCTTAGCGTTGAGTTTTCAGAGGCCAACTGCGAAATTTGCTGTACCGGGCTGGGCGGAGCGGCAACATGGTTCGTCTCACCGACGGCAAAATCTGCGTGGTGTTTCGGCGCATCTGCGACCTCTTGCGCAGCCACCTGCAGTTGGGCGGGCTCTAGTTCGTCGGTTTTGATTGTCTCAGTTGAATCTGCCGTAGAAACAGATGGAATTTCTGATTGTTCGGATGGCAGGTTTGAATCAGCCACAAACGGATCTACATCCTTCAACTCGATTTGTTCGACATCCTCATTGAGCACTTCCTCAAAGGCAAACCCACCTTTGGTATCACGCTCTTTACCCTGAGATGCCCCCGGTTTGTCACCCGTGGCAGATGCAGGCGACATGATCGTCAGCGGGTTGGTCATTTTTCGCTCCGGGGTTTCTTTGATCTGGCCGGCACTGTGCCCACAGGAAGTTACGTTTATTTTAACCGCTTTCCCCTTTGATCGAGAAAGTTCATAGCAATTTTCGGAGAATCCGATGACGATTACATCTACCAGTGCGACCATGCACTCCGCCCAGATTCCACAGAAGCTGAAAGCCGCCTCTGTTGAGCTGGAAGCCGCTTTTCTGGCTGAAATGCTCAAGTCAGCAGGACTCGGCCAAGCACGAAGTTCCTTTGGCGGTGGCGCAGGCGAAGATCAGTTTGCTTCGTTTCTGGTGCAACAGCAGGCACAGCAAATGGCAAAGGCGGGTGGAATCGGCCTTTCGGAAATTTTGTTCAATGCAATGATGGAGAAGTCCGATGGATAAAGATCCGATTCAGGCACTGGAAGACCTTTTGGATCTGGAGCGCACAGCCCTGGTTCAGGGGGATTTGACCGCTCTGGATCGATTGGTGCCTGAAAAAGAGAATCTGATCGATGCAATAAATGATCTGCAGGTGTTGGAAAGCGATGATCTGATCCGGATCCGGTCGAAGGTCGTGCGCAATCAAGCCCTTTTGAATAGTGCGGCCGAGGGTATTCGGGCTGTGGCGGACCGAATGGCGGAACTGAAACAGGTCCGGCAGGAGTTCAGTACTTATGACGCCTCGGGGCAGCGTAGTGGGTTTGCCTTGCGATCGCGGGCAAAGCTGGAAAAACGGGCATAGCATCAGGTTTGATTCAAATTCGAGATATCGGATTTGCCCGTCTTAGCACTCCGTTAGGAGATCGGGGGCAAATGTGGCGATGCACCTGAAACAACGGGTGGCGCGAAGGCCACAAGGCACGACGCACAGGTCAGAACGACAGAATGCCTGCCGGTTTGGTGGGTCCAACATGGGCGTCAAACGCGCCCGAACGCTAAGAGGATGACAAATATGTCCAGCATTCTGACGAACAATGGCGCAATGGTTGCGCTGCAAACTCTCAAATCGGTCAACAAGAACCTCGCACAGACGCAAAACGCGATCTCGACCGGCAAGGATGTGGCTACAGCCAAGGATAACTCGGCTGTCTGGGCCATCTCAAAGGTGATGGAATCAGACGTCAACGGCTTCAATGCGATCAAGGACAGCCTGGCCTTGGGTGAATCCACTGTCGCAGTTGCTCGAAACGCCTCAGAAACTGTGACGGATCTGCTGAACCAGATGAAAGGCAAGATCGTTGCGGCGCAAGAAGACAACGTTGATCGTGCTAAGATCAACACCGATGTGGCCGCGCTCAGGGATCAGATCGAATCGGTTGTCGGCGCTGCCCAGTTCAATGGCCTCAATCTGGTGAACGGTGGGGCTGGCGCAAGCATTCTGTCCTCTTTGGATCGAGACAATGCAGGCAACGTGACAGCGTCTTCCATTAGCGTATCGGCGCAAAACCTGTCGACAGGTGGTTACACTGCTGCCGACGTGTTCACTGGAACTGACGGGGTCACTGCGGATACGGCCGACGCATTCGGATTTTCGTTGGATGGAAACGGCGGAAGCGATGATGATGGAAGCATCGTGATCGCTGATCCGGGCACATTGTCCGCTGGCGATACTTTCACGGTCCGACTGGGCGACGATGTCGCGTCTTATACAGTCCGGGCTGAGGATATCGCCGCAGGCAACGCGCCCGAAGAGATCATCGCTGCGGGGCTAAAAGCTGCCATCGAAGCTTCGGATGCAAATGTTTCGGTCGTCTATGATCCGGGTACGAATGCTGCGCAACTCGATATCACCAACGAAGGGTCAGATTCGCTGCAGATCAGCGGTCAATATGCCAATGCGAACTCTGGCGGTCTAGGCGCTCTGGCCTCGATTGATGTGTCGACTTCTGCCGGCGCATCCGCAGCGCTTGGCGCGATCGAAGGCCTCATCGATACTGCGATTGATGCCTCGGCGGCTTTTGGTTCGGCGCAGGGTCGGATCGAGACCCAGAAAGAGTTCATCTCGAACCTGTCTGACTCGTTCAAATCCGGTATCGGCTCGTTGGTTGACGCTGACATGGAAGAAACCTCGGCGCGACTACAAGCGTTGCAGGTCCAGCAACAGCTGGCAACCCAATCGCTATCGATCGCGAACCAGGCGCCACAGTCCATCCTGTCGCTGTTCCGTTAACTTTGGAACTGATCCGGGGCACGCACGCCGTGCCCCGGACTTGATCGCCCGTTGAAGGACAATTGGAAGGATTTCAAGTGACACCGCAAACGCTTGCTCACCGCGCTTATGCGCAATCTGCTGCACCGACGCGAACACCTCGGGATACAGAGTATGAGGCGATTTCCAGGATTACACATCGGTTGAAGGCTGCTTCCACGCGGAAAACGGCTGATTTCCGAGGGTTCGTTCAAGCCTTGCACGAAAATCGCCGCCTGTGGACTGTGCTGGCAACCGATGTGGCGGATGCGGATAACGGGCTGCCGAGCAATCTGCGGGCGCGGATTTTCTATTTGGCTGAGTTTACCGAACAACACAGCAGCCAGGTGCTGGCGAACAAGGCGACCGTTGAGCCGCTGCTTGAGATCAACATGGCCGTGTTGCGCGGGTTACGTCAAATGAGGGGCAACTGATGGGGGGTCTGGTCCTGAAACTTGCCCCAAAGGAACGGGTTCTGATCAATGGTGTTGTAATCGAAAACGGGGATCGACGCAGTCGGTTTTCGATCATGACACCTCAGGCAAATGTCCTGCGCCTGCGCGATGCCATTCACCCGGAAGAGGTCAACACGCCGGTACGCCGTGTCTGCTATGCCGCGCAGTTGGTTCTGTCAGGCGATACCGAACCTGAGCTGGCGCGCCAGCAACTTCTGCGGCGCGTGGAAGGGCTGAGCCAGGTTTTCACGGATGCCGACAGTCGCCGGGTCCTGGCCAACGCAACTGAAGCGTTGGTGGCAGAGCAATATTATAAGTGTTTGAAGGCTTTGCGTTCACTGTTGCCGCGCGAAGAACGTCTGATGGCATATCAGCAGTGACCTTTCAGCCGGTCATACCATCAAGTGGGCTAGTTGGCTGGCGCTTTTTGCAGCGTACTTATGATGCGCAGCTTCAAAGCTATTCCACCTCGGGGATCAACGAACGGGACTCAAGGTATTTTCTCGACAATATTGGCAAGGTCCAGACGGCCGAGGATCTGGTTTCGGACCGACGGTTGTTGCAGGTGGCTTTGGGTGCGTTTGGCTTGGAAGGTGATCTCGACAATCGGTATTTTGTCCAAAAAATCTTGTCCGATGGAACGCAGGCTGACGATGCGCTTGCGAACAGGCTGGCCGACGGCAGGTACCGTGATTTTGCCAATGCCTTTGGACTTGGTCCCGGCGATGTGCGCAAGACCGGATTGGTGGACGCCATGGAAAAGATCGCCGACGACAACTTGATTGCGCGATTTGAAATCTCGGTTGGTGAAGCAGATGAATCGATGCGTATCGCGTTGTACACCCAGCATGCATTGCGCGATCTGGCTGGCCAGGGTGGCAGTGAGGACAGACGGTGGTTTGATCTGATGGGGCTGCCCCCCTTGCGCAGTATGATGGAAACTGCATTGGGCCTGCCATCAGCATTTGCGCAACTGGATATCGACAAGCAGCTTGAGGTGTTCAAGGATCGGTTGCAGCGCGTTACGGGTTCATCCGATCTGGCGCAGTTCACTGAAGGTGAAGCAATCGACAAACTGACCGACACGTATCTGGCCCGCAATCAGATCAATCAAATCCAACAGACGATCTCACCTGCGCAGACGGCTCTGATCCTGCTGGGCGGTGGTTTTTGAACCATTGATGTCAACCAGACACGGTGTGTACGGTATCTCGCGCAGGGCCATAGGTTGACCGATCCGAGATAGTGGGTGGCACAATTTGAGGTTCAACTCTTGCGAAGTAAACTGTCAAATCAGGCATCGGCTGAGGTTTGCAGGGCAAATGATTTGATCGGTTGCGAGACGTTGTGCAGCTTGATCGCACCTAAAGGGATCGCCTGTTTGCAAACAGGTTCGATATCTTGCGAGACAACAATTCTATGTCCGACGGTTTTGCCATATTCGCCCAATCTGGCAGCGACATTGGCGGCCTGACCAATCACGGTAAAGTCCAACCGTTCGCGTGAGCCCACATTGCCATAGGTGACGCGGCCATAGGCGACACCAATCGAGCAGTCGAAATCATGATCACTTCCGTCACTGCGCAATTCACCCAGTTTTTCGACGATCTCAGTTGCCGAAAGCTGCGCGCTGGATCGGGCTTTGGCGGCATCGTCACCCGCCGGGAAGACGGCAAGAACAGCGTCGCCGATGAATTTCAGAACTTCTCCGTCATGGTCGTGCACGATCCCTGAAACTGTCTCAAAAAACGCATTCAGTAGCTCGATATAGTCATCACGCCCCAGTTTTTCTTCCAATGCGGTTGAATTTCGAAGATCGCAAAACATGATCGCCGCATCTATGTCATCGCCATCACCGCGGCGAATCTCGCCCCCCAGAACGCGCGCACCGCTGCGCTTGCCTACGTAGGTTTCCAGCAGAACCTGTGCATTTTCGCGCTGCATGAAGACCTCGTAGAACCGCGCGATGACGGTAGAGCATTCAAAAACCAGACCCAGATTCTCAGTCGTGAACCCATCGGGATGATCGCAGGTCAGCGTCAGGACATTCGTTCGCCCATCCGAGAAAGGCAGCGGCATGGCAACGTAATCGGTGGCCCCTTTTGCGCGCAGGTCTTCGATGATCGGAAAGCTGTTATGAGGATTGTCGTTGTTCAGGCGCTGGCGCACACCACCCAACCCGTTTGAAACGTGACGCAGGGGGCTGTTAGTAAAGGCAGGGTGATCATGAATTTCATAGGTCGGAGTGTGGGTCGAAATCTCAGCCGAGTCTTTCTCCCAGATATAGTGTTTGCCTGCGATCAGAGGATGCAGCGACCACACCAGAATGCTTAGGCGTTGAATGGCGATGCCATGTTCCAGCATCTTCTCGGCCAGCGCTTTTGTGAAGGCATCAGGAGTGTCAATTTCGGACGCTCCTCGCATCAGCCAATCGATTAGGGGACCGCTGATATTGCCATCGTCAGGTTGACGCAGTTGATTGTCGCCGAGGTCGATCCGCGTCGCGGTATCCGGCATGAACCCGATATGGCCCTGGATGGCCGCGCTTTCGGGAAAGGCGTCCTCATAGGCCCAGATCGAGTTCGTAAGGCGCTCTTCCGGTAGGCTAATGTCGTGATAGGTTGCGGTGCCCTTGAAGGGGCAGAACGTCTGCAATTCGGTCTCAGGGCTGAGTTCGACGCACAGGTCTTCGCGCGGAACATAGATCGCGGGGGGTAGCCGCGTTTCGTACATCACTTTGGCGTTGTGGCTTTCGGCCAGCAGTATATCACCACGGTAGATCGCGATCCGTCCCTGCAGCGGCTCAACGGATATCCCATAGCCTTTGACATTCGGTGTGGCATGGACGTTCATCTGCAACCTCCCTTGGCCAAGCCCTTATATCATGGGTCTTGAGGGAAAGAATTCCAAGATGCGCGCGTAGATTTTACCGCAATGGCATCCTCAGACCATTTGAATAACGTCTTTCTCAATCGACAGCATGTAGCCCTTCTTGGCGATGTTCTTCACCAGCAGCTCACTGACCATCTGATTTCCCAAGGCGTCGCGCAGGCGTTTGATCCGGGTTGCCCCGGCGGCCTCATCGCAATCTGCAGCGTTTCTGCCCGAGATCATCGCTTCGATCTGGGCACCCGATAGGACCTCGTCATCCAGCCGGGATTCAGCCAGAACTGAAAGCGTTTCCATCGCGGCGGGGGTCAACTTAAAATCCATGTTGTTGAGATAAACGGTATTCTCTTCACGGCTGATCAGCAGGGATGTTACCTGGATCCCCGTCCGTTCAATCTGGGCCATGCGGCGGTTCAGTAGAACCAGCATGACCAGAAAAACAAGTGCGGTGATCAGCATGGCGCTGGCAAAGACCAACAGCACGAAGATGACCATTCGATAGCTGGATAGCGTATCGGCAAAGGCGGTGCCAGATTGCGCCAGAATCTCGAGCAGACGGATTTCCGATTGCGAGGTCAGGTCAGCCTCGACAAACAGCCGTTCAACCCGCGCGTTGAAGGCATTTGCGTCCGGTAGCGTCCAGAACAGGAAAACCGCTGCAGTCACCAGGATCGCGACGATTGCCGCAATCCCCAGACCAACCAGCCGAACCCCCGAACGACGTGCCTCAGTAACGGAGATAGTATTTTCCGGCATTGGCCTTCCTTTGATCCAATCCACCCGCCTCGAAAACGGTCATCACGTTCAGCAGGGTCCAGCCGTTTGATTTCAGCCGCTTGGCGACTTCTTTCCGGGCCGAGCCTTTATCGCAGCTTGAGACCTGCATGACGCCATAGTGCAGGCGTAAGGGATTGTCCTGCTTGGCCTTGTAGTCGGCATAGCAATCTGCCGCGATGGCTTGCGACCCAACCGATATCAGGGCCGTCAGAGCCAGAGAAGAGAGGATCTGTTTCATGGGCTGCATCCTGCGCATGGGTTGGGCGGATATTCAATAACCTCAGGGGGTTTGTGGTGCTGATATTGAATAACAGTATGCCGTTATTGCTTGTCTGGACGGGGTGGTCGCAGTGTCAGGTTATCAAATTCGCGGTCGGTAACCGGCCTGCCCATTATCCGAAAGGACACGCATCATGCACCGGAAATTTATCGCTCTGATCATAGCAACCGCCGTCGCCATCACGGGGATCTCAGCGTCGCAGGCACGGGCGGCAGATACCCGAGATATTCTCGGCGGATTGGCTGCGATCGCGCTCATTGGTGCTGCGGTCAACCACTATCATCAGGAGAAAAAGCGCGACGAAGAGGCAGAGCGCCGCAAGCGTCACAAGCAGGCTGAAGCCAAGGCGAAGAAGGCCAAGAAAAAACATGCTGTACGCCCGTTGCCAAAGCGGGTGGCGCGGTATGACCTACCGCAGCGTTGCCTACGCACGTTCAATGCCTATTCGAACAAGCGTCCGCTGCTTGGGCCGAATTGCCTGAAGAAGTACTATAAACATGCCGATAGCCTGCCACACCAATGCAAGGTTGGTTTCTGGAATGGTAAAAAGGTAAAACGGGCATACGAACCCGCCTGCCTGCGCCAGAAAGGATACCGCGTCGTTTACCAGTAACAGGTTTCGAGCAGGAGTGGCGCCATAGAAGCGCCGCGCGGGAGAGGGTGGCGCAAGCTGCCCTCTCTTTTTTCTTGCGAAGCGCTACGAAACGCGATTTGCCAAGGGTATGACGACACCTGATTATGAACTCGAACGGGCTTTGCTGGCACGCGGATATGTCCGAATTGCCGGGGTGGATGAGGTTGGGCGCGGTCCGCTGGCCGGCCCGGTTGTAGCCGCAGCGGTTATTTTGAACCCGGATGACATTCCCGCAGGGTTGAACGATTCAAAAAAACTGACGGCCAAGCGTCGCGGCGGTTTGGATGAGATATTGCGCGACCGGGCAGAGGTCGCGGTGGCCGAAGCCACGGTTGCAGAGATCGATCAGCACAACATCCTGCGCGCCTCGCATCTGGCGATGGTACGCGCGGTAGCTGCGCTGGACCCGGCTCCGGATTTCTTGCTGATTGATGGCAACATGATCCCGCGCGGTATGAAATTGCCCTCGCAGGCGGTGGTGAAGGGCGACGCACGGTCGGTGTCGATTTCGGCAGCGTCGATCATTGCAAAAATCTGGCGTGATCAGCTGATGGTGGATTTGGCGCAACAGCATCCCGGCTATGGGTGGGAGGCGAATGCCGGATATCCGACAAAACAGCACCGCGAGGCGTTGCAAAATCTTGGCGTGACCCCACACCATAGACGTTCGTTCAAACCGGTCCACAATATCTTGTATCAAGAGTAAATCGTAAGTCGCTGATTCAAAAAAGAAATTGACGGCGAATCATCTTTGACTCATCCTTGTCTCAACCAAATGAGCGCAAAAGCGCCGTGGAACTGAGGCAGTGATATGACCACAATCAAGACAAAGGGCGCAGCCGCGCTCCCTTTAAACACGATTCTATCTGGTGACTGCATCGAGGCGATGAACAGTCTGCCCGAGGCGTCGGTTGACCTGATTTTTGCGGACCCCCCGTATAATTTGCAGTTGAAAGGTCAATTGCACCGGCCCGATAATTCTCAGGTCGATGCGGTAGATGATCACTGGGATCAGTTCAGCAGCTTTGGGGCTTATGACCAGTTCACGCGGGAATGGTTGAAGGCTGCGCATCGTCTGCTGAAGCCCAATGGTGCGATCTGGGTGATTGGGTCTTATCACAACATTTTCCGCGTGGGTTCCGCCCTGCAGGATGCGGGCTATTGGATTTTAAACGACGTTGTGTGGCGCAAGTCGAACCCGATGCCGAACTTCCGTGGCAAGCGGTTTACCAATGCGCATGAAACAATGATCTGGGCGTCCAAGCGCGAAGGGGCCAAATACACGTTTAACTACGAAGCACTGAAAGCGCTGAACGAAGGTGTGCAGATGCGCAGCGATTGGGTACTGCCGATCTGCACCGGGCATGAACGGCTCAAGGACGAAAACGGCGACAAAGCGCATCCGACGCAGAAACCGGAATCGCTGCTGCATCGCGTGTTGATTGGTTCGACCAATCCCGGTGACGTGGTGCTGGATCCGTTCTTTGGCACGGGCACCACAGGTGCTGTAGCGAAAATGCTGGGGCGTGAGTTCATTGGGATCGAGCGCGAAGAAAGTTATCGCAAGGTGGCTGAAAAGCGTATCTCAAAGGTCCGTAAGTTTGACCGCGAAGCGTTGGAAGTCAGCGCTAGCAAGCGCGCTGAGCCGCGCGTGCCCTTCGGCCAATTGGTCGAACGCGGCATGCTGCGCCCGGGTGAGGAACTGTATTCGATGAACCAACGCCACAAGGCCAAGGTCCGCGCCGACGGGACTCTGGTAGGGCAGAACGTCAAAGGTTCGATCCATCAGGTTGGCGCGCATCTGGAAAATGCTCCGTCTTGTAATGGCTGGACCTATTGGTGCTTCAAACGCGATGGCAAAACCGTGCCCATCGACGTGTTGCGTCAGCAGATCAGGGCCGAATTGCACAACTGAATACCGCCGGTGCCTGTGGCCTGACACAAGGCACTACGCCTTGCCCCGCCGTTACCGGCGGGGTCTTTTGTTTTTGCCTGTGAGATGATTGCATAGGGCAGCCCCTGACAGCCCTTTTGGGAGATAAAGGCAATGACCGAGACCACCGCCAGTCAATCCCGCCTTAGCCGGTTCTTTGTTACGCAACCGGACAACTTCGATCTGGACAACAAATATACCGAGGCGGCACTGGAACGACACAAGCGAGAGGGGCTTGAACTGGCTGTTCGTGCACGCTGGATCGCGATGGCGTTGACCGGGCTGTTGCTGATCTATCTGAATCCCCAGTGGGAGGTCTTATGGTACCATTTCATCCTGCTTCTGATCTGCGCCAATGGTTGGCTGATCCAACGCGCGGGTCGTGTGGGGCAATCCCGGACCGAGTTGCTTTTGATCTTCGTCGATCTGCTGATCATGACGCTGGGGATGATTGTGCCCAACCCGTTCAGCGAAGACGTGCGACCACTGGCGATGCAGTATCGGTTCGACAATTTTCAGTATTTCTTCATTATCCTGGCAGCAGGGACGCTTGCCTATTCCTGGCGCACTGTCATTGCGATTGGTTCGTGGACGGCGATGATGTGGACGGCTGGATGGGTGATCGCTTGGTGGGTCGCCACCCCGATCCCTGGGATTAGCGAGCGTGTGGCCGAGGCTTTGTCAGGCTACCCGGATGTGGCCGAGTTCATGGATCCCAACAGTTTCATGCCAACCCTACGCATCCAGCAGGTGATCGTTTTTGTCATGGTCGCAGTGACGCTTGGGGTGTCGATGCGCCGCCTCAATCGCTTGCTGATGTCCAATGCTGGGCTTGAACGTGAACGCGCGAATCTGTCTCGATACTTTTCGCCGAATGTGGTGGATGAGCTGAGCCAGAACGACGAACCTCTGAAGCAGGTCCGCAAAGAGGATATCGCGGTTCTATTTATCGACATCGTTGGCTTCACCAAGTTCTCGGCTGGCCGTGATCCATATGAAGTTATTGAAGTTTTGCGTGGTTTCCACGCCCGAATGGAGACCGAGGTGTTTCGCCATCACGGAACACTCGACAAATACTTGGGCGATGGGCTGATGGCCACGTTTGGAACTCCCGTACCCGGAGAACTGGATGCAAGCAATGCGCTGGCATGCGCGCGGTCCATGGTCGAGATGATCGACCGTTGGAATTTGGAGCGCAAGCGCGCGGGTGAGCCAGAGATTCGGATCGGGGTCGGGGTTCATTATGGCTCGGTCGTACTGGGGGATATCGGTGCAAACCGGCTGGAATTTGCAGTGATCGGCGATGCGGTGAATGTTGCCGCGAAGCTAGAGGCCCTGACGCGCGATTTTCAAGCGCGCATCATTGTCAGCGATGCATTGCGGTCTCAGGCTCTAAGCGAGACGCCAAATGCGCAAGACATGATGACCGGGTTTGCACAGCACTCGGACCAGCCTGTTCGCGGTGTTACAGCCCCGATGGATGTCTGGGTGCAGTAGCAACCAGGGCTCCCGCCTGTCAGCAGCGCATCAAAGATGCGATCCTTCCCGTTGGGCCGGGCAGCGCGATGCAGTCAGGTGCGAGGGGCAGGGTTGTGCGCTTTGTTGTAAGGCTTCCAGTTGGTGATTTCGGGATAGTATTGACGCCGCCATGCGCGGACCCTCGGATTCATGATACGCCGCCACAAGGGCGGAATCATCGCGGCAAGGGTCATGACCGGATATCCATGAGGCAGTTGCGGCGCTGCGTCCTGCGTATGGTGTTGCAGCAATGGGAAGCGGCGGTTGGGCTTGTAGTGGTGATCCGAGTGGCGTTGCAGATTGATCAACAGCCAGTTTGAGGCCTTTTGTGACGCGTTCCAGGAATGGCGCGGGTGCACATGCTCATATTTGCCATCGCCCAGATATTTGCGCGTCAGCCCGTAGTGCTCGACATAGTTAACAAGTTCAAGCTGCCAGATCGCGGTGCCGGCCTGTACCAAAAACAGGCCTAGCCCTGCCCATCCGCCGATCAGATATGCTAGCAGCAGCATGGCTCCTTGCAGGCTCCAATAGCGCCAGAACGGGTTTGCTGGGTCGGTCCACGGGCGGTCTTTGCGGGCCAGTTTTTCCAGCTCGGCGCGAAAGGCTGAGATGAGGCTTTGGCGCAGAACGCGCGGATAGAACCGGTGGAAACCTTCGTTGTAGCGAGCGGTTACCGGATCACGCGGAGTTCCGACGTAGCGGTGGTGAACCAGCAGGTGCTCGGACCGGAAATGGGAATAAAGGACCATCGACAACAGTAAATCGCCAAGCCAGCGTTCCAGTTTGCCTTTCTGATGCATCAGCTCGTGGCTGTAGTTGATCCCGATCGTTCCGGAAAGGACGCCCATGCCGAAGAACACGCCGATTTTTTCGACCGAGCTCATATCTACGGCTCGGGTAGTGTACCAGATCAACCCATAGAGCGTGAGGAATTGCACAGGTGCCCAGGCTTTGGTCAGCCAGATATACCATTGCAGCCCCGCATCTGGCGTGTCCGGGTCGGCGTTTTCAAGGTTTAGGCCGGTCAGCCGGTCAAGCACCGCAAAGACCCACCATGTCGAAAGCGGTACAAGCAGGACCCACCATCCGCCTGCCGTAGTGGTCATCCAGATCAGTGGGATCAGGAGGTATGAGACCCAAAAGGGAAGGGCGGATTGCCATCGGGACAGGGTGTCAGATGCGATCATGTTGAGGCTCCGAAACGTAGGCGGCACCGTAGACCGCGCACTGGGCTTTGCCCAGCAGTCTATTGGCCGCGCCAGAGGTCAAAAGCCTTGCGCATAACCGTGGGCAGGTCGCTGGGCCTAAATTGGTGTTTGTCCATGACAGTCAGACCGTTCGGATCGCAACCGTCTGGCAATTCGGTTGTCCAAATACGCAGGATCAGGTGAAAGTGGGTGAAGGTGTGTCTCACTTCACCGGGGATTTCGTGCCATCGCGCCGGGAACGGAGGGCTTTCCAGCGGTGTTTCGGACCAGTCCGAGCCAGGCCAGCCCAACATTCCGCCCAGCAAACCCTTGTCGGGTCGGCGTTCCAACAGCAGGGCACCATCTCCGCGTTGGGCGATGTAGATGTGGCCCAGCCGGGTGGGTTTGGGCTTCTTGGGCGTTTTTTGCGGCAGTTCCACCTGCGTCCTCGCCTTCCGCGCCAGACAGGCCGCATGCAGGGGGCAAATACCGCAAGTCGGAGATTTTGGAGTACAGATCGTTGCACCCAAATCCATGACAGCCTGCGCGTAATCTCCAGGCCGGTGCTGCGGGGTCAATGCCGCGGCTTTTTTCTTTAACAGGGGTTTTGAGGCGGGCAGGGGTTCGTGAATATCATAGAGCCTTGCCATGACCCGTTCGACATTGCCGTCCAGGACAGTTTCTGGTCGATCAAATGCGATGGCTGCTATGGCCGCCGCCGTATAGGGGCCAACGCCCGGCAGTTCCAGTAGTGCATCGTAATTGTCGGGAAACTGCCCGTTATGCGCGGACGCAACCACCCGCGCGCATTTCAGAAGGTTGCGGGCGCGGGCGTAATAGCCCAGGCCAGCCCATTCCCCCATGACCTGATCATCTTGCGCATTGGCAAGGGCTTCGACGGTTGGCCAGCGCGTGGTGAAACGAACAAAATAGTCGCGAACAGCGGCAACGGTCGTTTGTTGCAGCATCACTTCGGATAGCCAGACGCGGTAGGGGTCTGGTGCTACGCCTGCGGCACGCGCTGCCGGGCCAATACGCCAAGGCATTTCACGTGCGTGGCGGTCGTACCAATCCAGCAGCGTATTGCTCAGGTCAGATTCGGTGCAGTCACGCAAGTTTTATGTAACTCTCTGTCGGGTTTCACTGGCGTCCGGGTATCAGCCTATTACAATAGCGGCGCAGGAGTTGGAAACCAGATGCAACGCAGACGTTCCTCGACCCGCGGGTTCAAGCGCACCGCCACTTTGCTGAACGACCGGATCAGGCAGGCCGGGGAAAGCCGGGGATTTGCCGTCTCGCGCCTTTTGACCCATTGGGCCGAGATTGTGGGCCAGGACATCGCGTCGATCGCCCGGCCGGTGAATGTGGGATACGCCAAGGGTGGCTTTGGCGCGACACTGACGGTGCTGACAACCGGGCCGCAGGCGCCAATGCTGGAGATGCAGAAAGAACAGCTGCGCGACAAAGTGAATGCGGTCTATGGTTACAACGCGATCAATCGAGTGCGTATCACCCAGACCGCGCCTACCGGATTTGCTGAGGGGCAGGCGAGTTTCGATCACAAACCGAAACAGGCGAAACCGGTTGTTTCACCAGAAATCGCAGCTGAGGCCGACAATGTGTCGCGCGCGGTTGATGATGAAGATTTGCGCGCGGCCCTTGAACGTTTGGGCCGCAACGTTTTATCCAGACAGAAACGCTAAGAAAGGGCTGATGAATGAGCCGGATTGCAACCGTAATATGTGCGGCTGTCGCCGTGGCCGCTGGCGGCTATTGGCTGACAACGTCGAGTAACACGATCCCTTCGAACCCGCTTGTTGGTGCTGCTGAGGCGCAAGAGGCGGATTTGGACACCTCGACCATCGTCGAGATGGTGCAGGGGGCCGAAGACGCGCCAGTCGAGATCATCGAATATGCATCGTACACCTGCCCGCATTGCGCGAATTTCCATCAGGGCGCGTACAAGCAGCTCAAAAAGGACTTCATCGATACCGGCAAGGTAAAGTTCACTTACCGTGAGGTGTATTTCGACCGCTATGGCCTGTGGGCCTCGATGGTCGCGCGCTGTGCAGGACCTGAAAAGTTCTTTGGCATCACCGACCTGCTGTATGAAGGCCAGTCGGAATGGACTCGGGCCGGAGGTCCTGCCGAGATCGTTGATGAACTGCGCAAGATCGGGCGTCTCGCTGGCATAGACAATGATCAGCTTGAGGCTTGCCTGCAGGACGGTACCCGCGCGCAGACACTGGTGGCCTGGTATCAGGAAAATGCCGAACGCGATGGAATTCAGGCGACGCCTACTTTCGTCGTGAATGGGAAGAAGGTTGAAAATCAGCCTTATGACGACTTCAAGACGCTGATCGAAGCCGAGCTTGGCAGCTAAATCCTGAATGGTCAGCCTGTTTTGGGCTGGCCATCTGCCTAAGGTGAAGGCGCGGCCTTCGCCAACAACTCTTTGACTTTGTCATCCTGATTGATTTGCAACCGAACCGGTAGGGTCAGAACTTTGCTGCGGAAAGTGGCGGGCAGGCGCACGGCGTCTTTCTCGGTTGTCACCAGTTGCGCGCCCAGTGCTTTGGCCTCGTTCTCAAGCCGCGTCATCAGCGCTGAAGTCAGTGGTTGGTGATCATCCAGTGCCTCGGCCCGCAGCAGTTTAGCGCCTTGCTGTCGCAGAGTTCCAAAGAACTTGTCCGGATAGCCTATGCCCGCAAAGGCCAGAACGGGTGTATTGTTCCAGTCCATTCCGGTTTGGAGCGGATACACCTCGCCGGTGGCGTGTGGGACCGTCAGGGCAGGTTCCCATCTTTCTGAAAATGTTGACTGCGCTGCGGCGTCCCCAAGCGACAACACGAGATCGGCACGTTTCAATCCAACGGCCACAGGCTCTCGCAGTGGACCGGCAGGCAGGCAAAGGCCATTGCCAAATCCGCGCTGCGCATCCACTACGATGATCGAAAAATCCTTGGCAACTGCGGGGTTCTGAAAACCGTCGTCCAGCACGATCGCGGTCGCCCCTGCCGCTGCGGCTGCCTGCGCGCCCGCTGCACGATCTTTGGCGACCCAGACCTCGGCAAACGCGGCGAGCAACAGGGGTTCATCCCCGACCTGAGCCGCTGTGTGTTTGCGCGGGTCGACCTGCACCGGGCCTTCCAGCGAGCCACCATGGCCTTTGGTCACGACATGAGGTTGATGCCAGGTATCCCTCAAATATTCTAAAACCCAGATCACCGTCGGTGTCTTCCCTGTGCCACCGGCATTCAGGTTGCCAACGCAGATAACCGGTACGCCCGGCGAGATGCCTTGCCTGCTCGCCACGCGACGGGCGGTTGCAGCGGCATAGAGGCGACCAAGTGGCGCCAACAGCCTGGCGCGCAGATCCAACCGATCAGGGGCTGAGTTCCAGAAGTCAGGTGCCCGCATCGTCACGCCCTCGCCGGTCCAGTGTATCCTGTACCATATCGATCAGTTGGTCCGCCTGTGGAGCCCCTTCGGTGACAATCCGCCATCCGGCCAATGCCATGTCTGCTGTGCGGTCAGGTGCCAACAATTCGACAACGCCATCGCCCAACTCTGTTGCGGTTCGTATCTTCAACGCGGCTTTTGCCTGCCCCAATCTGTCATAGAGACTGCGATGCTTGCTGACATGAGGCCCATGGATTACCGCAGATCCCAAGGCGACTGCGGTCAGAGGGTCGTGCCCCCGCGCCCCGCGTTCCAGTGAACTTCCCATGAAGGTAACTGCGGATACACGATGCCAAAGGCCCAGATCCTCGGGCTCGGCTGTTAGAATCACTTGTGTGGTGTCTTCGATTGGATGGCCTTCATCCCAGTTGGCGCATCGAAGGTCCATCGCTTCGAGGCGTTTAAACAAGGGCGCTGACTCGGACATATCCGCCACATGCAGGACCAAAGCCAGACGTGGCAGCATCCGCAAGGCCTGACGATGGGCCGTCAGAACCGAGATGAATTCCTTGTCCTGAACCCATGCGGCCAGCCAAACCGGGCGCCCGGCCATTGTGTGAGTGGTTTCGATCAATTCATCTTCGGGCCAGGGCTCTGGGTTGGGGCTGATATGAAGTGGTGGCGCGACCGAGATTTTTGCCGAGTTCACTCCCAGGCGTCGGATTTGGCGTGCGCTGTCATCATTGGGCGCAAGTATCGCTGAAAAGCAATCCAGCGTGTATCGCGTGATATCAGGTAGCCAACGTCCACCCCTTGCGGTTTTCACGTCGACCACAGCCTCAAGCAAAATTAGCGGAATGCCCCGCTCCTGTGCGCGTGTTATGACATTGGGCATCAGCCCACCGCCAAACCACAGCCCCATATCAGGGCGCCAGTGATCCAAGAACGTGCGCGCCGCGCCGGTATGTTCGGCGGGCAGCATTGTGATCGGGGTATCGCAATCTTCCCAGTCCTTCAGATCAACATCGGGTGGGGCGGTCAGCAACAGCGAAAGTCCCGGTCGCACAGACAGCAACCGACGGCAAATATTGTCGACGGCCCGCAACCGATCGGGTGTACTGACATGGACCCACAGAAGTTCACCTTCCGGGCGCGCAATCTCGGGGTGGCCCGTGCTTTGCGGGACGCCCCAGGACAGGACCCGATAGGCCGCAAGGCTCAGAGATCGCGGCTTGCTCATGCCGGAATTCCGGCCCCATTCGGGTCAAGCCGGGCCTGAAGGTCCGAATGCACCGCTGAACCTGCCGCCACCACGCCGTTCAGGCGCGGGTGGGTATTGTTGAAGCGCAGAGGTTGCCCCAAACGATCGGTACAGAGCCCGCCTGCCTCGCGCAGGATCAGATCTCCGGCGGCGATATCCCATTCCCAACTGGGTCGCAACGTCAGCATCCCGTCAAACCGTCCCTGCGCAACCAGCGCCATCCGGTAAGCCAGGGACGGGCGGTATACACGGCGAAAGTCAGGGGCAGCACCGGATTGCCAGTGGCGCGGATCTAGATTGGGTTTTGCCGCCAAAATCTCGGCTTCGGGCAGGTGTGCTTGACCTGAAACTTGGATGGCAGTGCCATTCAACGTTGCACCTTGCCCTTTTGCAGCCGCATAAAGCAGATCACGTAAGGGCAGGTAGATGACGGCTGCCGTGACCTCACCGTTCTCGGTTACGGCCAGCGAATGGGCCCATGTGCGCGACCCCTCGGCAAAACTGCGGGTGCCGTCGATAGGATCAATGACAAAGACTCGATCACGGGCCAGACGGTCGGGGGAATCCTCGGTCTCTTCACTCAGCCAGCCATAATCCGGGCGGGCCGCCTGCAGATCACGTTCTAGCATCGCGTTGACGGCCAGATCGGCCTCGGTCACCGGGCCTGCGCCTTCGGGTTTATCCCAGCGCTGGGCATCAGGACCCGAATAGCGCGTGGCGATCTTTCCGGCCTCAAGCGCAGCGTCGATCAGCAGGGGCAGGTCAGTTGCCGGCAAGTGTCATCCCTTCGATCAACAGCGAGGGTACAACGCGCGATAGGTAAGGCCGCGCATCGTTTGCCGGAATGATTCGCATCAGCATGTCGCGAAGATTGCCAGCGATGGTACACTCATTGACGGGATGGGTGATCTCGCCGTTCTCAACCCAAAATCCCGAAGCGCCGCGTGAATAGTCGCCGGTATTCGGATTGATGGTCGATCCGATCATCGAAGTGACCAAAAGCCCGGTACCCATGTCGCGCAACAACTCGGCGCGGGTCTTCTCGCCTTGCGTCAGGCTCAGGTTCCAATTGCTGGGCGACGGCGGCCCGGATACGCCGCGCGCTGCGTTGCCGGTCGAGGTCATTCCCAATTTGCGGGCGCTGGACAGGTCTAACGTCCAACCGGTCAGAACGCCGTCTTCAACGATCGTCCTGCGCCGTGTTGCCAGCCCTTCGGCATCGAACGGGCGCGAGCCCGAAATGCGCGGGCGATGCGGGTCTTCAATCAAAGACAAATGTGCCGGTAGAACCTGTTGCCCAAGGCTTTCCTTCAGCCACGAGGCCCCGCGGGCTATCGCCGCACCATTGCTGGCGGCCAGCAGATGGCCGATCAGGGATGATGAAATCCGTTCGTCGAACACCACCGGAAAACTGCCGGTCTGGGGCTTGCGTGCTCCCACGTTTTGAACCGCACGTTCACCAGCCGTGCGACCAATCTCGGCGGGGCTGCGCAGGTCAGACTGAAAAGTCCGGCTGTCACCGTCATAGTCACGCTCCATTCCCGTCCCTTCGCCGGAAATGGCGACGCATGAGGTTGAACGGCTGCTGCGCATGTAGCCATCCGAAAAGCCGTTTGTTGCGGCAAGATGGACCCGGTGGGTAACATAGGCGGCCGCAGCGTCGGACACCTGTGAGACTCCCGCAACGTCCAGCGCTGCTGCCTCTGCCGCCAGCGCATCCTGCATCAGAGCTTCAGCGCTGGGTTCAGGGGCTGGGTCAAACAGCTCCAGCTCGTCGATATTACAGTCGGCGACCAATTGGTCAGGCGCGGCCAAGCCGGTGAACGGATCTTCGGGCGCTTCCCGTGCCATGGCCACGGCGCGCTCGGCCATCGCGGTAAGCGTATCGGGGCGACTATCCGAACTGGATACGATTGCCTGCTGTTTGCCAAGGAAGACCCGCAGCCCCAGATCGGTCGCTTCCGATCGTTCGGCATGTTCCAATGCACCACTACGTACTTCCACAGAAACGGATGAGCCATCAATTACTATGGCATCCGCTGCCTCGGCACCTGCCTTGCGGGCTGCATTCAGCAGCTCTTCACTGATTGTTTGAGGTGTTCGCGTCATGAGGCCTCCGGTCTTGTTGTTCTGGACCTAGCCTTGGATAGCCTGTCCCGCAAGGCCTGCAGCCCACTGGCTTTATGTGCCTCGGGCGGGAAAGGCCAGCGCCGCGGCCTTTCCCGATTTGTTTGTCACTTGATACGCTGACCGTTGGCCAGAATCTGTCCATCCTCGGTAAACTCGATTTTCGAGTTCAACGTGTCCGGTTCTTCGCCCGGAACAGCCATCAGACCCATCATCATACGCGCGCCCAGCGCGTCGTTTTCCGACACAAAGCCCATGCCGATCAGCTTGTCCAGCAGAGCGTTGGCCCCAACAAGTTTCAAGTTGGCGACACCCGACGGGGCAGGCAGGCCATCAAACTCTTCCGTGTTGGAGTTGTCGAACGCAAAGTCGCCATCACCGCTCAATTGGGCTCCGACCAATGATACGAGAAGCTTGTTGATCTTCAGCGAATGCAGTTCGCCCGGAACGATATCAGATGTCTCAAGCTCTTCGACGGCTTCCGGGTCCATGAAATCGACCAAAACTTTGGCGGTGCCGGTTGCATCCATCGCGATGGTCGCCGGATCGCGCGGCAGCGCACTAGCAGGGTCGAACATGCTCCACAACACGTCGGACATGGTGAAATCCGTCAGGTTCATGCCAAATCCAAATGGCTGGATTTCTTCCGAGGCCTGCACCGGAAGCTCGAATTTCAGCCCTGCATTTGCCATCGCGATTTCGATTGGAAAAGGCAGATCCGACGTAGTGACGGCTAGTTTGGTGCTGTTCTGCGCAAGATCGTAGACAAGGCGCTGTGCATCGATGCTGCCGGTAAAGCTGCCTCCTTCGGAACTGCTGCTGAGCGAGAATGGCTCACCCTCGGCAGTGCCTGCCATTTCGGTGCTGCCCGAGGCGTATGTGAATGTACCTGAAGCGGCGAACCCGGCCTTGTAGATGTCTTCAATGTTGGCGACATCCATACCGGGTGGAATGATTGTATCGCCATCAAATTTCAAACCATCTAATTTACCGCTGATCCGGCCCGTGTCTTCACTTTCGGGCTCGTTGAAGGCCACATCATAGGACAGGCTGCTGGCCGTGAACTGCTGCGCGATATCGCGCATCTCGCCGATCTGCATCTGCGATGTGCCTGCGATTTCGTTCATCTGAACGTTCAAGGCAAACATGTCGCTGGATACGGTTTCGCCATCAAACTCCATCGAGTCCATCGACAGAGTCAGGCTGTTCGCCGTATAGTCATATGTCATGTTTTCGGGGGTACCCGAAACGACCATTTCCAAGGCGTCGTGAGCGTACATCAGATCAGCCGAAAATGTCTCGCCCTCGGCTTCACCCGAAATTGTCATCGGGAAGCTGGCAGGAAAGCCGATATTGACTGTACCGTCGCCATTTTCGGTCAACGTCATCTCGGGGATGACCATGTCGAAGGTGCCTTCGGTGTCCGGAATGGCCATGGCCATCGTCATGTTCGCGATGGTGGTGACGTTGCCGGAAACGCTCTGATCGCCAGTGACGTCATAGCCCATGCCGCCCAGATATGCCTGCCAATCGGCCCAGACATCATTGGCGGTAACATCTGCAAACGCGCCGTTGGTTGCAACAGCATAGGCCAAAGCTGCACCGCAGCTACGGCGAAGGAAAACAGTCATAAGAGAACCCTTCTTGATCAATTTGCCGGCATGGTCGTGCCTGTAGCGGCCAGCGTCAAGGGGGAAGGGGTAGACCAATTCCCCATTTGCAGGGTACGAGTTAAGACAATTTCAAATGCAGGGATTTAAACGATGCATATGCAAGGGAAAACAGTACTGATCACAGGGGCAAGCCGAGGCATCGGAGCGGAAGCCGGGCGCGTTTTTGCCGCAGCTGGGGCCAATGTGGCCTTGGTCGCACGCAGCCGCGATCAGATTGACGCTCTGGCTGCGGCATTGGGTGAAAATGCAATGGCGCTGGCCTGCGACGTCAGCGATTTTTCCCAGGTCGAACAGACAGTTGCCGATTGCATCGACCGGTTCGGCAAGCTGGATGTGCTAATCGGGAACGCGGGCGTCATTGATCCGATCTTTCATCTTTCGAATGCCGACACCCGGGCCTGGAGCCAAGCAATCGACATCAACTTGAAGGGTGTCTTTTACGGAATGCGTGCCGTCCTGCCCATCATGCGGGCAGCAGGCGGCGGGACCGTTCTGACAGTCTCGTCCGGTGCCGCGTCGAACCCGGTCGAAGCCTGGAGCCACTATTGCGCATCAAAAGCCGGGGCCAAGATGCTGACCGAATGCCTGCATCTGGAAGAGGCGCATCACGGTATTCGCGCAATGGGCCTGTCCCCGGGAACTGTGGCCACAGATATGCAGCGGGTGATCAAGGCCAGCGGAATCAATCCAGTAAGTCAGCTGGATTGGGACGATCACATCCCCGCAGACTGGCCCGCGCGGGCGTTGATGTGGATGTGCTCGGCAGATGCGGATGAGTTCTTGGGGACCGAAATATCGCTGCGCAACGAAGACATCCGAAAAAGGGTCGGGCTGACGTGATCGAACTGACACAGGATAATGGGTTGTGGACCGTCACGTTGAACAATCCGGACAAGGCCAATGCGCTGACCTCAGCGATGCTAAGCGAATTGGTTCGCATCGCAGAGGCGGCAACCGAGGCACGTGCATTGATCCTGACGGGGGCGGGCCGGGTCTTCAGTGCGGGCGCCGATCTTGAAGAAGCGCGGGCGGGCCTTGCGACCTCCGATCTTTGGGAGAGGTTGTCGGGTGCCATTGCCGCCTTGCCCTGTCTGACGGTGGCCGCGCTCAACGGCACTTTGGCCGGTGGAGCCAACGGTATGGTGCTGGCCTGTGACCTGCGTATCGCAGTGCCCTCGGCCAAGTTCTTTTACCCGGTCATGAAGCTGGGATTCTTGCCGCAGCCCTCGGATCCCAAGCGGATGGCAGAGTTGATCGGTCCGGCCAGAACCCGGCTTATACTGATGGCTGGACAGAAGATTTCTGCAGAAGAAGCCTGTAGCTTTGGGCTGGTTGATCGGGTGGTTGAGCCCGAACATTTGATACCAACTGCACAAGAGCTTGTGGCCGACAGCCTGTCCGCAGATCCGTCGGTTGCTGCGCGCATAGCCGGATTGTGCCCATGAGGTTGGCCGCGCTCCGATTGCGGGTGGCGGACCCGGATGCTTTGGCGGCGTTTTATCGTGATGCGCTTGGCATGTCTGTCAGGGTTGAAGGCGCCAATCGTCGTCTTGGATATTCCGGTCAGGATGCCGATCTGTTGCTGATGCCGGGCGGCGGGGGCTACCGCCATGATCCGGGGCAGCGGTATTGGAAGATCGGGATCACGTTGCCGGATGTTGATCTTGCCGCAGAACACCTGCGCCAGAAGGGTATCCCGGTCAGCGCGCCGCGGCAGTTTCTGGATATCGGCTATATGTGCCATCTGAATGACCCCGAAGGGTTTGCCATCGAACTGCTGCAGCAGGTTTTCGAGGGCAACCGACCGGTTGATGCTACAAGCCCGGACGCCCCCTTCGCGAAGGCCCGTATCGGCCAGATCACTTTGCGAACCGGCGATATTGCCGCCGAAGATGCGTTTTGCCGATCCATGGGACTGTCATTGCTGTCTTTGCAGGATGTCGAACCTCACGGGTTCGATCTGCATTTCTATGCGTTCACCGCAGAGGAGCCTCCCAACCCCGATCTCTGGGCGGTTGAGAATCGCGAATGGCTGTGGAAGCGTACTTATACCACGTTGGAATACCAACACATCCCAAATGCCCGGTTTGCACCGGTGCCGGATTACCTTGGGATCGAAATTGAAGGGCTGGCTGACCCGAAAAAGGATGCATTCGGTGATCCCTGGCTTCCTGCCTGATCATCGCCCGCGTCGTTTGCCAGGCACTTTTGAGCGAAACCCCGGCGGGCGTTTGCGCACCCACATCAGAAACTTCTCAAGCCTCGGATGTTTGCGCAGTGCATCGACAGTGTGGAAGTCACGCGCCAGTTCGGCCTCGGTCAGTGTCGCGTGGATCTCTTTGTGGCATATCTGATGCAATAAAACGGTGGGCCCGCCCTTGCCTCCCTTAAGCTTTGGGATCAGATGGTGCAGGCTTCCACCATCTTCGGGGATCGGACGGTTGCAGAGCGGGCAGATCGGATCGGAATTTGCCATGACCTAACTTCGCGCTGATGCGTGTACAGGGCAAGAGGGACACAATGGCGCAATCCATGGTTATCGGGGCAGGACCAGCGGGGCTAATGGCCGCCGAACAGCTTGCCGCCGCCAGGCACGAGGTTGTAGTGGCCGAAGCCAAGCCGTCTGTCGCGCGTAAATTCCTGATGGCGGGGAAGTCCGGCCTGAACCTGACCAAGGATGAGCCTTTTGACATGCTTATGGGCGCATACGGGGATGCAAAGGATTGGTTGCATCCGATGATACAAGCGTTTGACGCACAGGCGGTGAAGGCTTGGGCCGGTGATCTTGGGCAAGAGATGTTCACGGGCTCTACCGGGCGCGTGTTTCCGAAAGTCATGAAGGCCTCACCCTTGCTGCGGGCTTGGCTGGCCAGATTGGATCAGGCCGGTGTTCAGATCAGGACACGCTGGCGCTGGCAGGGATGGCAAGGTGGCGCGTTGGCTTTTGAGACGCCAGATGGCATGCAGTTTTGCTCGCCCGACGCGACGGTTTTGGCATTAGGGGGCGCCAGCTGGGCGCGGTTGGGTTCGGATGGGGCTTGGGCCCAGTGGCTTGCGGACAGCGGAGTTGATCTAACACCGTTTGCACCGGCTAACGCCGCTCTGTCAGTCGATTGGAGCCCCTATATGCAGCCACATTTTGGCGCGGCGCTCAAGTCGGTGCGGTGGATGGCGGGCGATCTGGATAGCCGTGGTGAGGCCACTATTTCCGCAAAAGGCCTGGAAGGTGGCGGTATGTATGCCCTGACCCCTGCGCTGCGGATGGGGGCGCCGCTGTTTGTTGATCTGGTCCCGGATGTGACGGCTGAAGGGATGCAGGCGCGATTGGACGCGAAGAAATCAAAGGCAACGCTTTCGCATTGGTTGAAGAATGGTCTGCGTCTGTCTCCGCAAAAGGTCGCTTTGTTCCACGAAATGACTAAGGGCCGCGCATTGAAGCAAACGCAATGGATCGGTGCGCTGAAAAACCTGCCCATCAGGTATGCTGGGCTACGCCCGATGGATGAGGCGATCTCAACCGCTGGCGGGGTAGCATTGGGTGCCGTGGACAGCGGTTTGATGCTGACAGCATGTCCGGGCGTTTTTTGCGCGGGCGAGATGCTGGATTGGGAAGCCCCGACCGGTGGTTATCTTCTGACCGCCTGTCTGGCGACGGGACGTTGGGCCGGTCAGTCGGCGGCAACGTGGTTGGCGCGCTAGGCCTTAACCCGATCGGGCCAGCATCGCCAGTCGGATCATTGCACGCTCTACCAGTGCCATCGCAGGTGCGGTTTGACCTGCCGAGCGCAAGGATAGGTCCGTATCTGTAAGGACGGTTAAAGCGGTCTGCAGCTTGGGCGCCCCCCATCCCTGAGCTTGCCTCAGGATCCGGTCACGTCGTTTGCCATAGACCGGAGGGCGCAGCTTGCCGATTCCCTGCGCCGCGCCTCCAGGGTCGGATGCGCAGGCATAGAGCGTTCGGAAATGCCGCGTCGCCCCAATACACAAGGTGACCCCATTGGTGCCCTGCGCCTGAAGGCGTCGGATAAGGGGGCCGATTTCCTGTGCCCGGCCCTCGGCAACGACGTTCAATACATCATCCAGCGCCGCCTCGGTCGACCGCGGCGCACAGGCTTCAATGTCTTCAATCGTCAGTTCACCGGCGTCACCGCGTTTGTAAAGCGACAGTTTCTCAACTGATTGAGTGAAATCACCAGGGCTGAGCGCCATTGCAAGTTCGCTTAGCGCCGACATCGAATCGCGCGGAATATTCTTCAATCCGGCTTGCGCCAGAATGCGCTCCACCTCGGCGCGCGAGGGCGGGTCATCGTAGATGCCAACAGCGTATGCGGCAGGGTTCGCTTCGAATGCTTTGCGGATTTTTGAGCTGGGTTTGAGCTGCCCGGCCGTCACGATGATCTGTGCATCACCATGATCCCAGTCTTCAAGGGCTGTGAGAATCGCAGGCGCTGCGACATCGGTGGCGTCTTCAACAAACACCGCGCGGGGACCGGGGAAAAATCCGACAGCCTTGACCGCGTCCAGCAACAGGGCCGGATCGCTGCGTAGATCGCTTCCGGGAATGCGGGTCAGGCGCATTTCCTCTTCGGCGCCAGGTCCCAGCAAAGCCGCCAGCACCTGTTGACGCTTCAACGCAACGCGCATCGCGTCCGCCCCGTAGATCAGCAATCCGGCTTTGTCCGCGTCCGGCTTGGAAAAATACCCTTCAGCCTCACGCGGGCTCAACTTCATGTGGACAGGCCCGGCGTGGCGTAAAGGCGGTTCACGATCTGATCGGCTAGAATCACCATCAGCCGCTCGGTCGCATCACGCTCATCTGCCAGTGTAGACACGGTCGAGCCTGCAGCAGAATAACCGACAAACTCGGTAACGTTGCCCGAGGCAATGACTTGCCCGGTTGCGTTGGATTTCAGCGCGTAAGTCGCATTCCCGTCGATCGTATAGCGATTGGTTTCATTCGCTGTGGTGATCGAGGCCCTGCGGGTGACCGTCGATACGCCGACATCCAGCTTGTATTCGTTGCCCGAGGTCGCGCTTCGACCTAATTTGCGTTCCAGATTCTGGACAAGCAGAAAGCTTTCGACGGTATTCGGCGCTGACACCTCGACCTTGCCATCCAAGGCCGAGCCTGATCCTCCGGGCGCATAAACCGGCTCGAACCCGCAAGCGGCGAGCGCCAGCGGCATCAACAACAGGGTTCTACGATCAAACGACGACATTAACGATCCGGCCCGGAACAACGATCACTTTCTTCGGTGCTGCGCCATCCAGCGCCTTTTGCACAGCTTCGGTGCTGAGGGCGATTTTTTCAACCTCTGCTTTATCCAGATCTTTGGCTACGCTGATCTCGGCCCGACGCTTGCCGTTGATCTGAATCGGCAGGGTTATGGTGTCATCGATCAGCATCGTCTCATCCGCGATGGGCCAAGGCGCGGTTGCAACCAGGCCTTCGCCGCCCAGCATCTGCCAAAGTTCTTCGGACAAGTGTGGCGTCATCGGCGACATCAGCTGCGCTAGTGTCTTGGCTGCCTCGCGCTTGACTGCAGAGCCCGCTTTGGATTTGGCAAGCGTGTTAGTGAATGCATAAAGCTTTGCGATAGATGCGTTAAAGCCAAAGGATTCGACCCCGCCCGATACGTCATGAATGGCTTTGTGCATCTCACGTAGCAGCGTTTCGTCATCTGCTGTGGCCGGCAAGTCCGATTCTGCGATTTCTGCGGCGATGCGGTGCACGCGGCTGAGATGTTTGAACGCGGCTTCGGCGCCCGACGCGGTCCATTCCACGTCGCGCTCAGGTGGGGAGTCGGATAGAACAAACCAGCGCGCAGTATCCGCACCAAAGGCCGAGATGATGCTGACCGGATCGACGACGTTCTTTTTCGACTTGGACATTTTGGCTGAGGGGATGATTTCAACCTCGGTGCCGTCGGTCAGCTTGCCGTCGGTCACGTCTTCGGGCAGGTGATAGACCGGGCGACCGTTGGCGTCGCGTGTTTGATAAATTTCATGAGTCACCATGCCTTGAGTGAACAGCGCGTTGAACGGCTCAATCGCTTTCTTCGGCAAATGACCAGTGATGTTCATCGCCCGCGCGAAGAAGCGCGAATAGAGCAGGTGCAGAATCGCATGCTCAATCCCACCGATGTATTGGTCGACATTCATCCAATACTCGGCTTCGGCAAGATCGGTGGGCGTTTCCGCGCGTGGAGCGGTGAAACGGGCGAAGTACCACGACGAATCGACAAACGTGTCCATCGTGTCAGTTTCCCGCTTGGCTGGAGCGCCGCAGGAAGGGCAAGGGGTGTCGCGCCAGCTGGGGTGGCGGTCCAGCGGGTTGCCGGGGATCGAAAAATCTATGGGTTTGCCGTTGCCATCATCATAAGGCAGCTCGATCGGCAGATTATCTTTCTTCTCGGAGACCGTGCCGCATTGATCACAATGCACAACAGGAATCGGGCAGCCCCAATAGCGTTGGCGGCTGAGCCCCCAATCGCGCAGGCGGTATTTGGTAACACCTTCACCCCAACCGGCCTTTTCGGCGAAATCAACGGTGGCATTGATGGCCTCGTCACCCGTTGCCTCGGTGAGACCCGCAAAATGATTCACCCAGCGGACTTTTTCGGTTTTCGGTGGAACAAACGCGATTTTGTCGACTGGAGTGTCATCATCCAGTGCAAAGAATGTATCGACCACAGGCAGGCCGTATTTGCGACAGAAATCGAGGTCGCGTTGATCATGAGCTGGGCAGGCAAAGATGGCGCCGGTGCCATAGTCCATCAGGATAAAGTTGGCGATCCAGACCGGCAGCTCCCAGCTGGGGTCGAGTGGATGTTTAACACGTATGCCGGTGTCATAACCCAGCTTTTCGGCGGTTTCGATCGCCTCTTCGGTGGTGCCGCCCTTGCGGCATTCGGCAACGAATTCAGCGACTTTCGGGTTTTCTGCCTCAAGCTGCTTGGCAATCGGATGATCGGGCGAGATGCCAACAAACGACGCGCCCATCAGCGTATCGGGCCGTGTCGTGTAGACGGTGATCGGCTCACCTCCATCGGTGCGTTCGAACCCGAATTGCAGGCCACGGGACTTGCCGATCCAGTTCTCTTGCATCAGGCGTACCTTGGCGGGCCAGTTATCCAGCGTATCCAGCGCGTCGAGCAGTTCCTCGGAATAATCGGAAATCTTGAAAAACCACTGAGTCAACTCGCGACGCTCAACCAAGGCGCCTGAACGCCAGCCACGGCCGTTTTCTACCTGTTCATTGGCCAAAACGGTCATATCGACCGGGTCCCAGTTCACCACGGCGTTCTTGCGATAGACCAGACCGGCCTCGAGCATATCCAGGAACAAAGCCTGCTGCTGGCCGTAGTATTCCGGATCACAGGTGGCGAATTCACGAGACCAGTCGATCGACAGGCCCAGCGGCTTCATCTGTCCGCGCATGTCGGCGATATTGCCGTAGGTCCAATCTTTGGGGTGGCCACCACTGGCCATTGCGGCGTTTTCCGCAGGCATCCCGAACGCGTCCCAGCCCATCGGGTGCAGCACGTTATGACCGGTTGCGAGCTTGTGGCGGGCGATCACATCACCCATCGTGTAGTTGCGTACATGCCCCATGTGGATACGGCCAGACGGGTAGGGGAACATCTCAAGCACATAGTATTTCGGCTTGTCCGCCTTGTGATTGGCGGTGAAGATTCCGGCCTTGTCCCAGGCCTCCTGCCATTTTGCTTCGATTTCGTTGGCCGAGTAGCGCGACATCATGCGGTCCTTCGTGAATGAAAACGCCGGGTAGGAACCCGGCGTGGTAATAGTGTGATTTTTGTCGGGTTTCTAGAACTTGTTGTCCGCAATGCGTAGCTGACGCGCGCGAGACAGGATCGCATCTTCGACGGCGCGCGACGTTGCAGCGCTGACCGGAGAACCGCCACTGGTCTGAAGAGCTACGGACAAAGAACGCGCTTCCAAAGCGGGATCACTGATGTGAACTGTCGCGCGATAGGAACGCCCGCCGCCGGGCGGTGTGCCATAACCCGTTACGATCACTCCGGTAAACGGATCGACCTCTTGGATCGGCAAGAAATTCAGTACATCCAGCGATGCGGCCCACAGATAGCGATTTACCTGAGTGACCTGCTCTGAGGTGTTCGGGCCGAATACGTCCCAGATCGTCGAACGATTCGGGTCATTCAGTTCGCGTTCCTCTGTCGAGCTGCCATCAGCGGTCAACACACTTGCATCGCCAGGCGGTGGCCCTCCGCAGGCTGATAAGGCAGCCGTTACCATGATCAAACCTGGAATCGTAATACGGCGCATCGTTGGAAGGTCCCGTGTCACTTGTTTTGCTCTGTCGAGTGATACTCCTAGACAAGGACCCGTACAGCAACAACCCTATTCTTTTATGATCGACTCGCGCGAACCGCGCGATCCGTTGAATTCGACTGTGGCATCCTTGCACCAATTTGGGCCGAATGACGTCTTTGCGTTTATGCCAAGCTTGCGCAACGGGGGCAAAAAAAGCGAAACGGTGTCCGTGCTGAGACGCGTGCTTTGCATGTGTCGAGTAGAAAATCTTTGAAACCGAGGGAAACAAGATGAAAAAAGTTCTCTTCGCAACGACCGCACTGATTGCAACCGCAAGTGTTGCAGCGGCCGAAGTAAAGTTCAGCGGTTACGGCCGCTTTGGTCTGGGATACCTGGAAGACCGTACAGGTACCGTTGACGCAATTGGTGGTGGTGAAGCGACCGGCGTAGAAACCGACGAAACCATCCTGGTCTCGCGCTTCCGTCTGAACATCGACGGAATCGTTGAAACTGACGGTGGCGTTCGCTTTGAAGGCCGTGTTCGTCTGCAGGCAGACGAAGATGCCGGCAACGGCGAAGCAAACTCCGCTGGCCTGAACGGCGCACGCTTCTCGGTCATCTTCGGTGGTCTACGTGTTGACGCCGGTAACGTAGCCGGTTCGTTCGACAACTTGGCAAACTACTACGGTAACGAGCCTGGCCTGGAAAGCTTCATTGGTCAGTACTCGGGCGTCGACTATGACTTCCTGGCGTACTCGTCGACCGGTTCGGGCGCAAACGCTGTGTTCTTCCAGTACGCAGTTGGCGACTTCGCCTTCGGCGCGTCGTATGACCAGCGCACATTTGCTGACGAAGCTGTTGCGGGTGCGGACACTGATGATGCAGACCGCTGGGACATCAGCGCGACCTACACCTTCGGTAACGTGACTGCCGCTCTGGCCTACGGTCAGACCAGCGGTCTGGGCGACGCCGACAAGCAGAGCCTGACCGTTCTGACCCTGGGTGCAGAATTCGGTGACTTCTCCGGTACTCTGTTCGTCGCAGACGATGACGTTGCAAACGATGACCGCAACGGCACCGCATACGGTCTGTCGGCAGCCTACAACCTGGGCGCGGCAACCACTCTGACCTTCGCTTACGGTGACGGTTCGGCAGACGACGATCTGCAGCAGTACGGCATCGGTGCCATCTACGACCTGGGTGGCGGTGCATCGCTGCGCGGTGGTATCGGCAACCAGAAGCGTGGCGACGGCGACAGCCAGCTGCGTGCCGACTTTGGTGCTCAGTTCAACTTCTAAGTTGGTCTGAACCACAAGGTTCAAGGGCAGGTCTTCGGACCTGCCCTTTTCTTTTGCCGCCACATGGTGTTTTGCTGCTGCAAACGCAGAATGAGGGACCCATGTCGCTGCAAGAAATCACCGATCGAATAGCCAAAGCTGAATCTGCGGCAGGACGCGCCGAAGGCTCGGTGCAATTAATCGCGGTTTCCAAGGTGCAACCTAACGACCGGGTCGAAGCCGTATTGAAGCAGGGCCACCGGTGTTTCGGAGAAAACCGTGTGCAGGAAGCCGCTGGCAAATGGCCTGCATTTCGCGAGAGTTTTCCGGACATCGATCTGCATCTGATCGGTCCATTGCAAACAAACAAGGCACGGCAGGCGATTGAGCTTTGCAATGCCATCCATTCAGTTGATCGACCAAAGCTCGCCAAAACATTGGCGCGATTGGCGCAAGAGATGGGTAAGTGCCCTGATCTTTTTATACAGATCAACACAGGCGAAGAGGATCAGAAAGCCGGTACTCTTCCACAAGATGCTGATGCGTTCATTGCTGAGTGCCGCAGCCTGGACCTGCCCGTCCGAGGTTTGATGTGCATTCCACCGGTTGAAGAAGAACCCGCGTTGCACTTCGCGTTATTGGCAAAAATCGCAGAGCGGAATGGGCTGAAGGGTTTGTCGATGGGAATGAGCAGTGATTTTGAATCGGCAATCGCCTTGGGTGCCACACACGTCCGTGTTGGGTCTGCCATTTTCGGGGCGCGGGTTAAGCCTCAGGGATGATAAGCCGTGTGCCCGGCGTGATTTTTTGGGCAATCCAACGTAGGTGGTCGCGCCTGAATGCGATGCAGCCTTCGGTCGGAAACCGTGGGCGTCGCCATTGATGCAGGAAGATGGCCGATCCCCGGCTGGGTTCTGAATTGGGATAGTTCCAATCGGTTATCAAGATCAGGTCATAAAGCGGATCTGGGCGACGCAGTTTTTCGTGACTGAAATCATGAGGCGCCCGCACCAAATGGTTATACGCATCGTCCTCTACGTCGTCTGACCATAAATCGCGCGGTCCGATCGGTCGTGCCCAATGCGCCGGCCGTGGCATTCGGTCTGCGCGATAGAGCATACCCACAATGTGATGCACACCTGTTGGTGTTGTTCCGTCACCTTCCTGCTTGGTTGGGCTCAAGCCCCCTTTGCCTATAGCGCAGGGGAACAGGTGCCCGAGAAACCGAATGCCACGTGGTGTAAGAACCAGATCGCTTGGTGTCACAGCAGGTGGCCTGACTTTGCCGCTTTGGTCGCCAGATACGCGCGGTTGAAATCTGTTTCACCTACTTTCAACGGAACACGT
This sequence comes from Ruegeria sp. E5, assembly GCF_056534105.1. Classification (NCBI taxonomy): domain Bacteria; kingdom Pseudomonadati; phylum Pseudomonadota; class Alphaproteobacteria; order Rhodobacterales; family Roseobacteraceae; genus Ruegeria; species Ruegeria sp. E5. The sequence goes on along the minus strand of NZ_JBQFPA010000002.1, from coordinate 110,132 downwards.
TCGGTGACGGCGATACCTGTGCGTTCCATCATCGCGATTTTTGCAGGGTTGTTGGTCAGCAGACGGACCGAATTGAAGCCCAGCGATTTCAGGATATCCGAGCCGAGCCTGAAATCCCGTTCATCGTCTTCGAATCCAAGCCGGTGATTGGCCTCGACTGTGTCAAATCCCTGATCCTGAAGAAAATAGGCGCGCATTTTGTTGGCGAGCCCGATCCCACGTCCTTCCTGATTCAGATATAGCAGGACACCCGCACCCTCGTCCCCCATCTGGGCCAAGGCCCCGCGCAGTTGCGGGCCACAGTCACATTTCAGGCTGCCCATAAGATCGCCAGTGAAACAGGCCGAATGCAGCCGCGCGAGGACGGGCTTGTCGCGGTCGGGGCGACCGATTTCAACCGCGTAGTGTTCCTCTCCACCATCTTCGGGGCGGAATACATGCAGGCGCCCGGCCTCCGACACTTCCATCGGCAGGCGTGCGGCGACGACAGGGTGCAGAGCACTGCGATCTGTCAGATGTGGCGCGGCCCGGGCATGGTCAATGCAGGTCAGACCATGATCTGCCGCAAATTCGCGCCCGTCTTGAATAGGGGCGACGACGGCGGCCGGGAGCAAGTGCGCCGACTTGGCCAACGCAATAGCGATCCGGTGCAGATTTGCGCTGCCTTGCCGTTCGGTCATCAGCGGGCCCTTCATCGGGGCGTTCAGATCATCGGACGGGTCGGCCACCGCCTGCACCCAGCTCAGCCCAGCATCCGCCGGGATCATGACGCGAGCAAGATCGCCGTCATATGCACGCGCTTTAAGTGTTTCAGCGCGCCGAACCGTGATGGCGACAACGGGATCCCCGCCCAAGCCGCGCAAATCGGCCAACCTTTGCGGGCTCAGGGTCTCGGTGGCGAATGCGAGTACTCCAAATCCCAGTTCGTCGGTCAGAACAACGGGAACACCCATACGCAGGTCAGCCCGCGCCCGTGCCAGCAATTCGGTGATGTCGGGAGTGAGACTCATGCAGTTTACCTTGAAACGATCAGACCCTGTCCTACCCCGATCACTGGAAAATGTGAAACATTTCCTCGGCGTCAGACACGAGGGCGTGAGACGACTGCAGTAAATCTTGCTGATTGCATTCTTCATACGCAAGTGGTGGAAAAGGCTTAGGAGGACTGTACATGGCTCAGCTCAAGAAAATCCTGCTGGTGGATGACGACGAAGACCTGCGCGAAGCGCTCAGCGAGCAACTTGTCATGACCGAAGACTTTGACGTGTTCGAGGCGTCCGATGGCGCGTCGGCAATGGAACGCGCGCGCGAAGCAATATACGATCTGGTGATTCTGGATGTCGGCCTGCCGGATACCGATGGCCGTGAGCTGTGTCGCCTGATGCGCAAGCAGGGCGTCAAAAGCCCGGTGCTGATGCTGACTGGGCACGACAGCGATGCTGACACGATCCTGGGTCTTGATGCTGGCGCAAATGATTATGTCAGCAAGCCTTTTAAATTTCCGGTTCTTCTGGCCCGGATTCGGGCCCAACTGCGCCAGCATGAACAATCCGAGGATGCGGTCTTTGTTCTGGGGCCCTACACCTTCAAACCGGCCATGAAGATGCTGATGACCGAAGATGATCGCAAGATCCGCCTGACCGAGAAAGAGACTAACATTCTCAAGTTCCTCTATCGATCAACTGACGGCGTTGTTGCACGTGATGTTCTGTTGCACGAAGTCTGGGGTTACAACGCGGGCGTTACAACACACACGCTTGAAACCCATATCTATCGTCTGCGTCAGAAGATTGAACCCGACCCGTCGAATGCACGCCTTTTGGTCACAGAATCGGGCGGATATCGCCTTGTTGCTTGACTAATGGTGGATTGACTTGGATCAAAGTGATACTCTGTAGGTATCTTTAGATTACTCCCAACCCGCGCATGTCCGGGTTATGACATGCACCTCCCTGTTGGACTGCCGGGCCTGATGGCCCGGCTTTTTTTGTCGAGTGCAACTGTATCGTGCAGGGCGATAACGGCACCGGGCATCCGATTTCATTCAATGAAATCGGACCGGAAACTTTGCAAGTTTCCGTAACCGCCGGGTCAGGCAACATTGCTTTGTTTTTCGATGGCACCTCGCTTGGCGCCACGCTAACCTGCGGCAACTTCGACAAAGGAACCCCCGGATATGCCCTTCACCCTTGCCACATGGAACATCAATTCGGTCCGCCTGCGCGAGCCTATCGTTCTGAAATTGCTGCAGGAAGAGGCGCCGGATGTGCTGTGTCTACAGGAATGCAAATCGCCGGTCGACAAAATCCCGACCGAAGGGTTCGCCGAGCTGGGCTATACGCATATGATTGCGCGGGGCCAGAAGGGGTATAACGGCGTCGCCATACTGTCGCGCCTTCCGCTTGAGGAAGTAGGGGATAAGGATTTCGCGGGTCTGGGTCATGCGCGACACATTGCGGGGCGGTTGGAGAATGGCGTGACCATTCATAATTTCTATGTCCCCGCTGGGGGCGACGTGCCGGATCGCGAAGTGAACGAGAAGTTTGGCCAAAAGCTGGAATACCTCGCTGACATGCGCGATTGGTTCCATGCGGAAAAGCCGAAAAAGTCCATTCTGGTGGGCGATCTGAATATTGCGCCCCGCGAAGATGATGTCTGGTCGCACAAGCAGTTGCTGAAGGTGGTTTCACATACGCCGATCGAGGTTGAAACGCTGGCCGAGACTCAGGATGCAGGTGGCTGGGTCGATATCACCCGGCAGGATATTCCCGAGGGCCAGCTATACAGCTGGTGGTCTTATCGGGCACGAGATTGGGATGCCGCCGACAAGGGACGCAGGCTGGATCATGTCTGGGCTACGCCCGATATCTCGAACGCGGGTCATTCCAGCCGCATTCTGCGCGACGCGCGCGGATGGGAAAAACCCAGTGATCACGCCCCGGTATTTGCCACGTTTGACATCTGACCGAAGCAAATTCGCCGAACTCTCCCCTTGGTTTCTGCCGCATTGGACTGCATATAGGGCGCAAGTTCGAACCAGAGAGTATAAGCCATGGACCTTCTGAACGGCGCAGGCAGCCCCCAAGCCACTGATCTGATTAAAGACGGGACCGAGGCCACCTTTATGGCCGATGTGGTCGAAGCCTCACAAGAGACGCCGATCATCGTTGACTTCTGGGCGCCTTGGTGCGGCCCCTGCAAAACGCTGGGCCCGGCGTTGGAAGAGGCCGTGACCGCTGCCAAGGGTGCGGTCAAGATGGTCAAGATCAACGTGGACGAAGCGCAGATGATTGCAGGACAACTGCGCATCCAGTCGATTCCGATGGTCTATGCATTTCACAAAGGCCAACCGATCGACGGGTTTCAGGGCGCTTTGCCAGGGTCCGAGATCAAGGCCTTCATAGATCGTGTGATCGAAGCCGCGGGCGGTGAAAGCCCGGGTGGTCAACTAGATGATGCTGTGCAAGCGGCCGAAGAAATGTTGACCGAGGGGGCCGCTGTAGACGCGGCACAGACTTTTGCCGCCATACTGGGTGAAGACCCCAATCACGCTGCCGCTTATGGCGGGTTGGTGCGCGCGCATATTGCATCGGGGGATCTGGATCAGGCTGAGGCGATCCTCAATGGTGCGCCTGCCGAGATTTCCACTTCACCCGAGGTTGAAGCGGCCCATGCGCAACTGGAATTGGCCAAGCAGGCTGCAGATGCTGGTCCGGTAGGTGAGTTGACTGCAACAGTTGAGGCCGAGCCAGACAACCATCAAGCCCGTTTCGATCTGGCGCAGGCCCTGCATGCCAATGGCGATGTCGAAGAGGCAGTGGCTCAACTGTTGGAATTGTTCCGCCGCGATCGCGAGTGGAATGATGGGGCAGCAAAGGCGCAGCTCTTCACAATTTTCGATGCGCTCAAGCCCAATGACCCGATTGTTCTGAACGGGCGGCGCAAGCTCAGCTCGATGATATTTGCCTAATCTCCGATCAGAACTAAACTCGGGTACATGATGCATCCTGCCGATTTGCCGGAAACGGTATCCGTTTTCCCTTTGCCCGGAGCGCTGCTGCTGCCACGGTCTCGCCTGCCGCTGCATATTTTTGAGCCGCGCTACCTACAGATGCTGGACGACGCGCTGAAAACGCAAGAACGCCTGATCGGGATGGTGCAACCGAATACCTGTCAGGGCGACGAAACCAAGCTGCACCAGATCGGCTGCGCTGGACGGGTCACCCAGTTTTCCGAGACCGAAGATGGCAGGTATCTGATTACGCTGACGGGAATCTCTCGGTTCAGGGTCAAATCAGAGTTGGACAGTTTCACCCCGTATCGCCGGGTTTCGGTGTCCTGGGACGGGTTTGACCGTGATCTGGGCAAGGCCGAGGTGGATGACGGTTTTGATCGGAACAGGTTCCTGCGGCTGTTGGAACGGTTTTTTTCGTCCCGTCAGTTGTCCACCGATTGGGACACAATGAAAGATGCCGATGATGAGCTTTTGGTCAATTCCCTGTCCATGATGCTGGAATTTGACCCGGAGGAAAAGCAGGCTTTGCTTGAGGCCCCTTGCTTACGCACCCGGCGCGAAACCTTGGTGACATTAATTGAATTCGCCATGCGCGGCGGATCGAATGAGGAAAAACTGCAATGAGCGATACCGAACACGCCTTTGACCGCCATATGCTTGAGGCGTTGATTTGTCCGCAGACCCACACGACGCTGCACTATGATGCCGAACGGCAAGAGCTGGTGTCAAAAGCCGCCGCTCTGGCCTTTCCAATCCGCAACGGTATTCCAGTGATGCTAGTGGATGAGGCCCGAGAGCTGGACTAGATCGGGTGTCCCTGCAGCAGTTTCGGCAGGTCTCCGGTCAGACCTGCAGCCTCGCGCACGAAACCTCGGCGCAGCCCGGGCAGCGATCCGACGATACCCATTCCAATATCCCGACCTATGCGGAGCAGGGGATTATCGTTCGAAAACAGCTTGTTGAACATATCAGTCGCCATCGCAAGCGAGGCTGTGTCGAACCGGCGCCACTCTTGATAGCGCTCCAGCACAAGCGTTGATCCGATATCCTCGCCACGTCGTCCCGCAAGGGTCAGAACCTCGGCCAATGCACCGACATCACGCAGACCTGCGTTCAGGCCTTGCCCGGCGATGGGGTGCATGCCATGGGCGGCGTCTCCGACCAAAGCCAACCGGTCCGAGATGAAGGAATTGGCGATGGTCAGGTTCAACGGGTATGTGAACCGGTCACCCTGCAGGCGGATATCCCCCAGGAAATCGCCAAAGCGCGGGCGCAGAACTTGTAGGTAATCTGCCTCGGGCAGCGCATTGATCTGCGCGGACGTCTCAGTGCGTTCGCTCCAGACGATGGAACTGCGGTTCCCGGTCAGCGGCAGAATCGCCAACGGGCCGGGGGGCATGAAGAACTGATGGGCGATACCGAGATGCGGTAGCTCGTGTTCAATGGCGCAGACCAGAGCGGTCTGGCCATAGTCCCAGCCGGTTCGCTTGATTCCGGCGCGCATAGCGGTCCCGCTGCGGCGGCCATCGCAACCCACCAGAAGGCTGCCGGACAAGGTGGACCCGTCATCCAGTGTAAGTGTTGCCCCGTTTGCCGAGATGTCCTGAGACACGACCGTTTTGCCGCTGATTTCGGTAATCCCGTCTTGTTCGGTCATGGCCTCCAGAAAAGCCCGCCGCAGGTGGCGATCTTCAACCATATAGCCCATCGGGCCTTCTTCGATCTCGGCATGATCAAAATGCATGAAGAACGGGGAAGGTCCGGCACCGGCATGGCCATCCGTTACCTTGATCTCCAGCATCGGCTGGGCGCGCTCTTCCACCTTTTCCCAAACGCCTATCGCGTCGAGCAGACGTTGCGACGCCAATGCAAGCGCATAGGCGCGCCCGTCGAAGGCCGCATTCTTGCGCACTTTCTCTGCCAGAGCGTCAACAACCGTGACTGAATGCCCGGTCTGGGCCAGCGCCAGCGCAAGGGCAGGGCCGTTCAGGCCACCACCAACGATCAGGATATCGGATCTGTGTTCCATGGGCTGCAATATGCGCGCCCTTTCGGGATTGTCCATGTGCGGTCCTGTCGCTACCGTCCGATCACGGAATTACTCGGGAGGGGACCGGATGCAAGACTGGCTGACCATGACGGCATGTGATTTGGGCCGTGGTATCGGAATGGGGCAGATCGATCCGGTTGAACTGACAGAAACTTATCTGAGCGCGATTGACGCCCATCCACATCGCGATCGGATCTATGCCCGGGTGACCCACGATCGCGCCCGCGCCGAGGCCCTTGCGGCGCAAGAGCGGGCAAAGCTTGGCCTGCGTCGGTCTTTGTTGGATGGCGTCCCGATCAGCTGGAAAGACCTGTTTGACACGGCAGGCGTAGGGACCGAGGCCGGTTCGGCCCTGTTGGAAGGCCGCGTGCCCGAATCCGATGCGCAGGTGGTGCGGAACGCGACCGCGATGGGTACGGTCTGTCTGGGTAAAACGCATATGAGCGAATTGGCGTTCTCGGGTTTGGGCCTCAACCCAGTGACGGCTACGCCTCCATGCGTGAATGACGAAGAGGCCGTACCCGGAGGTTCGTCCTCAGGGGCAGGGGCCTCGGTGGCGTGGGGGCTTGCTGCAGGCGGCGTTGGCTCGGACACGGGTGGATCGGTGCGGATTCCCTCGGCCTGGAACGATCTGGTGGGGCTGAAAACCACGGCGGGGCGCATTAGCCTTGAGGGCGTCGTGCCGCTGTGTCTGAAATTCGATACCGTTGGGCCTCTGGCGCGATCAGTTGAGGACGCCGCACATATGCTTGCTGTGCTTGAGGGCACCGCCCCGGCTGATCTGCGCGGGGCGTCATTGATCGGTCGCCGCTTTGCTGATTTGCAGAACGTGGCCAAGGACGATCTGCGCGAAGCTCCAGCCAACGCCTATGAAGATGCGCTGGCGCGCCTGAAAGAGGCCGGGGCCGAGATCGTTCCGCTTGACGTGCCTGAGCTGAACGAAGCGATGAGCCTGTCGGGTGTGCTCTATACAACCGAAGCCTACGGCTTGTGGCGAGATGTGATAGAAGCGAACCCCGAGGCGATGTATCCCGAAATCCTTGAACGGTTCCGAATGGGCAAGGCCTATTCCGGCCCCGATTACGTGGCCGCTTGGTCGAAACTAACCGCTTGTCGACAGGCTTGGGATGCGGCCTCTGCGGGCTTTGACGCCGTGCTTGCGCCGACGGCCCCGATCCTACCGCCCAATCTCGACCGGTTGATGAATGATCATGACTACTATGTTACCGAAAATCTCTTGGCTCTCCGCAACACCCGGATCGGCAATCTGATGGGGCTTGCGGCACTGACTTTGCCCACGGGAACACCCGGTTGCGGGCTGATGATGTTGGGCTATCCGGGGTCGGAAGAGGCCTTGTTACGGCTCGGCTCAGCAGCCGAAAGGGCTTTGACCTGAATGCCACAATCCCCTGATTCGGCACCTCTTTGTCTGGACGAAGCCCGGGTCGATCTGTAATCTGCCATAAAACGGGGCGCAAAATGACCCCGAAATTGAGGCAGTATCATGAATTTCCCCGAGCGGTTTTCGAACCTACCGGAATACGCGTTTCCGCGTCTACGCGCCCTGTTGGATCATCATCAGCCGGGTGGTGAAGTCGTTCACATGACCATTGGCGAGCCCAAGCATGATTTCCCATCTTGGGTGACCGACGTGATCATGGAAAACGCCGCCGGGTTTCAGGGCTATCCCCCGAACGAAGGCTCACCTGAATTGCGCGCAGCGATCACGGGTTGGATCAACCGCCGCTATGGTGTGTCGATGGATGCAGATGCCAATGTGATGGCACTGAACGGCACGCGCGAGGGTCTGTACAATGCCGCAATGGCGTTGTGCCCTGAGAAGAAGAACGGACAGCAGCCAATCATCCTGTGCCCGAACCCGTTTTATCAGGTTTACATGGTCGCCTCGATTTCGGTCGGCGCGCAGCCCTATTTTGTACCTGCAACCGCTGCGACCGGCCATCTACCGGACTATGCAGGCCTGCCCGAAGAGATTCTGAACCGCACTGCAGTGGCTTATATCTGCTCACCCGCGAACCCTCAGGGGGCGGTCGCCTCGCGCGATTACTGGGTCGAGCTGATTCAATTGGCTGAAAAGTACGATTTCCGCATCTTTGCCGATGAATGCTATTCCGAAATCTACCGCGACGCCGCGCCGGTTGGCGCGCTGACCGTTGCGCAGGAACTGGGTGCTGACCCCGAACGTGTCACGCTGTTCAACTCTCTGTCCAAGCGGTCGAACTTGGCCGGGCTGCGGTCGGGGCTGATCGCAGGTGGACCTGAAACAATCAGCCGTGTCAAACTGTTGCGCAGCTATGCGGGTGCCCCTTTGCCCGCCCCGCTGCAGGCCGCCGCCGCCAAGGTTTGGGCGGATGAAGCGCATGTGCAGGAAAACCGCGCGCTGTATCAGGAGAAATACGCCGTCGCGGATGAGGTTTTCGCAGGCGTACAAGGCTACATGCCGCCCGAGGCCGGGTTCTTCCTGTGGCTGCCGGTCGAAAACGGTGAAGAAACCGCATTGAAGCTTTGGCAGGAAACCGGTGTTCGGGTTCTGCCGGGCGCATATCTTTCTCAAGGTGATCCGGGGCAAAACCCGGGCGAGCAATTTATCCGGGTCGCGATGGTGGCCCCAAAAACAGAGATGAAGCGCGGGCTGATTACACTCCGCGACTGCATCTATTCGTGAGGTACGAGGGCAAAATGGCATCATATAACGCGCGAAACCGTGACCCGCTGCTGGACAGCAACACGCAAGCCGCCATTGAACGGCGTAGCAAAGAACTGATCGGGATCGCTTTGATCCTGTTGGGGTTGGCCGCTGCAGCGATGATCTGGTCCTATACGCCCGATGATCCAAACTGGATGGTTTCGACCGATGCGCCCGTGCAAAACTGGATGGGGCGCATTGGGGCCTCGATTGCCGCGCCGTTGTTTATGATCGTGGGTTGGGGCAGCTTGGGTGTCGCCTTGGTGCTGATCACTTGGGGCGTTCGATTTGCAGGTCATTTAGGTGAAGACCGTGCCATTGCCCGCCTGATTTTTGCGCCGATCTGGATCGCCGTTCTGGCTGTCTACGCAGCGACTCTGGTGCCGGGTGCCGAATGGCGGACGACGCACAGCTATGGCTTGGGTGGTCTATTCGGCGATACAGTGATGGGTGCGATTTTGACTTTGTTGCCGATCTCATCGCATTTCCTGGTCAAGCTGATGTCGCTGGCGATGGCGGTCGGTATGCTGGCTCTGGGTGTATTCGTGTTGGGTTTCGGCAAAGCGGACGTTCGCAATGGCTTCCGGGCGTTTCTGTTGGGACTGGTCATGGCCTATGATCTGTTGATGAACGCGCTGGGACGCGGGGCATCGGCGACAGCGCGGGCAGCACGGGACCGGAAGGCCCAATGGGCCGAGCGCAAGGCCGAACGTGCAGTTCCGGTTCAGGCGGATTTTGACGACGACCTGGCCTACGCTGATCCGGTCTTTGAGGACCCTGAGATTGAAGCGCAGGAACCTGTCGCCAAGACAGGCCTTCTGGCTCGGATGCCTTCCCTGATCCGTCGTCCTGACCCTATGCCCGAGCCTGAGTTGGTCGAAAACGTTGCGGTCGAAGGGTATTACGACATGCCGGGTGAGGATCGCATCCGGTCCAAGATTTCCGCCGCTGTGCGCAATCGTAAAGTGGCCGCTGGTGTGCTAACGCCCGAACCCGATCCCAACTTGCCATTGACCAAAGGGCGGGGCAGGGGACCGGACCCGTTGATTTTGAACTCTGGCGCGGCAGACGAGTTGCCGCCCGAACCCCCGATGACCTCTGCAGGTTTGCCACCCGAACCACCGCTGACAGCAGGATCTGATGTTGAGACGCTGGCGGCTGACTCCGAGGCTGATAATTGGATGCAGCAGGACTATGTTTCCGAACCGGACTATGATGATGAGGCCGTGTTTGATGATGCCCCCGAACCCGCGCTCCAACCGAGACAGGCTGTCAAGATTCCTGTCGCTGAGCCGCGTAAACCTGTAGTAGCTCAACCGGTCCGACGCACTCCTCCACCTTCGCGCAGGGCGCAAGCCGAAGCACAGCCGACACTTTCTTTCGAGGAACGGCATTCCGATTTCGAACTGCCACCGCTGGGCCTTCTGTCCAACCCTGCAAGCATCCAACGCCATCACCTAAGCGATGAGGCGCTCGAGGAAAATGCGCGGATGCTGGAAAACGTGCTGGATGACTACGGCGTCAAGGGCGAGATCGTAAGTGTCCGCCCCGGTCCGGTTGTGACCATGTACGAATTGGAGCCTGCACCGGGTTTAAAAGCCAGCCGTGTGATCGGTTTGGCCGACGATATCGCACGCTCAATGTCGGCTTTGTCCGCGCGGGTTTCAACTCTACCGGGGCGCTCGGTTATTGGCATTGAACTGCCCAATGAAAACCGTGAGATGGTGGTGCTGCGCGAAATCCTCGCCAGTCGCGATTTCGGCGATGGTAATCATGCGCTGCCCTTGGCGTTGGGCAAGGATATCGGTGGTGAGTCCGTGGTGGCGAACTTGGCAAAAATGCCTCACCTCTTGATCGCTGGTACGACCGGTTCCGGTAAGTCGGTGGCAATCAATACGATGATCCTGTCGCTGCTTTATAAGCTAACGCCGGATGAGTGCCGCCTGATCATGATCGACCCCAAGATGCTGGAACTGTCGGTCTATGACGGTATCCCGCACCTGCTCTCGCCCGTTGTGACCGACCCGAAAAAGGCGGTTGTGGCCCTGAAATGGGTCGTGGGCGAGATGGAGGATCGCTATCGCAAAATGTCCAAAATGGGCGTGCGCAATATCGCGGGCTACAATGGCCGCGTGAAAGATGCGCTGTCCAAGGGCGAGATGTTCAGCCGCACGGTCCAGACCGGCTTTGACGATGAAACCGGCGAGCCAATGTTCGAGACCGAAGAATTCGCGCCCGAAGCAATGCCTTATATCGTTGTGATCGTCGACGAAATGGCCGACCTGATGATGGTCGCGGGCAAGGAGATCGAGGCCTGCATCCAGCGTCTGGCGCAGATGGCGCGGGCTTCGGGCATTCACCTGATCATGGCCACTCAGCGCCCCTCTGTTGATGTGATCACCGGGACGATCAAGGCGAACTTCCCGACCCGGATTTCGTTCCAGGTGACTTCGAAAGTCGACAGTCGAACCATTTTGGGCGAGATGGGTGCCGAACAACTTCTGGGGCAGGGCGACATGCTGTATATGGCGGGCGGGGCTAAGATCACCCGTTGTCACGGTCCGTTTGTCTCGGATGAAGAGGTCGAAGAAATCGTCAACCACTTGAAACAGTTCGGTCCGCCGGCCTACATGAGCGGCGTGGTCGATGGCCCGGCCGAGGAAAAGGCTGACAATATCGACGCTGTTCTGGGCCTAAACACGGGTGGCAACACGAACGGAGAAGACGCCCTTTACGACCAGGCAGTGGCGATTGTGATCAAAGATCGCAAATGCTCGACGTCCTACATTCAGCGAAAACTTGCCATTGGCTACAACAAAGCTGCGCGGCTTGTTGAGCAGATGGAGGACGAAGGCGTTGTTTCCGGGGCAAATCACGTTGGAAAACGCGAAATCCTCGTCCCCGAGCAGTAAGATATTTAATAACAAGGGCAGAACGCCTATCTGGGTCCTATGAAACAGATTGCTTTTGCCCTTGCTCTGACACTGGCTGCGCCCGCCGCGTGGGCGGCTGAAAAGCTGCCACTGTCGCAAATCTCTAACTACCTGAACCAGATGAAGACGGTTCAGACCACATTCACGCAGGTGAATGATGACGGATCACTTAGCACCGGTAAGCTGTGGCTCGAGAGGCCCGGAAAAATGCGGTTCGAATATGATCCGCCCAACAGCGCGGTAGTTTTGGCGCGGTCGGGGACGGTGCAGATCTTTGACCCGAAATCCAATCAGCCGCCCGAACAGTACCCGCTGAAACGCACACCGCTGTCACTGGTGTTGGCGCGAAATGTCAATCTGGGGCAAGCCAATATGGTTGTTGGGCACGATTTTGACGGGACCGCCACGGTTGTGACGGCTCAGGACCCCAAGAACCCGGAAAGCGGGCGGATCGAGTTAATGTTTACATCCAATCCGGTTGAGCTGCGCAAATGGGTGATCCACGATAACGCTGGAAGTCAAACGACCGTACTGCTGGGGCCGTTGACTGAAGGCGGAAACCTCGATTCCAGCGTGTTTTCAAGCAAAACCCGTATCAGGTCAGACGATCGCTGACCTGACAGGGTTTGTTTAGTAACGGCAGTTCGCCAGCTGCGCCTGATACAGTTGCGCTCGGGCGTCTACATCATTCGCAACGTTCAACAGCCAAGATTTGCTGTTGTAGCTGCCGCGCGCGTAGCCGGTTTGCCCTTCGTGATAGGCCAGGTATTGGTTACGCGCGTCGGTGGGATGAATCCCGTTCCGCTCATAGCTTTTGTTCATGTACCAGCCAATGAAATCCGACGCATCACGGATGCGATCCCGCTTGGCGCGGCGTTTGCCGGTTTCGCGCTGATACTGCTCCCACGTGCCATCAAGTGCCTGACCATAGCCGTAAGCACTGCTTTGGCGACCCATCGGGATGACGCCCAGCACGTATTTGTGCGGTGTGCGCGCATCTGCGCGATAACGGCTTTCTTGGTAAATCGTGGCCATCTGAACGTGAACGGGGACACCCCATTTGCGCTCGGTGCTTTTGAAGGCCTTGATATAATCGGGTTTTTCGCGCGCAATGCTGCACGCGTCATTTAGTCTGCTCGGTGGCTGTTTGGACCCGCCACCACAGGATGCCAAAAGCAGCACCCCGAAGAGTACGAAAAGAATTCTGCTCATGTGCCTCGTGCCTTTTTTCTTTATTCTAGCGCAGATTGAGCTCTGAGGAAATCACAATCGTTACAGAATAATAGCGAGAATTATCGGTAATGCGGCGACCGACAATACTGTCGAGACCATGACCATGCCTGCAACCGCGTCGGAATCCACATCAAACCGCTCTGCCAGCAGGTATGAGGTGACGGCGACCGGCGCACACATTTGCAAAACCAGAACTCCGAAAGCTACAGGACCCAGTCCAAAACTGATGGCAAGAGCCCAGCCCAACCCGAAGCACACCGCGAGTTTCAGCAAGGACAACCATATAGCCTGTTGCAGCTTCTGTGTTGTCAGGCGTGCAATCGCGACCCCAAGGGTGATCAGCATCATAGGCACCGCCATCTGGCCCAACAGTTCCAGCGTGTTGGTTAGAAACAGTGGCGTCTGCCATCCACGCCACAGAAACAATGCCCCCAACAGCGTGGCCCAGACCATCGGCTCGCGCAGAACCTTGCCAAAGGCGCCACGCCCCGCGACCAGATAGATACCGTAGGTAAAAGAAAACAGAGCGGTTACGGCCAAAAAGATCACCGCGAAACCCAACCCAGCCTGTCCAAAGGCAAAGATGCACAAAGGCAGGCCCAGATTCCCAGTGTTACCGAAGATAAGAGGTGACAGATAGGTCCGCTGCTCAAGCCCTGAGGCACGTACAAAGACCCAGAAAACCACCGCCAAAGCAACATGTGATGCAATCGCAGCGAGCGTGAAAACGGTCAATTCACCGCCCGGAATGTCGGTTTGCATCAAAGCTACGAAGATCAGGCTGGGCACTGCAAGCGTCACCGCAAACCGCGTGACAAATTGTAACCGATACTCGAAGCCGAGCTTGACCCATGCAAATCCGATCCCGGCCAGAAGGAACACCGGGGCAACGATTTCGAACACTGTTAGGAGTAGGTTCACAGACTGTTTCCCCGAATTTCAGCTCATTGGTTGGCTTTTCTGCCCGAAAAGATGTACTAAATGCTTTGGGGGCCGAAACAATGCTAAAGACACAAGCCAAGTACCGCCTGGGACAGGTGGTTCGACACCGTAGACACCCTTTTCGAGGGGTTATTTTTGATGTCGATCCGGAATTCTCGAACTCGGAGGAATGGTATCAGGCCATCCCCGAAGATAGTCGCCCGCTGAAGGACCAGCCGTTCTATCATTTGCTGGCTGAGAATGATCAATCCTTCTATGTCGCTTATGTTTCAGAACAAAATCTGGTTGAGGACCAATCGGGTGAGCCGGTAGACCATCCCGATATCCCCAACATGTTCGGCCCGTTTCAGGATGGATCTTATCCGCTGCACTTTCAGTTGAACTGAATATGTCCGTCATAATGGCGTGTGTCAGTAGCCTAATGCGCAACCATCTTTACGGGGATCGCTAGCACCTTCCAGAACTCCGTTTGAACAGATTCGAATGGCTTGCGCACCACCCAGAGACGTTTCCGATATTTGGACAGTGTGCCCCATATCGGATAATTGTTGCAGAACGGCATCGGAATAGCCTCGCTCAATTTTCAGAACACCCCCATCTGCAAATGCCCGAGGCGCATCGATGGCTTCCTGCAGCTCTATGTCGAAATCCGTGAGATTTGACACTAGCCGAGCGTGTCCGGTTGGTTGATAGGCACCTCCCATGACACCAAAGGGCATCGCGATGCGGCCTTGGGCGCGCAACATTCCCGGTATGATTGTGTGCATTGGTCGCTTTCCACCGGCAAGCTCATTTGGATGACCGGGTTCGAGGTTGAAACCAGCACCCCGATTCTGCAGCAAAATGCCGAACTTTTCCGAAGCGATGCCCGACCCGAACCCGTGGTAGATCGAATAAATAAGTGAAACGGCCATGCGATCCCGGTCAACCACGGTGATATAGACGGTGTCTTTGTGAACAGACTCGGTCAAGGGAGCGGCGGCAGCCATGGCGCGTTTCGGATTGATCAGCGCGGCAAGTTGGGCGGCTGTCTCAGGTGCAAGAAAATGAGCCATCCGCGTGCTGTGGTCGGGATCGGCGATGAAACGATTGCGTGCGTCGTAGGCCAGTTTGCTGGCCTCGGCTTCGATATGTACGCGTTCAGCCCCCCAAGGGTCCATTGCGGCCAGATCGAAGTGCTTCAAGATATTCAGCAACAGGATTGCCGTCGCGCCCTGACCATTCGGTGGGTGCTCGACCAGTTCGACCCCGCCATAATCTCCGCTGACGGGCACAGTTTCATCGCTTTGCACGGCCGCGAAATCCTGCGCAGTCTGTACTCCACCCAGATCGGACAGGGCCGCAAGCATGTCATCGACAATCTCACCAGAATAAAATGCCTTTTGACCGTGTTGGGCCACGCGCCGAAGAACTTCTGCCTGACCGGGTGCGCGAAAAACCTGCCCGGTTTGCAGGGGTTTGCCGTCAATCAGGTAATGATCACGGGCCGCGCCTTGCAGGGTGGATGCGCTGTTCTTCCAATCAAAGGCAACGCGTGGAGCCACCGGAACACCTGACTCGGCATAATGGATTGCGGGTTGCAGGATTGCTTCCAGGCCCAGCCGACCTTCGGTTTTTGCTAAACGGCAGAATGCCTCAACCGCTCCGGGAATTGTCACGGCATCCGGGCTGGTCTCGGGAACCGAATTTGAACCGCGATCCCGCAATGCCTGTGCATCCGCTGCTGCCGCGGCCCGACCCGAACCGTTTAGTGCGCGAACAGTCTGCTCGCCTGCGCGATTGTACAGAACAAAGCAATCTCCACCCAAGCCGGTCATTTGCGGCTCGCAAATTCCCAGAAGCACTGCGCCTGCAATGGCTGCGTCCATGGCATTGCCGCCCTGCTGCAGAATATCCAGCGCGATTTTGGCGGCCAACGGATGGGACGTTGCGCACATCCCTTCGGTTGCCAAAACTTCAGAACGGCCTGTCTTGTGAAAATCGCGCATGGGTCTTTCCTTCTGCAAACACGCAGACACTAAGCCGCAGCTGGGAATTGTCCAATGCTATCAGAGGAAGGAGGTCCTCGGCGCCGCTCACTGGGTGGGGGCTGTGACGCTAGGCGCCGAGGGAAGCTATCTGAGCTACCCCTTACTTATGACCTTTGTTTGCGGCGCGACAATGGTTCGATCTAGGCCTTATTGTGGCCATTTGATGCCTGCTAGGGCATCTGGTCGAAGTCGAACCGCAAGCAGAGCAGGTTCCCGCCGCTTTTGCGTTCATATTTTATGTCGCTGGCAAGTTGATGAATCAGGTGCCAGCCAAAGCCGCCCTCGGGCAGGTCCTGCAAAGCAGTGTCGACAGATGGTGGAGTGCCGCTCGGTATCAACAATTCAGGCATCGGGTCGCCGGTATCGGTGATCTGAATCACCAGCTTCTTTGCACATAATGAGCAATCGATTTGAACGTCAGCGGCGGCCACCCCGGCATAGGCATGTTCGACCACGTTGTTGATCGCTTCCGTCAGCGCGATTCTTACGTCATCTGCTTTGCTTTCCGGCAATCCCTGCGCCGCCAGCCGTGCGCTTAACGCCGCGATCCCTGCGCTGGCCTGCACTTGTGTCGCGGGAAAGCTCACCTCCAGGCAGTTTTGTTTGCAATTCGAGTACACGCTGTTCCACCTCTGCCGATCGTCAGTCTGCACCAGCGCCGATCGCCTCATCCAGCGATTTGAACAGTCTGAACACGGTGTCCATGCGGGTCAGGCGGAACACTTTTTCAACGATCGGGCGCAAGCCGGCCAGATCCAATCTGCGCCCTTTTTCCAATTGTTTCATCGAGGCGACAATGGCGCCCAGACCGCTGGAGTCGATGAATTCGACAGAAGACAAATCCAACACCACCCGTTTGGCATGGGTTTGGGTTTCCGCGCGCATATCTTCCTTGAATTGAATTGCCATCGCGGCATCAATTCGATCACAATGAACGGATATTATCTGTGTCTCGCCGGTGATCTCGCTGCTGAGCCCCATGTTCGTCCGCCTTTGGCAATGCAAAATGATGGTAGAAATACGCTAGACGGTAATTCTTACCATTCGGTATCCATAGGCTGGAAAGTTCAAGGAGATTTCGGATGAACGAGGTTGTGATAGCAGGTGCCGCGCGTACACCAATGGGCGGCTTTCAGGGCATGTTTGACGGCGTCGCCGCTGCTGATCTGGGCGGTGCTGCTATCCGCGCAGCGCTGGAGGGTGCTGGCATTCGGACCGTGGATGAGGTGCTGATGGGCTGCGTCCTGCCTGCCGGCCAGGGACAGGCCCCGGCGCGTCAGGCTGGGTTTGCCGCCGGTCTGGGAGAAGATGTACCTGCCACAACGCTCAACAAAATGTGCGGTTCAGGCATGAAGGCCGCAATGATCGCGTTTGATCAGATCGCTTTGGGCCATACTCAGACCATGGTCGCTGGCGGGATGGAGAGCATGACCAACGCGCCCTATCTGCTGCCCAAGATGCGCGGTGGCGCCCGGATCGGACATGGGCAGGTCGTCGATCACATGTTTCTGGACGGGCTCGAAGACGCCTATGACAAAGGTCGGCTTATGGGCACGTTTGCCGAGGACTGTGCCGAATCCTATCAGTTCACGCGCGAGGCGCAGGACGAATACGCCCTGCGATCGCTTTCGAACGCGCTGTCCGCGCAGGAAAATAATGCGTTCGACCAGGAAATTACACAGGTCAAGATTCAGACTCGTAAAGGCGAGGTTGTGCTGGACGCGGATGAGCAACCCAAATCGGCGCGGCCCGAGAAGATACCCACACTGAAACCAGCCTTTCGCAAGGATGGAACGGTTACGGCAGCCAATTCTTCTTCGATCTCGGATGGCGCAGCCGCCCTTGTGCTTGCCTCGGCAAAGGCAGCAGAACAGCAGGGCCTGACCGTGCGCGCACGAATTCTTGGCCACGCCAGTCACGCGCAGGCACCGGGGCTGTTCACAACTGCTCCGGTTCCGGCAGCGCAGAAATTGTTGGATCGTATCGGTTGGAAAAAAGAAGATGTCGATCTGTGGGAGGTCAACGAAGCCTTCGCCGTTGTGCCCATGGCTTTCATGCACGAAATGGGCTTGTCGCGTGAGATCGTGAATGTGAATGGCGGCGCATGTGCGCTTGGCCATCCGATTGGCGCTTCTGGGGCCCGGATCATGGTCACGCTGCTGAATGCGTTAGAAAAGCGGAACCTCAAGCGCGGTGTCGCGGCAATCTGCATCGGCGGCGGAGAAGGGACGGCCATAGCAATAGAACGCGTTTGACGCTTTGTCTTTTTGCAAATACTCCGGGGAATTGGCGGCAGCGCCCGCAGTTCCTCGGATGCAAGGTCTACCAACATGAAAGCCGACTACGACACACTCGCCAAAACCATTGCCGCCTTGACCGAAGGTGAAACCGACGAGGTTGCATTGATGGCTACGGTGGCATGCGAAGTGCATCACTCGGACGACCGATTCGACTGGACGGGATTTTACCGCGTAACTGAGCCCGAAGTGCTAAAGATCGGGCCTTATCAGGGGGGGCATGGCTGCCTAGTAATCCCTTTTGAACGCGGTGTGTGTGGTGCGGCTGCCCGTACAGGGCAAGTGCAATTGGTTTCGGATGTAGATGCTTTCCCCGGCCATATCGCTTGTGCGTCATCCACTCGGTCCGAGTTGGTTCTACCAGTGCGGGATGCGAATGGTAACGTGATCGCTGTCTTTGATATCGACAGCGACCAGCCCGACGCGTTTACCAAAGATGATGCGACTGCACTTGGTGCTATTCTAACGGATGTATTTGCGCGTTAGAGGGTTCCGAGCTATCGCAAAAATGCGCCAAGATCTCGGGACATAATCAGATAGCAAAGCCCGGCCTGAAACGCTGTGATCGTGTATAGCCAAGCCGAGAAACCGCGCTTGCGGGTCTTGTGCCCGAAGATCCAGCGCCCCAGTAGCGCGGCCAAGCTGCCTCCTAGTGCCGCCAACCATAACAAGCGCCGCTCGGGGATGCGTCGCCTTCTACGGCGCGCGCGCAGCTTATCCCAGCCAAACGCCACCAAAGTCAGGGCATTAATGACCCAAAGATAGATTACGGCAATCCACATGGACCGTGCATAGCCAACTAAAATTGCAGAACCAAGTGAAAAAATGCTTGGAAATTTCACCGATTCGAGGCACCGTGAAAAAGTAACAAAAAATTTCACGCAGACTCGGAGCGCAACTTGAATTCGCAAGCCCCTCATAGCGCATCCCTCGGTGCCGATCTGCGCGCACTGCGCAAGGCGCGTGGGCTGACTCTGACCGAGATCGCCAACCGATTGGATCGGTCCGTTGGCTGGCTCAGCCAAGTCGAGCGTGACATGTCCGAGCCGTCGATTTCGGATCTACGCCAGATTGCCGAATGTCTGGGTGTGCCGATGTCGATGCTGTTTGCCCATTCCGCTGCGCCGGTGGATGAGCAAGGGTATATTGTGCGGGCAGGGTCCCGTCGCCCGATGGGCTCTGGCGAAGAAGGGTTGATCGAAGAACTGCTTTCGCCTGACCTGACCGACGATTTCGAGATGGTGCATTCGACCTTTGAGCCGCATTCTCAGATGCAGACCCCGGCAAACCGGCCGACGCAGGAAGTCGGCTATATGGTTTCAGGCCGTCTGGAACTGACGATCGGCTCGCGCAGCTTTCAGGTCGGCCCCGGCGATAGCTTCCGGATCAAGCACGAGCCCTACACTTGGTCCAACCCCTTTGATGAGCCCGCTGTGGCCATCTGGGTTATCGCCCCACCGGTGTACTGATGAGTTTCGAGGCCTGGACCATATTCGCCCTGTTCTGGGTGGTGTTCGTTACCACCCCGGGGCCTAATGCGGTCAATTGCATCTCAAATGGGATGAGCCTGCCGTTCTCCAAGGCTATGTTGGGTGTCTTGGCTATTTTGACTCAGGCGAGTGTGTTCCTGATCCTCTCGGCTGTGGGAATCACAGCGTTGATTGCCGCGTCGCCAACAGGTTTCTTTGTCGCCAAGCTGATCGGGGCCGGGTTTCTGATCTGGATGGGCATTCGCGGTTGGATGAACGCAGCGAAACCCGCTCCGGCGTCAGAGCGTCCGGCGCGACATGTTTACTTTCACGCGTTGGCTGTTGCCACGATCAACCCCAAAAGCGTCGCCGGATACCTTGCGGCGTTTTCGCAATTTGTGCAGCCGGATGTACCCATCTGGCAGCAAATGGCGGTGATCATGCCGACGGCACTGGTCATCACGACGCTCAGCTATACCGGGTTCACGTCGCTGGGGGCGCTGATGGGCAAGGCTGCGTTGGGGGCGGTGTTCAATATCTGGGTACGCCGCGTGATGGCGACCTTTTTCATCATTTATGGCGTTTTGCTGGGTGCCAGTTCGACGCCGACAGCGAGGGGATAAAGACATGCATACCGGTTTCTGCCTGTGCGGCGCGGTCGCTTTTGTTGTTGACGGAGACCTCACGCCACCAAATGCCTGCCATTGCGGGCAGTGTCGCAAACAGTCGGGTCATCTGTGGGCCTCGACCGTTACGCATCAGGACAATCTCAGCTTTACCACCAGCGAAACGCTGGGCTGGTATCGCGCCTCTGCCATTGCCAAGCGCGGATTTTGCCGCGCTTGTGGCTCGTTCCTCTTCTGGCAGCACAATGACGAGGACACGATCGCAATTTCCGTGGGCTCACTGGATGAGCCGACCGGGTTGAAACTCGCCCAGCACATCTTCGTTGCGGACAAGGGCGATTACTATGACATCAAAGACGACCTGCCCCAGCGGGCACACTAATAGGGAACCAAACACATGAGTGATTTTCCAACCAAGGCCCGTGTGGTCATCATCGGCGGCGGCGTTGTGGGCTGTTCATCGCTGTATCATCTGGCCAAGAAGGGCTGGACGGATTGTGTTCTGCTGGAAAAGAACGAACTGACCGCAGGCTCGACATGGCACGCGGCGGGTAACGTTCCGACGTTTTCGACCTCGTGGGCGATCATGAACATGCAGCGCTATTCGACCGAACTGTATTCGCGCCTCGCGGACGAGGTCGACTATCCGATGAACTACCACGTTTCCGGGTCAATTCGTCTGGCGCACAGCAAGGAGCGGATGCAGGAATTCGAACGGGCCATGTCTATGGGCCGCTATCAAGGCATCCCGATGGAGATGTGGACTCCGGAAGAGGCCAAGGAACGCTATCCTTTCCTGGAGACCCATGATCTTGAAGGCGTTCTGTATGACCCGACCGATGGTGACATTGACCCGGCGCAGCTGACTCAGGCTCTGGCCAAGGGAGCGCGGGATATGGGGCAAAAGATCATCCGATTCTGCCCGGCAACCGGTGTGACACAGCAGGACGACGGCACATGGACCGTGCATACCGAAAAGGGTGATATTGCCTGCGATTATGTGGTGAACGCCGCCGGTTACTATGCGCAGCGCGTAGGGGAATGGTTCAAACCCTTTGGCGGCCGAACCGTCCCGGCCATGGTCATGAGCCATCAGTATCTGCTGACTGACGAAGTTCCCGAAATCGAAGCGTGGTCGAAAGAAAATGGTGGCAAGAAGCTGCCGCTGCTGCGCGATGTCGATATCTCGTACTACCTGCGGCAGGAGAAGAACGGCTTCAACCTTGGCCCGTATGAGCCCAATTGCAAGGGCCACTGGATGACCGAGGATGACCCGATGCCCGAGGATTTCAGCTTCCAACTGTGGAACGATGATCTGGACCGGATCGAGGATATCGTGACCGATGCGATGGAACGGGTTCCGCTGATGGCAACCTCGGGCGTTGGTCGCGTCATCAATGGCCCGATCCCCTATGCGCCAGATGGTCTGCCGTTGATTGGCCCGATGCCGGGTGTGACAAACGCGTTCGAGGCTCATACTTTCACTTTCGGTATCGCCCAAGGTGGTGGTGCAGGCAAAGTTCTGGCCGAATGGATCGTCGATGGTCACACCGAATGGGATATGTGGGCCGTCGATCCGCGTCGTTACACCGACTACACCGATCAGGATTATTGCAATCAGAAAGGGATGGAAGTTTACGGCAACGAATACGCCATGCATTTCCCACATCACGAATGGCCTGCCGCACGCGACAAGAAGGTCTCGCCTGTGCACGCCAAGGTCAAGGAATTGGGCGGTGTCATGGGCGCGTACAACGGCTGGGAACGCGCAAACTGGTTTGCGCAAACCGGCGATGACACGTCACTGGAAGCCACCCATACCTGGGGACGTTCGGGCCCCTGGGAGCAACGGGTCAAAGAAGAATGCGAAGCCGTGCGCGATCACTGCGGGGTGCTGGATCTGCCGGGCTTCTCGCGGTTCTGGATACAAGGCGAGGGGGCGGATGACTGGCTGCGTGGCTTCTGTACCGGAGGTATCCCTAAAGCAGGGCGCATGAATCTGATCTATGTCTCGGATGAAAGAGGGCGCATTCTGACCGAGCTGTCCTGTATCCGTCTGGCTGAGAACAATTTCGTCCTAATCACCGCTGCCACGGCACAATGGCACGATGGTGATTTGATCCGCAATTCGGTGCCCGAAGGTGTGACCGTTCGGGAAACCACACCCGAGCGCGACACACTGATCGTGACAGGACCGATGACGCGGAACGTATTGTCCGGCATCACCGATGCAGATTTGCAGCAAGGGTGGCTGACCCACCAATTCGCCAAAGTGGCCGGGCAGGATGCCTTCTTGATCCGTGTATCTTTCGCGGGTGAGTTGGGTTGGGAAATCCATGCTGAAAATGATGCGATGCCCGCCATCTACGAAGCTGTGCTGGCCGCTGGAGCGAAACCCTTTGGCATGTATGCGTTGAATTCGCTGCGGATCGAGAAAGGCTATCGCGCGTGGAAAGGCGACCTAAGCACGGATTACTCTCTGCTGGAAGGTGGTTTGGGGCGTTTTGTCAAGCTCGATAAACCGCAGGATTTTGTTGGCAAAGCAGCCATTCAGAACGAAAAACAGCAAGGCGTTAAAAAGTCCTTTGTCACTCTGATCGTGGACGCAGGTGAGGTCGATGCGCCTTACATGTCCTGCATCTGGAGCGGTGATGAGATCGTGGGTGAAACCACATCGGGTGCGTGGGGGTATCGCATTGGTGCCTCGGTCGCGCTGGGCATGGTGCGCGCAGATTTGGCTGTCCCGGGAACTGAGCTAGAGGTTGAAATCTACGGTCAGAAATGTCGTGCTGTTGTTCAGGAGGATCAGCCGCTCTGGGATCCTGCAAATGAACGGTTGAGGGCCTGACCCCTACGATAGAAAGGCGCTGATATGACCCGGCAGATGGAAGGCGTATATCTGACTGGCCATGGAGGTCCTGAGGTGTTGGAATGGCGGGAAGGCGTCCCCGTTCCGACCCCCGGTCCAGGGCAGGTTCTGGTGCGCGTCGCCGCTGCCGGGGTGAACAACACCGACATCAACACGCGGATCGGCTGGTACTCGTCGGATGTTACAGAAGCGACGGATGCGGTAGATCAGAAGGTTGAGGCCGGCGGGTGGGGAGGTGCGCTGCACTTTCCCCGCATCCAAGGCGGTGATCTGTGTGGGATTGTCGAAGAGGCTGGACCGGGGGCAGCGTTCAAGCCCGGACAACGCGTGACTTGTCCTATCAACTTGCCACGCCCGGGGCCAGGTAGACCGCATGGTTTTATTGCACTTGGTTCAGAAATCGACGGAGCGTTTGCCCAATACTGTCTGGTCGAGAGCAATGATCTCTATGATGTGACCGCCTCGCCCCTATCAGACGTGGAAATCGCCGCTATTCCCTGCGCGTTTGGGACCGCAGAAAACCTGCTGACTCGCGCTGGTGTATCGGCAGGCCACACAGTGCTGATTACAGGGGCTTCAGGCGGTGTGGGCCTCGCCGCGGTCCAGCTCGCGGCGCTACGAGGAGCGACGGTCTGGGGGGTGACAAGTGCTGCCAAGGCGGATGTGGTCAAAGCGCAGGGGGCGTCGGCAACCTTTGACCGGGATGTGCAGCTGCCGAAGGATATGTTCGATGTCGTCATCGATGTGGTGGGCGGCTCGGCTTGGCCCGATCTCATACTGGCGCTGAAACCCGGCGGGCACTATGCGGTGTCAGGTGCAATCGCTGGCCCCATCGTCAGCGCCGATTTGCGAGACATCTATCTGCGCGACATCACAATCCATGGCTGCACCCATCAGCCTCCCGAAGTCTTTGGCCGACTTGTTGTGCTGATGAATGCAGGTCGGATCAGGCCTTTGGTCTCAAAAACCTACCCGTTGCGTGACATTGTTCAGGCGCAAGAGGATTTTATGTCCAAGACCTTGCCCGGGAAACTGGTATTAATACCGTGAAAGGGGGGTAGATGGCTGACATTACGCTTTTAGATGGTTCGATCGGGCAGGAACTGGTGAAACGCAGCGGTGACCAGCCCACGCCTTTGTGGTCAACGCGGGTGATGATCGACAAACCTGACTTGCTGACCGAAGTTCACGCGGCCTATTTCCGCAGTGGCGCGACGATTGCCACCACGAATACCTATGCCATTCACCGCTCGCGGCTGGTGCGTGAGGGGATCGAAGACCAGATGCCACTTCTGATCGAGGCTGCTCTTTCGCGGGCCGAGCAGGCTTGCGCGGGAACTGACGGTCGTATCGCTGGTGCGCTTGGTCCGCTTTTGGCCAGCTACCGGCCCGATCTGAATCCCGACCCAGACGATGCGGCTGAAAAATTTGCCGAGCTGGCTCAACTGATGGCAGACCGGGTTGATCTATTCCTGATCGAAACCGTGTCCTCGGTTCTGGAAGCCGAAGGTGCGCTTCGCGGTACCGAGAATTGCGGCAAACCCGTCTGGCTGGCAATGTCGGTTATGGATGATGACGGCACGCGATTGCGGTCAGGCGAAGCGCTGGAGGACATCGCCCCGCTTGTTGCGCGTTACGCCCCCGAGGCCGTTTTGATCAACTGCGCGCGCCCGGAAGCGATTCCGGCTGCACTGGAGATCATCGCAAAGCTGGGTCGCCCGTTCGGCGCTTATGCCAATGGCTTTACTGGTATCAAAGACGGTTTTTTGAAGGATGCCCCGACGGTTGACTCTCTGGAAAGCCGTCATGACCTAGACCCTGACGCCTATGCGCAGCATGCCATGGGCTGGGTGGCGCAGGGCGCGACGATTGTTGGCGGTTGCTGCGAAGTTGGGCCAGATCATATCGAAACCCTTGCCGACAGTTTACGTGCGGCCGGGCACACAATTGTTTGAGTGTGCCTCATGTCGATCCGCAACAAACCTGAACGGCGAAAAGATCGGGATCAGCAGCATTTCGATATTCTGGTTGCACCCGGTTTCGTGTTGCTTGAATTGGCCTCGTTGGTCGATGTGTTGCGCCTGGCCAACCGGGTTTGCGCGCATCCTCCGTTCACATTCACTTACCGGTCCCGAAAGGGGGGGCCTGTTGAAAGCAGCAGTTGCGCGACGGTGTCGACCGAAACCATACCTGCGCAGCCCGATGCGGATTATCTGTTTGTGATCGGAAACTCGGATCCGGATCAGCCAGAGCTTTCTTTAGGTCGCGTCGTGCCCGACTATACGTACCGGGGAGCCCAGGTCTTTTTGCTGGCCGAAGCGGCAAGCAGGTACATCGATGAAAACGGCGCTGATCATATGGCAACCCATTGGGAAAACGCCTCTTTCTTACGCGAACGTGGCGCGCGTTTTGAGGCCAAGCTTTCAATTGCGACCGAACAGGGTTCGGTGGTCACCTGCGCGGGAATGGAGGCAACGACGGATGTGGCACTGGCGGTGATTGGGCGGCACATTTCGGGTGCCGCCAAGATGACAGTTGCGGATATCATGCTGCACGAGAACATCCGCGATTTCTCATCCATGCAGCCGTTTTCGGGCGCTCGGAATACAGCCACAGGTGACGCAAAGCTGGATCAATGTATCAAGCTGATGCAGGCGAATATCGAAGAACCGTTACCGATCAATCAGATCGTTGACATGTTACACGTGTCGAACAGATCGCTTGAGCGCAAGTTCAAGGCAACTTTCGCAACCACTCCAAACGGATTCTACCGAGAAATGCGCTTGGCCAAAGCCAACAACCTGCTTTTGAACACAACGATGAGCGTGCGGGAAATCGGCTTGGTGTGCGGCTTTCCAAACGGATTCTCATCCGTTTACAAAAGCGTCTTTGGCGTCACTCCGTTTGTTCTGAGACGTCAAAAAAGACGTGCAGAATATAGGTGATTTTCGCGATTGAGATGACGTTTTTGACGCTTTTTTTGTCGATCCTTCATGGCATTTTGCAAAAAACCTGAGACAGCGGAGACATCAGGATGGTTGATCTTCCCACCAAGGCCTGTGTGGTCATCATCGGCGGCGGCGTCATCGGATGCTCGGTCGCGTATCACCTTACCAAGAAAGGGTGGACCGATGTTGTGCTGCTTGAGCGCAAGCAACTGACCAGCGGCACCACATGGCATGCTGCAGGTCTGATTGCGCAGCTGCGCGCGACCGCAAACATGACCAAGCTGGCTAAGTACAGTCAGGAACTATATGGCGCACTTGAGGAAGAAACTGGCGTTGCCACAGGGTTCAAGCGTTGCGGATCGATCACGGTGGCGCTGACTGAAGAGCGCAAGGAAGAGATCTATCGTCAGGCCGCCATGGCACGTGCTTTCGGGGTTGAGGTCGAAGAGATCGGCAATGATCGTGTGCAAGAGCTGTATCCCCATCTCAACCTCGAAGGGGTCAAGGGGGCGGTTTATTTGCCTTTGGATGGGCAGGGTGATCCGGCAAACATTGCACTGGCTTTGGCCAAAGGTGCGCGCCAACGCGGTGGCATCGTCAAGGAACGTGTGAAAGTCACCGATGTCGTCAAGCAGGGCCGTCAGGTGACCGGCGTGGACTGGATTGCGGACGATGGCAGTGCCTCGGGCCATATCGAATGCGACATGGTGGTGAACTGTGCGGGCATGTGGGGCCACGAGGTTGGTAAGATGGCAGGTGTGAACGTGCCGCTTCACGCCTGCGAACATTTCTATATCGTGACCGAAGGGATCGACGGGCTGACCCAACTGCCGGTGCTGCGCGTACCGGATGAATGTGCCTACTACAAAGAGGATGCCGGAAAAATCCTGCTGGGCGCGTTTGAGCCAAATGCAAAACCCTGGGCGATGAACGGCATCCCCGACAGTTTCGAATTCGACCAGTTGCCAGAGGATTTCGATCACTTTGAACCAATACTCGAAGCGGCCTGCAATCGGATGCCGATGTTGGCCGAGGCGGGGATTCACACCTTCTTTAACGGCCCCGAATCCTTTACGCCGGATGATGCCTATCACTTGGGACTCGCCCCCGAGATGGATAACGTTTGGGTCGCTGCAGGGTTCAACTCGATCGGTATTCAGTCGGCGGGTGGTGCCGGTATGGCACTGGCCGAGTGGATGGACTCGGGCGAGAAACCGTTCGATCTGGGCGATGTTGACATCAGTCGCATGCAGCCGTTTCAGGGCAACAAGCAGTACCTCTTTGAACGTTCGAAAGAGACGCTCGGCCTGCTTTATGCCGACCACTATCCCTATCGCCAAAAGGCCACCGCGCGCGGTGTGCGCCGGACACCGTTTCACCATCACCTGATCGAACAGGGTGCCGTGATGGGCGAATTGGCTGGGTGGGAGCGCGCCAATTGGTTTGCCAACGAAGGGCAGGAACGGGAGTATCAATACAGCTGGAAACGGCAGAACTGGTTCGAGAATTCGGCTGCCGAACACCGTGCCGTGCGCGAAAATGTAGGCATGTATGACATGTCGTCCTTCGGCAAAATCCGCGTCGAAGGGCCGGATGCCGAGAAATTCATGAACTATATCGGCGGCGGCGATTATTCAGTGCCCAATGGCAAGATCGTCTACACCCAATTCCTAAACCGTAGCGGTGGGATCGAAGCAGATGTCACGGTCACACGGTTGACTGAGACCGCCTACCTGGTCGTCACCCCCGCGGCGACCCGATTGGCGGATCAGACCTGGATGATGCGTCATGCAGGCGGCTTCAATGTGGTTATCACCGATGTCACCGCTGGCGAGGGCGTTTTGGCCGTCATGGGGCCGAATGCGCGTGCATTGCTTGAAAGGGTTTCGCCCGCTGATTTCTCGAACAGGACTAACCCCTTTGGCACGGCACAACAGATTGAGATCGGTATGGGTCTCGCTCGCGCCCACAGGGTGACCTATGTGGGTGAGCTTGGGTGGGAGATCTATGTGTCGTCCGACATGGCAGGTCATGTTTTTGAGGCGCTGCACGAAGCCGGACAAGATATGGGCCTGAAACTCTGCGGCATGCACATGATGGACAGTTGCCGGATCGAGAAGGGTTTTCGCCATTTCGGTCATGACATCACCTGCGAGGATCACGTGGTCGACGCGGGATTGGGATTTGCCGTCAAAGTGGACAAAGGCAGCGATTTCATCGGTCGCGAGGCGGTGATGGCCCGAAAGGAAAGCGGGCCCAAGAACCGGCTTGTCCAGTTTAGACTGACTGATCCCGAACCACTGTTGTTCCACAACGAACCAATCGTGCGCGATGGTGAATATGTAGGTTACCTTAGCTCGGGCAATTATGGTCACACGCTGGGTGGTGCCATTGGTCTGGGCTATGTGCCCTGCGAGGGCGAAAAGCCTGCAGACGTGCTGGCCTCGACCTATGAGATCGATGTCTGTGGTGTGAAAGTCCAGGCAGAGGCGTCGTTGAAACCGATGTATGATGCGAAATCCGAGCGGGTCAAAGTCTAGAAAGCATCGACAGTGGTAGGCTCTGCCCCACCGTCCGTACCGGGCGACGCTCGCGAGAGTATTTGTGGCCAGATGAATAAGGGATCACCTGCTCATCTGGCCAACAATATCCATGAGCGTGAGACAGCGCTTCGCATATAGGTTGGCTGCAGAACGCGCGACCTATCAGAAACTTTGATGCCCTGCTT
Source organism: Ruegeria sp. E5 (assembly GCF_056534105.1). Lineage (NCBI taxonomy): Bacteria > Pseudomonadati > Pseudomonadota > Alphaproteobacteria > Rhodobacterales > Roseobacteraceae > Ruegeria > Ruegeria sp. E5. The sequence goes on along the minus strand of NZ_JBQFPA010000002.1, from coordinate 81,285 downwards.
CACAGTTTTGATAGTTCCCAAGCCCATCTGATTTGCCGTAGAGAAACACGGTATCAGTCGGAGACTCGCTGTGGCAGACACCCGCGTACCACCAAACAATACCGATACGCCCAAAGGGCTGGCGTTGGCTGTGATGGCCTATGTGCTTTGGGGCTTCCTGCCACTTTACATGAAAGCAATGGAGCATATCGGCCCGATCGAGGTAGTTGCGCATCGGGTGATCTGGTCGGTGCCGGTGGCCGGGCTGCTGCTGATAGCGCTCGGGCGGACCGGCGATCTGAAAACTGCACTTCGCAATCCCAAAATGTTGGGTATGGCGGCAATTACAGCGGCGCTGATCTCGGTGAACTGGGCGATTTATGTCTGGGCGATTTCATCGGGGCATGCGCTGGACGCGGCTTTGGGCTATTACATCAACCCTTTGTTCAGCATTGCGTTGGGTGCGATATTGCTGCGTGAACCTCTGAACCGAACACAGTTGGTTGCGGTCGGGTTGGCCGCTTTGGGGGTGTTGGTACTGGTGTTTCAGGCGGGAAGCTTACCCTGGGCGGCTTTGGGCTTAATGTTCAGCTGGGGGTTTTATGCGTTCTTCAAGCGCTCACTCCCGATCGGGCCCAACCAAGGGTTTTTGTTGGAAGTCCTGATTCTACTGGTACCCGCCCTGGCCTACGTCACCTGGCTTGGAACAAGTGGTGCCGGGCATTTTGGAGCAGCCGTGTCAGACACTGCGCTGCTTGCAGGCGCGGGGCTGGTGACTGCAATTCCGTTGCTGCTTTATGCCAATGGGGCCAAACTGGTGCGTCTGTCGACGATGGGCATCCTGCAGTACATCGCGCCCACGATGATTTTTATCACCGCGATCACGTTGTTCGGAGAGCGTATTGATCAGGCAAGATTGATCGCGTTCCCCCTGATCTGGGCCGGGTTGATTGTGTATTCGATCCCGATGATCCGGCAAATACGGTCTCAGGCCTAGCGAATGAGCTGGGCAAGCTGTTCCGCCCAGATTGCATAGGTCTTGGGACTTGGATGATATCCGTCCGGCGCGGCGAGCGCCGGGCCATCGGGCAGGTTCAGCGCCAGATGTGAAACTTGCGGATATGCTGCAGCCACCTTCTGCAAGCCGTGATCCAGCCTTGCAGCCTGTTGCCCCAAAAACCAGGCCAGAGGCTGAGGCAGAGCGGGAAAACGCGCCATCTGAGGAACCGCAGACACGATCACCCGCCTGGCTTTCATCGGCCCGGTCAGAAGATCCAATAGCCGGGTTTGTCGGTCCTCAAAGCTTTGTCTGCTTACCGCTCGGGTCACGTCGTTCACACCCAGCGCCGTTATGGCCACATCAAACTGTTCGGAAAGCCCTTGCAGCTGCTCAATTGTGTTTTGAGTGGTATGCCCGGTGGCCGCCTCAAGCCGCCATTCCACAGTATAACGCTTTGCCAATTGGCCGACCAGTTGCCCGGATAGTGCCTGGCCTTGTGTGCCCGCCCCAACGCCAGCGGCCGAGCTGTCCCCAGTGATCAACAAGCGCAGTCTGGGCCCGCGCCCTGCACGCCCTTGGCGGGGACCAGTCGGTTCTGGCAGAAATTGCGCATTGCGTCTTACCGCGATTCCCTGAATGGCCAGAATAGGCAAAAGCGGAATTCTGAGAATTTGATCGGCGGCAACAGGCAAAGGAACCGTTAGCTCAGCGCATCTTTGAACTTTAGAAAGCGCGCATCTTTCATGACTCGTGCCATCATGGCTTCGCGCAAGGCTCCGACGGTCTTGTAGGGGCGCATGACGACCTCAAATTCCTGAATAAGTCCGTCTGCGTTCAGCGTGATCAAGTCTACACCCACGGCGTCCAAGGCACCGACTTTGCATTGAAACTCCAATGCCCAATCGTCGCCGTCGCCCATGATCCGACGATACTGAAATTCGGAAAACACCTGACCCACATGACCCAGAACCGCTGCAACAGGTTCACGCCCGGTCCAGGTGCTGTAGTAAGTGGGTGGTGAAAACCGAACATCTTCGGCCAGCAACTCTTGGATCAGGCCTTCATCGCCCTTGGCCACCACTTCTTGCATTCGTTTGATCGTCGGGTGCATACCGTCTTCCCTCTTGTTGACCAAAGAGTTGCTGAACCTTTTCACTCACGCAAGGACGACGTTGCGGGAGGGGGCCGCCTGAGATAGGCAAGCGCGCATGAGCGAAACCTATGATCCCCCAAACTCTCCTCTGGATGTGCTGTTTGAAGACACGCAATTGATCGTGGTGAACAAGCCGGCGGGTTTGTTATCGGTGCCGGGGCGGGGCGCGCATCTTGCTGATTGTCTGCTAACCCGCGTGCAAGTTGCGTTTCCACAAGCGTTGCTGGTGCATCGGTTGGATCGGGATACATCCGGTGTAATGGTGTTTGCACAGACGCCGCATGCCCAGCGGCATCTGGGGCTACAGTTCGAAAATCGCCAGACCCGCAAAACTTATGTCGCGCGCGTATGGGGGCGGGTAGAACCAAAAACGGGAACGGTTGACCTGCCGCTGATCGTCGATTGGCCCAATCGCCCCCGTCAGATGGTCTGTCACGACACCGGCAAGCCTGCTGTTACGGATTGGCGCGTGGTTAAATTCGAGGGCGAGACAACGCGTGTTCGCCTGTCTCCCAAGACCGGACGATCGCACCAGTTGCGGGTTCATATGCAGGCGCTGGGGCATCCTATCTTGGGTGATCCGTTTTATGCCGATGGCGCGGCGCGCGACTTCCCGCGGTTGATGCTTCATTCGGAAGAACTGCGCCTCAAAAATCCCGAAGGCGGGGTGTCGATGAAATTTCGCGCGCCAGCCGAGTTCTGATTCTAAGCGTTACTGGTCCAAAGCATCTTCAGGTTTCCCAGCGAAAACCGCCTGGTGCGTTTGACCGGGCGTATAACTTGGCGTTCCCGTGCGGCAGCAATTTCACGTTCGATTTCGAATCCGCGCAAAACGTGATCTTGGGACCAGCGATCCAGTTTCAAGGTCATCATGACGTGATTGTCGAGGTAGGGCATGGTCACTCTCCTGAATTGCAATTGCCCAATCTTCGCCCAACACTCCTGACACCGCCTTGTCAGGGGGGTGTGCTAAGTTGTCAGCAGATCTTTAGGAGACCCGGATGCGCCGATCGACACGTCTATTCGAAATCATTCAGATCTTGCGTGCTGCTGAAGCGCCCGTGACGGCCGATGCGTTGGCCGCCAAGCTCGAGGTTTCGGTGCGCACCGTCTACCGCGATATTGCCGCGTTGCAGGCCCAGCGTACGCCAATCGAAGGCGAAGCGGGTGTTGGCTATCTGATGCGGCGCGGGTATGATCTGCCTCCGCTCAATTTCGACGCCGAAGAGGTTGAGGCCCTGTGGGTGGGCCTGTCGATGCTGGCCCGCACGGGTGACAGCACCTTGCAACAGGCCGCTGACCGAGTTTGTCAGAAGATCGAGGCCCTGCGCGCGCCAGCCGACTGGCTACAGGTTGCGCCCTGGGGCGCACCGATGGATGATCCGGAAAAGGGTTGTGTGCCCGTCGTGAACTATCGCGAAGCGATCCGGGCCGAACGTAAAATTCGCATCACCTACGTGAATTCGGAAGATGAGCGTACCGAGCGCACGATACGGCCCGTCGCCCTGATCTATCATATTGAATGCACCATGCTGGCCGCGTGGTGCGAGCTGCGAAATGGGTTTCGCCATTTCCGCACAGATCGGATCTGGGCATGCGAACTGACCGAGGATCATTTCTGCGGGCAAGGGGAACCTCTGCGCGCGATCTGGCAGGAGCAGAACAGCTGGGATAGCTCCAAAGGGGTCGCCTGAATGGCAGGTATTCGCCGATTTCACTCAATTGTTGCTTGAGGCTCTTTGTTCTCACTGTGTTATACTAAGCGCAACGAAACAAGCCCGGCGAACGGGTACGTGAGCAGAAGGTGATTCCATGACGATTTCCAAATGTGTACTGACGGTTGGACTGTGTTCAGCCCTGTTTTTAGGGGCGTGTACCGACCCGGGCACCCTCAGAGTGCAAAACGATCCCAATCAGAATGCCAAACAAGGCGCGTTGCTGGGTGGTCTGATCGGTGCTGGTGTGGGTGCGATTGCGAATGATTCCGACCCGCTGCTGGGGGCCTTGGCCGGTGGTGCCATCGGCGCTGCAGGCGGTGGCGTGATCGGCAACCAACTTGACCGGCAGGCGGCAGAGCTGCGGCAGCAACTGGCGAATGACGGCATCACGATCGTCAACGCGGGTGATCGCCTGATCGTCACGGTTCCGAATGACATCACCTTCGACACCGACAGTTCCACCGTGCGCCCGGCCTTGCGTGCCGATTTGGTGAAGGTGGGGCAGAATTTGGTTAACTACCCGAATTCGAATGTCCAGATTATCGGTCATACTGACAGTGACGGAGAGGCGTCCTACAACCTCGGACTGTCTGAACGCCGCGCCAATGCGGTGGCTGATATTCTGCAGGCCAATGGTGTCAGCTACGCCCGTATCACCACTGTCGGGCAAGGCGAAAACAACCCGATCGCATCGAACCTGACACCCGAGGGGAAAGCCCAGAACCGGCGGGTCGAGATTGTGGTGGTTCCCAGCGACAACACCTGATCACGCGTCTCGCGCACAATGACTGCGCGTCATCGGGCCTTTGGTTCGATGGTGTCTCGGGATAACTAAGGGGAAACACCAAAGCGGAGTTTCCCCATGTCCCAACCGATCCTTCTTGGCCTTTCCGGCTCGCTACGGCAGGATGCGACCAACCGTAAATTGCTGCGCGAAGCTGCACGCCTGTTCGAACCCGGCACGTTCATTGAAGCTGATCTCAATCTGCCGCTTTATGACGGCGATCTCGAAGTTGGCGAAGGCATACCTGAAGCCGTGCAGGTTTTGGCCGATCAGATTGCCCAAGCCCACGCGGTGATCATATCAACCCCGGAATACAACAAAGGGCCTTCGGGTGTTCTAAAAAACGCGCTGGACTGGGTCAGCCGGACGAAGGGCAAGCCTTGGATGGATAAACCGCTCGCCGTCATGTCTGCGGCTGCGGGCCGGGCCGGGGGGGAGCGGGCGCAAATGATCTTGCGGTCCTTCATGGTCCCCTTTCAGCCACGCATTCTGCAAGGTCCCGAGCTTCACTTGGCGGACAGTTCGAATGAATTTGATGCAGACGGGCGGCTGTCTAACGACCGCTACGAGCATACGCTGCATAACCTGATGCAGAAGCTGCGGGCAGAGGCCGGGTTTTAATCCTCTTTGCTTGCCGGTCTGTACCGCAACTTCTAGGTTATGCGGATGAAGGATCAAGACCAGATAGAGACTCAGGCCGATGTCGTAGATCCTGCCCGAGCGGCTGCACTGCAGGTAGCATTGGGGCGGGAACCGACGATTGAGGCAGGCTCAGTACTACCTCCCTTCTTTCATCAGCTCTATTTCTGGTCGCCGCATGTGCCGAGCGATCTGGGGCGTGATGGACATCCTCGGGTAGGCCAAGGTCTGATCCCCGATATGGGACTACCAAGGCGCATGTGGGCAGGTGGGCGACTGCAGTTTCATCAGCCCTTTGTGGCAGGGGTCGCAGCCGAGCGTCGGACGGTCAGAGAAAGTGCCGTGGCAAAGACAGGACGTAGCGGACCGTTGGCATTTGTCACACTGCGTCATGAGATTTGGCAAAAGGGCGCGCTGAGCGTGACCGAATGGCAGGATCTGGTTTATCGTGAAGATCCCTCATCAAACGCACCGGCTCCAAAAGTTCCGACGGCCCGAACGGATGAGTTGGATCACCGCAGTGTTGAATTTGATACAACCCTGCTGTTCCGCTATTCGGCGCTGACGTTTAACGGACACCGGATCCACTACGATCTTGACTATGCGCGCGACGTGGAAGGCTATGCCGGGCTGGTTGTCCATGGGCCTCTGCTGGCCCAATTCCTCATGTTGTTCGCAACGGATCTGTTGGGACCCTTGGCAGAGTTCAAATTTCGCGCGTCGTCGCCGCTGATGCATTTCGAAACGGCGACCCTGTGTCGGAACGGTCAGGAGTTTTGGGTGCGTGGACCCGGAGGCCGACAATGCATGTCAGCCAAGGCAATACCGCAATCAGAGTGAAGCTTCGGGCAGAAAATCCTGCGGGATTCTATCGCGCGCTTCCAGCATCAAGTCGGCTATGACCTCGGCCACCTTCGGTGCCATACCAAAACCGATCTTGAATCCCCCATTTGCGATAAACTGCCCTTTGTGCAGGGGATGCGCGCCCAGCATCGGCGCGCGGCTTTTGCTGCGGGGGCGGACACCGGCCCAGCGTTCGATCACTTCCGCCCCGTGCAGGATCGGCACGGCACGCATGGCGCGGTCCAGTACATCGTCCAGAGCGGCATCTGTGCTGGTCGGATCGTCGTATTCGCGTTCTGATGTCGAGCCAATGGCCAACGTACCATCGGCATGAGGCACGATATGAACAGCATCGGCAAACAACTGTGGTACGTCGCCCGCATCAAATCGCAGCAACGCCGCCTGTCCTTTCACGCCGTTACCGATTGTCTTGCCAAACGCCTTGCTGAGCTCTTGCAGACCCGCAAGTCCAGTGGCGTGTACGACTTGTCCCTTGTCGGGCGCTTCGGCGGTAACTTCTACTCCCATTACGGCAAGCGCGGCCACCAGCGCTGCGCAGGCACGCCTTGGGTGCATGCGCGCGCTTAGCGTATCGTGGACGACATATCCCGTCGGGCTGGGTGGGCACCAGGCACCAATCTGATCTATAAACCGGACGCGCCAATTAGCCTGACCCTGCCAGAGTGTTGCAGCTGTTTGTTCACGCGCTTGGGCCAGCTCCAAACCGCGTGCGTCTGGTATGGGTTGCAGACGCCCAAGACGTGCGTAGCCGGGCGACACACCACCGGTGGCCTCGACCTGTTTCCAGAACGGTTCAGCCATGATTAAACTTTCAAACTGGAACGCCTTTTTGGTGTTCCAGTTTTCGGGTACATGTGGGGCCAGCGCGCCAACAAGCCCTCCACTGGACCCCGCGCCCGGACCAAATGGGTCGACGATCTGAACCTTCGCGCCGCGCCGTGCGCAGGTCCAGGCGATGGAGAGGCCAAATATTCCTGCGCCCCGCACCGTCACATCGACCATTGCCAATCCCCTTTTCGTTGTTCAGTGTCGCGCCGCTTAGCTACAGGATTCCCCGATGGCAGACCAGCGCGCCGAACTTACTTGGACGGAAGACCAGATCCCGGTCTCGGATCGGTTCGATGACCCCTATTACTCGTTGCAGAACGGGTTAGAGGAAACGCGGCATGTGTTTCTGGCAGGCAACGATCTGCCAACGCGCTTTGTACCGGGGTTTCACATCGCTGAACTGGGCTTTGGCACAGGGCTGAATCTGTTGACCGCGTGGTCGGCGTGGGAAGCAGCAGGGCAGACTACACCTTTACGGTTCACCAGTTTCGAGGCCTATCCGATGGCGCCTGACGATATGGCGCGTGCTTTGGCCGCCTTCCCCGAGGTGGCACCGTGGGTCGATCGCTTACTGGAAACATGGAATGGGCAGAAATGTGTGCTGGACACTTTGCATCTTGAGGTCATGGTAGGAGACGCGCGCCAGACCTTGCCCACATGGGCAGGTGAGGCAGATGCGTGGTTTCTGGATGGCTTCTCACCCGCAAAAAACCCCGAGCTGTGGGAGGCTGACCTGATGCAGCAGGTGGCGGAGCACACGATCCAAGGCGGTACAGCGGCAACCTATACTGCCGCGGGTTTCGTGCGTCGGGGCCTATCCGACGCAGGTTTTGATGTTACCCGCAGCCCCGGCTTTGGCCGTAAACGGCACATGACCCGGGCGGTGAAGCAATGAGCCAGAAGAACAACGTCAACGCCGGTATAGCGCTTATGGTCAGCGCGACGATCGTGTTTGCTTTGCAGGATGGGATTTCGCGCCATCTGGCCGGTACCTACAATACGTATATGGTGGTGATGATCCGGTACTGGTTCTTTGCCGCATTCGTGATTGCTCTGGCTGCGAGATCCAGCGGAGGTTTGCGGGCGGCGGCGCAAACCAGCCAGTTGGGACTCCAGATATTCCGGGGTGTGTTACTGGCCGCAGAAATTTGTGTCGCCGTTTTCAGCTTTACCATTCTGGGCTTGATTGAAAGCCAGGCCGTTTTCATCAGCTATCCGCTGTTGATCGCTGCCCTCAGCGGCCCGGTTCTGGGTGAGAAAGTCGGCTGGCGTCGCTGGGCCGCCATCGGGGTCGGCTGCATCGGGGTGTTGATCATCCTGCAGCCCGGTGCCGGTGTGTTCAACCCTTGGGCTGTGATCCCGCTGATCTCGGCGTTTATGTTCGCGATTTATGGCCTGCTGACACGGTATGCGGCTCGGCGGGACAGTACTGCGACCAGTTTTTTCTGGACTGGGGTGGCTGGTGCAGTCGCAATGACTGCTGTTGGTGTCTGGTTTTGGGAACCCATGGCCAGCAGCGATTGGTTTTGGATGGGGTTGCTTTGCATCGCAGGCGCTCTGGGACACTGGCTATTGATTAAGTGCTACGAAATGGCTGAGGCCAGCGCCGTGCAACCCTTTGCCTATTTCCATCTGATGTGGAGCGCAATTCTCGGCATCACGATCTTCCACGAGACCCTGCGCCCCGAGGTTGTTCTGGGCGCAGCTTTGGTGATCGCGGCGGGCCTGTTCACCTTATGGCGCGAACGACGAAAGGGTCGAACCGGTTAGTTCCTTTGAGAATGGCACTGGTAAAGCTGGCCGCCCAAGCCGAGCGCGATAGACCGGCAGGCTTTCGGCGACACGCATGACATAGTTGCGCGTCTCCTTGAAAGGAATGGTCTCAATCCAGTCGATCACGTCCACCTGGCCCCGGCGCGGGTCGCCATAGCGTTCCATCCACGAAATCGGCCGTCTTGGCCCCGCGTTATATCCAGCGGCCATCATCACGACATTGCCGTTGAAGTCCTCTGCAAGCGTTGCAAGATAATTCGCCCCCAGCTTTGCGTTATATTGCCAGTCCGAGGTTAGGCGCGCGGTTTTATGGCCACCCAGAATACCCAAATCCTGAGCCACAAGTTTGGCGGTAGCGGGCATGACCTGCATCAAACCGCGCGCGCCTGCGCCACTGATGACTACCGGATCGAACTCACTTTCGCGTCGGGCAATTGCCAGCGTCATTTCCTTCGCCATGGGAAGTCCCATATCTGCGACCGGGTGCACTGGGTAATAAGCGGCAGGCAAAACAACACCGGTTGTTGCCGCGCGCTTGGCGATCATGACGGCCAGATGCGGTTCGTTCAGTTCGATCACCAGGTCCCCCAGCTGAGCGGCTTGGGTTTGATCGAGACCTTCCACCAAATGGGTCAGAAACCGTTCTGAAAGGTTTCCCTCTCCTGCGCGCTGCAACAGCAATCCAGCCTCCAACACGCTTGAGTCAGCGAATGCGGCTTGTTTCCAATGCGGCGCGCGGCGTGGGTTGGCCAATTCGCTGTCAAACGGACGGCCGATTTGTTCCGCCGCCAGCAACCCGTAGAACGAGGTCTGATAGTTCGCGCCTTCGGCATAAGCCTCGTGCGCCTTGTCAGCATCCCCCTGCGCCGCATAGGCGCGGCCCAGCCAATATCCACCTCGACCCTTCGAAATCGGCGATTGCACCGCCTCCGAGAAATTCTGGAAATGCCGCACCGCCGTGGCCGGATCATTCAGCTTGCGCAGCGCCAGAAATCCCGAGAGCCACTCTAAATCAGCGTAGCCATAGCCCATTTCGGGGGTCATGTGGTGATTGGCGGCAATCGCATAGGCGCGTTCGGCATCTCCCGTGCGCATCTCAAGACGTGCCAGTCTGCGTCGCCCTTCCGCCCATTTGTCGGGTTCACCCAGCGATTTTGGTCCGGTCGAGCGTGCCAACATCAGATCAATGGCGCTGTCGTCCAGTTCTTTGCGATCCCGCCACACGAAACGATCAAATGCCAGGCCAGGGTCTTTGGCCAGTGATTCCGGCACTGCGGCGACTTTGCCGTCCACTCCGTTTTCGCGCTTTTGCAGGGCAATGCGCGCCTCGGCCAGTTTGCGCTGATCAGAGTTGACCAGGGGCAGCATCCGCCCGGCGCTGACCAGATGCCCATCCCACAACATCCGATCCAACCTGGCCTCGTGATGTGGTCTCAGAAGTTTCCCGAAGTTCTCAAGATAATCCTTTTGCAGGCCCGACCCCATCGGCATGGTCCGCCAAGCGGTTACGACGTCGGCTTCTGCTTCACCATTGCGGCCTTGGCTTTTCAAAGCCACGGCATAATTCAAAGCACCTTCTGCTGTTTGCGGAGGCATCCCTTCGTAGAATTTCAGAACTCGATTCGGATCGGCCCCGGTGAATGATGGCTCGCTTTTACGGCGCAGCCAGGCCAAACCGGGCCAATCCGGGCGCCGCTCAAGAAACACCAGCACATCGCCCGAGCTGCCAAAACCTTCGCGTAGCCAATGCCAGACAATAATGTCACGCGCCACCGATCCACGCTGGCCTGCAACGCGCAGCGCGGCATTCCAATCGCCCTTGCGCATCTCATAGAGCCCCGCGCGCAAATCCTGCGTCGCATCCGCCCGAGTGGCATGCGGCTGTAGCATCAGCGCCAGAATCATCGCTATTCCAAGCGACAGAATACGTCTCATCCCTTGCATTCCCCAACAAACCAAGGATACAGCCATGCAGGATAAACCTTGCGCCGCCGGGATCAACTCACAAACCCTTAATCGTGACAGACCGGTGCGCAAAAAACACCTAAGGAGCGTTCCATGTTTAAAGGCTCAATGCCAGCCCTGGTCACCCCGTTCAGCAACGGCGCGTTGGACCTGGAAACGCTCAAACACCTGGTGGAATGGCAAATACAGCAAGGTTCGACCGGTCTGGTTCCGGTTGGTACGACCGGCGAAAGCCCGACCCTCAGCCATGAAGAACATGAAACGGTTATCGCCGAAGTGGTGAAGGCTGCAGCAGGTCGCGTGCCTGTCATCGCAGGCGCGGGCTCCAACAATACTGTCGAGGCAATTCGGTTTGTTCAGTTTGCGCAAAAAATCGGTGCGGATGCGGCGCTGGTCGTAACCCCCTATTACAACAAGCCGACCCAGAAGGGGCTGCTGGCGCATTTCCAAACTCTGCATGACAGTGCCGATATCCCGATCATCATCTACAATATCCCGGGTCGTTCGGTCATCGACATGACTCCTGCAACGATGGGTGAGCTGGCGAAACTGCCGCGCATCATCGGAGTCAAGGACGCGACCGGAGATCTGGCGCGCGTCAGCCAGCAGCGTGCAAGCTGTGGTGCGGATTTCTGCCAGCTGTCCGGGGAAGACGCGACTGCACTGGGCTTCAATGCTCATGGCGGAGTGGGCTGCATCTCGGTCACCGCAAACGTGGCTCCGAAGCTCTGTGCTGAATTCCAGCAGGCAACGCTGAATGGCGACTACAAAATGGCGCTTGAGTATCAGGACCGCCTGATGCCCCTGCACGAAGCGATTTTCATCGAGCCCGGTCTGGTTGGCGCAAAATACGCGCTCAGCAAACTTGGCCTGTGCAGCACCGAAGTGCGCTCGCCTTTGACAGAGCTGGAAGACAGCACCAAAGCTGCGATCGAAGCAGCAATGGCGCATGCTGGATTAATCTGAAATCAATATACGGACTCGTAAGGGCGGCCTCGAAGATCGAGCGCCGCCCTTTCTTAATTCGGGATCCAAACTTCATCTGGCTAGAAATACCTCGGGGGAGGCGCGGCTTGCCGCGACGGGGGCAGAGCCCCCATCAACGCTTGCCGTAGTACAACCCAACCACATGCTCTGCTTGCGCGAAGAACAACCAGCGTGAAACAGCAACGCCGGTGACATGCGACAACACCGCCACAAGCGCAAAGACATGCTTGATCAGAACGCCGCCAAAAGGGATCAGAAGCAGCAGTAAAGGCAGCACAAAAGCCAGACCAAAAGATATCATCCGTAGTTTCTGCGCATGCTTCCGACCGACCACATGCACAAACTCACGCAGCAGATAGTTTGTACCTGTATGGGGTGGTTCGAATGCGCGGACAGCGCCTCGCTCACCAAGCCCTGTCGCGGTTGCCAGCGTGGTTCCCGATCGGGACAACGCATCGTCGCCCTTGGCCCAATAGGCAAGCTGTACAGCGCCGGCAATAGCCAGCAACCAAGGGGCAAGCGCTTCCGCTCCGGCCAACAAAGCACCGCCTGCAAGGCTGAACGACAAGAACATGGCCGGTGTCAGGTTCATGTTCCAGCGAGGGATGGTCTTGAGCTGCGTGTAGATCATCGATGTGGTGAAGACCGTGGCCAGCGAGAATGCCGCCCCGATCCAGCCCAGCACACCCCAGCGTTGGCCTAGAAAGACCGCACCAATTGCATAGAGCCCCATGACGAGCAGCGCGATGACCGCGCACCAGCCCTCGCGGCTGAGCCAGCTTGAGCGCCACTGTGTGAAGGCTTTCCAGGCGCGCTCTGGGTGGCCGAGGTGGAAGGTCGACGCGAGCAAACCGCCGACGGACAAGCCATAGGCAATTGCGAAAAACACAAACGCGACCCAGCCCGAGACGTCAGGTATGCCGAGCCCCAGGAAGAACAAGAGTCCAAATCCGAGACCGGACAGGGTGGTAAAGATGATAACGGAAGGTGCCGGGTGCATCAGAGCTTCTCCAGGGTCTTGTCGAGCCAGCCGAGGAAACCCTTGGGCTCTTCGGCGACCGGGGCCAGCAGAGGGGCTAGGATGTCAATCTGCTCCTCAATTTTGTCCTTGGGTCGGGGCGGCAGGTACTTGTTGACGGGTTTGGTGCCCTGTTCAGGCATCAGGTCCATGCCGCCACGTTCGACGACCAGCTTGCTGACATCACTGCCAGGGTCGCCGAGATCGCCAAAGTGTCGGGCACCTGCCGGGCAGGTGCGCACACAAGAGGGCACACGATCCACCTCGGGTAGGTTCTCGTTGTAAATCCGATCGATGCAAAGCGTGCATTTCTTCATAACGCCTTCGGCCTGATCCAGCTCGCGCGCGCCATAGGGGCAGGACCACGCGCACAGGCCGCAGCCGATGCAGTCATTTTCGTTGACCAGAACGATTCCGTCCTCGACCCGCTTGTAGCTGGCACCGGTGGGGCAGACGGTCACGCAGGGTGCGTCTTCACAATGCAGGCAGGATTTTGGGAAGTGGATCAATTGGGCATGCCCTTCGGCGGGTTGCACCTCGTAAGAGTGCACCCGGTTCAGGAAGGTGCCTGAAGGGTCAGCACCATAAGCATCCTGATCCGACAGTGGCGCGCCGTAGTTTTCGGTGTTCCAGCCTTTGCATGAAATGACGCAGGCATGGCAGCCAACGCAGGTGTCCAGATCAATGACCAGACCCATCTTGCGTTCGGTTGATTGGGGGAGCTGGGTCATGACTGCCTTGCCTCTGCGATTGTGGTCAGGGCGGGCTGGGGCTCTGCCCCAGACCCCGAGATATTTATAGCCAGATGAAGAACGGATCGGGTCATTTGCCCACCTTCCAGGCCAAATCCTTTGGCCCTTGCCCGACCGGCGATTTGATTGGAGCGAATTCTGGCTGGCTTTCAGCATCGCTTGGAGCGGCGGCCTTTTCGATTTTTACCTTCAGATCGAACCAGGCGGCCTGACCGGTGATCGGATCAGAGTTTGCCCAGCGCAGGCCGTCACCTTTGGGGGGCAGCAGCTCGTGGATCAGGTGGTTGAGCAGGAAACCCTTGGTGGCCTCGGGGGCGTCTTTCTGCAAGGCCCAGGCCCCTTTGCGCTTTCCGATGGCATTCCAAGTCCACACGGTATTGTTGTTCAGCGCAGCCATCTCCATGACGGGTACCGTGATCTCGCCATGTGGAGAGCTGACTTTGGCCCAATCGCCGTCTTGCAGCCCGTGTTCACGCATCAGCTTGGTCGGGACGTATAGCGGGTTGCGCCCATGCAGCTGACGCAACCAGGCGTTTTGTGTGCCCCAACTATGATACATCGCCATTGGCCGCTGGGTCAGAGCGTTGACGGTGAAGCCTTCATTGCCGGTCTGATCGGTTTCGTACCAAATGGGCAGGGGGTCCATTGTATCTTGGATCTGCGCGCGCAGGTGATCTGGGGGCTGGCGTTCCCCGTAGCCTTCGGCGGCCAGTTGGAATTTACGCATCGGCTCGGAATAGAGCTGGAATAGATAGGGCTGTGGGCTGTCATAGATACCCATGCCCACAGCCCAGTCTTGATAGGCAGTGTTCCAAGGTTTGTAGTAATCCGCACCTTCGGGAATATGCGCGACATAGAAGCCACCATTCTCGATGTATTGGTTCAATTGGTCGGGGTTAACCTCGCCACGACCTTCCTTGTCGCCGTTTTCGCCCCGGAAACCGGCAAGCGGTCCAATCCCCGGCTTGCGTTCGTGGTTGACGATATAGTCGGCGTAATCCGTCCACTTGGCGCTGCCATCATCGTTGGTAAAGCCGGGCAGGCCCATGCGGTTGGCCAGATCAATCAGAACCGACTGGAAGCCGCGTACGTCGCGGTCGGGTTCAATCACCGGCCAGCGGATCGCGTCTGCCGCTGCCTCGGCCTCGCAGATCGGGCGGTCCAGTAGCGAGATACAGTCGTGTCGTTCCAGATAGGTTGTATCGGGCAGGATAAGGTCGGCAAAGGCCACCATTTCCGAGGAATAAGCATCGGAATAGATGATATGCGGGATCACGTAATCGCCGTTCTCATCCTTGTCCGTCAGCATGTCCATGACACCCTTGGTGTTCATGGTCGAGTTCCAGGACATGTTCGCCATGTACATGAACAACGTGTCGATCTTGTAGGGATCGCCCGCATGTGCGTTCGAGATCACCATATGCATCAGCCCGTGGCTGGACATCGGGTTTTCCCATGTAAACGCTTTGTCGATCCGCGCCGGGCTGCCGTCTTCTTTCAGCGCCAGATGCTCGGGGCCGCGAACAAACCCCAGATGCGGCCCGTCCAGCGGCGTATTCGGCGTCACCTTACAATGCGGAGTCGGATGCGCCTCAACTGGCTTGGGGTAGGGCGGCTTGAAGCGGAAGCCGCCGGGGACTTCGACCGTTCCAAGCAGGATCTGCAGCACATGCAGGGCGCGGCAGGTCTGGAAACCGTTGGCATGGGCTGAAACGCCGCGCATCGAGTGCATCGCGACGGGGCGACCAATCATCTTCGAGTGTTTCTCGCCCCGGAAATCGATCCATTCATGGTCCAGTTCGAACGCTTCATCAAAGGCCACACGGGCCAGCTCGCCAGCAATCGCGCGAATGCGGGTCGCCGGTACGCCGCATTTATCTGCGATTGCCTCGGGGGCGTATTCATCCGCCAGATACCGTTCTGCCATGTGGTGGAAGACGGGGCGGTGGGTGACACCGTCCTTTTCGTAGGTCGCTGATAGGTCAGGGCGGACGCCGGGGGTGTCGAAAGCAGTCAGCTTGCCGGTATTGCGGTCGATGACCAATGGCTTGCCGTCATCGTTTTTCAGGAACAGACCCTTTTCCGGACCGTCGGATGCGTTGATCAGGACCGGCGCGTTTGTGTAGCGACTTAGGTAATCCAGATCGATTTTGCCTGCCTTCATCAGCACATGGATCATCGACAAGATGAACAGGCCATCGGTACCGGGGGTAATGCCGACCCAATCATCTGCCACGGCGTTATAGCCCGAGCGGATCGGATTTACCCCAATCACCCGGGCACCGCGCGCCTTGATCTTGCCGATGCCCATTTTAATCGGGTTGCTGTCGTGGTCTTCTGCAACGCCGAACAGCATGAACAGCTTAGTGTGATCCCAGTCGGGCTGACCGAATTCCCAGAATGCACCGCCCATCGTGTAGATGCCACCGGCTGCCATGTTGACCGAACAGAACCCGCCATGGGCTGCATAGTTACAGGTGCCGAAATTCTGTGCCCAGAAACTGGTGAAGCTCTGGCTCTGATCACGGCCGGTGAAAAAGGCCAGTTTCTCGGGGTTGTCTTCGCGGATCGGTTTTAGCCAACCGACAGCGATCTCGAGCGCCTCGTCCCAACTGATCTCTTCGAACTCGCCAGACCCACGCGGGCCGACGCGTTTGAGCGGTGCGCGTAGGCGCGACGGGGCGTTCACCTGCATGATTCCTGCGCTGCCTTTGGCGCAGAGAACGCCCTTGTTTACCGGATGATCCCGATTGCCTTCGATATAGGCGACCTTCCCATCCTTCATGTGCACGTTGATACCGCAGCGGCAGGCACACATGTAGCATGTAGTCCGGCGGATCTCGTCTGACACGGGTGGGGATAGGTTGAGGTTCGGTTGTTGATTCACGCTGTCTCTCCCTGTGGCGGATCGCCTTGGTACCTGTACGTGTTGAACACACTGGAGCGTAAGCACACCGGGCTCAACCATATAGAGGAAGAGAGTGCAGGCACCCCCTTCCTCTGCTTTTCTTTAAGCGGACCGGTTGAACCCGGTCCGACTTATGTTTTTGACAGCAATCAAACCTGCTGCAGACGCATGTCGCTTGCGTCGATACCTGCAACCTCAACCGGCTTCTTCATCGCGTCGCGACGGAAGGGTTCACCCAGTTCCTGGTTGATCATTGCTTCGATCAGGGTGGTGATGCCGTTCTTCTGATCCTCGATCGCCTGGCTCAGCGCCGCAGTCAGCTCATCCTGAGTGCGTGCGATGACGCCTTTCAGGCCACAGGCGTTGGCGATGCCGGCATAGGACACTTTTGTGTCCAACTCGGTGCCGACGAAGTTGTCATCGAACCACAGGGTCGAGTTGCGCTTTTCCGCACCCCACTGGTAGTTGCGGAACACAACCTGAGTGATGGCTGGCCATTCTTCGCGACCGATGGCGGTCAGTTCAGTGACTGCAATGCCAAAGGCACCGTCGCCAGAGAAGCCGACAACTGGTACATCCGGGCAGCCGATCTTCGCGCCAATGACCGAAGGCAGGCCATAGCCACAGGGGCCGAACAGGCCGGGGGCCAGATACTTGCGGCCTTCTTCAAACGAAGGATAGGCGTTGCCGATGGCGCAGTTGTTGCCGATGTCGGACGAGATGATCGCCTCTTTCGGCAGCGCGGACTGGATCGCGCGCCATGCTTTGCGCGGGCTCAGCCAGTCCGGCTTGGCAGCGCGCGCGCGTTCGTTCCACGTGGTGCCCGGATCGTCCTGCTCGTGGTCCATCGAGGTCAGCTCTTGCGCCCAACGCGATTTGGTTTCGGCGATCTTAGCCTTGCGCGCGTCGCGGCCTTCGTCACCGGCTGTGTCGGACAGTTGGTTCAGGATGCTGGTGGCAACGGTCGCCGCATCGCCCACGATACCAACCGAGACCTTCTTGGTCAGGCCGATGCGGTCGGGGTTGATGTCGACCTGAATGATCTTTGCATCTGCAGGCCAGTACTCCATTCCGTAACCCGGCAGGGTCGAGAAGGGGTTCAGGCGGGTGCCGAGGCACAGAACAACGTCTGCTTCCTTGATCAGCTGCATACCGGCTTTTGAGCCGTTGTAGCCCAGTGGGCCAGCGAACAGTGGGTGCGAGCCGGGGAAAGCGTCATTGTGCTGGTAGCCAACGCAGACCGGAGCGTCCAGACGCTCGGCCAGTGCTTTCGACGCTTCGATGCCGCCTTTCGACAGAACGGTGCCTGCACCGTTCAGGATAACGGGGTTCTTTGCGTTCGACAGCAGAGCTGCAGCTTCGGATACGGCCGTTGCACCACCCGAAGGCAGTTCAAACTCAACAACAGCAGGCAGCTCGATGTCGATCACCTGAGTGAAGAAGTCGCGCGGAACGTTGATCTGCGCAGGTGCCGAGGCGCGCTTTGCGTTCATGATCACCCGGCTCAGAACCTCTGCCATACGGCTGGGGTCACGCACCTCTTCCTGGTAGCAAACGCAGTCTGCGAACATGCGCATCTGCTCCATTTCCTGGAAACCACCTTGACCCATGGTCTTGTTTGCGGCCTGCGGAGTGACCAGCAGCAGCGGAGTGTGGTTCCAATAGGCAGTTTTGACGGCGGTCACAAAGTTGGTGATGCCGGGGCCGTTCTGGGCGATCATCATCGACATCTTGCCGGTTGCGCGGGTATAGCCGTCGGCCATCATGCCGCCGGACCCTTCGTGGGCACAATCCCAGAAAGTGATGCCTGCTTTGCCAAAGATGTCGGAGATCGGCATCATGGCCGAGCCGATGATACCGAACGCATGTTCGATGCCATGCATCTGCAGGGTTTTTACAAAGGCTTCTTCGGTGGTCATCTTCATCTGCGTAATCTCCGATCATAGAAGGATGGAACGGGGGTTTTGCACCCAGTTTTCTGATCGGTTTTGGCGTACGGGTGTCTGTGGCGTTAGGGCCAGAACCGGTAGCGGTTTAAGTCCAGAGTGCTTAAGAACGCCGGATCGCTTCAGCAATCTGTTGGATTCCCGGTTCGATACGATCCGACGAGATTGAAGAGTAGCCCAGCCGATAAAAGTTCTTTGGCCTGTTCTGGCTTGAAAAAAATGCCTCACCCGGTTCGATATGGACGCTTTGGCGCTGCAGGTCTCGGGCCAGTTTGCTGGTGCCTACATGCAGCGGCGCTTGCATCCAGATCGATGATCCGCCCAACATCCCGCGCCCAGCAACAGTCAGACCATATTGTCCAATTGCCTCCTCAATCGCTTCGCGACGGCGTTGCAGCGTTTTAGACATGCGCCGGATCTGAGCATCATAGTGGCCGAGCGATAGGAAGTAGGCTGCAGTTCGCTGCATGTGGCCAGGAGGGTGACGCAAGACCAGAGATCGCAGGGCGCGCGCTTCACGGATAAAGGGTTCGGACCCGACCATGTAGCCCAATCGAAGACCCGGAAACAGCGACTTGGAAAAGCTGCCCACGTAGATCACCCGCCCATCGCGATCCATTGACCTGAGCGCCGGTGACGGGGCCCCGAGAAATGACATTTCGAATTCATAGTCATCCTCGACGATCATGGCGTCAAGTTCACGTGCACGACGCAGCAGTGCATGTCGGCGGTCCACCGGCATGGTCGCGGTTGTCGGGCTCTGGTGGCTGGGGGTGGTGAATATGACGTCGGTATCATCTGGGATCGTTTCCGGGGGCAACCCGTCCCGGTCGACCTTCAGATAAGACAGCTTGCATTCCGAGTGAATCAGAAGATCGCGCAGGGCGTAATAGCAGGGGTCCTCGATCGCTGCCCTACGGTTCCGGTTCAGCAATATGCGAGACGCCAGCCAAAGGGCGTTCTGAGCGCCCAGGGTGATCAAGATTTCTTCGGGCCGGGCTACAATTCCACGGCGGGGAAGAGTATGCCGGGCGATGAATTCAAGCAGCAGCGGGTCGTCCTGATCGACATAGTCCCCGGTCAGAGAATCAAAGTCCTTATGTCCCAACGCCCGAACCGCGCAGAGACGCCAGTTTGCATGATCGAACAGCTTTCTGTCGACTTGGCCATAAATGAAGGGATAGCGGTAGTCACGCCAGTTGCTGGGTTTTGTCAGCACATCACCGCCCGAGAAACGGCGAGCAAACGCCTGATCCCAGTCAACCACTTCGGTGTCGCGCCGCACTGGCGTGTAGGTCGGCGGCACTGGCGCATTTTCTGAAACATAGTATCCCGACCGGCCTTTGGCGGTCAGGTAATCATTGGCCAGCAGTTCAGTATAGGCAAGCGTGACCGTAATCCGGCTGACACCCAAATGGGCAGCAAGTTTACGGGACGAGGGCAGCTTTTCCCCGACGTGGAAGCGTCCTGACAGAATGCCTTCGGCAATCAGCTGTTGCAGCTGCGCCTGTAAGGTGCCTTGCCCATTGCGTTCCAAAAAGAATGTGTCGACCGAAATACCCATTGCATCGTTATAGGTTGGACCTAAGGCGGTGGCAATCTGGACTTATGGCCCTGCGAACCATGTGGAGAGTTTTACGCACACGTGTGGTTGACGCAGGATACGAATTAAACTAAATAGCCATAAATCTAGTTTAATGGAGATAAAGGATGTGGGAAGAAGCTGCCGCAGGTTTCTCTGCCATGGGCTCGGAAGCCCGATTGAAGGTTCTTAAGACCTTAGTTCGTGCTGGGGAAGCAGGCCTGACCGTTGGAGAAATTCAAACGAGGACAGGAATCGCGCCCTCGACTCTGGCGCATCATCTGCGGTTTCTGGCTGCTGGCGGAGTAGTTGAGCAAGAGAAGATCGGGCGTAGCACGATCAACCGCGCGTGCTTTGACGAATTGAGAAACCTGGCGCAGTTCATCCTAAGTGAATGCTGCGCAGACGAAATCGGAAAGGCCGCAAACGATGGCTGAACTGACCCAAAACCCCAAGCCACTTGCCAGAAACTTGATCGACCTGATCAAAACGCCCTGGGCTCTGATCGTGGTCATACTGGCGCTGGTGGCCGTTCTTGATCCGGGCAACTGGACCGAGGTTGTGAGTTTTGCAGCCAAAGCGCTTGCGCATACGGGCCAGTACATCCTGTTTGCTGTTCTGCTGCTATCATACCTGAAGGCAACCGGGGCCGAAGTGATGGTCGCCCGTGCATTTGAGGGTCGCGAGACACGGATGATCTTTCTGGCCGCGTTGTTTGGCGGGCTGGCCCCATTTTGTTCCTGCGAAGTGATCCCATTCATCGCAGGCTTGCTGGCTCTGGGTGCGCCATTGTCGGCCGTGATGGCATTCTGGCTCAGTTCACCGTTGATCGACCCCCCGACGTTGCTGATTACTGCGGGTGCGCTGGGTTGGCCGTTTGCAATTGGTAAAGCGGTTGCCGCTGTCGCGTTGGGTTTGTTCGGCGGGTTTGCCGTGCGCACCCTGATGCGGGGAGGTGCCTTTGCGCAGCCGTTGCGTGAATACAAACCCGCTGGTTGCTGCGGTTGCGGACCAAAGCAAGATGACAAACCCGTCTGGAAGTTCTGGCAAGACCCTGACCGTCGGACGCGCTTTCGGGTTGAGTTCGTTCACAATGGCCTGTTCCTGCTCAAATGGCTGGCATTTGCCTACGTGCTCGAAGCATTGCTGGTCAGCTATGTTCCGGCAGACCTGATCGCCCGCGTTGTTGGTGGTGAGGGTGTTGTACCAATCGTCATCGCAGCCTTGGTCGGAATGCCTGCCTATCTGAACTCTTACGTCGCACCACCGCTTCTTGCGGGTCTGATGGAGCAGGGTATGAGTGCGGGTGCTGCGATGTCATTCATGGTGGCCGGTGCCGTCAGTTCGATACCTGCGATGGCGGCCGTGTGGTCACTGGTGAAACCGCGCGTCTTTGCCACCTATCTGGGGTTGGGCATCAGCGGTGCCATCGTAGCAGGCATCCTGTTTCAAATGATCTAAACAAAAAACCGCCCGGTTGAGCCACCGGGCGGTTTTGCTTTTCTAGCTCGCTTCGCAATATCGTGGCAGTTTGAACCGATACCTTGGCTCTCCACTTTCAACGAAAACCCGTTTCTCGATACAGGCTTGGGTTCCAACTGTCTGAGCAATCGGCCCTTCGGTCGAAGTGATTGATGCAGCTGAGCCATCCGGCAAGCGCACCGAAGCAATGACCCCGTTCTTGAGATCGCCATTGATCGGTGTCGCCGACAAAACCGCGACGGTGAGAAACGCCTCGTGCTCGTGCTTGCCGTCGTCATTCAGCAACAGCAAGCCAGCGACTATCGCGATCATCACTACGGCACCTGTAATGGCCAACCACCAGGATTTCAGGAACACATAGATTGAAACGGCACGATGCGCGTCGAAGAATAAGGATAGAACCTTTAGCATCAAATCACCCAAAAAATCGGGTCCCGGCTATTCGAGGCCGGGACCATGCGCATCTCAGGGGCGCAGATCGTCTTCGTCTTCTTCATCACCACCACCCTTGGGCAGGTTGAAGAAGCTATCCGCATCGACGATGGGCTCTTCGTCTTCCTTCTCGTTGGTGTCCTCGGACAACGAGAATGTCTCGAGACCTTCGATCGCGGTCGGGATCTTGGGCGCTGAATCCATCTCAAGCGACTGTTCGGTCGAGACCAGTTTGCGACGCTCATCATCGCTCATCACGCCACCTTCGGCTGCTTTCTTGGCCGCGGCCTTTTGCACGATGGCATCCAGTTCGGATTGTTTGCACAGTCCCAGGGCAACCGGATCGATCGGCTGCATGTTCGAGATGTTCCAGTGCGTCCGCTCGCGGATCGACTGGATGGTCGGCTTGGTGGTGCCGACCAGCTTGGCAATCTGGCCGTCGCTGAGTTCCGGGTGGAACTTGACCAGCCACAGGATCGAGTTCGGACGGTCCTGACGCTTGGACAGCGGGGTGTAGCGCGGACCACGGCGTTTCTCTTCGCCTGATGCCGCCGGATTGAATTTCAGCTTCAGCTTGTGCAGCGGGTTGTTTTGCGCGGTGTCAATTTCTTCCTGAGTCAGCTGGTTGTTGGCAATCGGGTCAAACCCTTTGACACCTGCAGCCACATCACCATCCGCAATACCCTGTACTTCCAGCTCGTGCATGCCTACGAAATCCGCGATCTGCTTGAAGCTGATCGTGGTGTTGTCCACCAGCCATACGGCGGTTGCCTTGGCCATAAGCGGTTTTGCCATCAGCCCGTCTCCTATAAATACATCTGTCCCGTCGCCGGAATTCGGCGGCCCCGAAGCTATGGGGCAGGTTTCCGTTGTCGGGGAACTTGGGGCCTATATAGTCGCGACAGCTAAAGAAGGGAAGAGGCGAATGCGCTGGGCGATTTTGTGGGTGCTAAGTGCCATGGCTGCGATGGCCGAGGGCGAAAAGGCGGGCGAGTTCGACTACTACGTCCTGTCGCTCAGCTGGTCGCCCAATTGGTGCGCCCGCGAAGGCGATGCGCGCGGATCGGATCAGTGCAACGCACGACACGATCACGGATGGATATTGCATGGTCTCTGGCCGCAATTCCATCAGGGTTGGCCTTCGTATTGTCGCACGTCCGAAGCGCCACCCACACGCCGCATGACGCGGGAAATGGAGGATATTCAGGGCTCATCCGGGTTGGCCTGGCATCAATGGAAAAAGCACGGCACCTGTTCGGGCCTCAGTGCACCCGACTATTTCGCCCTGTCGCGGCAGGCTTATGCAGGAGTTGCGCGCCCCGAGGTGTTCCGCAAGCTGGACGCGACGGTCAAACTGCCCGCTTCGGTGGTGGAAGAGGCCTTTCTCAAGGCCAATCCCACGCTCGAGCCTGACATGATCACCATCACCTGTAAGCAAGGCTATATCGAAGAAGTCCGCCTATGCCTGTCCCGCAATCTTGACCCGGTGCCCTGTGGCCGCGACGTGATCCGTGATTGCACCGCTAAAGACGCGGTGTTTGATCCGATTCGTTAGAGCTTTTTGTTCTGGCAGTCGCGCGCATAATCCAGCGCTTTGGCGGTGCCTTTCAGATCAATCGCCATGACGGTCTGACCTTCTGGATTGTAGACGGTCATGGTCTTGTTCTGCGCAATCGAGGTGACGAAACTCCGGTCCGTAAAGAACACCGTCGCGCCGGGCACGCGATCCTGCTTGAACCCGATGGCGGTGGCATCAAAGCTCTTGCCGTCCAGCTCAAACCGGATTGGGTATTGTTCCCCCGGTTTAATGTCGCCCCAAGCCTTGTTGTAAACTGTGAAATACCCGCGATTATCCAACGCGTCATAGCCTAGCCGCACCACCGAGAGGTCCTGATAAACGGTTTGTATCAGGCACCCATTGCCAAGATTGGGGTCCATCATGATGTTCCAGCCTTCGACAAAACCTTTGTCGATAAGTTCCTGCGACAGGGCGGCAGTGGCGGCGAAGGCGGCTAAGGTGAGTGCGAGAAGGCGGGTCATTATGTGCTCCAAGTCTTTCGCTCAGTGGAATTTAACTCTGTTCGTTTTTCAAGCTAATTTGAGATTTGAATCTAAAAGGACACCAAAAACACTTATCCGCCAAGATCATTGCAAACTACCCGTCTTGGTCAAGATCGTCTCGGTGCCGTTTGACAGGCGAAAAACACATCCTTGGGTCCTGGGAAGTTTTAACAGATCGTTGATGCCAAGGCCCAGCCAAATCCCGCGCAATATCAGTGACGTAACCCCGTGCGTCACCACGATTGCGGATTCGTCTTGCTCGTCTAAGAACGATTGTACCCTCTCATAGATCTCGTCAAAGCTTTCGCCATCCGGGCTGCGAAAATACCAATGATAGGACTCGTATGGGCAATCGATTTGAGTCCGAATGAATTCCCGCGTCGCGCCTTCCCATTGGCCAAATGCGATTTCCGTTAACCGGTCATCGTTTGCGAAATCAAACTGGGGTGCAATCGCCAGCCTTGCGGTGTGTTGCGCCCGCTCCTGCGGGCTGACGAACACGCGTTTAGGGTGGTTGGGGATACGGCCAAGTATCTCCCGCTGCTGCCGCGCCTGATAGATACCGGTTTCCGTTAGCGGAGAGTTCTTGCGGCCTTGAAACTTGCCCAAGGTATTCCACTCGGTTTCGCCATGTCTTAGGACAAACAGATCGGGGTACTTGGTCAATGCGGTTTCCTGAATTACCCACAAGCTAATTTCTAGTGTAGATTGACAGTGCATGCCGAACACACTTTGTCAGATTTCCTTCCTCGCCCGCAAAGCCGCCGTAATCGTCCCA
Source organism: Ruegeria sp. E5 (assembly GCF_056534105.1). NCBI lineage: Bacteria > Pseudomonadati > Pseudomonadota > Alphaproteobacteria > Rhodobacterales > Roseobacteraceae > Ruegeria > Ruegeria sp. E5. Next base: position 56,636 of record NZ_JBQFPA010000002.1, on the reverse strand, counting down.
TCATCCAGATAGTCCAACTCGCCCCCAATCGGCACACCTTGTGCCAGGGATGTCAGACGAACCTGCCCCTCCAACTGATCCGCGATGTAGTGGGCGGTGGTCTGACCATCGACGGTGGCGTTCAGGGCGAGGATGATCTCGGTGATACTCTCGGCCACAACCCGGTCCTTCAACCGGGGGATGCGCAATTCATCCGGGCCGACTCCGTCCAAAGCCGACAACGTGCCGCCCAAAACGTGATAGCGGCCCTTGAAGACCCCGGCGCGCTCCATCGCCCAAAGATCTGCGACGTCTTCGACTACGCACAGTTCTCCGGTTGCGCGGGCCTCATCATTGCAGATGTCGCAGATATCAGTGGTGCCCACATTGCCGCAGTTCAGGCATTCACGGGCAGTTACGGCTACCTGCTGCATGGCGTCAGAAAGCGGCGTCAGCAGCAGGGCGCGTTTGCGGATCAGGTGCAGGACTGCGCGGCGGGCCGAGCGGGGGCCGAGACCGGGCAGCTTGGCCATCAGGTCGATCAGATTGTCGATGTCACTGTTCGAACTCACCGTGAGACCCTCGCAATTGGGCCAGGGAAACACGCCCCGGCCATAGATCCGTCAGGAGGGTGTATCAGAACGGCAGCTTGATGTCTGCGGGCAGGCCCATGCTTTCGGTCAGCTTGGCCATTTCTGCCTGCGAACGTTCCTGCGCCTTGGTTTGGGCGTCCTTGATCGCGGCGAGGATGAGGTCTTCGACTACTTCCTTATCGTCACCGTTAAAGATCGACGGGTCGATATCCAGACCTTTCAACTCGCCCTTGGCGGTCGCGGTGGCCTTGACCAGCCCGGCACCGGATTCGCCGACAACCATGATGGTGTTCAGCTCTTCCTGCATGTCAGTCATCTTGGTCTGCAGATCCTGCGCGGATTTCATCATCTTGGCCATGTCACCCAGGCCGCCTAAACCTTTTAGCATCGGTAATCTCCTGTCACTCGATTTGTGGCCTAGATACGAAGCGTAACCGCGCGGCACAAGAGGTCAGGATACTCCCGCCCGTCGTCAAGGTCTTTGGCAAGACCTTTCCTCCCGTTGGGCCCGGCAGCGCGCAAGGCGCGCTGCCGGGCCCAAAGCCGCTCAGGGGTATCGGCGTCAGCCGATGGCCCGTGGCGGGTGCGGGAGCATTTGGTTGAGGTGCGCTTATGCTCGAAAGTCAGTCCTCTTCAAACGGGTCCCATTCGTCTTCGACCTCGGGCAGGGCTTCGGTTTCGACTTGAGCGGCGCGTTGTTCTGCGGTTTCGATGCTCTTGATCCGCGCTTTCGGGAAATGAGTCAGCACTGCTTGCACCAGAGGATGCTGTTCAGCCTCGGCCTTCAGTGCCAAGTCTGCAGCGTCCCGTACCTCGGCAATGGTCGGTGCGTTGCCCTCAGCGACAATAGAAACGGCCCACCGGTTGCCCGTCCAACGCTGCAGCGACGCGCCCAATCGTTGTGACAGGTCGGTCGGGGCGTTGTCGGTTGGGGCGAACTCGATCCTGCCCGGTTGGTAGGATACCAGACGCACGCCGTTTTCGACCTCGACCAACAACTTCACATCCCGGTTGGCTCGGATCAGTTCGACCACATGTTCAAATGTTGGATAGCGTGCCAGCGCTGCCTGCACATCCTGGGCCAGCGCGGCCGTTGGCCCGCCTGCGTTGCCGCCGATTCCCGATGCGGCATAGGCCGATCGGGCCACAGCCTGTGGCGCGGCAGGAGCATGTCCCGGCGCACCGATTCCCTTGCCGGGGCCACCATTGGGCGGCGGAGGCGTATCTTGCAGACGCTTGATCAGCTCCTCCGGGCTAGGCAAGTCGGCCACATGGGTCAGGCGGATCACGGCCATTTCCGCAGCCATCATTGCGTTGGGTGCGGCGGAAACTTCCTCGAGCGCTTTCAGCAGCATTTGCCACATGCGTGTAAGGACTCGCATGGGCAGAGCCTCGGCCATTTGTTGACCTCGGGCGCGTTCGTCGGGGGAAACGGTGGGATCTTCGGCGGCATCCGGGGTGATCTTGACCACCGAAACCCAATGCGTGATTTCAGCCAGATCGCGTAAGACGGCGAGTGGATCAGCCCCTTCGGCATATTGCCCGCTCAGCTCGGTCAACGCGCCTGCAGCATCGCCGCGCAGGATCATATCCATCAGATCCAGCACCCGGCCCCGATCGGCCAGCCCCAGCATCGCGCGCACCTGATCCGCTCTGGTTTCACCGGCCCCGTGCGAGATCGCCTGATCCAGCAGTGAGGTCGCATCGCGCGCCGATCCCTCGGCGGCCCGGGTGATCAACGATAACGCATCCTCGGCAATCTGTGCCCCTTCGGCACCTGCAATTTTGCGAAGCAGTCCGATCATATCCTCCGGCTCGATCCGGCGCAGATCAAAGCGCTGGCAACGGGACAAGACGGTCACCGGGACCTTGCGAATCTCGGTGGTGGCAAAGATGAACTTCACGTGTTCGGGGGGTTCTTCCAGCGTCTTGAGCAGCGCGTTGAAAGCGCTGGTCGACAGCATGTGAACCTCGTCGATGATATAGATCTTGTAGCGCGCGGACGCAGCGCGATAGCGGACGCTGTCGATGATCTCGCGGATGTCATTGACACCGGTGCGGCTGGCGGCATCCATCTCCATCACATCGACATGGCGGCCCTCCATGATGGCTACGCAGTGTTCACATTGACCGCAGGGTTCGGTGGTAGGGCCGCCGCTGCCATCGGGACCGATGCAGTTCATACCCTTGGCTATGATCCGAGCGGTCGTCGTCTTGCCGGTACCGCGGATGCCGGTCATGATGAAGGCCTGCGCGATCCGGTCCGCCTCGAAGGCGTTTTTCAGAGTGCGCACCATGGCGTCCTGACCGACTAGATCGGCAAAGGTTTCGGGGCGGTATTTGCGGGCAAGAACCTGGTAGGCGGGGCTGGGCGTCTCGGTCATGTCTGCTCTGTCGGATTCGCGTTACGCCGCAGCGTAGAGGCCCCCGCCGCCCGCGTCCACAGCCGGCCGGGACGATTTTCATTTTGGAATGCGTGGGTATGCGGCTAAAATCCACTCTATTCTATTTACTGGACCAGTATGTTGTTGGGTGAAGTTTGTTTGGGGGGAGATTATGTCGCAACTGGTGGTTTATGCGTTGCAGGTTGGCGGAGGCACCTTGGCCTTGTCATCGATGCCCGGGCGCGGAGGCACTTATACCGAAGACCTCGATCTTATAGCAGACTGGAAGCCGGGACTTGTGATCTCGATGACGACTGAGGTCGAGATGATTCAGGATGGTGCGCGGAATTTTGGCGCTGATATTCAGGGGCGTGCCAGCAGATGGGTGCATTTGCCGATCGAAGATTTTGGCACGCCACCCAAAGAGATTTTGGACCGCTGGCCCCGCGTTGGCGCGACCGCACGTCAGGCGTTGTCAGGTGGTGGCCGTGTGCTAGTGCATTGCCGTGGTGGCTGTGGCCGATCCGGGATGGTGGTTCTGCGTCTGATGGTTGAATGCGGTGAACGGCCTGAGGCGGCATTGAAGCGATTGCGTACGGTGCGTCCTTGCGCAGTCGAGACAAATGCCCAGATGCTTTGGGCCGTTGAACCGGCCCGTGTTCAAGCCGTTTGACGGCTTAGACACCAACATGTGGCGAGATTTCGCCACCGTTGTGCTGCACCAGAAGCGAAGCCTCAAGCATGGCGCAAGGAGGATTCCTTAGCAGGTCTGCGGGTAGGCTGCGGTACTCGGTTCCGAACATCATGTCTGCGTAGTCATCCAGCCGGCCGGTATCGATTTCAGGATCGGTTCCGCAGAATACACGTATCTGGTCGCATTGGGCGCGAAAGCGGGCGGTGCATCCTTCCGGGCAGTGCGACAGATCTATGGTGCCTTCAATCTCAAACTCAGTTTTCGTGACCGGTTTTGTGGCGGACATGGTCTGCGTCAGAGCCCGCGCCATCTGTGCCAATGCGGGGCAGGGTGCGCCAGTACGTTGGCACACGGTCGCCGCGAATTCGTGTGTTTTGGTCTTCCAGATCATCAATGCGCCCTCCGCGCGCAAGGCGCGGGCGTGGCACAGGTTGGTCGTTGCGGAGCACGATCAAACCCGTCCCGGACACCCCGCCCGAGTTTCGGTTCTACATCCGATGGCAGGTCTCCTGACTTGCGGGTCATCGCTTTGCCGACCTTCCCAGCCTTCAAGGCCAGTGGTATCTCGGCATTGCTCTCCGCTTACAGTTGCGGGGGCAGTCTCGGACTAGGTTCTTTCCGGATTTATCCGGGCAGAACCGCACCGTGTTCCCTTTTCATCCCGGCCCGATTGGGCGCGAGAACCATCGCGACATGGCTAGCGGCTGCGCCGTGCCCGAGTCAAGAAGATTGCGTCAGGCAAGTGACGTATGGTCCAGTCACGTCAACCTTGACTTGAGGCGCTTCGGGTGAACTGATCAGTTCAGTCGGTATTGGAGGGCACCATGTTGGACACGCAGCAGGCGGTTGTGACCGAGGATTTTCAAATCCCGTCCGGCCCGGCAATGTTGTCGGCGCGGCTTTACCGTCCGGTTGCCGACCCCGAAAAGGTGGTCGTCATAAACGGTGCGACTGGGGTGCCGAGGGATTACTATCAGTACTTCGCCCGATGGCTCGCCGAAGAACAGGGCATGGCCTGCCTGACTTACGATTACCGGGATTTTGGTCACTCTTTGGTGGGTTCGCAAAAGCGGTCAAATGTCACCATGGCCGATTGGGCGTTGATCGACATTCCATCCGCCCGGGCCGAGATGCGCCGACGGTTTCCGCAGGCCAAGCTATGGAGCATCGGTCATTCCTTGGGCGGAATGTTTGGCCCGATCCAACCCGATATCGATCAGATCGACAGGATGATCTGTGTCTGTTCGGGTCTGGTAACGCTGGCGGATCACCCTTGGCCTTATCGCGCTTTGGCGGCGTTGTTCTGGTATGGTCACGCGCCGCTGGTGGTCAAGGCGCTTGGCTACCTGCCCGGGCGGTTGGTCGGGTTTGGATCGGACCTGCCTGCCCAAGTCTATTGGCAATGGCGCAAATGGTGCACCGCCCCCAAAAGCTATGTGCCAGAGATCGGCACGACACTGCCCGCCGCCCGCTGGAAAGACTTGGGCAAACGTGTCGATCTGTTTACCTTCGCAGATGATGAAATGGTGCCGCCGGATGCTGTCTGGCGTCTTGCCGATCTCTATGGACCCAAAGCCGGGCGCCATCTGCTTGCACCAAGCGAATTCGGAGTGTCCAAGATCGGCCATATCGGTGCATTCGCAAGACGGAATGCGGCAGTCTGGCCTAGACTGATCGCCTGATAGCGCTGGGCACCGGTAGGTCGGTGCCCAGCTTCGTTATAGCCCTTTACGGGATTTTTTCTCGTGCATCACGCTGCGCACCATCTTGCCGAACGCCTTGTCGCGGGCGCGGGCCTGCGCCACCGAAGCGGAATTGTGTTGGTCTTCGCGCCGCAGCTTGCGCCAGCGGTCCAGCCGCGCGGGATCAAGCGTACCAGCGTCGATTGCCGCCTGCACCGCACATTCGGGCTCGGTCTCGTGCTGACAATCCGAGAAGCGGCAATCCAGGCTGAGGTCTGAGATGTCCGAAAATACCTCATCCAACCCCTCCTGCGCATCCAGCAGACGCAACGCGCGCATGCCGGGCGTATCGATCAGCCAGCCGCCATTGCGCATGCGATGCAAGGCGCGTGCAGTTGTTGTGTGCCTGCCGCGCGCATCATCTTCACGGATACCTGCGGTGGCCTGATCCTGCCCCGTCATCCCGTTGGCGAGCGTCGTTTTCCCAACGCCGGATGATCCAAGCAAGGCGCTGGTTTGTCCTTTCGGACACCACGACAGAACTTGTTCGAGATCGCCGTGATCCAGCGCGTTGACCGCAAGTATCGTCAGAAACGGGGCGAGCGATTGGGCCTGATCTACATAAAGGCTCGGATCATCGCACATGTCCGACTTGGTCAGAACGACCACCGGATAGCAGCCTGCCTGATGCGCCAGCGCAAGATACCGCTCCAATCGTGGCAGATTGAAATCGGCGTTGCAGGAACTGACGATGAACAGCACATCAACATTTGCAGCGATCAGCTGCGCCGCTGCCCCTGTACCTGCGGCCCGGCGCTGCAGCAGGCTGCGCCGGTCCAGCACGCGGCGTATGCGTTTGTTTTCATCCGCCAGAACCCAATCCCCAACGGCATATGCGCCGGTTGATTGATCCAGAGATAACAAAGGCGATTCACCTTCAGGGCTCAGCCCGATCAGTCGATCCCGGTGTACGGCCGAGATGCGATACGGAAGAAGTGACGGATCAGCCGTATGCTGAGCCGCGAAATGAGAGGACCATCCGAGGTCCGAAAAGGAAAGTAACATTGGTCTGCCTGTGATCAGAAACAGCAATCCCGTCGAATGGCAATCGCGCATCCGCCGGCGACGTGTTCAGGCAATCAGTTGATCGGAAAGGATCAGAACCGGTCTGCCCGAAGGGTTTTTGTTACAATCATAAACGCCCTCCTGCGGCTGATAGGTTCTAAGTGAGAGGTTGGACATCGACCCAAGCGGGGCTCGTTGTGGCTGCTTCCTTCCGGACCTGACCAGGTTGGCGAGGCGCTCGCCCGCGCCAACCTCTCAAAGCCGATATAGGTGCATCCCCTGAAAATGGCAACCCGTCAGAAGGTCAGATGAATACGCATGAAACCATCCGCATCGTCGGGCAGAATGCGTGGATGATACTCAGCAAGTTCTGCAACATGGTGTAGCGCGCGCGGCCCCGTTGTCAGGATCGCGCCCTGCCTTTGGTTTGGTACAAAAGAAAAGGGGCGCGGTGCATGCGCGAGTGGGTCGGCGGGCAATGTGCCCGCGACGTATTTGCATAGAATATCCTGTATGCTGATCTGAGGCAGGTCAATCATACGGGCTTGTCGCGCAATTGGAAAATGACCACCGCCATTGGCGCGGTAGTTATTGGTGGCGACAAGGAAACTCTGGTCAGGCGCAATCGGCTGCCCATCGAATTCCAGGTTGCGTATGCGGGAAAATGCCGGATCAATCACTCGACCGAGCGTATCGAACCGCGCCGGTTGCGAAAGATCGATCTGGTAGGTGACGCCATGCAGGACATCGAAGTTGAAGCCCGTGCGCTGAGGATCGGCAAGATCGATCGGGGCGTCTGAGCCAAGTTGATGGAACAGCCCGGCTGACATCTCAAGCCAGTCCCGAATCTGAGAACCTGAGGCCAGCACCGCGCGCAATTCATTAGGAAAGACACTGAGATCGGCGAAATGTCGAACTGAAATCTCGCCTGAGGGGATATCCGTGTAGTACTTGCTTCCTGCGCGCCCGCCGAACTTTGCCGGGGCGGCTGACGATATGATAGGCAAATCTGCCCAGTCGGTATCGACCAAATGCGGGCGTAGGGCAGCGGCCTGAGCCGCCGCAACCAAGGCCAGACCGCGATCCGGTACGCAATATGTGAAGTAGCTGTGCAGCGTGTGTGGGATTGTGCCCACTGGCCTGGTCACCCTTTTGCGCGTCGCAGCGTGGCCGGTCGCAAACAGCTTTGTGATCCTTTGGCATTCGGGTATTTCTGTGCCTGATTGAGCGATTGCCCGCGCTTCGACATGGCTGCCTGTAATGCGCCAATCGCCGGTGGTATCTTTTTGCAGTGTTAGATCAATGATCCCAAGATGAGACCCGGCCCAACCCTGCATGACAACCGGCGTTCCATGGACAAGCCCCCGCGTACTGTCGACGAATGGATAACCATCATGCGCCTTTCCGGGCAGTGTCAGATGGGTGTGGCCTGCGACGACGGCATCAATCAGCGGCATCTCGGCCAGCGGGATGATCGCGTTTTCCATATCCGGCTCGGCCATTGCCGATCCCAGTCCGGTATGCGCAAGGGCGACAATCAGGTCGCAACCTTGCACGCTGAGATCTTCAGCAGCGCGCCGCGCAGCGGCCAGAATGTCTGTTACCACGACCCGGTCCGTTAGCAGATGTGCTTCCCACTGTGCGGTTTGAGAGGGCAAAACAGAAAGAACCCCGATGCGGATTGCGGTGTCCTGTCCATTTAGTCTGACAACCCGATGCAGAATCGTGTGTACATCCCAACCTTGTTCGGTCTGAGTGGTTTGCATATTGCTGCAAATCATTGGGCAGGCGGTTTGGCGAGCGATGCGATTGACGAGTTCCAGCCCAAATCCGAAATCGTGATTACCCAATCCGATCGCGTCATAGTTCAACGTGTTGAACGCGCGTGGCAGGGGATGGGCGTCTGGCACGTTTTCAGCTGCCCAGTTGCCAAATGGCGTTCCCTGCAGGCTATCACCATTGTCAAACAACAGCACAAGGGCGTCGTCGCGTTCAGCCTGTCTGCGCGCCTCGTGAATCAGGCTGGCGGTACGGGTCAAACCAATCGCAGGTTCGGGGCGATCCGAATAGTAATCATATGACGTCAGGTGCATGTGTAGATCGGATGTAGCAAGGATTCGCATCCGTGCGCTATCATCCGCATCTCTTCGTTGTCGCATTAAATGATTTGATTTCAATATTTTAAACTTCTAGCTGTCAGTGTGCCAACGCTTTCACCATGAGGTCGATTTAATGCAATTTCCGGGGCGATGCCGCGGTTATTCCGCGGCAGGGTCGAAAAATGTTTGGTCGATACCCGTTGCACGATCAGGTAAGACGTGGCAGCCCTTTGCGCGGCAGTCAGGAACGGCAGGCATGAAACGCGCAGAACAGGTGACATTTGGCGGCTCGGCACTGGATCGGGCGGGTTTGCTGCGCGGCGACGCGGACAAACTGGCACAGGTTTATCGTGACCCTTTGGCAACATGTGTGTTGCTGTGGCGCGGCAAGCTGTTGGTTGAGGGTGAGGCACTGGACCGGCTCGTCCGGCTTCCGATGACACACACGATTCTCGAACAGGGCCCGGGCGGTGTGATCGAGCAACCGATTTTCCTTGGAAAATCCGAGGATGGATCGCCGCTTTTTGCCATGGACATCTCGGGCTGGGCGGCTGAAGGGCTGGATTTATCCGGTGTCGGAGATTTTGTCGACCGCAGCGAACAGCAGCACCCTGATCTGCCCGAGGGGTGTGTCTTTGCCGAGCTGCGCCGCATCATGACACGCCTCAACCCACGAGACGCAGAGATTGCGGCAACCGCCAAGGCGGTGATCGGCTGGCACGAAACGCATCAATTCTGTGCCCGTTGTGGTGCCCGCAGCGAGATGTCTCAGGGTGGATGGCAGCGCAGTTGCCCGGCCTGCGGTGGCCAGCATTTCCCGCGCACCGATCCTGTGGTCATCATGTTGATTACCCATGGCAATTCGGTGCTGATGGGGCGCTCTCCGGGCTGGCCTGAAGGCATGTATTCGCTTTTGGCTGGTTTTGTTGAGCCCGGTGAAACGCTGGAAGCCGCTGTGCGGCGCGAAGTGATGGAAGAGGCGGGCGTGCCCGTGGGTGCGGTGAGCTATCTCGCAAGCCAACCCTGGCCCTTTCCCGCATCCCTGATGTTTGGATGCGCAGGCGAGGCGTTATCGCGCGATATCCAGATCGATCCGGTCGAGATCGAGGATGCGATCTGGGTCACACGGACCGAGATGATGCAGGCCTTCGCTGGGGATCACCCTAAGCTGTTGCCTGCCCGAAAAGGTGCGATTGCGCACTTTTTGTTGCAACACTGGCTTGCAGACACGTTGGACTGACGAGAAACTGAACCCAATCTAGGGCAGAGAAAAGCAAACATGCAGTTTTCAGCGCAGGAAGATATCGATGTCCCGATCGAGACGGTCTTCAACATGGTCTCGGATTTTGAACGCTTTGAACGCAAAGCCTTGCGGCGCGGGGTCGATGTGCGTCGGGTCACGGGGTCGGTTGTGCCGCAGGCCGGAATAACCTGGGAGACCGAATTCAAGATACGTGGCAAGCCACGTCATATCATTATCGAGATGACTGAATGCGACCGCCCGTCCTTGATGCGGTTCCAGTCCAGCAGCAAGGGAATGAACGGCGACACGGTGATCGAGCTTTTGGCGCTTTCCCAACGTCGGACACGGCTGCGCGTTGAAACATCGCTGGGTGCGAAAACGCTGCCCGCCCGCCTATTGCTTCAATCCCTGAAGTTAGGGCAATCCCGATTCAGGCGGCAGTTCCAGACTCGTCTCAGCGAATTCGCGCGCGATATGGAGGAACGACACCTCCATGGTGTCTGACAACCGAGAAGTAGATGAACACTTTAACGAGACCGATCATACGCGACGCTGTCGAAGCCGATGCGGATGGCTTGTCCGGTGTGCTAACAGCGCTTGTAGCGGCCGGAAAGCGGACCAAGCCCGCCGACAACGCCTTTGCACTGACGCATTACATCTGCGACCCTGAGCGGATTCAGTGTAGCCTTGCCGTTGCGCCGGACGGACAGATACTGGGTTTCCAGTCGTTGAAGCTTGCCACCCGAAACAACCCGTATGGCGTTGCGGTCGGGTGGGGCATCATTGGGACGCATATCAAACCGTCCGCTGCGCGATGTGGTATCGGTCGGGCGTTGTTCAAATGTTCTCTTCAAGCCGCTAGGCAGCAGGGATTGCCCGCTATCGATGCTACGATCGGGGCCAATAATTTCGACGGCCTTGGCTATTATGAGGCGATGGGATTCAGAGAGTACCGGCAGATGGATGGCGCGATATGCAAGGTCTTTCGCATGGGGACCGGAGTGACCAACCCGTAATCCGCCGCACTTTCAGGATGTCGCACCCAAGGACTCAAGATATCGTTCTAAGCTGCAAGCGTAGCTGCCCCGCCTATCCAGGCCGTTCCTTTGAAGGGGCGAGCAGATTGCCTGCACTATCCACGAGGTTGCGCCGCCGGATAAACGCCGAGGACTTCTACGTTGGTGGTAAAATGCTCAAGCTCATCCATCGCCAGTTGCACATTTCGATCGCCTGGATGACCCACGATATCGGCATAGAACTGGGTCGCGGTGAAGGACCCGTCGACCATATAGCTTTCCAGCTTGGTCATGTTGATTCCGTTGGTTGCAAATCCGCCCATCGCTTTGTATAGCGCTGCCGGGATGTTACGCACCTGAAAGACAAAACTTGTGATCATGCCGTTATCACCACGGCGCGATTCGTCGGCCTCACGAGACATCACCAGAAAACGGGTCGTGTTGTCGCCCTGATCTTCAATGTGACGGGCCAAAACGTTGAGGCCGTAAATCTCACCTGCCAGCTCACTGGCTAACGCTGCGGAGTGTTTGTCGCCGATCTCGGCGACCTCGCGTGCGGCACGAGCATTATCCGGGCTGACCCTGCCACGAATTCCGTGTTGCTTCAGGAAACCTGCGCATTGTGGTAGCAAGACGAGGTGGGAATGCGCCTCAGTGATATCCTCCAGAGTCGCGCCCGGTACGCCCAACAGGTTGATGTGCACGCGCACAAATGCTTCGTCGATGATGTGCAGCCCGCTATCCGGAAGCAGGCGGTGAATATCGGCCACACGACCATAGGTGGTATTTTCCACCGGTAGCATGGCCAGATCAGCCTCACCTGAGCGCACTGATTCGATCACATCTTCGAAAGTGCGGCAGGGCAGGGCGTCCATATCCGGTCGCGCGTTCCGGCAGGCTTCGTGACTGTATGCGCCGGGTTCTCCCTGAAATGCTATGCGATTGGTCATTTGGTCGTTTCCGTGCAACAAGTTCTTGAATTGGGCGTTTAGTCGCGGTGTCTATACCTTGCGTCTTCTCAGGGGAAGCCTTAGACACCCCGCAGACAGCTGAAATGGACACGCGATCAAAATGTTCGACACGATGACAGTTACCAAAGCCGCAGCCGGCTTGTTTGGCACCTTCCTGGTGTTGCTTCTGGCAAAATGGGGGGCGGATGTCCTCTATAGCTCTGACAGCCATCTTGCCGAAGCTGCTTACATTATCGAAACCGAAAGCTCGGGCGAAAGCGCGGACGGCGAAGAAGTAGTCTTTGAAGATATGTTGGCTGCAGCCGATCCGGAAAAAGGCGCGCGCGTATTCCGCAAGTGCACCGCTTGCCACAAACTGGAAGACGGCGCCAATGGTACAGGTCCTTACCTTTACGGTGTCGTAGATCGCCCGGTTGCCTCAGCTAAAGGCTTTACCGGTTATTCGGCCTCGATGCAGGCGCATGGTGGCAACTGGACACCCGAAGCCCTGGACGCGTTCCTGGAACGCCCAAGCGCCTATATCTCGGGCACTTCGATGAGCTTTGCTGGCCTGAAAAAACCACAAGAACGCGCCGATCTGATTGCGTATCTGCAGACCATCGGCAACTGATCTGTTGATCAGATTTGCAGGATTTAAAGCCGCTGCCTTGCGCAGCGGCTTTATTTTTTGTCTGAGAAGAACTTCACAAAGCGTTCACGCATTCTAAACTTGCAACTGACAGTGCTGGACCTTTAGCTGGCGGGCACGACAATGAAGATGACAGAAATTCAGAGGACGAGCCTGATGAAACCCCTTCTGCCCCAGATGCGCTTTACCGGAATTCACGCTTGGGCTGCGGCTTTGGGGATTTCGGCGACACTGGTTCTGGGCAGCAGCGATCCTGCCCGTGCCAATGAAGAGGGCGTCACGCGCAGCCACGGGTATTCCTATTTCGGAAATCTGGATTATCCGGCCGACTATCCGTACTTGAACTACGTCAACCCAGACGCACCAAAGGGCGGAGAGCTGTCTTTGGCGGGCTCAGGTACGTTTGATTCCCTGAACCCTTATTCGCGCAAGGGGCGGGCAGGCGCTTTGACCACGCTTCAATATGACCCGCTGATCGAAAGTACCGCGGACAGTGTCGGGCAGTATTATGGGGTTGTTGCGGAAAGTATGGAATATGACGAAGGGCGCAATTATGTGATCTTCAATCTGCGCCCCGAAGCTATGTTCTGGGATGGCACCCCGGTGACTGCCGAAGACGTCGTCTATAGTCATCGTTTGTTCATTGAGCAGGGTTTGCCGTCTTATGCGCAAGCCGTCGGGCGCATGGTTACAGGGGCTGAAGCTCTGGATGACCACACTGTAAAATTTACTTTTAGTCCGGATGTCACCCGGCGCGGGTTGATCGAAACCGTCGGGTCGACCCCGGTATTTTCAAAAGCCTGGTTCGAGGCCGATGAAAGCCGTCGTCTGGACGAACCGCGGCTGGAGGTCGCCGTTGGTTCAGGTCCTTACAAACTGGACAGCTATGACATCAACCGCCGTATTGTCTACAAGCGTCGCGACGATTATTGGGGCAAGGATCTGCCGATCAACATAGGCCGCAACAATTACGACACTATCCGGATCGAGTATTTCGCGGATCAAACCGCCGCCTTCGAAGGGTTCAAGGCGGGCGAATACACGATGCGTATCGAAAGTGACCCCAAGCTCTGGGCCTCTAGTTACGATTTCCCGAAACTCAGCGAAGGGTTTGTCGTGCAGGACGAGATCGTGGATGGTAGCCCGCCGACGCCGTCGGGTTTCGTTTTCAATCTGGGCAAGCCTCAATTTGCCGACAAGAATGTGCGTAAAGCGCTGGCGCTGGCGTTCAATTTCGAATGGGCAAATGAATCGCTGATGTTCGGTCTGAACGCACCGCGCAGTTCATTCGTGCAGGGGACACATCTTGAAGCGACAGGCGTGCCGGAGGGTGCCGAACTGGCGTTTCTGGAAACGCTGGGTGACGTGGTTCCGGCCGAGGTGTTCAGCGAGCCTGCGCTTGTCGTCCACGAATCCAATCCAGCTCGGTTGAACGACCGTCGCAATTTGCGGCAAGCCTCGAAACTGCTGGACGAGGCTGGTTGGCCCGTCGGCGACGGCAATCTGCGCCGCAATGCCGATGGGCAGACGCTGAAGGTCAATATTCCGTATGCGTCGAGCATTCCAACCTCGACCGCCACCATGATCGAGACCTATGTGCAGAACCTGCAGTCGATCGGTGTGGATGCTTCGGCCGAGAAGGTAGATCCTTCTCAATTCACCCTGCGGCGGCGTGAGCGTGATTATGATATGGTATATTCGAACCGCTACGGCTCGTTCCTGTCGACCGGCGGGGGTCTCAGTCAGATGTACGGATCGGAAGAAGCCGCGTTTAGCTTGTTCAACCCTGCCGGTCTTGCCAGCCCACTTGTTGACGCTGTGATCGAAGCGTCATTCGACACGACAAATCAGGCGGAACAGGATGCTGCGCTGATGGCGTTGGATCGTGTCTTGCGTTATGAGTTCTTCGTCATTCCCGATGGGTATGTGGCGGATTACTGGACGGCTTATTACGACATGTACGAATACCCTGAAAACCTGCCTCCATTCTCGCTTGGGTATCTCGATCTGTGGTGGATCAACCCCGAGAAAGAGGCTGACCTGAAAGCCAAAGGCGCGCTGCGATAACATGGGCGCCTATATCCTAAGACGCCTGTTGCTGGTCATTCCGACCCTTCTGGGCATCATGATCGTCAACTTCACGCTGGTGCAGTTCGTGCCCGGTGGTCCCATTGAACAGATCATCGCGCAGATCGAAGGGCAGGGCGACGTCTTTGCTGGGTTCGCTGGTGGTGGCGATGCCGGAGCCGGGGCCGAGCCCGCAGGTGGTGCCTTTGATGACAAATACGTCGGTGCGCGTGGCCTTCCGCCCGAATTCATCGCTGAACTGGAAAAAGAGTTTGGCTTCGACAAACCGCCACTGGAACGCTTTCTAGGCATGATGGGCAACTACCTGACGCTGGATTTTGGCGAGAGCTATTTCCGCTCGATCAGTGTGATTGATCTGGTGCTGGAAAAGATGCCGGTGTCTATTTCGCTGGGTCTGTGGTCGACGCTGATCGCCTATCTGGTCTCGATCCCGCTAGGTATCCGCAAGGCGATCAAGGACGGGTCGAGCTTTGATACTTGGACCAGCGGTGCGATCATCGTGGCCTATGCTATCCCCGGTTTCCTGTTTGCCATTCTGCTGCTGGTGTTGTTCGCCGGTGGCTCTTACTGGCAGATTTTCCCGCTACGGGGTTTGACCTCGGACAATTGGGACAGCCTCAGCCTGTTTGGAAAGATTACTGACTATTTCTGGCACATCGCTTTGCCGATAATCGCGCTGACCATCTCGGCCTTTGCGACGCTGACGCTGCTGACCAAGAACTCGTTTCTGGATGAGATCAAGAAGCAGTACGTGATGACCGCTCGCGCCAAGGGTTTGAGTGAAAGCAAGGTGCTGTATGGTCATGTCTTCCGCAACGCGATGCTGATCGTGATTGCAGGTTTCCCTGCTGTATTCATTGGTGTGTTCTTCGGTGGATCGATCATCATCGAAACCATTTTCTCGCTCGATGGTCTTGGGCGTCTGGGCTTTGAGGCGGCAGTGGCGCGCGACTATCCGGTGATTTTTGGTACGCTTTTCATATTTGGCCTGATGGGGCTGGTCGTCGGCATTATCAGCGATCTGATGTATGTGCTCGTTGACCCGCGTATCGATTTCGAAAAGCGGGAGGGGTAAATGGCACTCTCCCCTCTCAATCAGCGCCGTTGGCGCAATTTCCGGCGCAATGGCAGGGCGTTCTGGTCGCTGATCATCTTCTCGGTGTTGTTCGGCCTATCGCTGTTTGCCGAGTTCATCGCCAACGACAAACCGATCCTGGTAAAGTACCGGGGTGAAATCTACACGCCTGTCTTCAACTTTTACGCTGAAACGGAATTCGGAGGCGATTTCCAGACCGAGGCGATCTATCGCGACCCCGAGGTCATGTGCCTGATCGATAGCGGCGGATTGGATCAGTGCTTCGACGACCCCGAAGGTATCATCGACGAAATCAAGGCGGGCACGTTCGAAGCGGATGGGTTTGAGCGAGGCTGGGCCATCTGGCCTCCAATCCCGTATTCCTTCAACACCAGCGTGGACCGCCCGGGCGCTGCACCGCTGCCGCCTAATGGTCAGAATCTGCTCGGCACTGACGACACCAAGCGAGATGTGCTAGCTCGTGTCATCTATGGCTTCCGCCTGTCGATCCTGTTCACTTTACTCGTCACCGGCGTGGCCAGTCTGATCGGCATTTTTGCTGGGGCCATTCAGGGGTTCTTTGGCGGTTGGCTGGATCTGATCTTCCAACGTATTATCGAGATCTGGTCGGCGACACCCTCGCTTTATGTCATTATCATCATGTTCGCGATTCTTGGGCGAAGTTTCTGGCTCTTGGTGATTCTGATGATCCTGTTCAGTTGGACCGGACTGGTGGGCGTCGTGCGCGCTGAATTCCTGCGGGCACGAAATTTGGAGTATGTCCGTGCCGCGCGGGCGCTGGGCGTGGGTAACATGACGATCATGTTTCGCCACATGCTGCCTAATGCGATGGTCGCCACGCTGACCTTCATGCCGTTCATCGTGACTGGAACCATCGGTGGGCTGGCTTCGCTGGACTTCCTTGGCTTCGGTTTGCCGTCTTCAGCCCCGTCGCTTGGAGAGTTGACTTTGCAGGCGAAACAGAACCTTCAGGCACCGTGGCTGGCCTTCACTGCCTTCTTCACCTTTGCCATCATGCTGTCGCTGTTGGTCTTCATTTTTGAAGGCGTCCGCGATGCGTTTGATCCCAGAAAGACCTTCTCATGAGCCTTTTGGATGTGAACAACCTCAAGGTCTCGTTCCGGCAGGACGGGCAGGTGAGTGCGGCAGTCAAAGGCGTGTCCTTTACCGTCGACCGGGGTGAAACGGTGGCTTTGGTGGGCGAATCCGGTTCGGGCAAATCCGTGACGGCGTTGAGCACTGTGTCGCTGCTGGGTGATAGCGCAATTGTCGAAGGCTCAGTCACCTATGGCGGTCAAGAGATGATTGGCGCGTCCGAAGACAGGTTGATGGACGTGCGCGGCAACGACATTAGTTTCATCTTTCAGGAGCCGATGACCTCGCTCAATCCATTGCACACGATCCAGAAACAGATGGCGGAATCGCTGGCTCTGCATCAGGGCGTTGCCGGCGATGAGGCACGGGAACGGATTGTAGAACTGCTGACCAAGGTCGGCATCCGAGATCCCGAGGAACGGCTGGACAGCTATCCGCACCAGTTGTCCGGCGGACAGCGGCAACGCGTGATGATCGCGATGGCGTTGGCGAACAAGCCGGACATTTTGATCGCGGATGAGCCGACAACGGCGCTGGACGTCACCATCCAGGCGCAGATTCTGGAGTTGCTGGCCGAACTGCAAAAGTCCGAGAACATGGGGATGTTGTTCATCACCCATGACCTTGGCATCGTCCGCCGCATCGCCGACCGGGTTTGCGTGATGAAGGATGGTGAAATTGTCGAAGCCGGAGTGACAACGGAGATTTTCGACAACCCGCAACACCCCTATACTCGCAAGCTTCTGGAGGCCGAGCCGTCCGGGCACCCCGACCCGGTGGCCCCGGATGCCGAAGAGGTAGCCCGCACCGATCACCTGAAAGTCTGGTTCCCGATCCAGCGCGGTTTCCTGAAACGGACCGTAGGCTATGTGAAGGCCGTCAACGACGCGACCCTCAGCGTCCGTGCCGGGGAAACGCTTGGGATCGTGGGGGAGAGCGGCTCGGGCAAGACGACGCTGGCGCTGGCGATCATGCGTCTGATCGCGTCCGAGGGCGGGATCACTTTCCGCGACCAGAATGTGCGCCGCTGGTCAACGCGCGAGTTGCGGCGATTGCGCAAGGACATGCAGATCGTATTTCAGGATCCGTTCGGCAGCCTCAGCCCGCGGATGACCTGCATGCAGATCATCGCCGAGGGGCTGGCCATCCATAAGGTCGATCCTCATCGCGCCCTGCGCGATCTGGTGGCCGAAGTGATGAACGAGGTCGGATTGGACCCCTCTGCGATGGACCGCTATCCGCATGAGTTTTCCGGCGGGCAACGCCAGCGGATCGCCATCGCCCGCGCCATGGTGTTGCGGCCCAAGCTGCTGGTTCTGGACGAGCCTACAAGTGCGCTGGACATGACCGTGCAGGTGCAGATCGTTGACCTGCTGCGTGACCTGCAAAGGAAATACGGGCTGGCCTATCTGTTCATCAGTCACGATCTGAAGGTCGTGCGCGCGATGTCCCACAACGTGATCGTCATGCGAAACGGCGATGTCGTCGAGATGGGCGCTGCCGAAGATTTGTTCGAACACGCTCAGACCGACTATACCCGCGAGCTGATTGCGGCGGCGGGCTGACACGCACACCGCGCCTTTGATGTCAGGCTATTTCCTTGTTTTTGGCTGACGCGGGAACGGGGCCGCGCAGCTCTTCATAGTGATCGAATTGTAGTTTGACCCAACCGGTCCCGCGGGTAGCACTGGCAAGTGTGCGGTGCAGTTCATCCTCGGCCACGGCGGGGAGTGTCGCATTGAAGATTTCCCAGCCTGAGGCGTTGGGGTTGCCTTCAAACCCAAGAACCTGCCCCTGCAGCGAGCTGATCGTCGGGACAAGATCGCCGACGAAGGTTGAGGGCAGATGGATTTCGGCGTTCAGGATAGGTTGCAGGACGACGGGCTTCGCCTCTGGCAACGCTTCGCGCACGGCATTCTTGCCTGCAGTGCGGAAAGCATAATCCGAACTGTCCACGTTATGGTGTTTGCCGTCGCTGAGTGTCACCTTGACGTCCACAACTGGGAAGCCTTCAGGCCCTTCGATCAATGCGTCTTTGGCCCCGTGTTCAACCGAAGGAATGTAATTCCGGGGTACGGCCCCGCCTTTCACCACTTCCTCGAACTGGAACCCCGAGCCGCGCGGCAGCGGAGCGATGGATATGACCACATCGGCAAACTGCCCCGCACCGCCGGATTGCTTGCGGTGGCGATGGCGATGATCGACCTTTGTGCGAATGGTTTCGCGATAGGCGGTTCCGGCGGCCTCGGCCTCGATCTCGATGCCAAAATCCTCGGCGAGTTTGGCGGTCACGCGCCGCATATGCTGCGGACCTTGTGAGCCCAGAATGGAATGACCGCTCAGCTCGTCTTGCTCCAGATGCAGGCCGGGGTCGATCTCAACCAGCCGGGTCAACGCATTCGACAGGCGCACGTCGTCTCGCTCATGCGCAGGCGATACGACCTGACGATGCGCGGCAGGATGGGATGAGGCCCATTCCGGCAACGGCGATGCCGCCGCGCTGTCATAGATGAAGCCAGGATTAAGGTGGTCGGATTTGACAGCAAGGCCAATATGTCCGGCTTCAAGCACGCTGATCTGGGTCTTGGCGTCCAAGGTTGTCAGGTTTCCAACAGTTTCGCCGCCAAGGGATTCATGTGCTTTCACGCCGTCGCCCAGACCGCGCAAAACGGTGATCTTGCCGATATGCTTCTTCACATCCGCAAAGCCGGCAATGGCACGGGCGTTTTCTTCGGCCTCATCCCGGTCAGCTGCAATGTTGAATTCCGGTGCTTCATGACGCAGCGCTTTCATCAAACGGGTCAGACCGTTGCCATGGCTCGCGGCACCGAGGCAGGCCGGGATAAGCTGATGGTTCTGCAAGACCTGTGCGGCCAGCTCGTAGACCTCGTCGCTTGGGGGCTGTTTGTCCTCAATCAGTTGCTCCAGCAGATTGTCATCGAAATCCGATAGGGTCTCCAACAACTCGGTGCGTGCTTCCTGTTCGCGGTCTTCCGCTGATTGCGGTAGCTCGATCAGGGCCGAGGGCTGCCCCTCCTGATACTTCCAGGCGCGCTCCGAGATCAGATCGACTGCGCCGATAATGGTGTCTCCGTCCCGGATCGGCACCTGCCGCAGAGCGATGTGGTGGGTGCAATAGGTCTGCAGCGCAGCAACGATGTCGCGGATGCGGCCATTGGGGCTGTCCATGCGGTTGATGAACAAGAAGCAGGGAATGCCCGCCTCTTCGACCAACCTTAGATACGGGGCACACAGAACGGCGGCATCCGGATCGGGTGGGACAACCACAACTGCTGCGTCCGAGATCGCCATGGCCGGGCCGACATAGGCTAGCGCATCGCCGCCTCCGTCCACGTCCACCGCGCACCACGGTTCGTTTAAATAAGAAAAACCGTGCAGATGCACGGTTCCGGCAACATCGAATGTGGTGGGCCGCCCGTCGAGGCGGCTGATCGCTTCGACCAAGGTGGATTTGCCCGATTGGCTGGGGCCGAGGACGGTGAAAACGCGCATGAGTGCTGTCCCTCTTTCAGGTTGCAGTATGGCTGCACGAAAAGGGCTGTCGAACGCATGCGCGTCGGCAAGAACTGTCTGCGTTTGCCTGCCTCAGGCTGTGAAGAGGTGGATCTCTCCACCCCTTGAGTGTGGAGAAAACCGAAGGCATGCGTCAAGCCCCCGTGCCGGTTTGTAAGGGAAGGTCGCGAAAAACGACCTGCCGAAGAGTGTTCAGATCGCGGAACTATGCCCAGCCTTACTCAGATCATACGTGTCAAAGCTGCGCGCGATCATGCGGGTCAGCGCACGTGCTTCGGGCGGTATGAACAATCCGTTTTCATCCACGCGTAGCAACCCGTCGAAGGCCGCGTTTGCTGTTGCGTACATTTGCTGCAGTTCCGCAGTTGAAATGTCATAATCGCGCAGAATCTCGGCCGAGTTGATTTGGAAATCGCACATCAATGCTTCGATCAGACGCGACCGTAGAACATCCTGACCTTTGAACAAATGCCCGCGCGACGTCGAGAACCGCCCTTCGCGAATGGCCTTCGTGTGAGCCGAGGTTGCCGGTGCGTTCTGCGCATATCCTTGCGGGAAGCGTGAGATCGAGCTGGCACCCAAGCCAATCAGGATTGGGGCCTGATCGTCCGTGTAGCCTTGGAAATTCCGTTTCAATCGTCCAGCGCGCAGCGCATGGGTCAGCCCATCGTCCTGCGTCGCGAAGTGGTCAATCCCGATCTCGGCATAATTGTCCCATAGGAACAGTCGCCGGGCGGTTTCAAAAAGTTCCAGTCGCTGTTCCGGTGTGGGCAGGGCATCTGATGGAATCAACTGCTGGCGCTTGGCCATCCACGGCACATGCGCGTAGCCATAGAGTGCGACCCGGTCAGGGTTCAGCGACAACAGCTTTTGCACACTTTCGGTCATGCGCGCCTTGGTCTGGTGGGGCAGGCCATAAAGGATGTCCGCATTCAGGCTGGATATACCACGCGCTCGGATCATCTCGGCTGCTTCGCGGGTGGTGTCATAGCTTTGAATGCGACCGATGGTTTTCTGGATTTCGTCGTCAAAATCCTGAACACCGATCGATGCGCGGTTCATCCCGGCTTCGGCCAGTGCATCCAGCCGGGCTTCGTCGATCTCATTCGGATCGATCTCGACGGAAAACTCGGCGTCTGGGCCTAAAGGCACAATCTCAAGGATTCGCGCGGCCAGATCCCGCATCAGGTCTGCATTCAACAGCGTCGGCGTGCCGCCGCCCCAGTGCAGCCGCGACAATGTAACACCCTCTGGCAGGCGTGCCGCCAGCAAATCCAGCTCGGCCTTTAGCACGTCGACATAGGCGATGACCGGGTTATCCGTCTGGGTGCCTTGTGTCCGGCAGGCGCAAAACCAGCACAGACGACGGCAGAAGGGTACGTGGATGTAAAGCGAGATTGAACTGCCCGGAGCAATCCCGGAAATCCAGTCGCTAAACAGATCAGCCCCGACGTCATTGCTGAAGTGGGGTGCGGTGGGATAGCTTGTGTAACGCGGTACTTTCGCGTCAAAAAGTCCAAGCCGTGCCAGTTGAGGTTTCAGTGTCATAAAGATATGACTATAGCTGGAGGGCCCAGGGTACTTTGACCGAAATCAAATGGAAGCGCGAATGACACTCAAGGCCCAATTCGACCACACCAATTGCGCAGAATGCCCGATCCGGCATCGTGCGGTGTGCGCGCATTGCGAAAAGGACGAGCTGGAAGAGCTTGAGAACATCAAGTACTACCGCAGCTTTGAGGCGGGGCAGACGATCATCTGGTCCGGCGATCCGATGAATTTTGTCGGCTCGGTCGTGTCGGGAATCGCGTCTTTGACACAGACGATGGAGGATGGGCGCAGGCAAATGGTCGGCCTGCTGCTGCCCAGCGATTTCGTGGGTCGCCCTGGACGAGACAACGCGCCATACGACGTGGTGGCGACCACCGATCTGATGATGTGTTGTTTCCGCAAAAAGCCGTTCGAGGACATGATGATCACGACGCCGCACATCTCGCAGCGCCTGCTGGAAATGACGTTGGACGAATTGGATGCGGCCCGTGAGTGGATGCTGGTGCTTGGGCGCAAGACGGCGCGGGAAAAGATTGCCAGCCTGCTTTCGATCATCGCGCGCCGGGACGCATCGATTCATCAAGCCGGAATGGTAGCTCCGATTGTCTTTGACCTGCCACTGACGCGCGAGGCGATGGCCGACTATCTTGGGCTGACCCTGGAAACTGTCAGCCGGCAGATTTCCGCCTTGAAGAAAGATCAGGTCATTACTCTGGAAGGTAAACGCCATGTAACAATCCCCGATATGGGGCGCCTAATGGAAGAGGCGGGCGACGATACCGATGGCGGATTTCTGGTCTGATGCCTCAGCCCGCCGCCCTCGAACAATTGGGAGTCCCTTATGGAATTTAGCGGTTTACTCGCCATGCTGTTCATCGGCGCGATTGCTGGCTGGCTTTCGGGAAAAATCATGGAAGGGCGTGGGTTCGGCCTGATCGGGAATGTTATAGTCGGGATTGTCGGTGCGTTTCTGGCGGGCACGATCTTTCCCGCCCTGGGCTTTGCGGTTGGCGGAGGGCTCATCTCTTCGATCTTCTTTGCCACTATCGGCGCGGTGATCCTGCTGTTCCTGATCGGCCTGAGCCGCAAGACATAAAGCCGCACCAGAGACGGACGGCTTTTGCGTTTGTTGGCGTCGTTAGTGAGCCAGAAACACGGGGATTTCTGATTGCTCCAGCATATTGCGGGTCGCACCGCCCAAAATGGCCTCGCGAAAGCGCGAATGGCCATAGGCCCCCATAACGATCATATCGGCCTCGGTATCGGCAGCGTGGCGATTGAGGATGTCCGAGACGCGCGTCATGGTCTTGCTGAGCACGTCGATTTCGCACTTCACCCCATGTCGCGCCAGCATCTGAGATAGCAGACCGCCCGGGTCCGATCGATCCGGCCCATGACGCGGTGGATCAATCACGACAATCCGTGTGAGTTCGGCCTGCTTCAAGAATGGCAACGCGCGACGGATGGCGCGCATCGCTTCGACGCTTTCGTTCCAGCCCGCCATGACGGTTTTTGGGGCCGAAATCGGTTTGTTATCATCGGGCACTAACAGCACCGGCGAATGGCCTTCGAACATGGCGGCCTCGACGATGGGTTCAGCTTCTGCGTCGCGGTCTTTTCCATAAGGTCGCGGCAATACCACGAGATCCGAAAAGCGCGCGCGACGTGCGACATGTCGCCCGAGATCAGCGATCTGAGCTACCCCGTTTTCAGCGGACCAGCGCACGCCCGACTTACCCAGATAATCCTGAGCGTAGGCGAGTATCTCGTCCGCCTCGGCATTGGCACGGCTCAGGGTCTCCTGCAGGATCAAAGCGTTTGCACCGGCATAATAATAACCGGTCTGACTGCGATCGACGCCAAGACACAACGCTTCGACATGGGCGTCCTGCCCTTCTGCCAATGCCACCATTTGTGCCAGTGCGTTCTGAGAAAGCTTGGTTTCCGTCATGACCGTAAGAAGAGATTTAAATGCCATGTCGACCTCATGTTTCCGGCGCTGTCCGTTGCCAGCGCGTGTCTGTTTCTGCAAAATACCTCTCACAGAAAACAGGGGCTTGTCTTGATGCAGATCAAAGCGTCAAAGGCGACCTCGCTGCATTACAGCATGCAGTCAAAAAGGTTTCGCGTGACACGAAGAATCGCGCGAGGCATGGCAAAGGGACGCAATATGTCAAATTACATCAAGCTGATCGTGCTTGGGCTGGTGGTGCTGTTCGCAGCCATCGGCTCTAACTACGCACGGGATTTGGCGTATCAGGTGCACGCGATTCTGGTGATGTTGATCGCCGGCGGTCTGTTCATCTGGACGCTTAGAAACACGGAAGAGCCAGATATCCTCGTCGACCGCTCTGGTGAGTATATGGATGACGTGATCCGCTACGGCGTGATCGCAACCGCATTCTGGGGGGTAGTCGGGTTCCTGGCGGGGACTTTTATTGCGTTCCAGCTAGCCTTTCCGGCGCTGAACTTCGAATGGGCGCAGGGCTATCTTAATTTCGGGCGTCTGCGGCCTTTGCATACATCGGCGGTTATCTTTGCCTTTGGCGGTAACGCGTTGATCGCAACTTCGTTCTATGTCGTACAGCGTACCAGCGCTGCGCGACTTTGGGGTGGAAACCTGGCATGGTTCGTGTTCTGGGGCTATCAGCTGTTCATCGTGCTTGCGGCAACCGGTTATATACTTGGTGGAACGCAGTCGAAAGAATATGCCGAACCTGAATGGTACGTTGACCTGTGGCTGACTGTTGTCTGGGTTGCCTATCTGGCTGTTTATCTGGGCACGATCATCAAGCGGAAAGAGCCGCACATCTACGTGGCAAACTGGTTCTATCTGGCCTTTATCGTGACTGTCGCCATGCTGCACCTGGTCAACAACATGACCATCCCGGTCAGCATCTGGGGATCGAAATCGGTCATCGTCTGGTCTGGTGTTCAGGATGCCATGATCCAGTGGTGGTATGGCCACAACGCCGTGGGCTTCTTCCTGACTGCCGGTTTCCTGGGTATGATGTACTACTTCATCCCGAAACAGGCTGAGCGTCCGGTATTCAGCTACAAGCTGTCGATCATCCACTTCTGGGCGCTGATCTTCCTGTATATCTGGGCTGGTCCGCACCACCTGCACTATACTGCGCTGCCTGATTGGGCCTCGACCCTTGGCATGGTGTTCTCGGTGATCCTATGGATGCCTTCGTGGGGTGGTATGATCAACGGTCTGATGACCCTGTCGGGTGCATGGGACAAACTACGCACTGACCCAGTGATCCGGATGATGGTGATTTCGGTCGGCTTTTACGGCATGTCCACGTTCGAGGGTCCGATGATGTCGATCCGCGCTGTGAACAGCCTCAGCCACTATACCGACTGGACTATCGGTCACGTACATTCGGGCGCGCTGGGCTGGAACGGTATGATCACCTTTGGTGCTCTTTACTTCCTAGTCCCTGTTCTGTGGAAGCGTGAGCGTCTGTACTCGCTGCAGCTGGTCAGCTGGCACTTTTGGCTCGCCACCATTGGCATCGTTCTCTACGCGGCGTCGATGTGGGTCACCGGTATCATGGAAGGCCTGATGTGGCGTGAAGTGGATGCCAATGGCTTCCTGGTGAATTCGTTCGCTGACACCGTTGCCGCGAAGTTCCCGATGTATGTGGTGCGTGCGCTGGGTGGCGTGATGTTCGTCGCTGGCTCGCTGATCATGTGCTACAACCTGTGGATGACTGTACGGAAAGCGCCGGCCAAAGAGGCCAGCCTGACCGTCGCGGTCCCGGCTGAATAAGGAGGGCCGGAGCAATGGCAATTCTCGACAAACACAAGATCCTCGAGACCAACGCGACCCTCCTGCTGATCTTCAGCTTTCTGGTCGTGACCATCGGTGGCATCGTACAGATCGCGCCCCTGTTCTATCTTGAGAACACCATCGAGAAGGTGGAGGGCATGCGCCCTTACACCCCTCTCGAACTGGCGGGGCGTGAGGTTTATCTGCGCGAAGGCTGCTATGTTTGCCACAGCCAGATGATCCGCCCAATGCGTGATGAGGTTGAACGCTATGGCCACTACTCGCTGGCGGCCGAATCCATGTATGATCATCCGTTCCAATGGGGGTCCAAACGCACCGGGCCGGATATTGCCCGCGTCGGTGGCCGGTATTCGGATCAATGGCAGGTGGACCACCTGCGCGATCCACAATCGGTGGTGCCGGAATCGGTGATGCCGAAATACGGCTTCCTTGAGGATCGTAAGCTAGACGGCAAGTATATCGGTGACATCATGGCGGCAAATGCCGTGGTCGGCACCCCGTATACCGACGAGATGCTTGAACAGGCGCAGGCCGATTTTCGGGCGCAGGCCGATCCGGACAGCGATTATGATGGATTGTTGGAACGCTATGGCGACAAGGTCAATGTGCGTAACTTTGACGGTCAGCCCGAGCTGACTGAAATGGATGCGTTGGTTGCTTACCTCCAGATGCTGGGCACGCTGGTCGATTTCTCGACCTTCACCCCGGACGCAAGCCGTTAAAGGAGGGTGTGATGGAACTATACACAATTCTAAGGCAGTTCGCGGATAGCTGGATGTTGCTGCTCCTGTTCTCGTTTTTTATTGGCATAATCATCTGGGTTTTCCGCCCTGGTGCCAGCAAGGAATACAAGGACACCGCCAACATCCCGTTCCGGCACGCTGATGCCCCAGCGCCCCGTCGGGGCGACGACAAACCCGCCACATCCAAGGAGGCGCGGCAATGAGTAAGACACCTGAAAAACAGCCGGGCGATCCTAACACCACGGGTCACAGCTGGGACGGAATCGAGGAATTCGATAATCCGATGCCACGCTGGTGGCTTTGGACCTTTTACGCGACCATCATTTGGGGCGTGATCTACACGATCATGTACCCCGCATGGCCCTTGGTTCAATCGGCAACCGCCGGTGTGCTGGGTTGGTCCTCGCGCGAGCTGGTGCAGCAGGAAATGGTCGCGTTCGAAGAGGCAAACGCACCGTGGAACGCCAAGCTGGTGGAAACACCGCTGGAAGAAATCTCGGCCGACGCGGAGCTGCAACAATACGCAGTTAACTCTGGTGGCGCTGTGTTCCGAACCTGGTGCGCGCAGTGCCACGGATCGGGCGCGCAGGGTGCGCCGGGTTTCCCGAACCTGCTGGATGATGCCTGGCTGTGGGGCGGCTCGCTTGAGGATATCGAGTACACCATCGCCTATGGCATCCGGAACGAGGAAAGCGACGACGCGCGCTATTCCGAGATGCCGGCCTTTGGTGAGATCCTCGAAAAGGATGAGATCACTCAAGTGGTTCAATACGTCATGTCCCTGACTAACGCCCAGACCGATGACGCGGCGGCGCAGGCAGGCAAGGTTGTGTTCGAAGACAACTGCGCGGCTTGCCACGGTGATGACGGCAAAGGCGACGTTTCCCAGGGCGCGCCGAATCTGACCGATGCGATCTGGCTTTACGGCGGCAGCCAAGAGGCCCTGACCGAGACGGTCACCTACAGCCGCTTTGGTGTGATGCCCCCGTGGGAGAATCGCCTGACCGACGCGCAGATTCGCGCTGTCACGGCCTATGTCCACCAGTTGGGTGGCGGTCAGTAAGGGTTAAAAGAACACCTCCGGGCGGTCTCCCGCCCGAAGGTCGAGGCACCGGCTGTTCCATCTGTTCGCGCGTTTCCAGAACAGCCGGTGCCGATTTTCAAACAATAGGGCTGCAATCTCTGCCGGTCCAGATACGGCATTCAATCCAGTATCAAAGATCGTTCAGATTTACATCGCGCGGGTTTTCTCTCCACCAATGATGTTCGGGCAACCAGCGCCGCTTGCGACGGCCCGGCTTTGGCGCATCGTAGATGTGAGGCGTATTGATGCGTGTCGCGTTCAAAAAAGATCTGGCGAATACGATCAGCATGGTTTCCCTCCTGTGCAGAGTTGTTTCTGAGCTTTAAGATTGACCTTTCGCACGCCGAATGCGACTCAATTACCATTTCAATGTGTAAGTAGGGTTTACATATGGACTGGCTATCACTGCCGCCGTTGGCCTCTCTCAGGGCCTTTGCAGCCTTCGCTGAGAAGCGAAGTGTTGTCGAGGCCGGTGCTGCGCTCAATGTTAGCCACGCTGCAATCAGTCAGCAGCTTCGCGCGCTCGAGAAACATCTGGGCGCGGCTCTGCTGGACCGAACGGGCAAAGCGCTGACACTTACCGCGGAAGGTGAGCATCTGGCCCGTGCCCTGCAGCTTGGATTTGGTGCTATCGAGGCTGCTGTGGGTGATCTGGCTCGCTCGGCTCAGGACCGCCCGGTTCATGTGTCGCTGACGTCTTCCTTCGCTGCATCTTGGCTGATGCCGCGACTGCCGAGTTTCCGCGCGACGCATCCCGACGTAAACCTGATCCTAGATCCAACCTTTGAGGTGGTCGAGCTGCAACCGGGTGGCGTGGATGTAGCGATCCGTTATGGCGCCGGCGGTTGGCCGGGGGTGGAGTGTGAGATGTTGTTGCAGACGCCGATGGTCATCGTCGCCTCTCCCACACTATTGGGTAACAAGACCGATTGGTCCCCGGCAGAACTTGCGCAGTTGCCGTGGCTTGAGGAAATTGGCACGACTGAGGGGACAAAATGGCTGACTGAGCGAGGTGTCGGACCCGAACGCGGCGCGGGGCGTACGCAGCTTCCCGGTAACCTGCTGCTGGATGGTTTGCGGTCTGGGCAAGGGGTCACCGTCACTGTGCGACAATTCGTCGAAGCGGACATCAAAGCGGGCCGCATCGTCGAACTGTTCGCCGAGCCGGATACGCGCGGGTATCATATAGTTACGCAAAAACAAGCTCTTAGGCGATCCGTGAAAATCTTCATCAACTGGCTGAGGCGCGAAGCGCGAAGCCAGCAGTAATTCACGCGTCTAAAGGTGTCTGCTCGATGCGCGTTTTGACCCATGTCAAAGTCCCTTGCCTCGTGATCTGGAAGAACACACACTCAGAATAGCCAGTTGCGGAGCCAGCCTGTGAGCGATTCCAATCCCACCCCCAGTCTCTACGCCGCCAGAGAGCCGATTTTCCCGAGACGTGTGTCCGGCCCGTTTCGCAATTTGAAATGGATCATCATGGCGGTGACGCTGGGCATTTACTATGTGACGCCTTGGATCAGGTGGGATCGCGGTCCAAGCCTTCCGGATCAGGCCGTTCTTCTGGATCTGGCGAACCGCCGCTTCTATTTCTTCTGGATCGAGATTTGGCCGCACGAGTTCTATTTTGTCGCTGGGCTGCTGATCATGGCGGGATTGGGTCTGTTCCTGTTCACCTCGGCGCTTGGGCGGGTCTGGTGCGGGTATGCCTGCCCGCAGACGGTTTGGACGGACCTGTATATCCTTGTAGAGCGCTGGATTGAGGGCGATCGTAATGCGCGCCTGCGTCTGCACAGGCAGAAAAAGCTGGATTTCCGCAAGGCGCGGCTGCGCCTGACCAAGTGGGTCGCTTGGTTCTTCATCGGGCTCGCGACCGGCGGCGCCTGGGTTTTCTATTTTGCGGATGCACCAACTCTGGCGCGTGATCTGGTCACCGGAAACGCGCATCCAGTGGCCTATACGACGATGCTGATTCTGACCGGCACCACATTTTTCTTCGGTGGCTTTGCACGCGAACAAATCTGCATCTATGCCTGCCCATGGCCGCGCATTCAGGCCGCGATGATGGACGAGGATACCCTGGTCGTCGGATATCGCGAATGGCGGGGTGAACCACGCGGCAAAGGCAAACGTACGGCTGACAGCGAGCTGGGCGATTGCATCGATTGTATGGCTTGCGTCAATGTCTGCCCGGTAGGGATCGACATCCGAGACGGTCAGCAACTGGAATGCATCACCTGTGCGCTTTGCATCGACGCCTGCGATGACATGATGGCCAAGATAGGCAAGCCCCGCGGTCTGATCGATTACATGGCGCTGAGTGATGAGGCCCGCGAACGCGAAGGTCAGCCACCCAAAAACGTTTGGAAACACATCCTGCGTCCGCGCACGATCCTGTACACGGCGCTATGGTCACTGGTCGGATTTGCACTGCTCTTTGCGCTGTTCATTCGTTCGGATATCGATTTGACGGTTGCGCCGGTGCGGAACCCGACTTTCGTTACCCTTTCAGATGGCACGATCCGTAACACCTATGATGTACGCCTGCGCAACAAACATGGCGAGGATCGGCCATTCAAACTGACGATTGCGGGCGATCCATCGCTGCAGATTGAAATCGAAGGTGTTGAAGGCGAGACTGTTAATGTCACTGCAGATACGGCACAATTGACCCGCGTCTATATCACCGCTCCGCAGGGTACTGCCCCTGCGGCGGCTGACAGCACATCGGTTCGCATCTGGGTCGAAGATCTGGAAAGTGGTGAGCGAGCCTACAAGGATACCAGTTTCAACGGACGAGGAAGCTGAGAATGGCAGAACGTCAATTCACAGGCAAACACGCATTGGCGGTATTTGTCGCGGCCTTTGGCGTGATCATCACGGTGAACCTCGTCTTGGCTTATAGTGCAATCAAGACCTTTCCGGGGCTTGAGGTGAAGAACTCCTATGTAGCCAGCCAGGAGTTCAATGAACGTTTGAAGGAACAGCAGGCCTTGGGTTGGAACATCAAGGCCGAGCTGACCGGAGGGCTGCTGGTGCTATACATAACCGATCAGACCGGTTCCCCTGTTGAAGTGGCAGATCTGCAGGCCGTGGTGGGGCGCGCCACCCATGTGAAGGAAGACTTCTCGCCGGACTTTACTTTTGATGGCATCGCCTATGCCGCTCCGGCTGCCCTGGGCAAAGGGAACTGGAACATTCGCCTTGTGGCCAAAGCAAAAGATGGTGCCGAGTTCGCGCAACGTGTGCCCCTGTATGTGAAAGGTTAGAGATGGTTGCGCAAGCCACCCCATCTCGGGCAGCCTGTCCTGGCTGCATCGCAGCCCCGGCAGAAGCGGCGCGGCCAATCCCAGAGGATGTGCAGATCGCGCTGTCGCTGCCGGGCATCCACTGCTCGGCCTGCATCTCTACGGTCGAGCGTGAGTTGAATGCCCATCCCGGCGTTGAAGACGCGCGGGTCAATCTCACGCTGAAACGCGCGATGATCAAGGCGGCACCGGATACGCGCGCCGCCGATCTGATCCCGGTGCTGGAGCGCGCTGGCTTTGAAGCCCACGAACTGGATCCGGGTGCGCTTTCGGCTACGCAAACCGATAAGGCCGGGCGCGATCTGCTGATGCGGCTGGCAGTGGCGGGTTTTGCTTCGATGAACGTGATGCTGTTATCGGTGTCGGTCTGGTCCGGCGCCACCGATGCGACGCGCGACATGTTCCACTGGATATCGGCGGCGATTGCGCTGCCTGCAATTGCATTCTCGGCCCAGCCTTTCTTTTCCAACGCCTGGAGCGCGCTGCGCGTACGCCGGTTGAATATGGATGTGCCGATTGTTTTGGCGATCCTGCTGGCTCTGGTCACGTCGCTTTGGGAAACTGCACTCAGCGGTGAACATGCTTATTTCGACGCGGCTTTGACCCTGACGTTCTTCCTGCTAGCGGGCAGGTATTTGGACTATCGCACCCGTGCCGCGGCACGTTCGGCTGCCGAAGAACTAACCGCGCTGGAGGTCCCGCGCGCCATCCGGCTAGTGGATGGGACCGAAGCGGAAGTGGCGGTGGCGAGCCTTAACGTGGGTGATCTGATTCTGGTTCGCCCCGGAGGGCGCATGCCAGTGGATGGCGAAATCATCTCGGGCCAGTCCGAGTTGGACCGGTCGCTGCTGACCGGGGAAACCCTCCCAGTCTTTGCCGAGGCCGGGCTGAACGTCAGTGCAGGTGAGGTTAACCTGACTGGCCCCCTGACCATCCGTGCGACGGCAGTCGGGGAAGATACCTCGCTGCACCGTATGGCGGATCTGGTAGCCATCGCTGAATCGGGCCGATCACGATATACCTCGCTGGCAGACAAGGCGGCCAAGCTTTATGCGCCGGGAGTGCATATACTCTCCGCGCTCAGCTTCCTAGGATGGTATATTTATTCGGGCGATATCCGGACGGCGCTGAATATCGCTGCGGCGGTTTTGATCATCACATGTCCCTGCGCGCTGGGCTTGGCAGTCCCGGCGGTAACCACTGCAGCATCAGGCCGATTGTTCCGCAGTGGCATGCTGATCAAACACGCGACCGCGTTAGAACGGCTGGCCGAAGTGGATACTGTGGTATTTGACAAGACCGGCACCCTAACATCCGGTGCGCCTGAGTTGACCAATCTTGGTGATCATTCGCGTACCGATTTGCAAGTGGCTCTGGCATTGGCCGAAGCGTCTTCGCACCCCTTGTCTCTTGCCCTTGCAAA
Source organism: Ruegeria sp. E5 (assembly GCF_056534105.1). Classification (NCBI taxonomy): domain Bacteria; kingdom Pseudomonadati; phylum Pseudomonadota; class Alphaproteobacteria; order Rhodobacterales; family Roseobacteraceae; genus Ruegeria; species Ruegeria sp. E5. The sequence goes on along the minus strand of NZ_JBQFPA010000002.1, from coordinate 24,561 downwards.
GGCTGCGCGTGAAGCCGGGATCAAGCCTGCCAAGTTGCACGATGTTGTTGAGGTGCCGGGATATGGCACTGAGGGCGTTTACCGTGATCAGCAGGTCCGGCTGGGTCGAGCGGCCTGGGTCGGCGGCGAAGATGGTGAGCAGACCGCAGCCTGGCTCGCACTCGGATCGCGGACGCCATCGCGCTTTACTTTTACCGACAGTCTGCGCGCAGGCGCTGCCGAGGCGGTCGCGGCTTTCCGTGCGGCAGGCAAAGACGTCATCCTGATTTCCGGCGATACGGAAGGCGCGGTTCAGGCCTTGGCGGGCAAGCTTGGCATTGAGAACTGGATCGCCCAGGCCTTGCCTCAAGACAAAGCTGCCAAAGTGCAGGAACTAAGCGATCAGGGTCGGCACGTTCTGATGGTCGGCGATGGGCTGAACGATACGGCGGCATTGGCGGCGGCGCATGTCTCGATTTCTCCGGCCAGCGCCTTGGATGCCGCGCGGGTGGCGTCGGATATCGTGCTACTGGGCAATGATCTGTCCCCGATCGCTGAGGCTTGCGATACAGCCGTCAGGGCGACGCGTCGGATTCGCGAGAATTTCCGGATCGCCACTGTCTATAACATCATCGCGGTCCCGCTGGCCGTTGCCGGGTTGGCGACACCCCTTATTGCGGCATTGGCGATGTCGACCTCGTCGATTACTGTTTCGCTGAACGCTTTGCGGCTGAGGTAACTCTGATGGAAGTGCTTGCCTATCTGATCCCGATTTCCCTGCTTTTGGGCGGGGTTGGCTTGGTTGCGTTTATCTACACGGTCCGCTCGAACCAGTATGAGGATCCGGAAGGCGATGCGCGCCGTATCCTCAGCGACGAATGGGATGACAAGCCCAAGCCCTGACAGAGGCGTCAACAGCCCTTGAAATTGCCGCAATGCCCGGCTATGTCCGGCCCATCCGCTAGAAGAGAGATTGTAGCCTCATGGCAACCTTAAACCCGATCCAGTTCATTCAGCAGGTCCGCGCCGAAGTCGCAAAGGTCGTCTGGCCGACCCGTCGTGAGGTTCTGTTGACCACGGTCATGGTGTTCATCATGGCGGCGCTGACGGCTGTGTTCTTTGCGCTGGTTGATCTGGGCATTCGCGGCGGTCTGCAACTGGTACTCGGCGCGTTTAGCTAAGCCGGTTTGGGCAAGCCGAAACGCGACTGCCCCCTTGCACAGCTTGCGATGTCAGAGTAGGTGACATGACTATTCGGAATGGGCGTGCGGCGAATCGGGCTGCGCGCCGCTTTTTGTTCCGGGTGACGCAATGGGATTTCAACGAAGGGCGCGATGCGTCGCAGCCCAAAGGCAAACAAGGACGACAGGTTCATGGCGAAACGGTGGTATTCGGTCAGCGTTCTTTCGAATTTCGAAAAGAAGATCGCAGAGCAGATACGCACGTCGGTGGCTGAGCAGGGCCTTGAAGACGATATCGACGAGGTTCTGGTGCCCACCGAAGAGGTGATCGAAGTGCGCCGGGGCAAGAAGGTCACCACCGAACGCCGCTTTATGCCGGGTTACGTGCTGGTACACATGGAAATGTCGGATCAGGGCTATCACCTGATCAACTCGATCAATCGCGTTACCGGCTTCCTGGGCCCCCAAGGCCGCCCGATGCCGATGCGCGACGCCGAGGTGAACCAGATCCTCAACCGCGTTCAGGAAGGTGAAGAAGCGCCCAAGCTGATGATCAGCTTCGAGGTCGGCGAGAAGGTCAAGGTCAACGACGGCCCGTTCGAGGATTTCGACGGCATGGTCGAAGGTGTGGACGACGAGAACCAGAAACTGAAAGTTTCGGTTTCGATCTTTGGCCGCGAAACACCGGTCGAGCTGGACTTTACGCAGGTCACCAAGCAGAGCTGATTGGTTTCCATCGTACCATCGTTTGGGGTGCCTTATGGGCACCCTTTTTACGTTTGGGGCGTGCTCATCTGCCAGACAGTTTGATCCTCACCAAAACCTTTAAGTGATACAGTTCCGACCGGTTCGCAGAGTGTCGGGAGAAATGCTGCGGCTGTATCCGAAAGGACATGGTCGCAATCCAAGTCTGTGGCCGCCGCTACAAGTCTAGCCGCCAAATTGACGTCGGGACCGATGGCCGTGAAATCCAGCCGATCCCCGCCACCTACATTTCCATAGTGGAAGCGACCATGATGGATCGCAGTCCGTACGCCTAGCTTGTGCTGGAAATCGGCCTCGGCCAGCGACGCCACACCCTCGCGCACCGCTGCGATGGCGGCCTGAATCTGCACCTTTGGCGGAAGATCCGTGCTGGTAGGGAAGATGGCAAAAAAGCCGTCGCCCATGAACTTCAGAATCTCTCCGCCGTGGTCCATGACCGACGGGACAAGGCAATCAAACGTGTCATTCAGCAGCCGGACCAGCGTAGCGCCGGAAACCGAATTCGAAAGGCGGGTAAATCCCTTGAGATCCGCAAACAGGATAACGGCCTCAATTTTGCTGCCATCACCGCGATGTACTTTACCGTCCAGAATGTGGGCGCCACTGTTACGGCCGACATAGGTCGACAGCAGGTAGGTCGCGTCGAGCCGCAGCATATAGGTCTCGGTCAGGCGGGCGAGCGGACCGCGAACCCGGCTCAGGATCGCTAGATCACTCTCTGAAAACCCACCGGGCGTGGCACTTGACCAAGTGCAGACATGGGTATCGCCGTTGAGATAGATCAGCGGTTGCGCCAGATAATCGGTGAAGCCCTGCTCGCGCAATTCGCCGACAATGATGTAATCCTCGGGGCAGCTGGGGTCTTCCAGATGGCGGCGGATGGGTTGCTGACGCTCGATCACATGCGGCAGGGGGTTATCGGTGTAGATCGCCTCGTTGAACAATTGAGACGGCGCGTCGACCCGATCAACGCCAGCGTCCGCTTTCCACAGGAAACGTCGACCCATCAGATTGGGATGCAGCGTCCAGATGAACAAACCGAACCGGTCGATGGCGACACCGGCATCCAGCAGACGGGTACAGATACCTTCGATGATATCGACCGCATTTCCAGCTGGGCGGGCACCGTCAACCATCCACTCGATCAAAGTGTCGATCTTGTCCTGTTTTGGGATCGGTTCCGGTGGGGTCGGCATAGTGGCACCCTCAAGATAGAACGCCGCGATGCAAACAGACACCGCGGCGTTATTTGTATCAGCCTCGCAGTGGCTGAAACGACTGAGTGCGCGACTTACTGCGCTTGAACCATAGCCGCACGCAACAGTTGCGGGCGGTCGGTCTGGGACGGCAGGAAGACGGCTTGCGAACCGGCATCCAGTGCCGAAAGGCTCGCATCGTACCACTGCATCGCAAGATCGCGACGCTGTTGCACACCAAAGCCTTCGCGCAGGTGGTGGCCGATCAACTCTCCATAGGCAGGCTCACCCATCGCGACTAGCATCAATGCGGAACCGACTGCCGTGTCCATGTTGTCCTGACGGTAGCCCATCGACAGACAGACCTTGCTTGTCGCTGCAAGATCAGCGGGGCTGAGGCCCGAGTCCAGCGCAAGCTTGCGTACCTGGGTTTCAGCTTCTGCCTTCGAGCTGATCGAAAGCGCATCAACTTGCGGTGCCAACATTTCGCCGTACGAGTCGCATTGTGCGCTCACCTGATCCGGCGTCAGCCCCTGGATATCCGCCATCAGATCTTCGCCACGCGCCATTGCATAGCTGCGAGCAAGGCAGAACTGTTCGCTGAGGGCAAAATCGGCATCCGTCATATTTGACAGCGTCGTGTAGCCCCCGTTTGTCGAGGTCTGCAGCATCACCCCGCTACACCGATTGGCCAGCGATGGGCCGCCGGTCCCGCCGGAAAACAGGCTTGGCAGGCTGGCAGAGGCGGTTTCAGTTGTATTGGCCTCGGGCTCTGGTTCCTGAGCTTGAGGAACCACAACCGGAATCGTGGTTGCTGGGGCTTGTGCTGGTGCCTGAGGGGCAGCAGCCAGGGCAGAGCCGGTTTGTATCTGCCGACGGTATTCCATCAAAAGCGGTTGGCCTGCGAGTTGGGTTGTCGTCTGACCGCCGCTTGTCGCCCAGTAATAGGCCTGCATCAGGAAGTCGCGCTGATAGGGCTGGAAGTCATAGCCATTCACGGGGTAGCCCATCGAGACCTGATAGCGTTCGATCGCAGACCGCGTGCCACGACCGACCTGACCATCAACGCGACCGGCGTTGTAGCCAAAATAGTTGAGCGCGGTCTGGGTTTGCGCCCCTTGTGTGGTCGACGGAATTCCGGGGCGATAGGTGCGTGTTGTTGTTGACCTCGTCCGGGCCTGCTGTTTTCTCTGCTGATCCCGGCCGATAGCGTAGCCGATGACGCCACCAACCACAGCACCGCCCAGTATCTCGCCAGCATCGGCCCGCGCGGTCTGAGGAGAAAACGCCGCAAATGACAGCGCGATGCCAACTGTTATTAATAAACGAATGATCATAATTAACCTCCACCAAAAACACTAATTTCGTCGAGTATAGCACAGCTGCGAGAATTGAGGTGAGGGGGGGTGGCGGAAACCCGACCATCCCGCAACCACCGCGCAGATTCTGCATTGATATTAATTTCTTAAAAGTTGTCAGTCGCACCTTGTTAGTAACGATCTGTACGCCGTGAGCGTATGAGACCCACTTGGGGGCTTGATTCGATGTGTGAGAGCAGGGCAGGCCACTTGCCAACCCCGCCGTTCCGCTGTAAGTGCCGCCCCTATCGTCTTCGGGCGAGATTCTCTCGTGGGAGGTTGCTGGGATCGCGATCCCGGATCGGACCACGCAACATAGTCTGGGTGAAACGCGTTTCACCTAAGTTGAAAGGAAAACCAAATGGCCAAGAAGCTTGCTGGTACAATGAAGCTGCAGGTTCCTGCAGGTCAGGCGAACCCGTCGCCGCCAGTTGGTCCGGCGCTGGGTCAGCGCGGCATCAACATCATGGAATTCTGCAAGGCGTTCAACGCCAAGACCGCAGACATGGAGCCCGGCGCTCCGTGCCCGACCGTGATCACCTACTATCAAGACAAGTCCTTCACCATGGACATCAAGACGCCGCCCGCGTCTTACTACCTGAAAAAAGCAGCTGGTCTGAAGCCGGTTGGCAAGCGTAACCGCCCTCGTGGTGCGGAAAACCCAGGTCGTGAGACCGTGGCAACCGTGACCTCGAAGCAGGTTCGTGATATCGCCGAAGCCAAAATGAAAGATCTGAACGCCAACGACGTCGAAGGCGCAATGCAGATCATCCTGGGCTCGGCCCGCTCAATGGGCATCGAGGTGAAGTAAGATGGCAAAACTCGGTAAACGTACCCGCGCTGCGCGCGAAGCTGTCGCTGGCAAGGAAAACCTGTCGGTCGAAGAAGCCGTTTCCCTGGTCAAAGGCAATGCGACCTCGAAATTCGACGAGACCATCGAGATCGCTCTGAACCTTGGCGTTGACACTCGTCACGCAGACCAGATGGTTCGCGGCGTTGTTGGCCTGCCGAACGGTACCGGCAAAGCGATGCGCGTTGCTGTATTTGCTCGTGGCCCCAAGGCAGACGAAGCGAAAGAAGCGGGCGCAGATATCGTTGGCGCGGAAGACCTGATGGAAACCATTCAGGGCGGCACCATCGAATTTGATCGCTGCATTGCAACCCCGGACATGATGCCGATCGTCGGTCGTCTGGGTAAAGTGCTCGGCCCCCGCAACCTGATGCCGAACCCCAAAGTTGGCACCGTGACCATGGACGTGAAAGCGGCTGTGGAAGCAGCAAAAGGTGGTGAAGTTCAGTTCAAGGCGGAAAAAGGCGGCGTTGTGCACGCCGGCGTTGGCAAAGCGTCCTTCGACGAAGCCAAGCTGGTCGAAAACGTCCGTGCCTTCATCTCGGCTGTTGCGAAGGCCAAACCGTCGGGTGCCAAAGGCACCTATATGAAGAAAATCGCGTTGAGCTCGACCATGGGCCCGGGTGTGACTCTGGACGTGGCGGCTGCTGCGGGCGAATAAGCCTTAGCGTTTAGCTGTGAGAACTTGATCCCGGGTGGTGCGAACTGCCCGGGATTTTCTTTGCGTATTACATAAAAAACGTACTGTAGTTTTGTGATTGATATCGCAAGCTACATAAGTGGCGCGTGACAGCGTGGTTTCCAGCGCACAAATTGAAATCTTGGGGTGTTGTTAATTTCCAACCCGGTGACAGCTGCGCTGACTCAAAAGCAGTGATGGGGCAAAATCCCAGATTCACCGCCTCAGTGCTGGTGGCTAAAGAAGCGATTGAACTGGAAGTTGAGGTCTGACACAGTTCCGCCAGTGTTGTGTAATAACTGTTCGAGAATGCTAATCAATGAACCAAGACTTTCGTCAGAAATCACTTCCAGAGGATCGGCAAACCTTTTGGGACCAGTTTTATGCCAAATCGGCAGGATCATGGGAGCTGACCTTGCCGTCGCAATTCGCAGCATTTGTGGCAAGTGAGATTGATCGGCAGTCACATGTCATTGATGTAGGGTGCGGAAATGCCCGCGACAGTTTTTTCTTTTCGCGCCACGGATTCAAAGTGACTGGGCTGGATGCGTCAGACGCAGCGATTTCATCGGCGCAAAAGCATGCGCAAAAACAGGGCGGTGATGATCTCGAGTTTGTTCGGACCAATCTCAAAGATGGATTGGTTGAGCAGGTGTTAACCGAACGGCGATCTGAAACCGTTTGCGTATACGCTCGGTTTTTTTTGCACGCGATCACAGATGATGAAGAAAATGCTCTGATTAGGGCGCTTCAGAATGGATGCAGACCGGGCGATGTCGTGGCGTTCGAGTATCGAACGTTGGCGGATCGAGCCACGACAAAAGTAGCGGCACCGCATTTCCGGCGTTACGTAAGTGCAACGGATCTGGATGCCAAAATGGAAGCCTCCGAATTCCGAAAATGCTATGGTGTAGAAGGCGGTGGTTTCGCAAAATATAAAACAGAAGATGCGATCGTCGCCCGCGCGATTTATGAAATGGCCCAATGACCGAAGCAGAAATAATCAAGGAGCTCGCCTCACTTCGCGAGCATGTTTTTACACATGCTGCGGCCCAAACGGCACTCCCGCGACCTCGCAAAACGCGCCTCGCGGTTGAGGCGCTTAAGGATCCCATAATGCGCTTGGAGAACCAAGCAATCTATGATGATTGGGAAGAGACTTTTATTCTTCTGTATTGCCACAGGAGACTAAAGCCTGCCCGGACGCACGGTAGGCTATCGCGTATGGAAACTCGCTATGCGAAACAGGGTAATGAAGCGCGCTTTGCCTCGTTTTTTGATCGCGTGAAGCAGACCTTATACCCTGATTTCATTACATCGGCTGGCTATAATAGAACATTCGGGGAAAAGGCAGGCGATGACATCTTTGCAAAACTTGACGCCGAGCTTGAACCCGTAGTTCGTCTGGGAAAGCCGATCATTCTGTACGCCGGCACATTGTTGGGCCACGTTCGAGAGGGTGGATTGATCGATCACGACGACGATGTCGATTTCGCAGTATATCTGGGCGAGTCCACGCTTGAAGGCGTCGCTGAAAAATGGATTGAATATCAGCGAGAGTTGCTGGCCAATGATTGCCTGGATACCAAATTGTTGAAGCGAAATATACCAGTCTTCAAAGTCAAAAATAACTTGGGTATTGCTATTGATCTGTTTCCGGCGTGGACGGAAAACGGGCGCTTTAGCGTTTATCCTTACTCAATGAATGCCTTGCCGGAAAGTGCGATTTTTCCGCTTAAATCGCTTGATGGTGGGGAAATCATGCTCCCGAAGGATGCGCCAGCATTGCTGGCTCAAAGTTACGGTGACAATTGGCGGATACCGGACCCGCTTTTTCATTTCAATTGGGGGGCTGCGCGCCGCAAGTTTGCACCGATGCTTCAACACGATTTCACCGGCGGTTGATAGCGCCGAACGATGAGGTCCCCAAGGGGGAGCCGAGTTCGCGTAGCCGCGGCAATTTCAGGCGAACTCGGTGTCGTTTTGACGTCTGGAAATCAAGGTGCCTCAGGGCGTTTTCAGCTAGGCAGTATAGCCGCTGTGAAGGAGAGGTGCGTTCTTCCAATTTACCTCTTGGAAACCCGGCCTATCTGTCCTAAGTAGACCTGCGGAATAAAGCGTGCGATTCGTCGTGCGCTTTATTTTGTTTCGTCCAAGACGGTGGGTGGGTTCATCTGGCCCCTTAATTCCCTGCCTGAGACGGGTAAGACCAAAGAATTCTGAGGGTCACGATCCTCGGGCGCATTTTGGCCAATCCCGTAACAACGGACCTGAACGCCGGAGCGAAAGCTGCGGCAAATATGAGCCGGGGTGAGATATCGCCCCTAACTTGGAGAGAACTGTGGATAGAGCCCAGAAAGAGAAAGTGGTCGAGGAACTCGGCCAAATCTTCGAAAGCTCTGGCGTCGTAGTGGTTTCGCACTACGCCGGTCTGACAGTTGCCGAGATGCAGGACCTTCGCGCACGTGCTCGTGACGCGGGTGGTGCCGTGCGTGTTGCCAAGAACAGGCTCGCCAAAATCGCCCTTGAGGGTAAGCCGTGTGAAAGCATGGCCGACCTGCTGACAGGGATGACCGTTCTGACCTATTCCGAGGACCCCGTGGCAGCTGCCAAGGTGGCCGAGGACTTCGCCAAGGATAACAAGAATTTTGAGATCCTCGGCGGTGCAATGGGCGAGAACGCTCTGGACCGCAAAGGCGTCGAAACAGTTTCGAAAATGCCGTCTCGTGAAGAGCTTATTGCTTCGATCGTTGGCTGCATTGGCGCACCTGCTTCGAACATCGCCGGCGCGATTGGCGCACCTGCAAGCAACATCGCAAGCATCCTTTCCACCATCGAAGAGAAGGCGGAAGCTGCGTAAGCGGTTGGCACTGAATGATCTGCGTAGGGGAACCACCCTGACGTTGGAACACACACTGTAAAACGGAAAGAGCTAATACAATGGCTGATCTGAAAGCACTCGCAGAAAGCATCGTGGGTCTGACCCTGCTGGAAGCACAAGAACTGAAAACCATCCTCAAAGACGAATACGGCATCGAGCCCGCAGCTGGCGGCGCCGTAATGGTTGCAGCTGGTGGCGACGCCGGTGGCGCAGCTGAGGAAGAAAAAACCGAATTCGACGTCGTTCTGAAGAACGCCGGCGCTTCGAAAATCAACGTGATCAAAGAAGTTCGCGGCATCACCGGTCTGGGCCTGAAAGAAGCCAAAGAGCTGGTCGAAGCTGGCGGCAAGATCAAAGAAGGCGTGTCGAAAGACGAAGCCGAGGAAGTCAAAGGCAAGCTGGAAGCAGCTGGCGCCGAAGTCGAGCTGGCCTAAGCCAACCGACAGGTGCATCGCTGATGCGCCGCAAAATTTGGCTGGGTCCGGAGAAATCCGGGTCCAGCCGAACCTGTCTTAGAAAGGGCCTCATTGTCTGGGGCGTTTTCTAAGACACGGTTTTCGGATCGGGAGGCCACCTTCGGGACGGTGGTCACGAATTGATCCGGACGTGTCGTCTCGATTGTGCAAGATGCCGGGGCCCGACGGTGTCTTTGCCCGCTGAGAACATCGAAAGGTGACATCTGACATGGCTCAAACGTTCCTTGGCCAGAAACGTCTTCGTAAATATTACGGCAAAATCCGCGAAGTGCTGGAGATGCCGAACCTCATTGAGGTGCAGAAATCTTCTTATGATCTTTTCCTGCGCTCCGGCGATGCAGAACAGCCCACAGACGGCGAAGGCATCAAAGGTGTGTTCCAGTCGGTTTTCCCGATCAAGGATTTCAACGAAACCTCCGTTCTGGAGTTCGTGAAATACGATCTGGAAAAACCCAAATACGACGTCGAAGAGTGCATGCAGCGCGACATGACCTACAGCGCGCCGCTGAAGGTCACACTGCGCCTGATCGTGTTTGATGTCGATGAGGACACCGGCGCCAAATCGGTCAAGGACATCAAAGAACAGGACGTGTTCATGGGCGACATGCCCCTGATGACACCGAACGGCACGTTCATCGTGAACGGCACCGAGCGTGTGATCGTCAGCCAGATGCACCGCTCGCCCGGTGTGTTCTTTGATCACGACAAGGGCAAGACCCATTCCTCGGGCAAGCTGCTGTTTGCCTGCCGCATCATCCCGTATCGCGGCAGCTGGCTGGACTTTGAGTTCGACGCCAAGGACATCGTGTTCGCCCGTATCGACCGTCGTCGCAAACTGCCTGTGACAACCCTGCTTTATGCGCTGGGTCTGGATCAGGAAGCGATCATGGACGCGTATTACAACACCGTGTCCTACAAGCTGGACAAGAAGAAAGGCTGGGTTACGCCCTTCTTCCCCGAGCGTGTGCGCGGCACCCGTCCGACATATGATCTGATCGACGCGAAATCGGGCGAAGTGATTGCCGAAGCGGGCAAGAAAGTCACCCCGCGCGCGGTCAAGAAGCTGATCGACGAAGGTGCTGTTACCGACCTGCTGGTGCCCTTCGACAACATCGTCGGCAAGTATGTCGCCAAGGACATCATCAACGAAGAAAACGGCGCGATCTATGTCGAAGCCGGTGATGAGCTGACCCTGGAGTATGACAAAGACGGCGACCTGATCGGCGGCACCGTCAAGGACCTGATGGATGCGGGCATCACCGACATCCCGGTTCTGGACATCGACAACGTCAACGTTGGCCCCTACATGCGCAACACCATGGCTCAGGATAAGAACCTGAACCGTGAAAGCGCGCTGATGGACATCTACCGCGTCATGCGTCCGGGCGAGCCTCCCACCGTCGAGGCTGCGTCGGCTCTGTTCGACACCCTGTTCTTCGACAGCGAGCGCTATGACCTGTCCGCCGTTGGCCGCGTGAAGATGAACATGCGTCTGGCTCTGGACGCGCCGGACACCCTGCGCACCCTGCGTCGCGAAGACATCGTGGCCTGCATCAAGGCGCTGGTTGAGCTGCGTGATGGCAAAGGCGACGTGGACGATATTGACCACCTCGGCAACCGTCGTGTGCGTTCGGTCGGTGAACTGATGGAAAACCAGTACCGCGTCGGTCTGCTGCGCATGGAGCGCGCGATCAAAGAGCGTATGTCGTCGGTTGAAATCGACACCGTCATGCCGCAGGACTTGATCAACGCGAAACCGGCTGCGGCTGCTGTTCGTGAATTCTTCGGCTCGTCGCAGCTGTCGCAGTTCATGGACCAGACCAACCCGCTGTCCGAAGTCACCCACAAACGCCGTCTCTCGGCGCTTGGCCCGGGTGGTCTGACGCGTGAGCGTGCGGGCTTTGAGGTGCGCGACGTACACCCGACCCACTATGGCCGGATGTGCCCGATTGAAACGCCAGAAGGTCCGAACATCGGTCTGATCAACTCGCTGGCCACCTTTGCCCGCGTGAACAAGTATGGCTTCATCGAAACACCCTACCGCGTCGTCAAAGACGCCGAGGTGACCGATGAGGTACACTACATGTCCGCGACCGAGGAAATGCGTCACACCGTGGCGCAGGCGAACGCGACCTTGGATGCCGATGGCAAGTTCATCAACGACCTGGTTTCGACCCGTCAGGCCGGTGACTACACCCTCGCCCCGCGCGAGAATGTGGACCTGATCGACGTGTCGCCGAAACAGCTGGTCTCGGTTGCTGCATCGCTGATCCCGTTCCTTGAAAATGACGACGCTAACCGCGCTCTGATGGGCTCGAACATGCAACGTCAGGCGGTTCCGCTGCTGCGGGCCGAGGCGCCGCTGGTCGGTACCGGCATCGAGGAAAAGGTTGCGATCGACTCGGGTGCTGCGATTCAAGCGAAACGCGCCGGTATCATCGACCAGGTCGATGCCCAGCGTATCGTTATCCGCGCCACCGAAGACCTGGAATTGGGCGACGCTGGCGTTGACATCTATCGTCTGCGCAAGTTCCAGCGTTCGAACCAGAACACCTGCATCAACCAGCGTCCGCTGATCAAGGTGGGTGACACCGTCCAGAAGGGCGAGGTCATTGCCGACGGTCCGTCGACCGATATGGGCGAACTGGCGCTTGGTAAGAACGTGGTCGTCGCGTTCATGCCGTGGAACGGTTACAACTACGAAGACTCGATCCTGATCTCAGAACGTATCGCGCGTGATGACGTCTTTACCTCGGTCCATATCGAGGAGTTTGAAGTCGCCGCCCGTGACACCAAGCTGGGTCCGGAAGAAATCACCCGCGACATCCCCAACGTTGGTGAAGAAGCGCTGCGCAACCTCGATGAGGCTGGCATCGTTTACATCGGTGCGGATGTTGAGCCGGGCGATATTCTGGTCGGCAAGATCACTCCGAAGGGCGAAAGCCCGATGACCCCGGAAGAAAAGCTGCTGCGCGCCATCTTTGGTGAGAAAGCATCTGACGTGCGCGACACCTCGCTGCGCGTGAAGCCGGGCGATTACGGTACGGTTGTTGAGGTCCGCGTCTTCAACCGTCACGGCGTCGAGAAAGACGAGCGTGCGCTGCAGATCGAGCGTGAGGAAGTCGAACGTCTGGCCCGTGACCGGGACGACGAGCTGGCGATCCTGGACCGCAACATCTATGCGCGTCTGCAGGGCCTGATCCTGGGTAAAACGGCTGTCAAAGGCCCGAAAGGCGTCAAGGCAGGGTCGGTGATCACCGAGGAGCTGCTGGAAACCCTGACCCGTGGTCAGTGGTGGCAGCTGGCGCTGGAAGGTGAGCAGGACGCACAGATCGTCGAGGCTCTGAACGAGCAATACGAAGTGCAAAAGCGCGCTCTGGACGCCCGTTTCGAAGACAAGGTCGAGAAGGTCCGTCGTGGTGACGACCTGCCCCCGGGTGTGATGAAGATGGTCAAAGTCTTCATCGCCGTGAAGCGCAAGCTGCAGCCGGGCGACAAGATGGCCGGTCGTCACGGGAACAAAGGTGTGATCTCCAAGGTTGTTCCGATGGAAGACATGCCGTTCCTGGCCGATGGTACTCCGGTAGACTTCTGTCTGAACCCACTGGGCGTGCCTTCGCGTATGAACGTTGGTCAGATCCTTGAAACCCACATGGGTTGGGCCGCGCGCGGTCTGGGTCTGAACATCGACGACGCTCTGGGTGAATACCGCCGGTCCGGCGACCTGACCCCGGTTCGCGAAGCGATGAAGCTGGCTTATGGCGAGAATGTCTACGAAGAAGGCATCACCGGTCTGGACGAGGATGGCCTGATCGAGGCTGCGGGCAACGTGACCCGTGGTGTTCCGATCGCTACTCCGGTCTTCGACGGTGCCAAAGAAGCAGACGTCAACGACGCGCTGGTGCGTGCGGGCTTCTCGGAAAGCGGTCAGTCGGTTCTGTTCGACGGTCGCACCGGTGAGCAATTCGCGCGCCCGGTCACCGTGGGCATCAAGTACCTGCTGAAATTGCACCACCTGGTGGACGACAAGATCCACGCGCGTTCGACCGGGCCGTACAGCCTGGTTACCCAGCAGCCGCTGGGTGGTAAGGCGCAGTTCGGTGGTCAGCGCTTTGGTGAGATGGAGGTCTGGGCTCTGGAAGCTTACGGCGCCGCCTACACCCTGCAGGAGATGCTCACCGTGAAATCGGATGACGTCGCCGGTCGGACCAAGGTCTATGAGTCGATCGTCAAGGGCGAGGATAACTTTGAAGCGGGCGTACCGGAATCGTTCAACGTTCTGGTTAAAGAAGTCCGTGGCCTCGGCCTGAATATGGAACTCCTGGATGCGGAGGTTGAGGAGTAAGGGCCTCGGCCCTTCCTCCCGTCCCCCCTTCCGCAAAATTTGAGGTATCAAAATGAACCAGGAAATCACCAACAACCCGTTCAACCCGCTGACACCGCCGAAAGTCTTTGACGAGATCAAGGTTTCGCTGGCCAGCCCTGAACGGATCCTGTCTTGGTCCTATGGTGAGATCAAGAAACCCGAAACCATCAACTACCGGACGTTCAAGCCCGAGCGTGACGGTCTGTTCTGCGCGCGTATCTTTGGCCCGATCAAAGATTACGAATGTCTATGCGGCAAATATAAGCGGATGAAATATCGCGGCGTTGTCTGCGAGAAATGCGGTGTGGAAGTCACCCTGCAGAAAGTCCGCCGCGAGCGTATGGGCCACATCGAACTGGCCGCGCCCGTCGCACACATCTGGTTCCTGAAATCGCTGCCGTCCCGCATCGGTCTGATGCTGGACATGACGCTGCGCGATCTGGAACGCGTTCTGTACTTTGAAAACTACGTCGTCATCGAGCCCGGTCTGACCGACCTGACCTACGGCCAGATGCTGACCGAAGAAGAGTACATGGATGCGCAGGATGCCTATGGCATGGATGCGTTCACCGCGAATATCGGTGCCGAAGCCATCCGTGAGATGCTGGCCCAGATCGATCTGGAAGCCGAAGCCGAGCAGCTGCGCGCTGATCTGGCCGAAGCAACCGGCGAGTTGAAGCCCAAAAAGATCATCAAGCGTCTGAAGGTTGTCGAATCCTTCCTCGAGTCGGGCAACCGGCCTGAGTGGATGGTCATGACCGTGATCCCGGTCATTCCGCCGGAACTGCGTCCGCTGGTTCCGCTGGATGGTGGCCGGTTCGCGACCTCGGATCTGAACGATCTGTATCGCCGCGTCATCAACCGGAACAACCGTCTGAAGCGTCTGATCGAGCTGCGCGCGCCTGACATCATCGTCCGCAACGAAAAGCGGATGCTGCAGGAATCCGTGGACGCTCTGTTCGACAACGGCCGTCGTGGCCGCGTGATCACCGGCGCCAACAAGCGTCCGCTGAAATCGCTGTCGGACATGCTGAAAGGCAAGCAGGGCCGCTTCCGTCAGAACCTTCTTGGTAAGCGCGTCGACTTCTCGGGCCGTTCGGTCATCGTGACCGGTCCGGAACTCAAACTGCACCAGTGTGGTCTGCCCAAGAAGATGGCGTTGGAGCTGTTCAAGCCGTTCATCTACTCGCGCCTTGAAGCCAAGGGTCTGTCTTCGACTGTTAAGCAAGCGAAGAAACTGGTCGAGAAAGAACGTCCCGAAGTGTGGGATATCCTCGACGAGGTGATCCGCGAACATCCTGTCATGCTGAACCGTGCGCCGACGCTGCACCGTCTTGGCATTCAGGCGTTCGAGCCGGTTCTGATCGAAGGTAAAGCCATCCAGCTGCACCCGCTGGTCTGCTCGGCCTTTAACGCCGACTTCGACGGGGACCAGATGGCCGTTCACGTCCCGCTAAGCCTTGAGGCGCAGCTGGAAGCGCGTGTTCTGATGATGTCGACGAACAACGTTCTGTCGCCTGCAAACGGTGCACCGATCATCGTTCCGTCGCAGGATATGATCCTGGGTCTGTACTATGTGACCCTCGAACGCGAAGGCATGCCGGGCGAAGGCAAGGTCTTCGGTTCGATCGAAGAAGTTCAGCACGCGCTGGACGCCGGTGAGGTGCATCTGCACTCGAAAATCACCGCGCGGATCACGCAGATCGACGACGAAGGCAACGAAGTTCAGAAGCGCTATGAAACCACTCCGGGCCGTCTGCGTCTGGGTGCATTGCTGCCGATGAACAACAAAGCCCCGTTCGAGCTGGTCAACCGCCTGCTGCGGAAGAAAGAAGTGCAGCAGGTGATCGACACCGTCTACCGTTACTGCGGTCAGAAAGAGTCGGTTATCTTCTGTGACCAGATCATGTCGATGGGCTTCAAAGAAGCGTTCAAGGCGGGCATCTCGTTCGGTAAGGACGACATGGTCATCCCGGATGACAAGTGGGGCATCGTTGATGACACCCGCGGTCAGGTGAAGGACTTTGAACAGCAGTACATGGACGGCCTGATCACTCAGGGCGAAAAGTACAACAAAGTTGTTGATGCCTGGTCGAAGTGTAACGACCGCGTCACCGAAGCGATGATGAGCACCATCTCGGACGTTGCCAAGGCCGAAGACGGGTCAGATCAAGAGCCGAACTCGGTCTACATGATGGCCCACTCCGGTGCGCGTGGCTCGGTCACTCAGATGAAACAGCTGGGCGGTATGCGTGGCCTGATGGCCAAGCCGAACGGTGACATCATCGAGACGCCGATTATCTCGAACTTTAAAGAAGGTCTGACCGTTCTCGAGTACTTCAACTCGACCCACGGTGCCCGTAAGGGTCTGTCGGATACCGCTCTGAAGACGGCGAACTCGGGTTACCTGACCCGTCGTCTGGTGGACGTCGCACAGGACTGCATCGTTCGCGAGATCGACTGTGGTACTGAGCGTGCGATCACAGCCGAAGCCGCCGTGAATGACGGTGAGGTTGTTGCCTCGCTGGCCGAACGTGTGCTGGGTCGTGTGGCGGCTGACGATGTTCTGCGTCCGGGCACGGATGAGGTGATCGTGGCCGCTGGTCAGTTGATCGACGAACGCATGGCGGACACCGTTGACGAAGCTGGTGTTGCGTCGATGCGCATCCGCTCGCCTCTGACCTGTGAGTCCGAGGAAGGCGTCTGCGCCACCTGCTACGGTCGTGACCTTGCACGCGGCACGATGGTGAACACAGGTGAGGCTGTCGGCATCATCGCCGCGCAGTCCATTGGTGAACCCGGTACGCAGCTGACGATGCGTACTTTCCACATCGGTGGTGTTGCGCAAGGTGGTCAGCAGTCGTTCCAGGAAGCCAGCCAGGAAGGCGTCGTTTCCTTCGAGAACCCGCAGATTCTGGTCAATGCCGCAGGCGAAAGCCTCGTTATGGGCCGGAACATGAAGCTGGTGATCAGCGACGAACACGGCGAAGAGCGTGCCAGCCACAAGCTGGGCTATGGCTCCAAGCTGTTCGTCAAGGACGGCACCAAGGTTGCTCGTGGCGACAAGCTGTTCGAATGGGATCCCTACACCCTGCCGATCATCGCCGAGAAAGCCGGTACCGCGAAATATGTCGACCTTGTTTCGGGCCTTGCGGTCCGGGATGAGACCGACGATGCAACCGGCATGACCCAGAAGATCGTGATCGACTGGCGCGCGGCCCCCAAAGGCAGCGACCTCAAGCCCGAGATCATTCTGGTTGGTGAAGATGGCGAGCCGGTCCGCAATGACGCGGGCAACCCGGTTCACTATCCGATGTCGGTGGATGCGATCCTGTCGGTCGAAGATGGCCAGCAAATCGAAGCCGGTGACGTTGTCGCGCGTATCCCGCGTGAAGGCGCCAAGACCAAGGACATCACCGGTGGTCTGCCACGTGTGGCCGAACTGTTCGAAGCCCGTCGTCCGAAAGATCACGCGATCATCGCAGAAGCCGATGGTTACGTGCGCTTTGGCCGCGACTACAAGAACAAGCGCCGCATCAGCATCGAACCGGCTGACGAGTCCATGGAGACCATCGAATACATGGTACCCAAGGGCAAGCACATCCCGGTCGCCGAAGGGGACTTCATCCAGAAGGGTGAATACCTGATGGACGGTAACCCGGCTCCGCATGACATCCTGTCGATTATGGGTGTCGAAGCGCTGGCGGATTACATGATCGATGAGGTGCAGGACGTCTACCGCTTGCAGGGCGTGAAGATCAATGACAAGCACATCGAAGTCATCGTGCGCCAGATGCTGCAGAAGTGGGAGATCCTGGATTCAGGCGACACCACCCTGTTGAAAGGCGAACATGTCGACAAGCAGGAGTTCGACGCAGCCAACGAGAAGACTATCTCGCGTGGCGGTCGTCCGGCTCAGGGTGAGCCGATCCTTCTGGGGATCACCAAAGCTTCGCTGCAGACGCGTTCGTTCATCTCGGCGGCGTCGTTCCAGGAAACCACCCGCGTGCTGACCGAAGCCTCGGTTCAGGGCAAGAAAGACAAGCTGGTTGGCCTGAAAGAGAACGTAATCGTTGGTCGTCTGATCCCCGCCGGGACCGGTGGGGCCACTCAGGCCGTCCGCCACATCGCGCAGTCGCGTGACAACGTGGTTATCGAAGCGCGCAGGGAAGAGGCCGAAGCAGCCGCTGCTCTGGCCGCTCCGACCTTCGACGACGACATGGTCGGTGATGAGCTGGACGTTCTGGTGGAAACACCGGAAAGCCGCGAATAGGCACCCTCAATAACTAAGAAAGGCCCCGCGATTTCGCGGGGCCTTTCTTGTTGTGAGCGCTCCGAGGCGAACTCTCACAAAGATAGTTACTAATGTGATCCGGTTTGTGGCATGCTTTCGTCAACAGAGGAGGGGGCCGCAATGACAACTCGTCAAACGCATGGGCGAAAGCGACTGTATGACAGTATTTTGGACACCGTCGGAGACACGCCAAGTATACGAATAAACAGGATCGCGCCCTCAAACGTGACGGTTTACGTAAAATTCGAAGCGTTTAACCCGGCCAGTTCTGTCAAAGATCGCCTTGCCCTCAACATCATCGAAGCGGCAGAACGCGACGGTAGCTTAAAACCCGGTCAGACAGTGGTTGAGGCGACCTCGGGGAATACCGGTATCGGGCTGGCGATGGTCTGCGCGGCCAAAGGCTATCCCTTAGTTGTGACGATGGCCGACAGTTTCTCGGTCGAGCGGCGCAAGCTGATGAGGTTTTTGGGGGCAAAAGTTGTCCTGACACCGCGCGCGCAAAAGGGGTTCGGCATGTATACAAAAGCTAAAGAACTGGCCGAGCAGAACGGTTGGTTCCTGGCCAGCCAGTTTGAAACCGCAGCCAACGCCGATATTCACGAAAATACCACCGCGAGGGAAATCTTGGGTGACTTTGATGGGCAGAATCTCGACTATTGGGTTACGGGCTATGGCACTGGCGGGACGGTGTCGGGCGTGGCCCGGGTGCTGAGGAAAGTGCGCCCTGAGACCAAGATCATCCTGACCGAGCCTGCCAATGCAGCCATTGTGTCGTCGGGGTATGTAAACACCCGCAACGAAATACACCAGCCGACCGAGAGCCACCCGAACTTCGAACCGCATCCGATACAGGGTTGGACGCCTGATTTCATTCCGTGGGTTCTGCAGGAGGCCATTGATAACTCCTACTACGATGAGTTGATTCCCGTTCCCGGTAGCGACGGTATTGCATGGTCGCGCCGTTTGGCCGCGGAAGAGGGGATTTTTACCGGTATTTCTGGTGGCTCGACCTTTGCGGTCGCGATGAAACTGGCCGAGACTGCTCCGGAAGGTTCCGTCATGTTGGTAATGTTGCCAGATACGGGCGAGCGTTACCTTTCGACGCCATTGTTTGATGGTGTAGAAGAGGAGATGACGGATGATGAGATCGAGATCTCGAAATCTACGCCTTCCGCCCAGATGACAGATTGAAACGACTGAAAAGTCGACAGTTTGTGTAGCTCGTCGGAACTATTACTGTAGGATTGTCAGGCGCAAATTGACTTCGTGATCGATTGAACAGTTAGTACGACGATATATTGAAGGCCGGGTGTTGATTAAATGAGTCCTAACGTTAAAGGCGCGCTGCTGATGATGGGCAGCATGGCGGCCTTTACCGTCAATGATGCGTTGGTGAAAGTGGTGGGGCAAGATCTGCCTCTGTTCCAACTTGTGACCATGCGCGGAGTTTTGGCGACAGTTCTTGTGTTGATAATGGCCCGTTATCTTGGGGCGCTTCACCTGAATTTTCCCCTCCATGACAAATGGCTTATCGCATTACGTTGCCTGGCAGAGTTGGCGGCGACCATCTTCTTTTTAACGGCTCTGATGCACATGCCGCTTGCCAACGTTACGGCAGTTCTACAGGCGTTGCCGCTGACCGTGACTTTGGGTGCTGCCTTATTCTTCGGTGAAGTAATTGGATGGAGACGTATTGCTGCAATCGCGCTTGGGTTTGTCGGTATGTTGTTGATCGTTCGGCCCGGTCCTGAAGGGTTCAGCATCTATGCGATTTACGCATTGATTGCGGTTGCTTCCGTTACAGTTCGCGATTTGATCACCCGCCGAATGTCAACCGAAGTACCTTCTATGGTGGTAACACTGGCGACATCCCTCACTATCACATTGGCAGCGATCATCGTCTCCACGTTTGAAGGATGGGTGCCGGTCTCGACCGCATCTGGAGCGATGATCGCCAGCGCTGCGGTCTTTGTTCTGATAGGCTATCTTTTCAGTGTCATGGTGATGCGCGTGGGCGAGGTCGGTTTTGTTGCGCCATTTCGCTATTCCAGCCTGCTTTGGGCACTGGGACTGGGGTGGGCTGTGTTTGGTGACTGGCCGGACGCGATCACAATGCTGGGTGGTGCATTGGTAGTTGGGGCAGGGATGTTCACTCTGTTTCGCGAGCGGTCGCGTCAAGCGGAGAAGTGAGGCAAACGTACGAAACCGGGGTTTAGCGCGAAACGCGTGGCAAAATCGGTCTCGATTTCGGGCGTGATCGGCGCAAGCTGCGCCTTCTGCTTTTCAGCGCGCGGCGAGTCGTTGGAGTTGTTCAATGTCCTGATCCACATCGGGCGATCAGGATAACTGACCACTGGCATGAAACGCCCGATCCGGTTGTGGGTAAAACTTATGATCGTGTGGGCGCACCCGCCCGCGATAAGTATGCCCAAGCCCACCCCAAGCAAAGATTTGTAGACTTGTGCCGCCCGAACCCCATTCGGCCCAAAGCAGGCCTGGTATCCGTTGTTGAAATCGAGGCCTATGGCCTGATTTTTTCCAATCAGCCCGGCAACATCATCGGCGGACTCGCGCAGTCTTTCGATGAAATCAATCGAAATGCTGTCGTCGTCATCATGGCGAAATTGAAGACAGGGCCGGTCCGGGTTTGAACGCGCTTCCTGAAGGATTCGTTTCATGACCTGCCGGTGTTTATGGCTTGGTTCGACGGGTCTTTGGACAATTCGTACCTGCTTGATGTCAGCGGTAAGGTCCTTAAGCCGGTCGAGCGCCTTTCGCGGCAGACAGTCCCCAACAACGACCAGAAGCTGATAGTCCCCATCTGTCTGCGTGCGAAAGCTGGGCAACGTCACAGATTCGAACAAGCGGAACCGCTCTTCCAGACGAGCAGGGTTGTAGAGATGGGCGCGCCGATCTGCGACCGTGTCATGTTCGATCTGGAAATCGCCCAGAGCAGGGAATGAAAATCGGCACAGGCCAAAGACTTGCATGGGGCATCCAATGGTTTGCAGGGCATGTTCACTATGCATCCGGTGCCGAAGTGCTGCAATGTGTCGGCGCAGTGGGAATCTCCATTAGTTCCTGATAGACGGCCGGAGCTCTTATGTACAATACGCCTTTCCCGCTGGGCTGTTGACACTTGGGCCGACTCCCCTTAATACGCGCGACATCTCGGTACCGGGGGCCGCCCCATAACCGATTTCAGTAATGAACTGGTCAAGGCCCGGACACTTTTATCGTTCGCGCCCTCTGATAACAAACCGCGACGTTCACCTCGGAATGGGAACGCTCGCGGGTTTTGCGCTTGTGGACGCATGAGTGCAGCGAATTTAACCGCACGCAACGCGCGTGCATGTCATGTGTGTTGCAAAACGGGGAAGAAACCGGAATGCCAACTATTCAACAGCTGATCCGCAAACCGCGGCAGCCCAAAGTAAAACGCTCGAAGTCCATGCACCTGGAGCAGTGCCCGCAGAAGCGCGGCGTTTGCACCCGCGTGTACACCACCACACCGAAGAAGCCGAACTCGGCTATGCGTAAGGTTGCCAAGGTGCGTCTGACCAACGGGTTCGAGGTCATCTCGTACATCCCGGGTGAAAGCCACAACCTGCAGGAACACTCGGTTGTTCTGATCCGTGGCGGCCGTGTAAAAGACCTTCCCGGTGTGCGTTACCACATCCTGCGCGGTGTTCTGGATACTCAGGGCGTCAAAGATCGTAAGCAACGTCGTTCGAAATACGGCGCGAAGCGTCCCAAGTAAGAAGGAGAGGCTGATATGTCACGTCGTCACGCCGCCGAAAAACGCGAAGTCCTGCCTGACGCCAAATTTGGCGACAAGGTACTGACCAAATTCATGAACAACCTGATGATCGACGGCAAGAAGTCGGTCGCAGAGCGCATCGTTTACAACGCCTTTGATCGCGTTGAGAACAAGGTAAAGCGCGCTCCTGTCGAAGTGTTCCACGAAGCGCTCGACAACATCAAACCGTCGGTCGAGGTTCGCTCGCGCCGGGTTGGTGGTGCAACCTATCAGGTTCCGGTCGAAGTGCGCCCTGAGCGCCGCGAAGCACTGGCCATCCGTTGGCTGATCACCGCTGCGCGCGGCCGCAACGAAAACACCATGGAAGAACGCCTCGCCGGTGAGCTGCTGGACGCTGTACAGTCCCGCGGTACTGCCGTGAAGAAGCGCGAAGACACCCACAAGATGGCCGAGGCGAACAAAGCCTTCAGCCACTACCGTTGGTAATTCAGAGGCTTATCAAAAATGGCACGCGAATATCCGCTCGAACTATACCGTAACTTCGGTATCATGGCGCACATCGACGCAGGTAAGACCACCTGCTCGGAGCGTATCCTGTATTACACTGGTAAATCCCACAACATCGGTGAGGTGCACGATGGTGCAGCCACCATGGACTGGATGGAGCAGGAGCAGGAACGCGGCATCACCATCACTTCGGCTGCGACCACCACTTTCTGGGAGCGCACCGAAGACGGTCAGACCGCCGAAACTCCTAAGCACCGCCTGAACATCATCGACACCCCCGGCCACGTTGACTTCACCATCGAAGTTGAGCGTTCGCTGGCGGTTCTCGACGGTGCTGTCTGCGTTCTGGACGCAAACGCCGGTGTTGAGCCCCAAACCGAAACCGTGTGGCGTCAGGCTGACCGCTACAAGGTTCCGCGTATGGTTTTCGTCAACAAAATGGACAAGATCGGCGCTGACTTCTTCAACTGCGTCAACATGATCGAAGACCGCACCGGCGCACGCGCTGTTCCGGTTGGTATTCCGATCGGTGCCGAGTCCGAGCTGGAAGGTCTGATCGACCTGGTCACCATGGAAGAGTGGCTGTGGCAGGGCGAAGATCTGGGCGCAAGCTGGATCAAAGCTCCGATCCGCGACAGCCTGAAGGACATGGCTGACGAATGGCGCGGCAAGATGATCGAAGCGGCCGTCGAAATGGACGACGACGCGATGATGGAATACCTGGAAGGCAATGAGCCCGACGTTCCAACCCTGCGCGCCCTGCTGCGTAAAGGTACTTTGGAAATCGCGTTCGTTCCGGTTCTGGGTGGTTCGGCGTTCAAGAACAAAGGCGTTCAGCCGCTGCTCAACGCTGTGATCGACTATCTGCCCAGCCCGCTGGACGTTGTTGATTACATGGGCTTCAAACCCGGCGACGAGGAAGAAGTTCGTGACATCGCCCGTCGTGCAGACGACGACATGGCCTTCTCAGGCCTGGCGTTCAAAATCATGAACGACCCCTTCGTTGGCTCGCTGACCTTCACCCGGATCTACTCGGGCACCATGAACAAGGGTGACTCGATCCTGAACTCGACCAAAGGTAAAAAAGAGCGCATCGGTCGTATGATGATGATGCACTCGAACAACCGGGAAGAGATCGAAGAAGCGTTTGCAGGCGACATCATCGCGCTGGCGGGTCTGAAAGACACCACCACCGGTGACACCCTGTGTGACGCGAAGGATCCGGTGGTTCTGGAAACCATGACCTTCCCCGATCCGGTTATCGAGATCGCGGTTGAGCCCAAAACCAAGGGCGACCAAGAGAAGATGTCTCAGGGTCTGGCCCGTCTGGCCGCCGAAGACCCGTCCTTCCGTGTGGAAACTGATCTGGAATCCGGTCAGACCATCATGAAGGGCATGGGCGAACTTCACCTGGACATCCTGGTTGACCGTCTGAAGCGCGAGTTCAAGGTTGAAGCGAACATCGGTGCACCTCAGGTGGCCTATCGTGAAACCATCTCGATGCCGGTTGAGCACACCTACACCCACAAGAAACAGTCGGGTGGTTCGGGTCAGTTCGCGGAAGTCAAGCTGGAGATCCAGCCGACCGAGGCAGGCGAAGGCTATTCGTTCGAAAGCCGCATCGTTGGTGGTGCCGTTCCGAAGGAATACATCCCCGGTGTTGAAAAAGGCATCAACTCGGTCATGGACAGCGGCCCGCTGGCTGGCTTCCCCGTGATCGACTTCAAGGTTGCCCTGCTGGACGGTAAGTTCCACGACGTTGACTCGAGCGTTCTGGCGTTCGAAATCGCATCGCGGATGTGTATGCGCGAAGGCATGCGCAAAGCTGGCGCGAAACTGCTGGAACCGATCATGAAGGTCGAAGTGATCACCCCGGAAGAATATACCGGCGGTATCATCGGCGACCTGACCTCGCGTCGTGGCCAGGTCTCTGGTCAGGAGCCGCGCGGCAACGCAATTGCGATTGATGCGTTCGTTCCGCTGGCCAACATGTTCGGCTACATCAACACTCTGCGTTCGATGTCGTCGGGCCGTGCCCAGTTCACCATGCAGTTCGATCACTACGATCCGGTTCCGCAGAACATCTCGGACGAGATTCAGGCGAAATACGCATAAGCGAAGATTTGAGGGAGCGCGGCTAACGCGCTCCCTTCATTACCGAAAAAGGAGGCCATCATGGCAAAGGAAAAGTTTGAGCGTAATAAGCCGCACGTCAACATCGGCACGATTGGGCACGTTGACCACGGCAAGACCACGCTGACCGCAG